>AP027131.1 GCA_027925225.1 Candidatus Hepatoplasma vulgare
TTATTAATAAGTTTTTAACAAAAATGTTAATAAGTTTATTTCTTTCTTTTATTTTTTTTTGTAAAAAAACTTAAATATAATAATGTGGATAAATTGAATTATGGAAAAATTAAGTCTTATTTGAAAAAATATTTATGAATCAGTTGCGATAGAAGAAGAACAAAAATTAACTTTTGAGTTGATGATGACTGATACAAATTTAGAAAAAATTGACGATTCTAATAAATTAATGGTGATTACAACAAAGAATAAAATTGCCGAAGTGATTATTAAAAATGATTTTTATAATCTATTAATTAATGCAATAAATAAAAATTATCTTGATTATAAATTAGAAATTTTTTATAAAGATGAATATTCAAAAAATAAAAAAAATAATAAAGAAGAAAAAATAGAAATAAAAACAAAAGATAATTATGAACCTAATGAAAGATTTACTTTTGATAATTTTATAGCTTCAAAAGATAATAAATTACTTTATAAAGCTGCTATTACAATTTCAAAAAATAGATCTAAAAGTTGAAATCCTTTTTTTATTCATGGAAAAAGTGGACTTGGAAAAACTCATATTCTTCATGCAATAGCAAATAATGCAAAAGAGCAAAAAAGTTATAAATCAATAAAATACATAGAAGCAAAAGATTTTGGACAAATTGTTGTAAGAGCAACAATCTCGGGAGACAGAAATGTTGATAAAAATTTAGAAGAAATAAAAAATGAATTTTTAAATTACGATTTGCTTTTAGTAGATGATATTCAATTCATTCAAAATAGAAATAAAACAAAAGAAATTTTCTTTTCTATTTTTGATAATTTTATTAAAAGTGATAAAAAAAATAAACAAATTGTTGTAGCTTCAGATCAAGAACCTGAAGATTTAGTAAGTTTTGAAGAAAGATTTATTACAAGATTTAAAAAAGGGTTGCTTTTAGGAATTACTCCTCCAGATAAAGAAACTGCAATTGAAATTTTAAAAATGAAAATTAAAAATCTTGAAGGATTAAATGAAATAAAAATAAAAGATGATGCTGTTGAATGAATTGCTGTAAATTATGGAAAAAATGTTAGATTTCTTGAAGGAGCTTTAAATAAATTACTTCTTTTTTCTATCAATGAAGATAAAAATGATTTTGAAATTAATTTAAGTGATGTGGTTAATATTTTTAAAGAATCAAATTCAATAAATAAACATATTACAAAGGAAAATATAATATTCACAATTTCAAAATATTTTGGAATTTCAAAAAGTGATTTACTAGGACCAACAAGAAAAAAAGAAATTGTTTTTGCAAGAAATATATCAATTTATCTAATAAGAGAATTAATGAATGATTCTCTTATAGAGATTGGAAGATTTTTTAAAAGAGATCATTCTACAATAATTGTTTCTTTAAATAAAACAAAAAATACAATAAATACTAATATTAAATTAAATGAAACAATTCAAGAAATTAAAAAAATGTTATAAACATTACATTAATATTTTATTAATATAGTTTAATCAAATAAAACATACTTAAGATAGAGTTTTTAACAAAATTAACATGCTTAATAATAATAATAAATAAAAATTAATATTATATGAGGTAAAAATGAAATTTAAAATAAAGACAGATGAAATAAAAAAAATATCTAAAAAAATAGTAATTCCTTCTACAAATTTAATAAATAAAATTGAATTTACAGGAATTTTAATAAATGTTTTTAAAAATAAAATAACATTTGAAACAAAAGGAGAATTTCTTTCATTAAAAGCTATTTTGAAAAAAGATTTTGAAATATTTAAAGAAGGAAAAGTATTAGTAAAATCAAAATTATTTAATGAAATTATTTCTAAAATAACAGATGAATTTGTTGAAATACATACAATGGGTGATAATGTTTTAATTATTAAATCTGAAAATTATGAATATGAATTAAATTTAATGAATTCAAAAGAATTTGAAGAAGAAAATTTCAATGTTGATTCAAAAGACTTTTTCATTTTAAGTTACCAAAAGTTTTTTAAATTATTTAAGGGTGTTATTTTTTCGGGAGACATATCTGCACCAAGAAGAATTTTACAAGGTGTTAATTTAGTAATAGAAAACGGGATTATAAAAACAAGTGCTACAGATAACACAAGAGCAACAATTTTAAAATTAAGTTTTAATGATCAAAATTTAAATTTAAATAAAATAATTCCTATAAAAGTAATTCAAGAAAATCTAAATATTTTTGAATCATCAAAAGAATTAAATATTTTATTTAGTCATAATAAAATTTTAATTACATCTGAAAATTTTATTTCAAAAGGAAATTTAATCGAAGGCGTATTTCCTAATGTTGAAAAAATTTTTCCAATAAAATTTAAAAATTACTTAGATATAAGCAAACAAGAAATTTTAAATTTAATTGATGGAACAACAGTAATAAATTTTAATAAAAATTCAGATACTAATGTTATAAAATTTCTTTTTGATAAAAATGAAATAATAGTTGAATTTAGAGAACTAGAAATTGGTTATTCTAGTTTAAAAACAAAAAAATTTGATTTTCAAGGTGAGAAGAATTTTTTTATTAGTTTTAATCCAAGATTACTTAGAGAAGCAATAACTAATTTAGATGCAGAGAAAATAAAAATAGGATTTAATGATTCAAATTCTCCTTTTGTAATATTTGGAAAAGATAGTAATTTTAAAAGTTTAATTCTTCCTTACTTAATGAGTTAAAATAAGTTTAATTACCTTATTTAGAAAGAATGATAAAAAATGCCCATTTGAGCTATAGTTCTTGTTTCTGTTATAGGTTTCATAATTTTTATTTTAATTTTATGATCGCTTGGAAAAGAAACAGTTTTCTTTATTTTTAATAGGATTTTAATTCCTATACTTGTAGTTGCAGCTATAATAGCAGCTGTATTTTTTATTGGCGTTGCGCTTTTAGATACTTATTTTGGTACTAATATATGAGATTCTTTAAATTGATTTTAATTTTAAAAATAAGAAAAAAATATAAAATAATATAACTTTAATAATAATAAAAATTTTAAAAAAGGAAATAATATGGAGAAAGAAGTAAAGGGTATTTTTGAAAAAACAGAATTAGCACATTATGTTTCTTTACTTTACGAAAAAGAATATAATGAAAAAATTTCTTCAATAAAACTTCAAAAATCAATTTATTTTTTATTTGCATATTGAGCAGGATTTGGCAAAAAATTATCAGAAGAAATAAAAGAAAAAAAAGAAAAAGGAAAAATAAATGAAATTTATCTTTTTAAAAATCCTAGATTTCAGGCAAGACAATTTGGACCTGTAGAGATTGATATTTTTTCAGAATATAATGAAAATATAAAATTATCAGATATCGAAAACATCAATGAATCGATTGAAGATATTAGTAAAAAATTAAAAAAAATAAATTCAGAAGCAAAAAATTTTGTCGATTCTTTTTTAACGAAAAATATTTTTAAAATTAGTGATTTTTCACTTGCGATAAGAAGTCATAAAGATTTATCTTGAAAAAAAGCATGAAAAACAAAAGAAAATAAAAACAAATTTATATCATCAGAAAAAATTGTTGAAGAATATTTTAAAAAATATTTAAATGATTAATTTTAATTAAATATAGATCTAGATTTTTGCAAAAACGATGATATTGATTTTACAGATATTTTTAATGAAGAAGAAATTGAAGATTTAATTCCTAATTCTTTAGAAAAATTTTCAAAAATAAATAAAATTTTGATTAAATCATGCGCTAAAAAATCTTTTAAACTTGAAAAATATATGTTTACAAATAAATTAAGCAATTATAAAGTAAATTATGGAAGAAATAAGTTTCATGAAAAGATATAAAAGATTTTTTGAATCCATTAGTCAAAAAAACCGATAAATAAGATTTCTAATTTTTTGTTTTATAATAAAAGTATCTTTAATATTATTTTTTAAGATTTTAATTAGTGTTTATTTGTGTTATGGATACAATATTTTCTTTAGTTACAAAACCCATAAATCAAAATGTTGGGATAATAAGAATTTCAGGCCCTGAAACTTTTTTGCTTACAAAAAAAATCTTCCCTTTTACAAAATTAAATCATTCTACATTAGAAGTACATAAATTATTTTTAAATGACGAATTTATTGATGATGTAATTCTTTTAATTTTTGCTTCACCCAAATCTTTTACGGGAGAAGATACAATAGAAATTCAGTTTCACGGTTCAATGTATATTGCTGATAAAATTCTTTCCTTTTTAGAAAAACAAGATGTTAGACAAGCGAAAGCTGGCGAATTTATGCAACAAGCATTTTTTAATAATAAAATAGATTTAATTCAATCGGAAGCAATAAATGAATTAATAACAACTGAAGATAAACTTGTTGCTAAAAAAGCTTCAGAAAATATAAATAATAAACAATCAAATGAATTAAAAGATATTTTAATTCATTTAGAAGATATCATTGCTCTTATTCAAGTAAGCATTGATTATCCTGAAAATACAGATTTACCAAAATATAGTCATGAAGGAATTGGAAAAAAAGTAAAAAAATTAAAAGAAAATATCGAAAAAATATTAACTAATTCTAATAAATTATTAAATGCATCAAAAGGAGTAAAAATTGCTTTTATAGGATTTCCTAATGTTGGAAAATCAACCTTACTAAATTCTTTTTTAAAAAAGGAAAGAGCAATTACATCTAATATTGCAGGGACAACAAGAGATTTAATTGAATCAATATTTTTTTTAGACGGTCTTAAAATTACACTTATAGATACAGCCGGAATTAGAAAAACAAATAGTATTTTAGAAAAAAAAAGTATTGAAAAAGCAATTTTAGCGACAAAAGAAGCAGATTTAATTTTTATGCTTTTAGATTCAACAAAAGATATTAAAAAACAAGAAGAAGAATTATTTAAGAATATTGATACAAATGATTTAAAAATAGTAAAAGTTCTTACAAAGATAGATAAAAATCAATCAAAAAGAAGTGAAAAAGATTATTTAAAAATTTCAGCACTAAATAATGAAATTTCTGAGATTATAGACTATATAAAATTATTTATTAAAAATGAAGTAATAAACTTCGAAGAAGAAGAAAAAGCAATTTTAATTACAAGTTTTCAATTTGCGAATCTTCAAGAAATATTAGATTCATTAATTAAAATAGAAAGCTTTATTTTTGAAAAAGTTGAATTTGATTTAATAAGTTATGAAATAGAAAGGGCGATGGATATAATTAAAAAAATTTTAGGAATTAAAAAAGATCCAAACTATTTAAATGATCTTTTTAGTAGATTTTGTATAGGTAAATAATATGAATAAAATAATAGACTCTCATACACATTTAATTAAAAGTTTTTATAAAGATAAATTTGATGATGTTTTAAAAAAAACATTGGATGAATTATTTTTAATTGTTAATATTGGTTTTAACAAAAAAGCAATGAATGAAGTTTTAGAATTAAGCGAAAAATACAATAGTATTTATTCAGCAATAGGTTTTCATCCTTTAGATGAAAAAGAATATAATGAGGATTCTAAAAATTTTTTAGAAGAAAATTTAAAAAGAAAAAAAGTTTTGGCTCTTGGAGAAATTGGACTTGACTATCACTATCCTCCTTTTGATAAAGAAAGACAGAAGTTTGTTTTTAAAGAACAAATTGAACTTGCTAAAAAATTAAGTCTTCCTATTATTATTCACGCAAGAGATTCAATTGATGATGTTTATGAAATAATAAAAGATTATCCCAATCAAAAGTTTCTATTGCACTCTTGAGGAATAAAATTAGAAGATTCTAAAAAATTTTTAGATTTAAAAAATACATGATACGGATTTAATGGAGTAATTACATTTTCTAGTACAAAATATTTGACAGAAATATTACAAAAAATTCCTTTAAATAGAATTATGTTTGAAACAGACTCTCCTTTTCTTACACCTGTTCCTTTTAGAGGAAAGAAAAATAGTCCTTATAATGTAAAACTTGTTTATGAATATTTTTCAAAAATAAGAAATATTAAAGAAGAAGAATTAGAAAAAATAGTATTAGATAATTTTTCAGTTTTTTTTAATATAAAATTATAATTATGGTTCAATATAAAAAAAATTTAGGACAAAACTTTCTTATAGATTTAAATAAAATTAATGAAATAATAAATAATATTCCAAATTTAGATTTAAAAGGTGAAATTTTCCTTGAAGTAGGTCCAGGTAAAGGAGCGCTTACAAAGGAAATTACAAAAAGAAATTTTGTAATTGCAATTGAAATTGATAAAAAACTAACTGATTATTTAAAAGAAGAAATTAAAGAAAATATTTGTCTTTTAAATCTTGATTTTTTAGATGTTAATTTAAAAAAATTACTTAAAAAATTTGAAAAAGTTAATTTTGTTTCAAATCTTCCCTACTATATTTCTACTAAAATTATTTTTAAAATTTTAGAAGAAGAGAAAATTCAAAATGTTTCAGTAATGCTTCAAAAAGAATTAGTAGAAAGAATTTTGGCAAAACCAAAAACAAAAACTTATGGAAGACTTTCTGTGAGCATCAATACTTTTTTTGAAATTAAAAAAGAAATAAGAGTACCAAAAGAATGTTTTTATCCAAAACCTAAAATAGATTCTTCTTTTATTATTTTGAAAAAAAAAGATATTAAAATTGATAAAATAAAATATTTAGCTTTTATAAAAGAATGTTTTGCTAACAAAAGAAAAACATTATTAAATTCTTTAAAAAATAGTAATAGCATTTATTTAAATAAAGTAAAAGATTTTTTAGAGTTAAATAAGATAAATATTCTTACAAGAGCAGAAGAAATAAGCGTTAATTTTTATCTTTTAATGTGAGATTACATTAAGCAATAATAAAATTAAATAGTATAATAATAGACACTATATCATAGGAAAAATAAATATTTTATGATAACTAGTTTATTTATAAATAAAGAAGGAATTTTAAATATTAATAGTGAAACAAGAGTATGTAGTATATGGTTTATCAGCAAGTAGAAATTTAGCAGAACATGTTGCTAAATTTCTTAAAAGAGATTTGGGTGCTGTAAAAGTTTCTACTTTTGCAGATGGTGAATTATTTATTCAAAATGAAACATCAGTAAGAGGTAAAATTGTTTTTGTAATTCAATCTACCTCAAATCCAGTAAATACTTCATTAATGGAATTACTTATTTTTGTTGACTCTTTAAGAAGATCATCAGCAAAAGAAATAAATGTAATTATTCCATATTTTGGTTATTCAAGACAAGATAGAAAAACTCATGGTAGACATCCAATTACCACTTCTCTTGTTGCGAGATTATTGGAAGAAGCAGGAGTAGATAGAATGATTACTTTTGATTTACATGCTTCTCAGATTTTAGGTTTTTTCAAAATTCCTGTTGACGAACTTAAAGCATTCGGACTTCTTGGAACTTATTTAAAATCATTAAAAATAAAAGATTTAGTAATTGTTTCTCCAGACCACGGGGGACTTATAAGAACAAGACAACTTTCAAAATACTTAAATGCTCCAATTGCAATAATTGATAAAAGAAGAATTGGCATTAATGAAGTAGAAGCTATTTCAATGCTTGGTGAAGTAAAAGGGAAAAATTGTATTCTTTATGATGATATTGTAGATACAGGCGGAACTATAATGGAAGCTTACAAAATTTTAAAGAAAAATGGTGCAAAAGATGTTTATGTTGCAGCAACACATGGTATCCTTTCACAAAAAAACGGAGAAAAAGAAACAGTAGAACAAAAATTTAAAGATTTAGGAATTAAAGAATTGATTGTAACAAATTCCATAGAGATAAAAGAAAGCAAATTTCTTAAAGTTGTAGATTTAGCAAAACCAATAGCAGGTGTAATAGAAACTCATGTTAAAAATGAATCAATTACAGATTATTTTATTAAAAAATATAATGCTTTCTTTTATTAATTATTATTAAATAATTAATAAAAGATTAAATTAGGAAAAAATAAATGGAAAAAGAACAAATTACTGCTACTGAATTAGCAAAAATTAATGAAATAAGAAATTTATTTAATCCTTTTATTAAGGATATAAAATTAAATAAATTTAAAATAAAACATCTTCCAAATCATAAAAGTTATTCTTTGTTTGGAATAATTTCAGATTATCTTATTAGATATTTATTTTTAAAAAAAATAAAAGAAAATTATTTAGTTGAATCTGATGATTTTATAAATAAATTAACAGAAACAACAGAAGAAATAATAGCGTATAAAAGTTTTAATATACTTATAAATTATTCAAGTTATTATGATCCTGATAATATTCAAGAAAAAGAGTTTTCAAAATTTAAAGAAAGATTAAATGAAGAAATTTCTAATTATCTTTTTAAAAATGAAAAAGATTTATTTGAATTATTTAAAACAATTTATATTTTATCTATTTCAGATATTATTTTTAGAGTTGGCAAAAAAGAATATATTCTAAATTCTTTAAATAATTTTTTAGAATTTGAGGAATTTTTAAGTAATAAAAATAATAAAAAATATGATAATCTTTTTGAAGATTTTAAAAATATTTATGAAAACTTAAATATTTTATTAAAAAATGATTTAAAAATAAAAAATTTTAAACTAAATCCTTCACTAGGATTAACTGAGTCAAATATATTAATAAAAGCAGATGCCGATCTTATTTTAGAAGATACATTGGTAGAAATAAAAACATCAAAAGATCCAAATGTTAAAAATGATTATTTAGAACAGTTATTAATTTATGTGCTTCTGTATTTTAAAAAAACAGGTAAAATAATAAAAGATTTTAAAATAATAAATCCAAGAGCAACTAATTTAATTACATTTAAAATTAGTTGAGATAAAGATTTATATAACAATTTTAAAAATACTTTAAATAATTTTTTTTAAAAAAAGGAATTTTAATGGAAGCATTATTACAAATATTTTTAAGTTTTTTAGTTTCTATTATTGCAGGAATTATTAGTAATTTTTTATTTTTTTGAATTCAAAAAAATAAAAAAAAAGATTTTTCTTTAAATAAAAATTTAATAAAATGAAAAAAAGAAATAAAAAACATTAATTCAAAAAATACACTACCAAAATCAATAAAAGAAATAGAAAATAATAATTTTAATTTTGAAAAAATAAAACTTTCTAATAATTTATTTTTATTTCAAAAAATTTATAAAAATAAAGAAAAAGATGAATTAAAATATTTTTATTATCTTTTATTTATTTTTATTTCAAATAATAAAAATAATGATTTTTAAAAAAACAAAAATGAAACTTATAGTAGGACTTGGAAACCCAGGAGAAAGATATAAAAATTCAAGACATAATTTAGGATTTATGATTATTGATTATTTTTGTAAAGAGAAAGGAATAAAAATTAGTAAAAAGAAATTTAATGGAATATATGAAAGAATAAAAGAAAATAATCAAGAATATATTATTTTAAAACCTATGAGTTATATGAATAATTCAGGAGAAGTAGTTTATTTATTTGCAAGTTATTTTGCAATAGAACCAAAAGACATACTTATAGTTTATGATGATAAGGATATTTTATTTAATAAATATAAAATATCAAATAAAGGATCTTCTGCAGGTCATAATGGAGTAAAAGATATATTAAAGCATTTGGATAAAGATAATTTTACAAGACTTCGCTGTGGAATTGGTCCGGTAAATAATAAAAGAATAGAAGATTTTGTAATGGATGATTTTTTAAAAAAAGAATTAAAAGAATTAGATTTAACAAAATATTTAAATTTAATATATTATTTTTTATACAATGAATAACAATATAAAAAAAATTAAAAGATATAAAAATAAAAAAATTCAAAATAAAAAAAAAGACGGATGAGAAGGAATGAAGAAAAGAAGTTTTACAATAAAAAAAACATCTTTTTTGAATATTCCATTTGATAAGCAATGAAATATTAAGGAAGATGAGTCTTATTTATACTATTTAAATACATCTTTTTTTATTTTAGAAAAGGATTTTTTAAATTTAGAAAAAACAAATTTAAAAGAGTATAAAGGAGATAGTAAATATTGACCAGATTTTTCATTTATTAATAATAAGAATGAGAATCTGTCTTTTGAAATAAAAAATATAACTCCAGAGATACTTAAAAATTGTAGACACCAGTACTTTGAAAAATTAGGGATAAAAACAGAAAAAGATTTTAAAAAAAAATTTAAATCTATTAACATTTACGATAAAGATTTTAAAAAATGTTATTTAAATTCTTATGAAAAACAAAAAAAACAATATGAAAAAGATTATGTAAATAAAAAAATTTCCAAATTATTAAAAAAAGTGACTAAAAAAATTAATTTAGAAACAGGATATAGCGAAAATAAAGAAAATATTAAAAATTTTAAAAAATACAATAAAAACTATTTAGGTTTTGTTTTTACAAATTTTAATTTATTTGATGAAAAATATTTTAAAGAAAAATTAATTTCTATAAATTTAAAATTATTTGAAATTCAAAAAAAATTATTAAATAAATATGATGGAATTATTTTATTAGTTTTTAATCTAAAAAAAACAAAAAATTATGAAAATTTAATTTTTATTATTAAAGGAGAAAAGTAAAGAATAAATATAAAATTAATATATTTTTATTTAATTTTTTTTAAAATATAATTAAAAAAATTAAAATGTTTAACAATAAAAAAACAATAGTAGTAGGTGTATCTGGAGGGTCTGATTCGATGGCCCTTTTAGATATATTACAAAAAAAAGATAAATATAAAATAATTGCAAATCATATTAATTATCATTTTAGAACTGATTCTAATTATGATGAAGAAGTTGTAAAAGATTACTGCAATAAAAATGATATAAAATTAGAAATTCTTAGTGTAAATGATGAACTCTATCAAAATTATAATTATTTAAAAAACAAACAATCAATTGCAAGAGAAATAAGATATGATTTTTATTTAAGAAATGCTGATAAATATCAAGCTTCATCACTTTATTTAGCACATCATAAAGATGATTTTATAGAAACTGCAATTATGCAAGAAAGCAGATCAAATTCTTTATTTTTTTATGGAATTTCAGAAAAAAGCTATTATAAAGGTTTAAAAATAAAAAGACCATTAATTAATAAATATAAAGAAGAACTTATTGCTTATTGTAGTAATAATAATATAACATTTGCTATTGATAGTACTAATTCTCAACCAATATACGAAAGAAATAGAATAAGGATAGAACTTTCAAAGAGAACAAAAATTCAAAAAGAAAAGATTTATGATTACTATAAAAAAATAAATGATTCAAATGAAATTAAAAGAAAAAAAATAGAGAATTTATTTCAAACATGAGAAAAAAAGATTTATAATTACACTTTCTTATTAAAGCAAAAAGAAGAATTAAGAAAACATCTTTTATATAGGTTTTTAATTAATAATGATTATTTTATTAAAATTAGTACTAATAAACTAGAAGGTCTTGATGATTTTTTAATAAAAGGTTCTAAAGACAAGTCTTATAGACTGACAGAAAATTTATATTTAACAATTGAAAATGATGTTTTGGTAATAAAGGAAAAATAGATGAAAAAGCTAAAAACAAGGCAGCTAAAAGGGAAAAATGAAATAAAAATTAAATTAAGAAAACTAGCTTATCAAATAAACAGAGATTTTAAAAATGAAAAAGAACTTCTTTTTATAGTTGTAATGAAGGGTGGAATGTTTTTTGCTTCTGATTTACTTAAATTAATAAAAATAGATTTAGAAATAGATTTTATTTTTTCTAAATCATATGAAAAAGAAAGTAAAATAGGTAAACCAATCATTAATTATTTAAATACAATAGATCCAAATAATAAGCAAGTAATTATAATAGATGATTTAATTGATACAGGTGAAACATTAACTAATATTATTAATTTAATAAAAGAGAAAAATCCTAAAGGAATTTCAGTAGCTACAATTTTTGGAAATGAAAAATGAAGTCAACCAGAAATTAAAAAATATTATCTTTTTAAAACTAAAAAAGATTATTTTGTAATTGGTTATGGTTTAGATTATGAAGAAAAATTGAGAAATCTTTCTCATATTTCAATTGTAAAATAGTTAAAATATGTATAATTACTATTATTATAAAAAAAATGGAAATCTTAGAGCAAAAAGAAAACAGAGTTTTTTTAAAGGGACAAAACCCCAATTCTCCTAATAATACTTCTAATAAAGAAAGCAATCAAGAAAAAAAAGAAATAAACTCTCCTTCAAAAGAAGATAACAAGGATAGCTCTTTTAATTCTAAAAATCCTTCAAATAACAATGAAGCAAAAACACCAGAAAGTAAAACTTCTGAGCAAAAAGCTGCAACTGATAATACTACCGTAAAACCCACTCCTCAACAAGGTAAACCTAATTCTAATAACCCAAATCAAAAACCACCACAAATGCCACCACAAAAACTTCCAAAGAAAAAGACTTCAACACTTGCAAAAATTCTTTGAATAATAGTTATTGTTTTATTAATTTTTCTTATTTTTGCAATTATTTTTGGTGTAAGAACAGAATATGTTTATTATGATGAATTCTTTAATAATTTAACTTTAGCAACAAATAATGCAACACCAAATGATCCTGTTTACCTTAATTGAAATATTAATGATGGAGGATATGTGACTGCATCATTTATTTATGATGATATTCAATACGTCACTTATTTTGATGATATACAGCAGGCCATTGATTTATCTAATCAATATTTATCTAACTTTGATGTTTTAATAAGTTCTGGTTTATTAGAAGTAGTTCCTCAAAATCCTGAACCTTCATTTTTTGCATATCTAATACTTTCATGATTACCTTGATTATTCTTCTTTGTTCTTGCTTGAGTAATTATAAAAATGGTTGTTGATAAACAACAATCAGCAGGAAAAATTCAGAAAAAATCGCTTACTCCACAAATTTCAACAGTTACATTTAAAGATGTTGAAGGTTATTCGGAAATTAAACAAGAATTATCTGAAATTGTAGATTTTATGAGAAATTCTGCAAAATATAGTGCAGCAGGGGCAAGAGTGCCTAAAGGTGTTCTTTTATCTGGCCCTCCAGGAACAGGTAAAACATTATTTGCTAAAGCAATAGCAGGAGAATCAAAAATTCCTTTCTATTCTATTTCAGGTTCGGATTTTGTTGAAATGTTTGTAGGTGTTGGTGCGTCAAGAGTTAGATCATTATTTGATCAAGCAAAAAAAACTGCTCCTTCATTAATATTTATTGATGAATTAGATGCTGTAGGTAGAGTAAGAGGAGCTGGCTCTGGTGGTGGAAACGACGAAAGAGAACAAACATTAAATCAAATGCTTGTTGAAATGGATGGATTCACTTCAAATACTGGAATAGTAATAATAGCTGCGACAAATAGACCAGATATTTTAGACCCCGCTTTAAAAAGACCAGGTAGATTTGATAGATCTATTGATATAAGACTTCCTGATATTAATGAAAGAGAAGCAATATTAAAACTTCATGCAAGAAAAGGAAATAAAAAATTTGCATCTGATATTAATTGAAGAAACATAGCAAGTAGAACACCAGGATTTTCAGGTGCTGAACTTGAAAATGTAATAAATGAATCAGCAATACTTTCAGTAAGACTTAATATACCAGTTATTACATTAGATATTATTGATGAATCAATAGATCGTGTAATCGGAGGACCTGCAAAAGTAAATAATGCAATGTCTAGAGAAGAAAAAGAACTAATAGCACATCATGAGGCTGGACATGCTTTAATAGGACTTAAATTAGAACATGCTGAGAAAGTTCAAAAAATATCAATTGTTCCTAGAGGGCAAGCTGGTGGATATGTATTAATGACTCCTAAAAAAGAAAAAATTGTACAAACAAAAGCTGAATTAATTGCAAAAATTATTTCCTATATGGGAGGAAGAGCATCAGAAGAAATTTTCTTTGGAAAAGAAAATGTAACAACAGGTGCATATTCTGATATTCAAGAAGCAACTATTATTGCAAGAAGAATGATTGCTGAATTTGGTATGTCTGAAAAATTAGGACCAGTACAATATGACAAACCAGAAGGAATGTATTATTTAAGAAGTTCAATTGATAGAACTCATTCAGAAAAAGTTGCTTATGAAATTGACCTTGAAGTGAAAACTTTAATAGAAACTTCATATAAAAATGCTCACACTATAATAAACAATAATAAATCTATGATTAAATTATTTGCAAAAGCTCTTTTAATAAAAGAAGTTTTAAATAAAGAAGAAATAGATTATATTTATAAACATAAAAAATTAACTGAACAAATGCAAGAAATGGAAAAATAAAAAATTAAATAGTTTAAAAAAATCTTCCTTAAAGGAAGATTTTTTTTATAAATAAAATTATATTTTTAATTATTTATAATTAGTTTAATGTGAATTTTAATAATATGAATAATAATAATAATTTTATCCATAATTTCAATTATGGCATTTCTACTTTTTATAATTAAATTTAAAAAAAATGCTTTAATTTATAAATCAATATTTACTTCTTTATTTAAAAGTGTTACTTCAGTTATTATAATAATTGTTTTTTATTCAGTTACTTTTTCTCTTATAGGAACATTTTATTCTTATTCAGAACAAATAGAAGAATCTCTTTATCCTTTAATTATTGATTCTAAACCCAACCAAGTAAATTATGCTGGAATTACATTAAACAGTTTAGAAGATGATAATGATAATTATAATAATTTATTTGAGTTTTCAATAAGTAGATTAAATTCTGATTTTGATATAGGTGATGTAATTTTAGAAACAGATGAAGATCTGATAAATGAATATGATTTATTTTTTGAAAGTGAATATTCTATATCAAATTTTTGAGGAAATTATGGTTCTCTTTATTTTCAAAATATTGAAAATTTTATAGCTTCATTAGTTTTTGAAACTACTTTTTCTAATTTTAATGACGGGTTAATAGATGATGAAATAGATGATAATGGCTCAAATTATGAAATAGTTTATAATTTTTTCCCGCATTACATATATCAACCTGTTGTATCCGACTCTTATAATGAAATATATTTTTTAATGGGTTATAATCAATTTCAAACAAAATGATCACCACTCTTTAGATATAGTGGGAAAAATAATAATTATGTAATTGATAACATAATAATTACAGAATATGCGCCAGGTTATGATGATGAAACAATAGAAAATGAATTAACACAAGTAGGAGATTCATATGATGAAAATGGCACTAAAAATTCTCCATTCAAAATTATTATTCAAGAGGAATATCTTGATGCAAATGATATTGATTTATCAAAAGAAGGAGAAAATATTTTAAAAATAAATGATTATTATTTTGAAATAATGGCTTCAGCTTGTTTTTCAAATGTAATTGCTCCGGTTTATTCTTCAACTAATTTTATTACAGATTTTTCTAGTCAATCTACCTTTTTAATGAATCCTGAATCACTTGTTAAAATAACAAATGGTAAATTAGAATATTCATTTGACTTTGGATTTACAGATTTTTATGATAAAGCTGACAATATTTATTATTATCGTGACATGGGATTAGATGAAGATAATCATTCTGAAATATATGATAGAACATATGAATTAGAAGATTATATTTATGATTCAACAAAAACAAATAATATCCCAATAGTATCTGATAGATCAATTAATTTAGATGATGTTGGAATGATAACTGGCGAAAATTATTCTTTAAATTCATATAGAACAAATGGAGTACTGGATGAACTTAATAATGAAACAATATTTGCTAATGTATTTATGTACATTTTTTTAATAATAATAGTTTTTGTGCTTATTCTTTTAATTCAAAAAAGAGTTAAAGATTATAGTAAACAATTTGGAACATTAAAAGCATTGGGTCTTAATAGGCATGAAGCTTCAGTGTCTTTTATTATGTATCCGCTTGTAATAATTTTGGTTGCTGGATTTATTGCGCTGTTACTTTCAATACCGCTTCAAATGTACACGCTTGGTTTGTTTCATAGTTTTTTTTCATTGCCTGGATTAACATTTGGTTTTTCATTTTGAAGTGTCTTTTATGTGGTATTTTTGCCTGCATTGATTTTATTTGGAATAGCAGTAATAATTTCTAATTATATTTTAAGAAAATCACCAATTGATCTATTATCAAATAAAATAAATGATGATCCAAGTGCTATTGTTGTTTATTCGGGAAAATTAGTTCCTAAAAATGCATCATTTTCTTATGCTTATAAATTTAAGGGTCTTTCCCGAGCTTGGGGTAAATCATTGCTTTTACTTTTTGCTGTTTTTATAGCAACAGCACTTACTTCTCTTTCTTTTGCAGCAAGAAATATAATTACAAATACGCAAGAACTTGCAGCTGAGGGATTTAATTTTGAATATTATTCTTCTATTAATGAGACAAAATATGAATATGATTTTTATGATTTAAATGAACAAGAAGGTGATTATAAATCTAATCAAGATCCACTTTATAATGATGAATTACTTACTTTTAATGAGATTAATCAGATTGAAAGTGATATTTCAAGTAATCCCGACATAGTTTATCAAGATTTAGGCGAAGTTATTTTAAATCCAATAAATGGAACAAATGGCATAGAAACTGAAGTTGTTTCAAATAATGTAGTTAATTATTATATTCCAAAAGAAGCTTTATTAAATTTTTGTATTGTAATTGATTTATTTGAAGAATCCAATTATTATTCTTTATTAACAACACCATGAGAAGGAAGCGAGTATTCAGCTATTGATTTTTTAAATATTAGCAATCTATTTTCAATTAATATAGATTTAAGTTTAAATAAAATGGGAAGCGAATTAACATTTGATGATGTTCTTAATGAAATTATAAACGGTGCTGATGTAAGTTCTTATTTGGATTATGCCCCAGATATTGTGTTTAAAGACATTTACTATGATTCTTTAAATCAAGCATTAGCAACTGGAGGCAATGTTAAATTTGAGTATATAGATGAAGAAGATAGTGAAAACAGATTTAATATTGATTACGATAGTGTAAGATTAAATATTTTTAAATATTCTGATTCAATAAATAAGGTTTATGAATTACCACAAGAGTCATATCAAAAATTGGTAGAACAAGAAGATTTGGTTGATCAATATGGAGAATTAGATTATATTCCTGTGGTTGTTGATAGCTTTACATTTAATTATTTAAGAGTTCTTGCTCCAGGTATATTTACTTATGATGAATCAGATCAAAGTTATAACACTGATGAATTATTTTTAACAGATAAAGATAATGAAATTTATAGAGAACCAATTTCAGTAAAAGTTTTTCCTTATCAATCTAATCTTGCAGTTGGATTTACAACAACAGAAAAATTAATTCAAAATTATTCTGGCTGAAATTTTCTAACTAATATGAATAAAATTTATTATCAAAATATTTATTGAACTAGTTATTTAACGCCAACGCAAGAAGAAACATTCAAACCACCTCAAACTTTGACAATTGTTCCAATTAATCAATATGCAAGTGAAAACAATGGTGAAACCTTAACCTTTGAAGAGTATATTGATAATTCAAAATCATTAGAGACTGCACCTCTTTCAAAAAAATCAATTTCGAATCAAACTGACTTTCTTTATGAACTTGTTAATGGATTTTTATTGTTACTTTCTCTTTTTTCATTAATGGTTGCACTTATACTTACAGTAATTGCAATAAAAGATGTAAATGATAAATCAAAAAAAGAAGTTGCTATGTTAAAAGCAATTGGTTATTCAAATTGAAAATCAACTTCTCTTGTTCTTACTCCTTATATAATAATAATAATAATTGGATTTATATTATCTATTCCTTTTGCATTTTTAATGTTATTTGGAATTTCAAATGTTTTAAATAATTTAACGGGAACAAGTTTTACTTTTGCTGTTAATTCTATACAATGGATTTATATTACAATTTTTATAGTTGGCCTACTTCTTATTTTATTAATGATGGCTTACAATGCTTTCAGGAAAACAAATCCATTAGATGCAATCAAAGAGGAAAATTAATATGAGTAAAAAAAATGAAAAAACTTTAGATAAAGAGAAGAAAAAGTTAATTAAAAATGAAAAAAACGCATCTAAAAAAAACAAAAAAGTTCTTAAAAAAGAAAAAGCTAATTTAAAAAAAGAAGAAAAAAAAACAGAAAAAAAAAATGATAAATTAATTAAAAAACAAAAAAGAGCATCAAGAAATGATTCAGAATTACTTAATTCTTATTCTAAAGAAGAATTAAGTAATTCATTTACAAAAGCATTAAGTGAAAAACACTTTTTAACTCATAAAAGTAAAGTAAGATTTATCAAAAAATATAGAAAATATTTAATAAATCAAAAAAAGAAAATTTTTAAAGGAGAAATAAAAAGATCGGCAAATCCAATAGAAAAAAAGGAACTAAGAAAAAAATATAAAAACAGTTTAATTTATGGTAAAACACAAAACAGTAAAGATAATATAATTGATTTAATAAATATAAATAAGTTATATACTTCAAAAGAAACTTATGAACATGTTTTAAGAGATATAAACCTTGTAATCAAAAAGGGAGAAATAGTAATAATATTAGGTGCTTCAGGTTCAGGTAAAACAACACTTTTAAATGTTCTTTCAGGGCTTACAGATGCAACATCAGGTGATGTTATTGTAAATAACACAAATTTATTCTATCTTTCCGAAAGCAAAAAAACAAAGTTTAGAGCTGACAATTTGTCTTTTGTTTTTCAATCTTATAATTTAATTCCAACTCTTACTGTATCTGAAAATGTAAAAGTGGGTTACAACTTAAGAAGACAAAACAAAGAAGGAAAAAATGTAAAAGAAATCCTAAAAATTTTAGGAATTGAAAAACAAGCGAATAAATATCCTTTTCAATTATCAGGAGGACAAAACCAAAGAGTTTCAATTGGGAGAGCGCTTGCAAAAAATCCAGAAATACTTTTTGCCGATGAGCCTACTGGAGCATTAGATGAATTTCATGGGAAAGAAGCATTAAAATTATTATTAGAAATTAACAAAAAATATGGTACAACTTTAATTATTGTTACTCATAATCCTAATTTTTCAGTTGTTGCTGATAGAGTAATAAGAGTTGTAGATGGAGAGGTTTTAAAAATTGATAGACATGGAAGCAAAACAACAAATGTTGACTCAATCAAATGAGTTTAATACAGGAATGAATGATCAAGAAAAAAATAGATTAGAAAAATTAAATTCTTTAATTAGAATGGGAGAAAATCCTAATTTTTCTTCTTTCAAAGAAAACACTAATATAAAAAATTTAAACTTACTTTATTCAGAAAAAAATAGGGAAGATTTAGAAAAAATTGCAAGCAATTTAAATTATTCTATTTTTGGTAGAGTAATGATTATAAGAAATCAAGGAAAATCATTATTTATTATTATTAAAAGATTTACTGATAATTTACAACTTTATTTAAATGAAAAGAATTTTTCAATAGAAAATTGAAAAATTCTTTCTTATTTAGATATAGGAGATCAAATTGGAGTTACTGGAAATATAATGAAAACACATACAGGAGAATTAACTTTAAAAGTTAAGAAATTAAAAATTCTCACAAAATCACTTAAACCACTTCCAGAAAAATTTCATGGTTTACAAAATATAGAAGAAAGATATCGTAAAAGATATTTAGATTTAATAATGAATGATAATGTAAAAGAAATTTTTATAAAAAGATCAAAAATTATAAATGAAATAAGATTTTTATTAAATAATAAGGGTTATGTAGAATTTGAAACTCCAATTCTACAAGAACAAGTTACAGGCGCAGCCGCTAAACCTTTTACTACTCATCACAATGTTTTAAAAAGAGACTTTAATCTTCGGATAGCTACAGAAATTCCACTTAAAAAGATAATTGTGGGAGGCTTTGATAAAGCTTATGAAATTGGAAGAATTTTTAGAAATGAAGGAATTTCTATAAAACATAATCCAGAGTTTACTTCACTTGAACTTTATGAAGCATTAGGTGATATAAATTCTATGATAAATATTACAGAAGAAATAATTGAAACAGTTTCTTTAAAAGTAAATGGGAAAACAGATATTACTTATCAAAATGAAAAAATTTCTTTAAAAAAACCATTTAAAAAAATTGAAATGATTGATTTAATAAAAGAAATTACTTCTGTAGATTTTAGAAAAATAAAGACTTTTCCCGAAGCTAAAAAAATTGCAAAAGAATACGCAGTTGAATTAAAACCATTTCATGATAAAATGGGGTATGTAATAAATGAATTTTTTGAACAAAAATGTGAATCTTTATTAAAAAACCCAACTTTTGTTACAGGTTATCCCGTAGAAGTTTCTCCATTAGCTAGAAGAAGAGAAGAAGATTTAAATTTAACTGATAGATTTGAATTATTTATCTTAGGAAGAGAATATGCAAATGCTTTTTCAGAACTTACTGATGTAAGAGATCAATATGATAGATTTTTAGAGCAAGAAAAAGAAGCAAAAAAAGGAAATGATGAAGCAACAGAAATGGACCATAGTTTTATAGATGCACTTAGTTATGGTCTTCCTCCTACAGGAGGAATGGGACTTGGGATTGATAGATTGGTTATGCTTCTTACAGATTCATCATCTATAAGAGATGTAATTCTTTTTCCTCATCAGCGTGAAAAAAAATAAAACATGAAACAAAATTATTTATATAAAACAAAAATAAATTATTTAGATACACAAAAAGCAATGTCAATGATAGAAGAAGAAATTCTTGACATTTTAAAGAATAAATTAAATGTTCTTAAAATAAGAACCCCTAAATATTTTAATGAGTTAGATTTTGGTCTTGAAAGAAGCGAATATAAAAATTCAAGAAATATAAATTTTGATTCTATTTCTGATTATAAAATATATAAACTTTATAACGATTATAGTGATTGATTTTATAATAAATTGATTAATTTAAATATAAAAAATAATAATGGTATTTTTTCGCAGTGTAATTATATTGTTCGAGATGAGCATGAATTTGGTTTAAAAACTTTTGAAAGAAATGAAATAATAATATATTTTAAATATGAAAATATTGAATTAGCAAAAAATAAAATTCTTGAATTACTTTTATTATTTTTTGATGAATTTAGAAATTTAAAAATAAAACTTAATCAAACATTTAAAGAATTAGAAGATGTTTATCCAAAATTTGTAAAAATTTTGGATTTAAACAAAGAGGAAAAAGTTAAATTGAAAAAAAATTCAATAGAAGATATTAAAAGTTATTATTTGCAAAGAAATATGTGAAATATATTTACATATGATTTATCAGAAAAAAATAAAAGATATTCTTTAAGTATTTATATAGATAAACTAAAAAAAGTTGCGAACATAATAGAAGCAAGGTATTTTGAAGATTTAGATGTAAATTATTTTAAAATAAATATGAATTTAGATCTTATTTATATGACTTTTCTTGAAAAATTATTTATTTATGAAATTCAAGAAAATATTAATAATGCTAATATTCAAAAAATATTAGCAGAAAATAAAATAAATAATATTTAATTTTCTTTGTTAAAATTAGATTGGTTAATATCCTTGCTCTTTTTTCTTAATAAGGAGAGCAGTTATACCAAAAGGAGTATGTGTGAGAAAATATGAGGTAATGTTATTGTTTCAACCCACGCTTGATAAAGATATGCTTTTTCAAGAAATGAGTGAAGCCGAAAAGCAATTGGGCGGAACAATTATTAGAAAAGATGAGTGAGGCCTTAGAAAACTTGCTTATCCAATAAGTAAATTTTTAGAAGCATATTATGTAATTTATTATATTGAGACTGAGCCAGTAAATATAATAGAATTTAAGAAAATGCTTACTATTAAAAAGGAAATAATTAGAAATATGATTATAAAACATGAAAAAAAATGACCATTTGAAATGAAAACAACAAAAGATTTAGTTTTTCAAAATAGAAGACAAAATATAAATAAAAAACAATATAGTGAACAAAGCGAAAAAGTAGAAGAAGATAAAAGTGATAAATAAAGTTTTACTTACAGGCAGACTTACTTCAAATATTGAATTAAGACAAACAAATGATGGAATAGTTTTTTCTTATTTTACATTGGCCGTTCAAAGAATGAGTTCAAAAAATGAAACAGATTTTATTTCTTGTGTAACTTGAAGAAAAACTGCTGAATTTATGAGAGATTATTTAAAAAAAGGTTCATTAATTGGAGTTGAAGGAAGACTTGAAGTTTATCGTTTAGAACAAGATGGAAATTATCAAACAAGAACAAATGTTAATGTTTCTCAAGTTCACTTTTTAGAATCAAAACAACAAAATATAGATCAATCAACTGAAAATGTATTTAATACAAATACAATACAAAAAAATAATTTTAATAATAAAAATTTTGACAAAGAACAAGATGAAATGAAAATGGAGGATATCGATTTTGATGAAATCGATTTCTAGAAAGGAGAATTATGCCTAGAACAGCAAAAGGAAGAAAAATCAAAAAAAAACCAATGAGATTTAAAACTTCTAATAAAAAATGTATTTTTACAGAACAAAATATTGAATATATTGATTATAAAGATGTAGAAGTATTAAAAAAATTTATATCATATTCAAATGGTAAAATTTTGTCAAGAAGAATTAAAGGTGTATCTGCAAAATATCAAAGAAAATTATCTCTTGCTATTAAAAGAGCTAGAGAAGTTGGCCTTTTACCATTTGTAGATTCATAGAATGAAAAAACGCTTAAACAATTTTTTTATAATTCAAATTTTATCAGCAGTCATTTTGGCATTGTTGGTTATAGTTTTTGTATTATTATTTTTTGAAGAAGACTTTTCAGCAGTTATTTATGGAGTCTTCTTTGGAGCGACAATACTAATTTTTATATTAGTATTTTTTTATTTACTTTATTATTTTCAAAAAAATAGAAGACTTGTGAAAAGTTTTTTTTCACTTTTTCCAGATGTTATTGACAGTTTTCATTTTAATTTAAATAGTGGTTATATTATTTATGATGAAAGAAATAGAATTGTTTTTATTTCTAAATGATTATATGAAAATGGATTTAAGATATTTTTAGGTAAAAATATAAATTTGTTTTATTCTCAAAGAAAATTTTTTGATAATGATGATACAATTTTTCATTTTAAAAATTCAACATATTTAGTAAAAAAATATAGTAAAACAAATATTTTAATTTTTAAGGATGAAACAAATCTTTCATTTTCAAATCAAATTATTAAAAAAAGAGATCTTGCTTTAATTGTTATAGATAAACATTTTTCAAATAAGGTAATTGATAAAGCAAAAATAAATTTAAATATAAATGAATACTTAGAAAAATGATCTGAAAAAAATAGTGGAATTTTACGTACTGAATCTACATTTGATAGTTCTACACTTATTATTTTGAAATGAAATAAAATAAATACAGAAATAATACAAAAAAATTTAATGAATAAACTTATTGAGATTTTAGGAAATAATGTTCAAAATGCTTCTATTTCAATTGGTATTGCTCATGGTAATTTAGAGCTGGGTGATTTATTTAATAATGCAAAAGAAGCAACAGAACATGCTAAATCTAGAGGCGGAAATCAAGTAGTTATTTCTGATGAAAAAAATAGACTTTTAGTTGTAGGGGAATCAACGGTAAAAGATCAAGATAATTCTAAAGTAGAGTTAAAATTTTTTAATGATAATTTTACAAATCAACTAATTCATTTAAATAGAATTTTTATTACTGCACATATAAACGCTGATATTGATGCATTAGCTGCTAGTGTTGGACTTGCAAGATTTGTAAAAGAATATAATAAAAATGTTTCAATTATTTTAGATGAATTTGATGGATCGTCTTCAAAAATATTTAATAATATTTCTCAACACACTAAATCATTATTTATAAAAATAGATGATTTTAAAGAAAAAGTAAATAAAAAAATAGGAATAATAATTCTTGATACTTCAGATGACTCAAGAGTGCAAGCATTTGATCTTTTGGAAAGCGTCGAAGTAGAAAATAGATTTATTATTGATCATCATAGAATAGGAATATCTAAGATAAAAACAATAAAAGAAAATGAATATATAGATACAGCTTCTTCTTCAACATCAGAATTAATTACTGAACTTTTTCTTTTAAAAGAAGTTGAAGGAAAAGATTACAAACATCTTTCAAAAGAAGAAGCATCGCTTTTAATTCTTGGAATTTATTTAGATACAAATAATTTAAAAAGAAATACATCTCCTCGTACATTTGAATCACTAACATATTTAACAAATGAAGGAGGAGAAATTAATAACTTAATAAATTATACAAAGAGCGATTTTTTAAATACTCCTTTAATTGTTTCTGCGCTTGAAAATATTGATAAAATTACTTCTGAAATTGTTTATACTTATATTCCAGAAATGCAGATTGTTGATGAATCAACGCTTTCATTTCTTGCAAATATGCTTCTAGATTATGAAGGAATAAAGGCATCATTTATACTTGCTAAAATAAATAAAAATACTTATAAAATGTCTGCTAGATCTATTGATAAAATTAACGTTCAAAATATTTGTGAAAAGTTAGGAGGCGGTGGACATTTTAATGTTGCTGCCGTTACTTTTAATAAAGATGACATGAAATTTAAAAATTTAAGAAAAAAAATTAGAGATACAATTATTGAATCGGTTGCACTTTAGTAGGAGAAATTATGAATGAATTTTTAGTTGAAAATCAAAATATTGAAAGAGCATTACTGGGACTTGTTATTAGAAAGCCTAATTTAGTTTCTCAAATAATTGGTGTTTTAAGAGAAGAATATTTTGACGGAAAAAATAAAGAAGTTTTTTTAAAACTAGAAAATTTATTTAAAAAAAATCAAAAAATTGATGAAAAAATTTTAATTGATAATCTTGTAAAAAATGATAAAAGTGATTTAAAAATTTGAGCAGAATATATTGCTGATTTAAAATTAGATTCTGGATTTGAATTAAATATAAGAAATTATATTGATTTAATTTTAGAAAAATATCAAAAGCAACAGCTTTCTAAAGTTTTAGATTCTTCATTAAGAACAATTACAAAAGGTAATAAATCAAAACATTTAGATGAAATTATTCAAGATATTGAATCAAATATTTTTCATATTACAAAAAGCAGAGAATTAAAAGATTTTGAACCGATTGTTAATTTAACAGAAGAATTTTCTAAAAAATTAGAATTAATTAAAAAAGAAGGTTACAAAGAAGGAATTGAATCAGAAATAGGACAATTAGATTTTATTTTAGGTGGTTTTAAAAAAGGTGAATTTATTATAATAGCAGCTAGACCTTCTATGGGTAAAACTGCTTTTGCACTTCAAATTGTAAACAACATTTCAAGAAGAAAAAAAATAGGTTTATTTTCTTTAGAGATGCCTACAACTTCTATTTTACAAAGACTTATTTCATCAGAAGCAATGATTACTCAAGATTTTGTTAGAAATTATGATAGATTAAATGACAAGGAAATAAAAAGAGTTCAACTCGCAATTGAAAGAATTAAACCTAAAAATATTTGGATTGATGATACACCGGGACTTACTTTGGGAGAACTTACTTGAAAAATAAGGAAATTACATTCATTAGTAAATTTAGATTTAATTGTAATTGATTATTTACAACTATTAGAGTCAAATAATAGATCTGATAATAGACAACAAGAAATAACAGAAATATCTCGTACATTGAAATCATTAGCAAGAGAAATAGAAATACCAATTATTGCTTTAAGTCAATTATCGAGAAGGGTAGAAACAAGAGAAGATAAAAGACCAATGATGTCAGATTTAAGAGAATCGGGAGCAATAGAACAAGATGCAGATGTTGTTTTATTGCTTTATCGAGCAAATTATTATAATAAAGGAGAGCAGCAAAGAGCTATTATAGAAGACCTTGAAGTTATTGTTTCAAAAAATAGAAATGGAAAAACTGGAATTTCTAAGTTAGATATGAATATGGAATTTGGTAAAATAACTTCAAAGGTTATGACGGAATAAAAAAATGAGTTCAGCATTAATGATTGTTTCTTTCATTATTTCAATTATTTTAATTATTGTTTTATATTTACAATCAGGGAGAGTAAAAAATGTAGGTTCTTCTATTATTGGAATAAAAGACGTTGAGTTATTCGAAAATATAAAAAGAAGAGGATTTGAAAAGTATTTGCATATCTTTACTTGGATACTTGTTGTAATTTTTATGGCACTTCCTGTGATAGCACTTATTGTTGCATAAAGAGAAAATGGAAAAAAAAGATTTAATTTTAGAACTTTTAGAAAAAAAGCCTTTAAGTTTTAAAGAAATACAAAGAGAACTTTTTAAAAAGCTTTCAGTTCAAAATAGAGAACTTGATTTAATTCTTAATGAATTAAAAAGAGATAATAAAATTTATTTTAAAAGAAGAGAAGATAAATATTATTTAAAAAACGAAGAATCAGTAATTGGTATTTTTAAGGAAACAAGATTTCAATATGGTTTTGTTGAAGTGGAAGACAAAACCTATTTTATTCCAGAAAGATTTACTTCTACTGCTTTAAGTAATGATACTGTTAAAATTGTCCTTTTTCCACTTAGAGACAAAGACAAACCAGATAGAAGATCTGGGAAAATTGTTAGGATAGTAAAAAGAAATGGAAATAACATTATTGTTAGAGTTAAAAAAGATAAAACTAATAAATTGGTTATTTTGCCAGATGAAGAATCAAGATTTTCTTTTGCTCTTACAAATAAAGAAAATTATAAAGAAAACACAATTTTAGTTACAAGATTTCAAAATATATTTGAAAAAATTGTTTATCTTGATGTTTTAAAAATTTTAGGTGATGAGAGCGATGCAAAAATTGATTATCTTGTTCTCGCTTATAAAAATAATATTAAATTAAAATTTTCAAACGAAGCAATAATTGAAGCAAAAAAATTTGATGTATTTAAAAATAAAGAGAGAATTGATTATCGTAATTTACTAACTTATACAATTGATGGAGAAAGTTCAAAAGATTTAGATGATGCAATAAGTATAGAAAAAGAAAAAGATGGATTTATTTTATATGTTCACATTGCTGATGTTTCAAATTTTGTAAGAGAGGAAAGTGTATTGGATTACGAGGCCTATAAAAGATGTAATTCAATTTATTTAATAGATCAAGTTTTTCCAATGCTTCCTGAGATTTTATCAAATCAATTATGTTCTTTAAATCCCAATGTAGATAGACTTGCACTTACATGCAAAATGTTTATAAATAGAGCAGGGAAAGTTATAAAATATCAAATTGATAATTCGATAATAAATTCTAATTTTAGACTCACATATGAAGAAATTGATGTTTTTTTTGATAACAAAAAAGAAATATTAAGAAATGACGAAAACCTTACAAAATCTATTCTTTATGCAAAAGAGTTATCTCAAATTATAAGAAATAATAAATTAAAAAATGGAATGATAGATTTTAATCTTCCAGAAACAAAAATAGATTTAGATAAAAATGGAGAGCCAATTAGAATATGAAATAAGTTTCAAAGTGTTTCAGAAAAAATAATAGAAGATTTAATGGTAATTACAAATCAAAGTGTAGCTAATTTTTTAATTCATAATCACATAAAAGGAATTTTTAGAATTCATGACAAGCCAAAACAAGCAAGTATTGAATCATTTCTATTATTATTAAAAACACTTGTTTCTCAACCTATTGATTCCTCAGAAAAAATTAATCAACATTGATTTTCAAGATTTTTAAATGTAATTAAAGGTGAGGATTATGAATTAATTGTAAAAAGAAATATGATTCAAACTATGGAAAAGGCAATTTATTCAAATAAGAATTCTGGGCATTATGCACTTGGATTAGGAGAATATTTACATTTTACTTCTCCTATAAGAAGATATGCTGATTTAATTGTTCATAGAAATATAAAAAAATTTTTAAAAGATAAATCCTATTTTAAAGATGAACATGATAATGAATTGGAATCTATTGCACTTGAATGTTCAAAAAAAGAGAGAGATGCAGCAAATATTGAAAGAAAATTAAAAGATATTAAAAAAGTAAGATATCTTGAAAAACATAGAAATGAAAGTTTTGATGCAATAATAATCTCGTTTACAAAAATTGGAATGTATGTTGAAATTGATGGTTTAATTCAAGGAATTGTAAAATATAGCTCATTTTTAAATTCGGAATATTCATATGAAGAAAATAATTATTATGTTTCAATAATAAAAGACAAAAAAGAAGAGAGATATGAATTAGGGAAAAAAGTAAAGGTTAAAATAAGTGATTTAAGTCTTGTTCGAGGGCAAGTTGATTTTGATATTATTTAATTATCTATGAAAGTAATATCTAAAAACAAAAGAGCAAAATATGACTATGTTTTAAAAGATACTTATCTTGCAGGAATTTCCTTAATGGGATCTGAAGTAAAATCAATACGTGCGGGTGATGTTTCTTTAAATGAATCTTATATTCTTGTTGATAAAAACAGAAATCTCAAACTAATAAATATGGATGTTAAAAAATATTCTTATTCTTTAGATTTTTCTAATTATGATTCTAAAAGAACAAGACAACTTTTACTTACAAAAAATGAAATTAAAAAAATATCTGAAA
The DNA here is from genome assembly GCA_027925225.1 of Candidatus Hepatoplasma vulgare. Lineage (GTDB taxonomy): Bacteria > Bacillota_I > Bacilli_A > Mycoplasmatales > Hepatoplasmataceae > Hepatoplasma > Hepatoplasma vulgare. The sequence continues at coordinate 28,648 of AP027131.1, forward strand.
AAGTAAAACTAGAAAATTTAGTTATCATTCCTACTGTAATTGGTTTATCTCATAAAGGACTTGTAAAATTAGAAATTAGACTAGGTAAACCAAGAAAAAAATATGATAAAAGAGAATATGAAAAAGAAAAGGAATTTAAAAAAATAAGAAAAAATTATTTATAAATATAAACATTAGATGAAACTATAAGTATCTTTATTTAAAAAAATAATGATAAAATATAGTAAGACAGTAGATTTTTATTTATACTATTACTTCTTAATGGGGGTGTAGTGGATTTGACAATTTAGTGATTGTTTTAAATGCAGTGGTCTGATAAACCTTAATATCAAACCTTAAAAATAATCGGAAACGATGATCAACCTGTTGATCTAGCATTAATGCAAGAAGAAGTTAATTCTTCTTATGCATTTGCATAAGTAGACAACATTTCTGATAAATATTACTCTTGGTATTTATTGGGAAAGTTTTACAAGAGAAAATAGTAGGCATACTATAAATGTAAAAACCTTCCAAATTAAAAAAATTATTTAAAATGGATAAACTGTAGATTTTTAAAATTGGGTTGCTATTTTGGACTCGGGTTCGATTCCCGACACCTCCACCATTTAATTTATATGCGATTGTTATGTTTTACTTTTTGCTAATCCTTTATAATATTTTGTTTGCAGTTGCGATTTGTATAACTTATTTTTTAATAAAGGAATATAAAAGAGTAAAGGGTGACAATCGCCTTCTCTTATTTTTTTATTTTTTATTAGGACTCTTATTTTTTATTTATGAGTTTTTTATTGCATATTATGAAACAGATTTAACTTTTTTTCTTTCAATAATAGCAATTTATTCTTTCTTTTTTGCAATTTATAGTGATAGAAAATCAGTTTTTTTTATTATTCCACTTGCAACTGTAGGAACATTTTTTAATTTTTATAATCAGGATGTTGAATTTTTAAATTCTTTTACATTTGCTATATTTAATTTTTTAATTATTATTTTTATTTCATGACTTGTCACATATTCAGGAATTGAATATTTTAAAAATAATAATAATTCTAAAAATGTAATATTAGCTTCCTTAATTTATTTAATATTCTTTTTTAGCTTCCTTGCAGTTTATGAAAAAATATTTTTAACATTAATAGCAAAAGATATTATTTTGCTTTTCATTTATGAAATTTTAATTTTTTCTTTTTTTGTATTTATAGTTTTTTATTTATTTAAAGGTGTTGATCTACTTTATTTAAATTATTTTAATTTAAGCAAAAATCTTTTTGATAAAAAACAATCTTATTATAAAATGGCACTTTGAAGAAAAAAATTGAATGAAAAAATATTTACTGAAAAAATAACATTTGGAGCATTAATTTTTTTAAAAATAAATTATAAAAATTTAGAAAAAGAAACACTTGAAAAATTTTTAGAAGATTTTAATAATGAATTAAATAAAAAATATGAAAATGTTTTTTATTTTAAATCAAGTAATCTTTATTATTCTTTTTTTATTCCAATGAAAGAAAGTGATATAAATTTAGAAATTTTTTATCAAAATAATTCTTCAAAAATAAGAAAAAAAGATTTTTTTTCATCTTTAAAAAATATATTAACTAATAATTTATATAAAAATATTTCAAAAAAAATTTATATTTCTCTTTATGGTGTAGACTCATCAAATATTAATGATTTAATTAAAAATAATGAATATTTAATTTTTGAAGATATAGAATTTGATAAAAAATATCCTATTCAAATTTTCAATTATAGAATTTTCAAAAACTCATTACTTGAAAGATTTGAGCTTTATACATATATGAGCAAATATGAAAAATTAGATTTAAATTATTATTTATATCTTTCAGAAAAAAAAATATACCTTTATAATGCAATTCTTACAGAAAATAATAATAAAATCTATTTAAATTCACTTGAATCCAAGAAAAGCAAAAAAGAATACACATATTTATTAAGATATGCTGCATTAAATGCTTTAAAAAATTTTAAAAAAGACGATTTTGATTATTTTATTTTAGATTATCCAATAAATTATTTAATAAATAATGATATTGATATTACAATATTTGCTAAAAAAATAAGTAATATGTTTAATTATTCTTTAGAAAAATTATTAATTGGTTTTAGAATAGAAGATTTTAAAAAAACTTGAGAAATAAAAAAATTATCAGAAATTTTAATTAAATTAGAAGAGTGTAAAATAAAATATGCAATTTTAGATGAAAAAGAATATAAAAATATTCACTCAAAATATTTAAATCCAATTTTAAAAATAGAAGGAAATAAATATAAAATAGCTAATAAAATATTTGATTTAAGTTTTATATAGATTTGATTTAATTTTTTTATAAATCTATAATTAAAATAGTATTAAGGAAAATGACGGATACACAATTTTGGATAATATTAGGTGTTACGATAATTTTATTTGTGATTACATGAATATTTTTATTTAATCCTTTTCGTAAATTTAAAGCAATTTTTAAAAAGAAAACATTAGCAGAAGAAAAAATTGCTATTATTCAAAATATTATAATTGCACTTGATAATTTATCAAATATTAAAAGAGGAGCAACAATAATTTTAGATGATATTGATGAAACTAATGATTATATTGCAGATTATGAATATTTAAATTCTGAAGTAACATCAAATTTAATAACCAATATTTTTGAAGGTGTAAATACTCCGCTTCATGATGGAGCAATAGTAATTAATAATGGCAAAATGAAAAGTGCATCTGCTTTTATTTCAAAACTTTCAAATAAAAAAGTTCCTTCTCAATTTGGAACAAGACATAGATCGGCTCTAGGACTTAGTGAGGTTACGGGTGCTGTAATTATTGTTCTTTCAGAAGAAACAAAAAATATTCACATTTTTTATAAAGGGAAATTTGAAAAAATAAATAAAAGTAATCTTTTTGAAAAAATATATGAGAAATGAGTAAAATAAAAATTAAGGAGAATTATGGCTACAAATCATATAGAGGCAAAAAATGACGAAATAAATAAAATTGTTTTAATGGCAGGAGATCCATTAAGAGTAAAATATTATGCAGATAAGTTTTTAAAAAATAAAAAACTAGTTAGCAAAGCTCGTGGAATACTTGCCTATAGTGGTAAAGTAAACGAATTAGAAATTACACTTATAGGACATGGGATGGGACTTGATTCAATAGGTATTTATGCTTTTGAATTATTTAAATTTTATAATGTTGATTTAATTATGAGATTAGGGTCTTGTGGTTCATATAATAAAAATATTAATCTTTATGATTTGATAGTCGCTAAAAGTGCTTATTCTTTTTCAAATTATGGTAAAACATATAAATATTCTAATAAAACCGTAGATGCTTCAGAAAGTCTTTTAAAAGCCGCTTGGAAAGCATTAGAAAATTCAAATATTAAAAAAAATATTTATGAAACAACTGTAAATTCATCTATGTGATTTTATGATGAAAATCCAGAATATACACCAAAACAATATGTTGATAAGGGTATCGATGTTGTAGAAATGGAAAGCTATGCACTTTATATTATTGCTAAATATTTAAAAAAGCAAGCTTTAACAATTCTCACTGTATCTGATAATATAGCAACTGGAAAAAAACTTTCAATTGAAGAAAGGGAAAAAACATTTGATGACATGTTTTTATTTTCAATTAAATTATTAGAAATTTATAAAAATAATGGAAAAAGACAATAAATTTAACAAAAAAGCAATTCTTCAATATTTTGAAGCAAAAGAATATGATAAATTAAATATCTTTTTAGAAGATATGCATTCTTCTGAAATTTATGATTTTATAAAAGGGTGAAAATTAGATAATGTTGCTCTTTTTCTTTCTGTTTTAAAAGTTGAAACATCTTCAAAAATTTTCTTTAAATTAATAAAAAATGAAAAAGAAGAAATTATTGATTTTTTAGATAAAAAACTTTTTGTTGAAATTATTAATAAATTATTTATTGATGAAATTATTGATATTTTAGATGAAATAGAAGAAGAAAATAGACAAAAAATTTTAAATTCATTAGAAAAAGAAAAAAAAGAAAAAATAGAAAAACTTCTTACTTATGAACATAACCAAGTTGGTTTTAATATGAACGTTGATTATATTAAAATCAAAGATAAAAATACAATTAATCAAGCCAAACTAGATATTAAAGAACAAGTAAATAAAAAAGATTTAGAAATTGTTGGAAATATTTACATAGTTGATTCTCAAAAAAAATTTTTAGGATATATTACACCTGACATCCTTCTTTCTAAACCCGATAATGCAAATGTAATGCAATTTATCAAACATATTAAACCACTAAATTTAAAGGATAGTATTTCAAAAGCGGAAGAAATATTTACAAAATATGATGTTACTTCTGTTCCTGTTATTTCAAAAGAAGAGGAACTTGTAGGTGTTATAAATATTGATGATTTAATAAAAAGATTTGGTGATATTGAGGATATATTTTTAGGGGCTTCTGCCGTTGTTCCCAGTGATAAAAAATATTTAGAACAAACGACTTTTGAATTATTTAAAAGTAGAACCCCTTGAATTGTTTTATTGCTTTTTATTGGTACTTTAACTCAAATTGTAATTACTGGATTTCAAATTATTTGATCAAATAATGGAGTTTTTAATATTGACACTGATACTAGCGCTGAAATATCTGCAATTGTATCTCTTGCTTTGGCAACTGCTCTCTCTGTTGCTTCCTCAGTTAATGATTCAGCAGGTAATTCTGGTTCGCAAGTTAGCGCAACTTTGATTAGAGCATTAGCTCTTGGAGAAATAGGATCTCATGATTTTGGTAAAGCTTTTAGAAAAGAAATGAAAGTTGCTCTTTTAATTGGTCTTACAATTGCATTTTTTTCATTTTTTAGATTATTTGCAGTTTGGGGAATTATGGGATTTTTAGATTCTGGAACAATTTCAAATGCTGCTTCTCAGGCTGGTAAAAGCAATGGTTGAGTTTGAGAATGGTTAGTAGTTATTGGACTTATTTCATCAACTACATTTTTTATTTCAATTATGGTAGGTAATTTAATTGGGGCAATACTTCCAACTCTTGCTGTAAAATTTAAAATTGATGGAGCTGTTGTTTCTGGACCTGTTCAAACAACTATTGTTGATGTTTTAACATTTACAATTTACTTATCTTTAACAACGGCAGTCTTTATTCCTTTAAATAATTCGGGTACTTTTCCAGCAGAACAAAGTATGGCATTACAATCAAGCTCAATAAGCATTTCTGATTTTGTAAATAATTTACAAAACAATTATTCTATAATTGGTTAGGTTGGAGTAGTACTCAAGTGGTTAAGAGGCCTCTCTGCTAAAGAGGTAGTTGGTTTTCCCATTCGCAGGTTCAAATCCTGTCTACTCCGCCATTTTTTAATATAAATAATTTTGATGTTATGAATAAAAAAATATTAAGTTTTTTTCTAGTTGTGCTTATTGTGCTTTTCTTTTGTTTATTGGCACTTTATCTTCTTTATTTAATAGAAGAATGAAGTATTATTGCAATAGTTGTAATTTTTGTAATATTTTATTTACTTGCAGCTTTTTTTTTATATGATCTTTATTCAAAAAATCATACTTCAAAACAATCAAAAATTACATGAACAATTGTTTTAATCTTTATTCCCTTTTTTGGAGTTCTATTTTATTATTTAGCAGGATATACAAATTTTAAAATCAAAAAAAAATTAAAAAAATTATTTATATTAGAAAGTGAAATAGCAGAAGGAAATAGTTATAGTGAACCAAAAGAAATAATTTTACCTTTTGTAAATGAAAATTTAAATTTTCAAAATAGAAAAATAATAACTAATTCTGATTTTATTATTTATAATAATGGATCAAAAAAATTTAATGCCTTAATAAATGATTTTAAAAATGCAAAATCTTTTATAAATATTCAATACTTTATTATTAATAATGGAATTGTTTGAAAAAAAATTGAAGAAATCCTTTTAAAAAAAGCAAAAGAAGGAATAAAAATAAATATTCTTACAGATTATTTTGGATCTGTTCAAACAAAAGACTCTACTTTTGATTTAATAAGAAAAGAAAAAAATATAAAATTTAAAATAGTAAATCCGACAAAAACATTTTTAAGTGGTGGACATTTGAATTTTAGGGCTCATAATAAATTTGTAATTATAGATAATAAAATTGTTTATTTTGGCGGAATGAACTTAGGAGATGATTATGTTAATCTTTACCCAAAGTATGGGGCTTGATTAGATCTTCAAATTGCTTTTAAAGGTGAAATTGTTAATGAGATGAACAATCATTTTATCAATCAATGATATTTTTGAACAGGAGAAAAATTAGAAAAGGCAAAATTAACTAAAGTAAAAAGAGAAACAAATATTCAATTTTTTTCAGATGGTCCTAATTTTGAAGAATCAAGTTTTTTAAATTATTTTTTAAAATTAATAAAAATTTCAAAAAAACAAATTAAAATAGTTACTCCTTATGTTGTTTTTCCAAGAGAAATTTTTGATGAACTTAGAAAAGCGAAAAAAAGAGGCGTTGAAATAGAGCTTATTACAGCTGGAAGAGCGGACAAAAAGACGGCTTATGAAATAGGAAAAATACATTTAAGAAGATTGTTAAATATTGGAGTAAAAGTTTATCGAATGGATAATATGTTTATACATTCTAAGTTTTTTCTTTTTGATGATAACAACCTTATAACAGGAACGACAAACTTAGATTATCGTGCAATTTATTTACATTTTGAATCTAATCTTTTTATTCATGATGAAAATATTTATTCTTCTTTAAATAATGTTTTTAATCTATATAAAGAACATGCAATGAAAATTGAAATTCATGAATATAACAACATTTTTTATTCATTAAAAGCCCCGATTTATTATTTTTTATCACCCATGTTTTAATATGCTTGTCCTTTTATTAAGGTATAATTTTTTAGTATGATTACAAAAATAAGTGCTTTTAATTTTAGAAATTATGATGAGCTAAATTTTAATTTTGATAAAAATATTGTTTTTTTTTACGGAAATCAAAATGTTGGAAAAACATCTATATTAGAAACAATTTATTTTTCAATTTTTGAAAAATCTTTTAGAACAAATTTAGCAAAAGATTTAATTAAAAAAAATAAAGAACATACTCTGATAACAATTGAATATAATAATGATTCAGAAAAAAATAATGTAATTACAACAAATATTAAGGAATCTTTTTTTCAACATCTTTTTAATCAAAGGAGTTTAAATTCCAAAGATTTTAAAAATTATGTTTTTCCAATTTTTATAAATAAAAGTATATTAAGTAATTTTGAAAAAAGTAAAGAAAAAAGATGGGAAATTTTAAATGAGTTAATTTCTATTGATAAAAAAATTTATCTTCCACTTATAAAAGATTTTGAAAAATCATTTACTAGTTATAAAAATTCAATTTTAATAAAAGATTATCATGATTCATTAAAAATGTCTATTACAGAAAAAATTGTTAATTTAGAATATGAAATTTTAAAATTAAGAAAAGATTTTTTTAAAAAAATAAATAATTATTTTATAGAAAATTTATCTCTTTATTTAAATACAAAATTATTAATTGATTATAAAACATTTTTTAAAGAAAAAAATGATTTATTAAGAGGCCTTAATGAAAAAAAAATTATTACTATTTTAGATGATGAAATAGTTTTAAAAAATGAAAATAATGAATATGTACATATTTCTTCAAAAAAAGAAAGAGTTTTTTTAAATTTATTATTACTTATATCAATTGTAGAATATGTAAGTAAAGAATATAATCAAGAATTTCCACTTCTTTTAGATGACATTCTTTCAGAAATTGACGAGAAAAATTATTTTTTATTTTTTAAAATTTTAAAAGATAAAAATATTAATGTTTTTATTACAAATAGTTTTAGGGGAAAAATTTCATTTGAATCATTAGAAGATGTTCAAGTTATAAGATTTTAGTTAGGAGAAAATATGGATACAAAAGATAACTATACAGAAAAATCAATTCAAGTTCTTGAAGGTTTAGAAGCAGTAAGAAAAAGACCAGGAATGTATATTGGTAATATAAGCGAAAAAGGATTACATCATCTTATTTGAGAAATTGTAGATAACTCAATTGATGAAGCTTTAGCTGGTTATGCAAATAAAATTGTTGTAATAGAAAAAATTGATAATTCAATAATTGTAGAAGATAATGGTAGGGGAATTCCAGTTGAAATTCATCCTAAAACAGGAATTTCAACAATTGAAACAGTTTATACAAAATTGCACGCAGGTGGAAAATTTGGCGGAGAAAACTCTGGTTATAAAGTTTCTGGTGGACTACATGGTGTTGGTGCTTCGGTTGTTAATGCTCTTTCAGAAAATTTAATAGTTACTGTCTATAAGGGCGGAAAAGAATATGAAATTCAATTTTATGATGGCGGAAAAGTAAAAACTCCTTTAAGAGAAATTGGAATGACTGATAAGAAAGGAACAAAAATACATTTTTTTCCAGATTATAGTATTTTTGATCCTGGTATTTCTTTTAAATCAAAAATAATAAAAAACAGACTTAAAGAAACAGCTTATTTAAATAAGGGATTAGAAATAAGTTATTTTTGTGAAAAAGATCCAGATCAAAATAGAAAGTATAAATTTGATGGTGGAATTTTAGATTTTATTAATGATGTTAATAAAGGAAGAGATAAAGTTTCTAATCCTCCTTTTTATATTGAAAAGCAAAGAAATAATATTACTGTTGAACTTGCTTTTCAATATATTACTTTATATAAACCTTTTACTATGTCTTATGTTAACAATATTATTACAGCAGAAGGTGGAACACATGAAGCAGGATATTTTGATGCACTTTTTCGTGTATTTACAAAATATGCAAAAGAGCATCTTTCGCAAAGAGACTATTTTCCATTTTCAAGAGATGACATTAAAGAAGGTTTAATTACAATTCTTTCTATTAAACATCCAAACCCAATGTATGAAGGACAAACAAAAAATAAATTTGCAAATCAAGAGGTTAGAAAAATTGTTAATGAATTAATTTCAGAACCCCTAGAAAGTTATTTATTAGAAAATCCTGATACTGCAAAATTAATTATGGATAAAATTCTTATCTCTTATAATTCAAGAATTCAAGCAGCAAAAGCAAGAGATTTAGTAAGAAGAAAAGAAATTACAGGTTTTTCAACTCTTCCTGGTAAATTAGCTGATTGTTCATCAAAAGATAGAAGTAAAACAGAATTATTTATAGTAGAAGGAGATTCTGCTGGTGGTTCTGCCAAAATGGGAAGAGATAGAGAAATACAAGCAATTCTACCTTTAAGAGGAAAAATTATAAATGCAGAAAAATCAAGAATAGATAAATTATTAGAAAATAATGAAATAAAATCTCTAATATCTGCAATTGGAACTGGAATTGAAGATGAATTTAATTTTTCAAAATTAAGATATGAAAAAATAATAATAATGACTGATGCGGATGTTGATGGTAGTCATATTAGAACATTATTACTTACCTTTTTTTATCGTTATTTTAAGTCTTTAATAGAAACTGGAAATATTTATATTGCACAGCCCCCACTTTATAAAATAACACACAGCAAAAAATCACAATACATTTATACAGATACAGAAATGGATCAATATATTAAAGAAAATATACAACCCAATAATGTAAAATATTCAATTCAAAGATATAAAGGTTTAGGAGAAATGAATTTTAATCAGCTTTGAGACACAACAATGAATCCTGAATTTAGAAGTTTATTAAAGGTAAATATTGAAGATGTAGCAAGGGCTGATAAGGTTTTTATTGACTTAATGGGTGAGTTTGTTGAGCCTAGAAAAATCTTTATTAAAAAGAATGCAAAGTTTGCAAAACTAGATGTTTAAATTTGTTTAAAAAAATATGTTTTTTTTTCTTAAAAAGTGCTAATATATTTTTGTATTTACTATTTATTTTTTAAGTAAATAATAAATACAATTAATACACAGAGTTTATATTAGAAATAATTTTTAGTTAAATACACAAAAACACAACACCCAAAAATAAAACTAAATAAAAAGGACATACTTTTAAAAGTATGTCTTTTTTTATTAATTAAAATGCCTTTAAAACTTAGAAAATAATCAATTTATTAGTATAATTATTAATATGTTACTTATTTTTTAAAAGAAAAAAGTAAATAGAATTATTTGGAGAAATATGGATAAAGAATATACAAATCCACAAGAAAAGATTGATAGTAATTATAATAAAAATATAAAAGAAATTTCTATTTCAGATGAAATGGAAAAGTCATTCATAGATTATTCTATGTCAGTAATTGTTTCTCGTGCAATACCTGATGTAAGAGATGGATTAAAACCAGTTCACAGAAGAATTCTTTATGCAATGGATGGTTTAGATATGCAATATACTAAAGCATTCAAAAAATCTGCAAGAGCTGTAGGAGAAGTTATCGCTAAATACCATCCTCATGGTGATACTTCTGTTTATGATGCTCTTGTTAGACTTGCGCAACCTTTTTCAATGCGTTATCCATTAATTAGGGGTCAAGGTAATTTTGGTTCAGTTGATGGTGATTCTGCTGCTGCAATGCGTTATACTGAAGCAAAACTCGAAAAGATATCTTCCTTTCTTTTAGAAGATATCTTTAAAAATACAGTAGACTTTCAAGATAATTATGATAATTCTGAAAGAGAACCAAAAGTACTTCCTGGAAAGATTCCAAATTTACTTATAAATGGTTCTACAGGTATTGCTGTGGGAATGGCAACATCTATTCCGCCACACAATATAACCGAAGTATTAGAAGCAACAAAAGCTGTAATTGAAAATCCTCAAATTTCTATTGAAGAATTATTTGATGAATATTTAAAGGCACCCGATTTTCCTACAGGTGGAATAATTGTAAATCCTGATGAATTATTGAAGATTTATAAAACCGGAAGAGGAAGAGTTATTGTAAGATCCAAAGTAAGAATTGAAGAAGATGAAAATGGAAAAGGATCAAAAATAATAATTACTGAAATTCCTTATATGATTAATAAATCAAAATTAATTTTAAAAATTGCTGAACTTGTGAAAAATAAAGTAATTGATTCTATTTCAGATTTAAGAGATGAGTCAAATAGAGATGGAATAAGAGTTGTTGTTTCAATAAAAGGTAATCATATTCCAGAAGTTGAGCTTAATAAATTATTTAAATTAACACCATTACAAAGTAATTTTCCTGTAAATATTTTGGCAATTGTTGAAGACAGACCACAAGAATTAGATTTAAAAAAAATATTAATACAATATATAAATCATCAAATGACTATCCTTATTAGAAAATCTAAATTTAATTTAGAAAGATCTAAAAAAAGAAAACATATTTTAGAAGGAATTAGAATTGCAATAGAGGATATTGATGAAATAATAAAAATTATTAGAAGTTCAAAAAATACTGAATCAGCAATTAATTCATTAATTTCAAAATTTAAATTAGATGATATTCAATCTAAAGCAATTTTAGATATGAAGCTTCAACGTTTAACAGGACTTGAGCAAAGAAATTTATTAGATGAAGTTAGAGATTTAGAAAATAAAATAGAGAATTATGAAGATATTATTATTTCTCCAGAAAGAAGAAATAAAGAATTAGTAAATATGATAAATAGTATGATTGATATTTTTGGTGATGAAAGACGCACAGAAATATCTTCATCAACATTAAGTGAAATTTTTGAAGAAGATTTAATTCCTAATGAAAATATATTAATTACAATGTCTGAAAGAGGTTATGTAAAAAGATTATCTATAAAAGAATATAGACAACAGCATAGAGGCGGTAAAGGCTCTAAAGGAGCTTCGATTTCTGAAGATGATGAAATTAAATCAATGATTTTTACAAATACACATACTGATTTATTGCTATTTTCATCTTATGGAAAAGTCTATAGATTAAAAGCTTATCAAATTCCTATAAGAACAAAAATATCAAAAGGAATTCCTTTAATAAATTTAATAAGTATTGAAAAAGAGGAAAAAATTCTTTCATTATTAGAAATTGATAATTATGAAGATTCATCTTTAGTTTTTGTAACTAGAAAAGGAATAATAAAAAAAACTAATTTAAAAGAATATAAATTAGTAAGAAAAACAGGAAAAATTGCAATAAAACTTAAAAAAGAAGATGAGTTATTTATAGTAAAAAAAATCCCTAATAATAAATCTCTAGATATTGTTATTGGTAATTCTAATGGTCAAGCTGTGAGATTTGATTTAAGTTCAATAAGAGCATTAGGAAGAAGTGCTTCTGGAGTAAGAGCTATGAATATTGGAAGTGGCAAAATAGTAGGTTGCTCATGGTCTGATGTAGAAAATGATATTGATAATAATATTCTTTCTATTTCAGAACTAGGATTTGGGAAAATAACAAATATTTCTTATTATAGAAAAACAAAGCGTGGTGCAAAAGGTGTAAAAACCATAAATATATTAAAAGCAGGGAAACTAGTTGCATTAAAATCTCTTTCGGGAGATGAAGATTTAATGATTATAAAAAATAATGGAAAAGTAATAAGAGTGGATGTTTCTAAAATTAAAAAAGCTTCAAGAAATACAAAAGGCATTAAAATAGTTGAACTTGACAAAGATGAAAAAATAATGGCAGTAACAACAGTTCCTAATCAAGAAAATATTGAAAAAACTATAGAATTTAAAATAAAAGAAAAACCCTAGAATTTTAAATCTAGAGTTTTTTCTTTATCAGATTGTTGTGATATAAAATGAATATTTTTTCAAATATAGATTTTAAGTTTTATAAGAAAAATATAATAAATAATAAAAAGAAAATAAATTTAAGATTTTTTTTGGTAAAAGATTTTTTCCTTTTACCAAATTAATATTTTTAATAATTTTCTTTTATTCTCATTTTTTTTAATATTTAAATTAAATAATTTTTAATGTTTTATAATTTTTTTATGAGAAAAATAAAAATAAAATTAAGAGACGAAAAAAACTTAGAATTTGAATTATTAGAAGATGCAAAAAAAGGAGATTACATAGATCTAAATTCAATTAATAATATTGATTTATCTAATATAAGTGAACAAATAAAATATTTTAAAGATTCTGAATATAAGAAAAAAATAGAAGAAGTTCTTTTAAATGAAAATCAAAAAAATTTATTAGAAAAAGAAAATATAAGAATTAAATTAACAAATGAATTAAATGAAAAATACTTAAAAGAAATTAATGAATTAAAACAAGAAATTTTTCAAAAAAGCGAAAAAAATAAAATATTTGAAAAAGAACTTAAATTAGAAACCGAAGAAAAAAAAATAGAGCTTTCAAAAGAATATATTGATAAAATTTCAAAATTAGAAAATGAAATAAAAATTAATAAAGAAAAAAATAAAATATTTGAAAAAGAACTTAAATTAGAAACTGAAGAAAAAAAAATAGAGCTTTCAAAAGAATATATTGATAAAATTTCAAAATTAGAAAATGAAATAAAAATTAATAAAGAAAAAAATGAAGAATTATTTAATGAAAAAATAAAAAATTTAAGACTAGAAATAGAGCTTTCAAAAGAAAAAGAAATTTCTTTATTAAAAATAGAAAAAGATGAATTAAAAGAAAAAAATGCTTTAATTTTAAGAGATAAAAATTCAAACATTAAATTACTTGGAAGTGAATTAGAAGATTGAATAGAAAACGAATTAAGAAAAGCCTTTAGTTATAATGAAAACATAAAAATAATAAGAGAACCAAATCCAATAAATGGCCAAAAGCCGGATTTTTTAATTAAAATTTTTCATAAAAATAATTTAGATTCTCAAATTGTTATTGAGGCAAAAACGCAAATCAATAATGAAGGAATTAAAAAAAGAAATAAAGATCATTTAGAAAAACTTGAAAAATATAGGTCTAAAATAAAAGCAAATTATGGAATATTAGTTTCTGAACTTGAAACTGATAATGATTTTCAAATTTATAAAGATAATTCTTATAAGGACATTTTTATTTTAAGACCAATTTACTTAATTTCATTTCTTCAATTTACAATTAATCTTTTGGTTGTAAATGAAAAAATTTTTAATGCAAATATAAGTTTTGAAAAAAAAGAAAAAATATTAAAAGAATGAAAAGATTTTAAAGATGATTTATATAAATCGCTTGATTATATTAATAAGCAAATAGAAAATATATTAATTGAAAAAAATAAATTAATAACTTCATCAAATAATATTGAGCATTCTGCAAAAGTTATTTGAGATACACATTTATCATCATTAAAAAATAAATTAGAAAAATTTAATATTGATAAAAAAATAATTAAAAAAATAGAAGAAACAAATAATAATTTGTTAAATGAAAAAATTAGCGATTATAATGAAATATCTTTGAAAGACACTAATTAAAAATTATAAATAATTTTTTATACAATTATTTTAAAGGAACATATAATAATTAAAATGCTTAACATAAAAGAATTTGTTGAAAATAAAGATAAATATAAAGAACTCTTAAAAAGAAAGAGTTTTAACGATTTTGATTTATTAGATAAATTAATTAATTCTTATAAATTAAATTTAGAATTTATGAAAAACGAAGAAGATTTAAGATATAAGTTAAATTTAATTACATCAGAAATAAGAAAAGATAAAAAAAATAAAATTTTACATAGAGATGCAAGTATTTTATCTAATAAAATAAGAGATATAAATAATAAAAGAAGTGAAATTAATGAATTTTATAGAAAAGATATTTTAAGAATTCCTAATTTACCTTTAGAAGAAACTCCAATAGGAAATACAGAAAAAGATAATGTTGTATTAAAAGAAATTAATAAGTTTAAAAAAAATAAAAATATAAAATATAAACCGCATTGAGAAATTTTAGAAGAAAAAAGATTAATATTAAAAAATGAAGCAAGTCAATTATCAGGAAGAAGACACGTAATTTTTAGAGATAAGGCTGCACTTTTGGTTAGAGCAATTGAAACTTATATGCTTGAAAAACATTATAAAAATAATTATGAAATAATTGATCCGCCATTAATTGTAAATAAAGAGATGCTTATAAATACTGGTCAATTACCAAATTTTAAAGAAGATCTTTTTGAACTTAAAAATGGGCAATATTTAATTCCGACTGCAGAAGTTCCTCTTACTAATTTAGTAGCAAATAAAATTTTAGATGAAAAAGTTCTTCCATTAAACTACTCTGCATTTACAGATTGTTTTAGAAATGAAAGAGTAGCAGCAGGACAAGATGCAAGAGGTATAATTAGACTTTTTCAATTTAGAAAAGTAGAAATTGTAAAAATTGGAAAAAGAGAAGATTATCCTAAGGATTTTGAAAATCTTTTAAATGATGCAAAATCAATATTAGATGATTTTAAATTACCTTATAGATTATTGGAACTTTCTACAGGAGATCTTTCTTTTTCTTCTAAAAGAACAATTGATTTAGAAGTATTTTTTCCTGGAATAAATGAATATAAAGAAGTTTCTTCAATTTCTTTTATAGGAGATTTTCAAGCTCGTAGAATGAAAACTAGATATAAAAAAGAAGACGGAACAAAAGCAATTCCGTTTACTTATAATGGTTCAGCACTAGCAATTGAAAGAATATTCGCTGCTATATTAGAAAATTATTTAAATGAAAATGGGGATATTTTAATCCCCGAGATTTTAAAAAAATATCTTCCCTTTAAAAAAATATAAATTACTAATTTCTATTTCCTATCGGTTTTTTATTAAATTCACTTTCAATTTTATCGAGAAGTCATTTTTTAATTGTTTTAGAAGGTGAACGATTTAGAATATCTACTTCTTCTCCAAAAATATCCATAAAAGTTTCATTTTCAACATGACGATAATAGTGAACGTAAATATCTACTGGTTTATTTATATTTAATAAACTTTGTAAAATGAAGTAAGTTGTTTCGTAATGTATTTCGCCTTCTTTTCTATATCTTTCTCTTCCATCGTTATAATGAGCTAATCTTTTTCTTAATGATTTATTAGTGCATCCTACGTAAAAAATTTTGCCTTCAATTACCATAATATAAACTACTTTTTGTTTACGTTTTATTCTTTTTATTGTTTTTTTGTCTAAATCTTTATAATCAATTTTTAGACTTTCTTTTTCACGATTTGGAATAACTTGACAAATTTTAGTAAACTTATCTCTTAATAGTTCAAAATCATCGATGTTAATTTCATTTTTTAATTCTTTGAAAGAATGAATTAATTTTTCTCTTTTCATAATATGTTTCCATTTGTGTTTTTTAAAACAATTTAACATTTTCCTTGTGTTGTATTTTATATTTTATTTTGGGAATTTTTTTAATACCATTAAAATTATAATATTTTATTGTATTCTATAAAAATTTATGAATTTTATTATTTTCTATTCTTTTTTAATTTTATCTTATTTCTTATTAAAATTTTAATTTACTTATTTTAAATTAAAATATTTTTATATAATTTACATGGTCACAATAATAACCTTGTAACTTGGTCAGGACAGAAATGTAGCAGCCATATCGAGAAGTGTTATGTGTGACCATTTTTATTTTTTAATTTTTTTTAATTTACTTTTATTTTTAAACATTTATTTATTAATAGATAAAATATATTTGAGTTAAAATAAATAATAGATTATGTCTAAGTCATTTTATAACATTTATAGACCACAAACTTTTAAAGAAGTTATAGGTCAAGAGATTCCAAAAAGAATTCTTATTAATTCTTTAAAACAGAATAAATTAAATAATTCTTATCTATTTTATGGAATACGAGGTACAGGAAAAACTACATTAGCAAGAATTTTTGCTAAATCACTTAATTGTTTAAATTTGGGAGATGATTTTGATCCTTGTAATGAATGCGCCTCTTGTAAATCTATAAATAGTTCATCTAGTTTTGATGTGATTGAAATAGACGCAGCTTCTAACAATGGAGTTGATGAAATAAGAGGAATCAAAGAAAAATCTAATTATCTTACTACTAATTCTAAATATAAAATTTACATTATAGATGAAGTACATATGCTTTCGAAAGCGGCATTTAATGCTCTTTTAAAAACACTAGAGGAGCCACCACAAAAAATTATTTTTATATTAATTACAACCGAGATTTCTAGAATTCCAGACACAATTCTTTCTAGAAATATTATTATTAATCTTGAAAAATTGAGTGAAGAAAATATTACGCAAAGTTTAATTAATATCTTAGAAAAAGAAAATATAAATTATCAAAAAGAATCTTTAAATTATATTTCTCTTCTTGCTAGCGGATCAATAAGAGATGCAATTTCGCTTTTAGAGTTAGTTCTTTTATATTCAAAAGAATTTAATGAAAATGATGTTATTAAAACTTTAAAGCTTTTAAAAAATGAGGAAATAATAAAAGGAATAAATGATATTGATTACCTAATTGCAAAAATTGATAATTCGGATTTAGACATTAAAAAAGTTTTATTACAAATAATTGATTTTCTTACAAAGGAGATAATTTTAAATAAATCTAATAATTATGATTTGTTAAATAAATGCATAGAAATTTCTTTATTTGTAAAAGATTTACATCTTTTGAAATTGGTATTTAAAGGAGAACTTTTATTATTAAAGAATAATAAAAAACAAAAAGAAGAAGTAAATAAAATAATTGAGACAAGCATTAAAGAAGATTTTAGTAAAAATGTTTCACGTGAAACATTTGTAATAAATGAAGAAAAATTATCAAATGAAATATTTGAAAAAAAAATTAATTTAGAAAATTTAAAATTAGAAAAAAACGAAATAAAAGAAGAAAAAAAACAAAATGAGAAAATTACAGATTATGTAAATATGAATCATTATCTTACAATAATGTTTGAAAATAAAGTTGATAAATTAAAAAAATATAACGACCGCCTTGAATATATTAGTTTTTATTTAAATAAAACAAAATGAAGTGATTATGTTTATGCTCTTTCTGATTCGAAAATATTGGTTGCTATTTCAGGTAAAGCAATTATAGGAATTGAAAATGAAGAAAAATATAATAAATTTAAAAATTTTTCACTTGAAAGAGAATTTTTTAATTTTTTAGAAGAACTTTTTGGTGAAAAGATTTTATTATTACCAGCATTAAATGATCATTGAAGAAAATTAACATTAAAATTTAAACAATTAAAGAATGAAAATAAAAGAATAAGTGAAGAGATTTTTATTCCTAATTTTTCTAAACTTTTAGAAAAAACAAAAGAAAGTGAATTGATTAAACTTTTTGATGGAAAGATTGAAATAAAATAGTTTATGAGTAAAGATTATTTAAAAGTAATAAATGATTTAATGGAGTTAAAATTTTTTAATAAAAAGAATTCAGAATTTTTTGTTTTTTCTTTTTTAAATGAGAAACAAAAATATGAAGAGATTTTTTCAAAAAATTTAGAAAGATTAAAAAAACTAAAATTTTGTTCTAAATGTAATTTAATTTCTGATTTAGAAAAATGTGATAATTGTAATCTAAAAAGTGAAGAAATTTATATTTTTGAGGATTTTTCAGATTATTATTCTTTAGCATCAAAAATAGAAAATGTAGAAAAATCATTTATTTTAAATATTTATAAAAAAACAGATTATTTGGATAAAAATAAACTTAATGATTTAATATTAAAAATTGAAGGCCTTATAAATGAAAACAAAATTACTAAGAAAATAATTTTTATGATTTCCCCTTCATTTGAAAGTCAAATATTAAAAGAAATTTTAAGAAAAAAATTAAATAAAAAAATAATTTTTAATGAAATACCATTAGGTATTCCATTGAATTCTAAAATAAAATATTATGATGCAAATTTATTGAAGGAATTAATAGAAAAAAATGAGTAATCTTAATAAACTGTTTTTTACTTTTGAAGGAATAGAGGGTTCTGGAAAATCAACAATAATAAACATTGTTTATAATGAATTTTTAAAAAGAGGATATGATATATTTTTAACTCGAGAACCAGGAGGCAATAATTTAATTTTTGCCGAAAAAATAAGAAAAGTTATTTTAGAAGATGAAAATATAACTCCTCTTACTGAATTGTTTTTATTTGAAGCTTCTCGTGTTGAACATTTGGATAAAATAATAATTCCTAATTTAAAACAAGGAAAAATTGTTTTATGTGATCGGTTTGCTGACTCAACTCTTGTTTATCAAAAATCCAAGGGAATAGATATTAGGAGTATTGAATTTTTAAATAAAATAGCAACTAATAATTTTTTCCCTACTAAAGTTTTTATTCTTGACATAGAACCAGAAATTGCTCTTAATAGATTAAAAATAAATAAAAATAGAGAGATAAATAAATTTGATAAAGAAAATATTTTTTTTCACAAAAAAATTAGAGATGAATATTTAAAACTTGTTAAAAAAAATAAAGAAAAATATATTCTAATTAATGCAAATCAAGAAAAAGAGAAAGTATCAGAAGATATAATAAAGATATTAGAAAAGGTATTTTAAAATGATTTATTTAGTCAAAAAATTTAATGATTTAAATTCTAAGAAAAATGAAGATTATTTTTCTGATATTTTTATAGATAAAGATATTTTAAAAAATATTAATGAATTTTTTGAAATTGATAATTGAAAAAGAAAAAATATAAAAGCACTTATTGGTTTTTTAAAAAGCAATAATATAGAAAAAAATATATTTTTTTATTATAAGAAATGAAATTCTAATATTGATCTTTTTTATAATGAAATTATTCCAAAAATAGAAGAGTACAAATATAAATCAAATATAGAAGTAATTAAATTTTTAAAAGAAAAAAAATTTTTAAATGCTTATTCTATTTTTAAAAATTTAGAAGAAGAAGAAAAATTTGGAACACTTATTGAGATTATAAAAATCTATGATTATTTTTCATTTTTAAAAGAAATTGATGAAGCCATTAATAATAATTATTTAAGTTTAATACAAATTTATAATTCCTTAATATTTAAAATTTTTGGTGAAAAATAATGAATAATGTTTACATTATTGCAACTCCAATTGGTAATTTGGATGATATTACCATTAGAGCATTAAATGTTTTAAAAAACATCAAATTTATATTTTGTGAAGACACAAGACATAGTAAAATTCTTTTTGAAAAATATAGTATTAAAAATAGAGAATTATATTCACTTAATAAATTTAATGAAAGTTCAAAAGAACTTTTAATTTTAAAAAAATTAAAGCAAGGTGATGTAGCAATAATTTCAGATGCTGGTACACCTACAATTTCAGACCCTGGACAATTTATTTTAAAAAAATTAAAAGAAAAAAACATAAATTTAATTCCTATTCCCGGTCCAAATTCAATAATAAGTGCTCTAAGTGCTTCGGGAGAAATTTATAAAAGTTTTTCTTTTCTTGGCTTTTTGCCAAAAACAAAAGAAAAAATAAAAAGTGCAATTTTTGAAAATATGCAAACTGATTTAAATATTTTTTTTGAATCTTCTAATAGAATAAAAAAAACATTGCAAATTTTAAAAGATGAATTTGGAGATTTTCCAATTATTCTTGCAAAGGAAATAACAAAAAAATTTGAAAATATAAAAAAAGATAAACCCTCAAATTTTTTAAATGAATTAAATTTAAAGGGAGAATTTGTTCTAATAATTAACAATAAAGAAATAAACAAGGATCAACAAATTAATTATTTAATTTCTAAATATAAAAATAAATTTACAACAAATAATGATTTAATTAATTATTTTGTACTTAAATATAATTTAAATAAAACTCAGTTATATAATATCTTTAAAAAATAGTAATTTTTTAAATTTGTTTTTAGTTATGAAAATTTATTATCCAGAATTAAAAGAGAAAATTAAATTAAATTTTATAAATTATAATAACAAAGAATTATTTCAACCTTATCCAGGTTTAGATTTTTTTTATTTAAGATTAGATAAATTAAATAATTTACATATTCCAAGTAATACTCAACTTTCTGAATTTTTAAATAAATTTAATGAAAGCGATATTTTGCCAAAATTAGGCGAAAGAAAATTAGAAGATTTAAAGCTTGAGCGAGGAGAGAAACTTCCTTCTATAGAATTAATGGTTAATGATTTTGGTTGAAATTGAATAAATTGAAATAGCAAAAAAGGTAAAAAAGTTCTTGAAAATTTAAAAAAAATTAATGAAAGAGATGAATTTATTTGATCAAATATTGATAAATCAACAAAAGATATTTTGGGAAAAATAAAATTAAAAGAATCTACAGATTATGGAATTAAAGTAGAATCTTCTTTTAATGATTATTTATTAAAAGATGATAATAATTTTTCAGACTATTCACAAGAAGTTAAAGATATTTATGATTTATTAAAAAAAGATAATCTAATAGTGATTTCATTTAAAAATAAATTTTTACATCCAAAAGGAATATTTTGGGGAGAAATAGATTATGTTTTAATGAATAAAGAAACAAAAAAAATTCATCTTGCTGATTTGAAAACTTCTTATTCTGCAAACAATTATGATTATTGAAGACAACTTTCAATTTATTTAAAAGTATTTAAAGAGTTAAATAAACATCTTTTAAAAAATATAAGCGATGATGTTTATATTATTCATGTAAGTAAAATCAATAATAGAAATACTAAAAATTTATATAAAAAAAATATAAATGAAGATAATTTAAGTTATTTTGTAGATAATGCAATTGAATTAAAAAATAACTATATTAAACAACTTAAAAATTGGAATAAAAAAAGCTAATTTATTAAGGGTATAATTTTATAAATGATTAAAAACAATAAATTTAATGTTAAAAAAATTTCTAAATATCTTTTAGATGATAAAGTGATTGTTTTTCCTACAGAAACTGTTTATGGAATTATTGGAATTGTAAACGATGAAAATAAAGAAAAAATAAATAAGATAAAAGGTAGAGATTTAAAGCAACAATTACAGGTTACTTTTCCTAATTTAAGGGAAGCATATGAATGAATAAATGTTACACCTTATCAAAAATCAATTTTAGAACAAGAATTACCAGGAAATAAATCTTTTATTGTAAAAACTTCTGAATTAGGAAAAGAAAAAATAAAAGAAGCAACTATTTTAATAAGAGTTCCGTCAATAGTTTATGCAAAAAATTATGTTAATTTACTTAAAATTGTTGGACCTATATATTCAACATCTGCAAATATACACAATGAAAAAGAGCTAAAAAAACATAAAGAAATTTTAGAAAAATTAAATGTAGATTATGTAATAAAAGGCAAATATAAAAAAGAGCAAAAATCATCACAAATATTTTCTCTTGTTAATGATTCTGTTAAATTAATTAGGGGGTAATTATGGAAGATAAAAAAGTAGAAAAATTAATTAATAACGAAGAAAAAAGACAAATGGATTTTGTGCAATTGATTGCTTCAGAAAATTTTGTTTCAAAAGATGTAATGAAGGCGACAGGCTCGGTTTTTACAAATAAGTATGCAGAAGGATATCCCAATGCTAGATATTATGGTGGTTGTGAAAACGTAGATAAACTTGAAGAACTTGCAATAGAAAGACTTAAAAAAATTTTTAATGCTAAATTTGCAAATGTTCAACCTCATTCTGGTGCACAAGCAAATATTGCAGCATATAATGCTATATTAAAACCAGGTGATAAAATTTTAAGTATGTCTCTTAATTCTGGAGGTCATCTTACACATGGCCATTTTGTTTCAATTGTAGGTAAGTTTTACAAAATATTTTCATATGAAGTTAATAAAGAAACGGAACAATTAGATTATGAAGAAATAAGAAAAATTGCAAAAGAAGTAAAACCAAATTTAATAATTTGTGGTGCTTCAGCATATTCAAGAATAATAGATTTTAAAAAATTTGTTGCAATTGCGAAAGAAGTAAACGCATATCTTCTTGCAGATATTGCTCATATTGCTGGTCTTATTGTTGCTGATTTACATCCAAATCCTTTGAATGATGGTGTTGACATTGTTACTTCAACAACACATAAAACACTTAGAGGAGCAAGAGGAGGAATTATTTTAACAAATAACCCCGAACTTGCAATTTTATTAGATAAATCAGTTTTTCCCGGAACACAAGGTGGACCCTTAATGAATGTAATTGCTGGTAAAACAGTTTCCTTTTATGAGGCGTCACTTCCTAGTTTTAAAGAATATCAAAAAAATATAATTTCAAATGCAAATGTTATGGCAAATTTTTTTATTCAAAAAGGAGTTAAAATAATTTCCGGAGGTACAGATAATCACCTTCTTATGATTAATACTAAAAAAAGTTTTAATAAAACCGGAAAGGAAGCAGAAGAAATTTTATATAAGGTAAATATTATAGTAAATAAAAATGCTATTCCTTTTGATGAAGAAAGGCCAATTGTAACTTCTGGAATAAGAATTGGAACACCAGCAATGACAACACTTGGTTGAAGAAATAAAGAGTTCTTGAAAATAGCAGAAGTAATTTATAATGTTTTAAAAAATGATGATAATATTTCTATTAAAAAAAATAAACAAATTGTAATTGATTTATTAAAAGAAGGAAAAAATGAAAAATATTAATTTGATAGAACATCCACTTGCGCAAGATAAGCTTGCATCTCTAAGGAGCGAAGAAACATCATCGAAAGAATTTAGAGAATATTTAGAAGAACTTTCTGTACTTATTGCTTATGAAGTATTTAAAGATCTTAAAGTGAAAGAGGAAAAAATAATAACACCACTTTCAAAAACAACAGGTAAAAAAATAAATGAAGAAATTAATTTATTTCCAATTTTGCGTGCAGGGCAAGGTTTCGTTTCTGGTTTTTTAAATGTTGTTCCAAAAGCAAGAGTTGGCCATATTGGACTTTATAGAGATGAAAAAACTTTAAAACCTGTGCAATATTTATTTAAATACCCTAAAAACAAAAATATAGAAAAAACTTATAACATTCTTTTAGATCCTATAATTGCAACAGGTGGTTCAATAAGAGCTGCACTTAAAATTTTAGAGAATATAAATCTTAAAAATATAAAAGTAGTTGCAATAATTTCTGTTAAAGATACAATAGAAAAATTAGCAAAAGATTATCCAAATATTAATTTTTATTT
Organism: Candidatus Hepatoplasma vulgare; assembly: GCA_027925225.1. Taxonomy (GTDB): domain Bacteria; phylum Bacillota_I; class Bacilli_A; order Mycoplasmatales; family Hepatoplasmataceae; genus Hepatoplasma; species Hepatoplasma vulgare. The sequence continues at coordinate 52,756 of AP027131.1, forward strand.
AATTGCGATTGATAAAAAGTTAGATAAAAAAGGTTATATAATTCCAGGTCTTGGTGATGCTGGAGATAGAATTTATGGTACTAAATAAAGAAAAACCAGGAAATGATCATTTTAAAAAGATTATTATTATTTCAATTTTTCTTTTTTTGGTTTTTTTAATTATTAGTTTATTTTTATTGTTTGTTAGTCCATATTTTCTTTATGGATGTTTATATGGAGGAGGCTTTTTATTTCTTTCTTTATTTTTTATTTTATTAATTCAAAGATACATTACATTTAAAAAGCATCCTTATTTATATATTTTTTCAATTCTTTTAATAAGATCAATTATACTTGTTGGATCAATGATTCTTCTTTTTCTTGTAATAAATGTAGACGGAAAGGATAGTATTGATTTAACTTTAAAACCAGTAGATTTTTATTTTTACTTTATAGTTTACCTTTTTTACAATTTAAGTAATTTTCTTGTAATTATATTTGATAGAATAATATTAAAAGTTTCAAAGAAATCAAATCATAATGGATCACGTTAAAGATATTCCTGTACAATTTTGAGCACTAATATGAACTGTAATTATTGTTACAATTTTTTCATTTTTTATTTGATTTAAAATAAAAAAACAAGATCCAGAGAAAACTCCCAGTAAGATTATTATTATTTTTGAAATGTATGTTACTGGTTTTAATAATTTAATGAAGGGAATTACGGGTGGTAAACTTGAAAAGGCTTATCCTTATCTTTTTACATTATTTAATTTTATTCTTTGAAGTTCCTTTATTTCCTTATTAGGTTTTGAGCCAGCAACAAGTTCTATAGCATTTACTTTTACAATAGGCTTTCTTACTTTTTTGGGAATTTATATTGTCGGAATCGGAACTATGGGTTTTTTTCATTTTTTAAAACATAAATATAAAAATCCCACTGAAATTTTTACACAATTCGCTCCTCTTATTTCTATTTCGGTTCGTCTATTTGGGGCTACTGTTGCAACAGCGGTAATAGGTGATTTAGTTGTTATCATTCTTGCAAATCTTACATCAGCAACTTCACATGCTGCTGATATTTATCCCATTGTTTCTGTATTTTGATCTTGAGCTTGAACTTTTATTGATTCATTTTTCTCACTTGTTGAAGCTTTTGTTTTTGTTGTACTTACTGCAATTTATTGATCCCAAGAATATGGGCCTTCATGAAGTTGAAGCGAAAGAAAAAAACATTACAAAGCAGAGAAAGAATTAAAAAAACAAATTAAAAAAGAAAATAAAAAGAAAATTGAGAGTTAAAAGATTGTTTTAAGGTGTAAAATAAAATTAAATAATTTTTTAAAAGGAGAAAAAAATGTTAAAGAAAAAAACAAATTATTTGACTGTGGTTTCAGTTTTGGTTGCCTTTGCTGGGGTTGCAATTTTAATTTATAGTTTAGTAAATGCTATTTTTGCAGATGTAAGTCAACAAGTTTTTGCTACTTCAAATTCAGTTGGAAATAGTGAAACTATTTCTGATGATGGTATGAAATATATTGGTATGGGATTAGCATGTACTGGTTTTCTTGGTGCAGGTATTGGACAAGGGCATGCAGCAGGAAGAGCAGCAGAAGGAGTTTCTCGTAATCCAGAAGCTGAAGGTAAAATAAGAAATATGATGATTGTTGGTGCTGCAATTGCTGAAACAAGTGCGCTTTATTCATTAGTTATAGCAATCCTTATTGGTTTTGTTATTTAAGAAAATTTGATATGAATTTATTTTTACACAATGTTAGTATGTCAGTTACAAGTGGTGCTGATTCATTAAGTGAGGGTTTATGACCTTCAATTTGAATGTCCATTGCTACTTTCTTGTCACTTATTGTAATGTTTTTAATAATTACAAAATTACTTTATTTTCCAATTAAGAATCTTTTAGAGCAAAGACAAGCAAAAATAAAAAGAGAATTAGATGAAGCTTCAAAAATGAATGAAGATTCTTATAAAACTTCAGAGAAAATTAAAGAAGAATTTAAACAAGCAAAAATTGAAAAAGATCAAATCATAGATTCTTCTAAAGAAGAAGCCGATGTTTTAAAAAAAGAAATATTGGAGAAAGCAAAAATAGATGCAGAAAATCTTCTTAAAAATGGTAGAGAATCTTTAAATAGAGAAAAAATTGAGACATGAAATAAAATGAAAAATGAACTTTCATCACTTTCTATTGAATTAGCAGAAAAAATTTTAGAAGATAAAATTAATGCAAAAACAGAAAAAAAATTAATTGATGACTTTTTAAAAAATTTAAATAATGAAAAATAATCTTGAAGCTTATGTAAAATCAATTTATGAACTTGGAAAAGAAACAAAATCCCTTTCTTTGTTTATTGGTTATGCAAAAAGCCTTGATAACCTGTTTAAAACAGATCAAGATTTTTTAGATTTTCTTTCAGATCCTAATATAAAAATAGAAAAAAAAGAAAATTTTTTAAATAGTATTTTCCAATCTAAAAAATCACTTTTTTTTAAAAATTGATTATTAATTCTTATAGAAAAAAGATTAATTAGAAGATTAGATTTAATGCTTTTAAGGTTTATTAATTTATATAATAAAGAAAATGAAATTTTAGAAGGGGTAATTTGAACAACTCACAAACTTTCTCAAAAGGAAATAAGTGAAATAAAAAAAAGTTTCGAAAAAAAATTTAAAAAGAATGTTTTTCTTATAAATAAAATTGATCTCTCTCTTTTAAGTGGAATTAGAGTAGAAATAGAAAGTAACATTTGAGAAAATAGTATGAAAAGTAATTTAGATTTAATGCTAGATAAATTACTTAATACATAGGAGTAAAGAGATGGCTGAATTAGATATATCAACAATAATAAAAGAAAAAATTAAGAATTATAAAAAAGAAATAAGAAAAACAAGTGAAGGAAAAGTTATTTCTGTTTCTGATGGAATTGCAAATTTGGTAGGTATTGAAGATACAATGCTCTCTGAGCTTTTGCTCTTTCCTAATAATGTTTATGGAATGGCTCTTAGTTTAGAAGAAGATATGATAGGAGCAATTTTGCTTGGAGAATATTCTTCTGTAAATCAAGGAGATAAAGTTTTAAGAACAGGAAAAATTACTTCTGTTCCTGTTGGAGATGAATTGCTTGGTAGAGTTGTAAATTCTTTAGGAGAAGCAGTTGATGGGAAAGGCGCTATTAAAACAAAAACAAGAAGGGAAACTGAACTTGTTGCACCAGGAATAATGACAAGAGAAAGTGTCTCTGAACCGTTAGAAACTGGTATTTTAGCAATAGATTCAATGATTCCTATTGGTAAAGGTCAACGTGAACTTATAATAGGTGATCGTAAAACTGGTAAAACCGCAATTGTTATAGATACAATAATAAATCAAAAAGGCAAAAATGTAAAATGTGTTTATGTTTCTATAGGACAAAAAAATTCAACACTTGCAGTTACTGCACAAAAATTAATTGCTCATGGAGCAATGGATTATACAACAATAGTTTCAGCTAATTCTTCAGATTCTGATGCAATGCAATTTATTGCACCCTATGCTGGTATTGCAATAGCAGAAGAATGAATGTCAAAAGGCGATGATGTACTAATAGTTTTTGATGATCTTTCAAAACATGCAGTTGCCTATCGTACAATTTCTTTACTTCTTAGAAGACCTCCGGGAAGAGAAGCTTACCCGGGAGATGTTTTTTATTTACATTCAAAACTTCTTGAAAGAGCTGCTAAACTAAATAAAAAATATGGTGGTGGTTCAATTACTGCTCTTCCTATTATTGAAACACAAGCAGGTGATATTTCTGCTTATATTCCAACAAATGTTATTTCAATTACTGATGGTCAAATTTTTTTAATGACTGATGCTTTTAATTCTGGACAGAGACCAGCTGTTGATTCTGGATTTTCAGTTTCTAGGGTTGGATCTGCTGCGCAAACTTCTCTTATAAAACAATTATCTTCAGCATTAAAATTACAACTTGCAAGTTATGAAGAAATGAAATCCTTTTCAGAATTTGCTTCTGATTTAGATGCAGAAACAAAGGAAATTTTAGAAACCGGAGAAAAGGTTATGGAAATTTTAAAACAGCCACAATATTCTCCTTATTCTATGCAAGAACAAGCAATGTTTTTATTTTTAATAAATGAGAATATGCTTTCTTCATTGCAATTAAGTGAAATGAAGAAATTTAAAGAAGAATTCTTAAAAGAAATTCATTCTTCAAAAAGTTTTAAATTTTATATGGATGTAATGAAAAATGGAGAAAAATTAGTAGATTCTTCTAAAGATAAATTGAAAAAACAACTTACTAGTTTTATAGAAAGATTTAAGTAATGGCTACTATAAGAGAAATTGGTGAAAAAAAAAGACTTATTGGTTCAATAAACAAAATTACAAAAGCAATGGAACTTGTTGCTATTTCTAAATCTAGGAAAGCCCTTGAATTGCTTTTGCAATATCGTTCATTTTATCAAGAAATTTATAATTTAGTTTTAAAAACAATTTCAACAGATGAAGAAAAAAAAGATTATAAAGGAACATATTGAATTGTATTTTTTTCTGATTTGGGTCTTGCAGGTGGTTTTAACTCTAATATTATGAGACTTATTAATAGTAAAATTAAAAATGAAGATGTTATTTATATAGTAGGTAATAAAGGAGAAACCCTAAAAAGGACAAATGCAAAAGAGATATATTCAGTAATAAGTGAGGATTTTATGCAAGTTGTAGAAGAAATTACAGAAAATGTTTTAAATTATCACTTTACAAAAAATTATCAAATAAAAGCCATTTATACAAAATACATCTCTCAATTAGAGTTTGTTCCTGAAGAGATATCTATTTTACCTTTTCAAGAAATATTAAAAAATGAATTAGAACCCAAAGAGGAAATTCCGAAGCAAATAGAATTTGAACCAAGCAAAGAAGAATTATTTTTTAATATTGTTGAAACTTATGTTCAGTCTGTTCTTGTTGGATTTTATAGAGAAGCAAAAGTTTCTGAACATACTTCTAGAAGAATCGCAATGGAAAACGCAACTAATAATGGGGAAGATATGTTACGAGAATTATCAATTCTTTATAATAGAGTGAGACAAACAAAAATAACACAAGAAATTTCAGAAATTATAGGAGGAGCAGAAGCTTTAAATTAAGGAGAAAATATGGTTACAAAAACAAAAAATAAAAAAATAGAAAAAGAAACAAAGAATAAAGTAAATTCTAAAGACAAAACAAAAATAGAAAAAGTAAAACCTACTGAAAGTGGGAAAGTATTAAGAGTTCTTGGGCCAGTTGTTGATGTAGAGTTTAAGGAATCTGCACTTCCTAAAATTCTTACTGCTCTTACTTTAAAAAATGGTAATAAAAATCTTGTTTTAGAAGTTGCTGCAAATCTTGGAGATAATGTTGTTAGATGTATTTCAATGGGTGCAACTGAAGGTTTAAGTAGAGGAATAAAAGTTACAAATACAAAAAATCCAATACTAGTTCCAGTTGGTAAAGAAACATTAGGAAGAATGTTTAATGTTTTAGGCGAAATTATAGATGAAGGAAAAGCACTTTCTTCTTCTGTTAAAAAACTTCCAATTCATAGACAAGCTCCTAGTTATGATAAACAAACTACTACTACAAATATTTTTGAAACGGGTGTTAAAGTTATTGATCTTTTACTTCCTTTTGCAAAAGGAAGTAAAGTAGGTCTTCTTGGTGGTGCGGGTGTTGGGAAAACTGTTTTAATTCAAGAACTTATACATAATGTTGCACAAGAGCATGGAGGATTATCGGTTTTTGCTGGAGTAGGAGAGAGAACAAGAGAGGGTAATGATCTTTATTATGAGATGAAAGAATCTGGTGTTCTTGCAAAAACTGCTTTAGCTTTTGGACAAATGAATGAACCTCCTGGAGCAAGAATGAGAGTTGCGCTTAGTGGTCTTACAATGGCTGAGTATTTTAGAGATGAAAATAATCAAGATGTTCTTTTTTTTATTGATAATATTTTTAGATTTTCACAAGCAGGTGCAGAAGTTTCGGCTCTTTTAGGAAGAATGCCTTCAGCAGTGGGATATCAACCAACTTTAGCAGTTGATATGGGACAACTGCAAGAAAGAATCACTTCAACAAAAGCAGGTTCTATAACATCAGTGCAAGCAATATTTGTTCCTGCTGATGATTTAACAGATCCTGCACCAGCAACAACATTTACACATCTAGATGCTTCTATTGTTCTTTCAAGAAAAATAGCAGCACTTGGTCTTTATCCGGCATTAGATCCTCTTGCATCTAATTCTAGTCTTTTAGATCCAGAAATAGTTGGGAAAGAACATTATGAAGTCGCAAATGAAGTTTTAAGAATATTACAACGTTATCAAGAACTTCAAGATATTATTGCAATCTTAGGAATGGATGAATTATCAGAGGAAGATAAAAAAGTTGTTTCTAGAGCAAGAAAAATAAGAAATTTTTTAACTCAACCATTTCATGTAGCAGAACAATTTAGTGGATTTAAAGGTAAGTTTGTAAAAAGAGAAGATACTGTAAGAAGTTTTAAAGATATCATTGATGGAAAATATGATGATATAAATGAAACAAAATTTCTTTATAAAGGAACAATTGATGAAATTAATAAAAATTTAGATAGTGATAAAAAGACTTCTGCATCTAAAAATAAAAAAGAAGATAAAAATAAGGAAATAGATAAAGAAGAAGATAAAAATAAGGAAATAGATAAAGAAGAAGATAAAAATAAAGAAATAGATAAAGAAAAAGAAAATGGCGAAAAAGTTTAATTTAAAAATTTTAACACCAAGAAATACATTTTTTAGTCAAGATGTGGATGAAATAAATATAGAAATTGCAAATGGTTATATTGGTATTTTACCTAATCACACTCCAATAATTTCTTCTATAAAACCTTCAACTTTTTTAATAAAACCTGACAAAAAAGGAAAAGTAGATGGAATAATAGGAGGAGGAATTCTTTATTTTTATGAGAATGAATTAAAGATTTTTACTACTAATATTATTTGAGTTAGTCAAATCGAAAAAACAAAAGCTAAAACTGAAATTTCAAAAATTAATAATAGATTATTACAAAAAGATATTTCTGATTTTGAAAAAAAAAGATTAACCAATTTATTAAAATACTATGAATTACAATTATAATATTATTTAATTATGATTATTTCTTTAAGTGCTAATGGTTGAGCAGTTTTTTTTGTTTTCCTTGTTGCTTTCGTTGTTATTGCAATTGTTTTTTCTAATATTGATTGAGCACATTTTATTAAAAAAGAAAGTAGACAAACTTGAGTTGCAGTGATTATTTGAATGGTTGCTTCTTTTATTGTTGCAACATTATTAACCTTTGGAATATTTATGATAGAAGGCGCAATAGATTCTGCTGTAGGATAAAATAAAATGAAAACACCAAAAGAAAAAGTTATAAAAAATAAAAAAAATAAAACTATTAAATATTATTCAATTTTTAAAAAATCAGAAATAATAGCTCAAAATGTTTTATTAAAATCAGAAATTTTTCGTTCTTTAAAAGAAAAAGATTTTAAAAATAAAACATTAGAATTTAAAAAAAATATAGCAAAAGAAAAAGATTTATTAAATGATGATAATTTTATAATAGATGTTTTTGCGCTTGTTCATGCTGCTATTTTTAATGTTTACAAAATTTCGTTATTTAAAGTACAAATAATGGGAGCTTATATTCTACATATTGGGGATTTAGCTGAAATGAAAACTGGAGAAGGAAAAACTCTTACAGCAATCCTTCCTGCATATTTAAATTCGCTTTTAGGTAAAGGGGTTCACATTATTACAGTAAATGAATACCTTTCTGAACGTGATGCTTTTAATACAGGTAAAGTATTTAAATATTTAGGACTTGAAACAGGTTCAATTAAATCAACACAAAATCCACTTCAAAAAAAAGAAGAATATCACAAAGATGTTACTTATATTACCAATTCAGAAATTGGATTTGATTATCTTAGAGATAATATGGTAAGAAATATTGAAGATAAAGTTCAAAGAGGATTTTATTATGCAATCATTGATGAAGCGGATTCAATTTTAATTGATGAGGCAAGGACTCCTTTGATAATTTCTGGTGGATTTAAAGATGATGAAAGAGATTATTATGAAGCAGATAAATTTGTAAAAGAATTAGATGATGATGATTATGTAATAGACAGAGAAATTAGACAAGCATATCTTACTGGAACGGGAGTTAAAAAAGCACAATATTATTTTGACTTAGAAAATCTATATTCATATAAAAATTCAAAATTAGTTCATTTAATCTCAAATGCATTACAAGCAAATTATATTTTTAAATATGATGTTGATTATACGGTAAATGATGAAAAAATTATTCTTATAGATTCTTTTACTGGTAGGTTATTACATGGTAGACAATTTTCTGAAGGATTAAATCAAGCAATAGAAGCAAAAGAAAATGTGAAAATAAATCCAGAAACAAAAGTTTTTGCTTCTATTACTTATCAAAATCTTTTTAGAATGTATAAAAAATTATCAGGTATGTCAGGTACCGCTTCCTCAGAAGAAGAAGAATTTTTAGATATTTATAATATGCGTGTTCTTGATATTCCCACAAATAAACCAATTATAAGAAGAGATTTAGTAGATGTTATTTTTGCAACAAAGGAAGCAAAATATAATGCAGTAATTTTAAAAATAAAAGAAATTCACGAGACCGGACAACCAATTTTATTGGGTACAAGAGCTGTTTCTGAATCTGAGATTCTTTCAGAAAAATTAAAAGAATTAAATATTCCTCATGAAATTTTAAATGCTAAAAATCATGCAAGAGAAGCAGAAATTATTACAAAAGCTGGTGAAAAAAATACAATTACAATTGCAACAAATATGGCGGGACGTGGAACTGATATAAAACTTGGAGATGATGTTATAAAACTTGGGGGATTATTTGTTCTTGGTACTGAGAGAAATGAATCAAGAAGAATTGATAATCAATTAAGAGGTAGATCTGGACGTCAGGGTGATATTGGATATTCACAATTTTACATTTCTTTGGATGATGAAATTATGCAAAGAGCAGGCCTTAAAAGAATTCAAAAATTTTTAAAATCTTTAGATGAAAATCCTATCACATCAAGAACAATTCAAAAATCAATTACATTATCACAAAAAAAAATAGAAGGCTTAAATTACGATTATAGGAAAAACATTATTGAATATGATGATGTTTTAAATTCCCAAAGAATAATTACATATAGACAAAGAGATAGTGTTTTAAAATCAAATGATTTAAAAGACTTATTTTTAAGAATGATTAAAGTTTTTGTAAAAATGCTTGCTTCTGATGAAATTATGTATCAAAATGGTGAGTTTAATTCAGAAATTTATTTTCAATATTTTTTCAAAATATTAGAAATTAATTTTGAAAAAAAAGATGGAATTTTATATGAAGAAGCAATACAGATTATAAATAAAAAATTAGATGAAAAATTTGAAGAAAAATTCAATCTTTGAATTGAGAAAAAATTTAATTGAGAAAAATATCTAAAAAATGTTTTACTTATTTCAATTGATTTGAATTGACAAACACAGATAGATTTATTAAATAAATTAAAAAACGGAATTAGATATAGACAATATGCACAAAAAAATCCGGTTCAAATATATGTTCAAGAAGCAGATCTATTGTTTCAAAAATATAGAAGAGAAGTATTAGAGCAATCCATTGTAATTACATTAAATTCAGTGCCTACAGCAACGCAAAATAGTTCAAGAAAAATTAAAAAAAGAATTTCAAAAAATATGGAAAATTTTGAAATAAAAGAGTTAACAGTTTCTTAATTTTATAATTTAATTTTTTAAAAAAATGTAAATATAAAGTTTAAGGAAATCTTTGGATATAATAATCTTATAGTCAAAATTAAATATGCTTTTATTTACAGAAAAATAAAGGTAATTTACATGTTATGAATGTAGAAAGTAAAAAAACAATAATAGATAATCAAAAAAATGCACATAGATACGGTCTTTTATCAATGCTTGCTTTAATTATAGGAATTGTAATAGGTTCTGGAATTTATGTTGTTAATGACCAGCTTTATAAAGATTCAAATGGTTCTACAGGTATTTCAATGATTGCTTGAATTGTTGTTTCTTTAATTGTTTTATTTATGCTTATTTCTTTTATAGAGGTTTCCTCAATAACATCTAAAAAACATGAAGCAGGAACAGTAAACAATTGAAGCAGACATCTTTGGGGTGAAAATATTTCTAAATATGTTGGTATTTTTTTCCCAATTATTTATTATCCTGTTTTACTTACTGGTTTTTCTCTAATTATGTCTACTGAACTTATGAGTAATGTTAATAGTTTTGATTCTCTTGACTCCAAGAATGAAACTTGAATGTATTTTATTTATGTTTCTATAATTGCTTTTATAGTTTTAAATCTTATTTTTGGTTTAAATACATTTACTTCAAAACCAGGGAAAAACCTTCAAGAAATTGGTACTTTTATTAAATTAATTCCACTTTTTTTAATTGTAATAGTAGGATTTATTGCAATTGTTGGTTTAATGAATGCCCCTCCAGCAAATGATGTATTTGATACAACTCAAACTACTGGAGATGATAATGTTTTTAAACTTATATTAATACTTTCTCCTACTGTTATGTTTTCTTATGATGGTTTTCTTTTTGCTGCATCTTTACAAAATGAGGCAAAGAAAAAATCAACATTTAAAACAGCAGCAATTACAGGTGTGGTATTTATTATTTTAATTTACATTTTAATGTCATTTTTTACATTTGCTTATGGTGATCCTACTACTGGTGATTATTCGGTAAATGGAGCTTTTCATAATTTATTTCCTAATGTAGGAAATTGGTTCTTTACTTTAATTTCAGTAATTATTGTAATTTCAGTAATTACTGGAATTTCTGGTAATACAATAACGCAGGGACGTATGATTGCCGATGTTTCGGTCGAAAATCAAATTGCTGATAAAAATGGTAATTTAATTGCAAGAAATAAAGCTTTTGTACCACAAAAATCAGTACAAATAGGTTGAATACTTTCAATAATTACTTTTGTTATTTTTACGTTTTTAGATGCTTTTTCAACAATGGCTTATTTAAAAGATTATTCTCCAGATATAATTTATAGTCCAAATGCAGTAATGTCTAATGCACTTAATGATTTAGTTCTTATTGCTTTTGCTTTTTATGCTTTTATTATTGTTGGAGGATTATTTAACAGATGAACAGGAAGGGTTGAAGTTGATAAAAATAAATTGTTTATTCCTTCAGCAATAATTTCAAGTATTGCAATTGTTGTAATATTAATTGTTTTTGCAATTGATATTTTTTCTCCGAACGATTTAAATAATCATGCATACAATTTATATAACTACATTCTACAAATAGTTATCTTTGTGACTGTTATTGCTTTAATAATATCAGTTCCACTTTATTTACAAAAAGATGTTAAAAAACTTACAAAAGAGGAAAAGAAAAATAAAAGAAAACTTATTATAGCTTACAATAGACAAAAAATAGATCCTAGATATAAAAATAAAAAATAAAAAATTTAATATAAAATATTTTATTTTTTTTAAATTAATTAATGAAATCTTTTATTTTGAATTCCTTTTGAAAATAATGCTAATAATAAAAACATTAATATATAAAAATATTGTAAAAGAAAATATATATTATAAAAATTATAAGAAACTTTAGTGTTTGGTTCGTTTGGATCTATAACATAAGACGTTGAATCTCAATGAAAAATATGTGGTAAAAACATTTCGTTAATTGTTAATGTGCTTGTATCAATTAATACATTATTAATATAATATGTTGTTGTGTCTGAATTAAGATTTGTACTATTTAATGATGTTATAAGTATTGATTGTAAAGCAAAAAATGGATAAAATATTGCAAGAATTAAATATGGAACATCTGCTTTGGCATATCTAAGACCAATGCTAATATTTAAAGTTGAATTAGAGAAATTATAATAAAACTGATTTGGAATTTCTTTTAAATATAAAATATTATTATCACTGCTGTATGTATAAGTTATATTTGGTATACAAAAATTAATTTTTATAATTAAGAGATTCATTATTAAAAATACAAAAAATATAAAAAGCATTAAGATAAAAAAAGTTTTTATAGTTTTTGTTATATTTTCTATAAAAAAACATATTGACATTATAATAATCGAAATTAATAATATACTATAATACAATCAAAAATAATTAATTTTATTTAAATCAAAATTAAAAAATAAATAATCATTTGGTGCATAATCTTTAAAATCATTAACCTTATTATCAACAACTGCTCCAGCTATTACAATCCCATAAATAAAAAATGTTAAAAGAATTACATTTAAAATAATTGATGAATAATTTTTTAATTGATATTTATTTTCTCCTCTTATTCTTTCATATATGTTAGATTTTTTCAAATTATAAATAAATAAACCATAATTAAATATAAAGAAAAGAATTATACTTGTAACTACAATTAATGAATACATTTCAAAAAAATTAAATGTATTTACTGATATAAAAATTATTATAAATAAAAAAATAAAAAATAATAATTGTTTTCACGAACACATTCTTCTAAAATATAAAATAAAAAAAGCAGAAAAATTAGTTTTCTCATTTTCAATATTTTCATAATTATTTTTATTTAAAATTTTTTTTTGAGATTTTATTTCCATATTTTTTTAAAATTTTTTATTGTATATATTAATTTTAAAAAAATTTGTATATATTTTTATAATTATATTTTTATCTCTTCATAATAATTTTTTAGTCAACTTGTAAATTTAATTTCATTAAATTTAATTTCATTAATAACTAAAAAAAGAATAAATTTAAATTTCTCATTTTCTGTGAGCATATCAATATTTCCATAAAATTCAAATGTTTTCAAATTAATGTTTCTAAGCAAATAAGGAAGAGTTATTTCCATAAAATCCTTTTCTATTTTTTTGAAGTCATTTTTTTCAATTAAATTATAAATTTCATCAATTTTGATTTTAAAATCTCTTATATGATTTATATTAATTTTTCAAAAATTATTGTTTGACAATAAATAATAATTAATTAAAAAATCTTTATTTATAAAGAATTTTTTAATTTTTCTTTCTGAATTTGAAAGATAAAAAAATTCATTAACATTAATATTTAAATATTTTGTAAGGGCGGGATTTCTTAATGTAATAATTATTAAATTATTTTTTGCAAGATTGTTTATTAATTCAGAAAGTTTTTTTATTTCTACTGGATCAAGATATGTTTCTGGACAATCAAAAATAAAAATTTTATTTTTTGATTCTAATTCAATAATTAAATTTATATATATATTTAATTTTTCTGATTTAGATAATCATTTTTCTTCTATTTCTTCATTTTGTTTATCAAAAATAGCAATTTTAAATAATAACTCAAGAATTTCAGAATCATTTTTAAAATTAAGTTTAGGATTTAAATGATAATTATTATTTTCAAATTTAATATATTTGTTCATTGTTTCAAGAATTAAATTTAATATTTCGTTATTTTTTAAAATATTTGTTAAATCAATATTTTTTTCTTCTAATGTTTCCAAAATATGTTTAAAGATAATTTTTCTTAAAATAGAGGTTTTTTTAAGTTCCAATTCTTTTTTTAAATCTCATTCTTCTGCAATATAAATTATTTCTCTTTTTTCATCATATTCTCGTTCTGAAAATACCTCTCTTTTTTTATTTTGTATTAATGAAATAAAATCATTTACAAAAGTTGTCTTCCCAGAATTATTTTCCCCATAAATAGCCATTATGTTATTTTCGGTTTTAATTTTTAAATTATTATATTTATCATTTAAATAAATTTCCATTATAAATTTATAATTCCTTTATTTAAAAAAATTATAAATGTAAAAAACAGATTAAATCTTAATTATTGTTTTAAAATTATTTTTTAAATAATGATTAATGGTTCATCAGTTTGATAGTATTCTTTATTTTTTTTATTTCCCCTTATTATTTCAATTTCCTCATATTGTTTATTTGTTATTACTAATAATCTAATATCTCCTTCAGGAGGCAAAATGTTATTAATTTTTTCTTTTGTTCTTTTTACTCAATCGTGATTATAACAATGTTTTAAATATACAGATTCTTGAATCATTATAAAACCAAGTTTTATTAATTCATTTCTAAATTTGTTCATATCAGATTGATTTTTTTTGCTTGTTGTTGGTAAGTCGTAAAATAAAAGTATTTTCATTTGTCTAAACTGAGTCTTTAATTTATCCATTTTTTATTATTTTATCATTTATTAATTTATTTTCTTTTTATTAATTTTTCTTGAAATTAATGCTAATACTAAAAATAATAATATATAAAAATATGTTAATATGAAATATATATTATAAGCTGCATAAGACATTTTAACATTGGGCTCTTCTAAAGTTCTTATATAAGATGTTGAATCTCAATGAAATAAATGAGGAATAAATAATTCATTTATTGTTGTTGTATCTGTATTTAAGACAACATTTCCAATATCGTATGTGTTACCCGGAAGAAGGGTGGTGTTATTAAAAGAGGTAATAAGAATTGATTGCAATGCAAAAAATGGATAAAATATTGCTACAAATAAATACGGCACATCATAATTAGAAGCATTAAGACTCATACTTACATTTAAAGTATCACTGTTAATATCATAATAAATAAAGTTTTCAATTTCTCTGATATGTATTAAAGAGGTTGGATCATTTTCTACTGGATATGTTAGAATATTTGGCTTACAAAATTGTATTTTTATAAGTACAAGATCCATTATTAAATATATAAGAACAATTACAAACATTGTTATGAAAAAGTTTTTTACTGTTTTTGTAATATTTTCAACAAAAAAGCAAACTAACATAATAATTATAGAAATTAATAACACACTATAATATAATCAAAAAAAATTAATTTCACTAAATTCAAAAGAATATACTAAAAAACCACCAGATTCATATTTAAAATCATGAATCTGATTATCGACAACTGCACCTATTATTAATATTATGTAAATAAATAAGGTTAAAATAATTACATTTAAAATAATAGATGAATAATTTTTAAGTTGATATTTTTTTTCTTCTCTTATCCTGGAATAAATATTTGATTTTTTTAAGTTATAAATAAATAATCCATAATTAAATGTAAAAAATAAAATAATACTTATTACTGAAATAACAGAATACATTTCATAAAAATTTATTGTACTTATAGCAATAAAAATTATCATAAAAACAAAAAAATAAAATAGTAACTGTTTTCAGGAACACATTTTTTTAAAATAAAGCACAAAAAAAGCATAAAAGCTTAAATTTTTGTTTTCTTTTTTATTATTTATATTATTTTTAGTAAGATTCATACTTTGCATTTAAGCAAGTTTAAATATTAAGAGTTTTGTTCGAGGTTTAAAATAAACTAATTATTTTTAAATTATATTTTATAAATCATTTTTTTAAAAATCTTCATTTTTATTGAAAGATATTTTTGGCAACATTAATTCTTTTTCATTATTTTTAAAGTATGAAATAATAGATTTTATAGTTATATCTATTGCATGTCTTACTTTTGTTATCTGATTATTTATTATTACATTTTGATCCAAAACAGAAACTAATTTAGCTCTCATTATTAAACTTATTGTTTCATCTTTTTCATTCAATAAAATTTCATTATTTTCTACTATAATAAAATCTAATAGTGGTCTATAAGGTTCTATTAAGTCATAAGTAAGATTAAAATAATTATTTGCTGTTTTATGAAAAAAACCAAGAGAAGGATGAAGACCTGCTTTTACAATAGCACTTGAAATTTTACTTGCTAAAACTTTATATCCATAATTCATTGATTTGTTTATTGCATTATCTTGAAATCTTATAAAACCCGAACCAAAAAGAGATATAAAATATAATCTAGCAGCCGATGATTCTCTATTTCTTTTATCTCCTTGAATTACATCATTATGATAGTTATCCATTTTTTCTATGTTTATTTTTGAGGAGCCTAAATATTGCATTAATATTTTTTGGTTTTCTATTTTTTGTTTGATTATTTGTTGTTGAAATTTATCTTTTTCTCTTTGATTTAATTCTAATTGTAAATTAAAGTTTTGTAAAGGTTTGTGGTGACCATGAAGTGCTAATAGCAATCCTACTGGGTCATGAGATAAATTATTTATCATAAGAGGAATATTTCTATTTGTAAGTTCAATTAGAGTTTGTATTGTTATATTTGTTTTGTAGTTATCAATAATAATAATCCCAATATCATCTAAATAAATTGGAATATTTTCTTCATTTTCCATTCCTCTTATAATTAGACTATTATTTTTTATTTTAATATTTTGATCAGTTTGTATAAAAACTGTTCTTCAATTCATATTTTAAAATTCCTTTTACAATTTATGAATTACATTTTTAATTTTTATCAAAATAATTATATAAAATAAGATATTATGTTTTTGATAATAAGTGATATATTCAATGAGAGGTGTTTTAAATGAAAAAATTAATTATAGATGATGTAACTTTTAAAATTAAAAATGAAGAAGAAAAAGAAGATCTTATTAGAATAATTAAAGAAATAAAAAGCAAATTAAAAGAATCTAATAATCTTCCTTCAAAAATATCTTTATTTAGAGATATTGATAAAGATAAAGATGTTTTTAAATTTTATATGGTATTTGATTCTGATGAAGATTTTGACAAATGAGATGCAAAAGTGACTCAAGAAGTAAAAGATCTTTTTATAAAAGGTTTACATAAATATTATGTAAAATATAATTATTCAGAAAAAATTGATATTGATTAATTTAAAAAAAATAATAAATTAAATAACAGGTGTTTAAATGAAAAAAATAGTTATAGAAGATATGACTTTTAAAATTGAAAATAAAGAAGAAGAAAAAAATTTTATTGAAGGAATTCAAAAAATGAAAAAAATTTTAAAGGAATCATATGATATTCCTGCGAAATTTTCTTTATTTAAAAATGTTTATAAAAATAAAAATATTTTTAAACTTCATTTAGTATTCGAATCTGAAGAAGTTTATAGTGAATTTATTGCAAAAATTTCTCAAGAAGATAGAGAAAAATTTAATGATTATTTGGGTAAATATGAAATAAAATATAGCCGTTTAGAAAAAAATGATATTAATAATTTTTAATAAAAAATAGCAATATATTAAATGCAAAGGAGTTTAAATGAAAAAATTAATCATAGAAGACATAACTTTTAAAATTGAAAATAAAGAAGAAGAAAAAAATTTTATTGATTGAATTAAAAAAATGAAAAAAGATTTAAAAGAATCAAATAATCTCCCTACAAAATTTTCTTTGTTTAGAGATATTGATAAAGATAAAGATATTTTTAAACTTTATTTAGTATTTGATTCTGATGAAGATTTTGACAAATGAGATGCAAAAGTACCTCAAAAAAATAAAGATGATTTTAGAAATGAGTTAGGTAAATATTTTGTAAAATATAATTACTCAGAAAAAATTGATATTGATTAATATTTATAAAAAAAATACTGTTAAAACAGTATTTTTTATTTTATGTTATTTTTATTAATTTTTCTTGAAATTAATGCCAATACTAAAAATAGCAATATATAAAAATATGTTAATATAAAATATATGTTATAAGCTAAATAAGACATTTTAATATTAGATTCATTGAAATCTGGGTTGTAAAGATTTAAATTTCAATGAAATAAATGAGGAAAAAATAATTCATTTATTACTGTATTATTGTTTAGCATAGTATTTCCAATATAATATGTTTTATCTGGAATTAGGCTAGTGTTATTAAGAGAAGTTATAAGAATTGATTGCAATGCAAAAAAAGGATAAAATATTGTACATATTAAATATGGCACTTCTTCTTTTTGCGTATTAAGAGCAATACTTACATTTAAAGCATTATTTGAAGCATCATAATATAAATAATTATCAATTTCTTTAAAAGTCACTTTATTTGTTTCACTATCTACTGCATCAACTATTATGCTTGGTCTACAAAATGAAATTTTTATAAATACAAGATCCATTATTAAATATATAAAAACAATAGCAAACATTATTATGAAAAAATTTTTTACTGTTTTTGTAATATTTTCAACAAAAAAGCAAACTAACATAATAATTATTGAAATTAATAAAACACTATAATATAATCAAAAAAAGTTAATTTCACTAAAAACAAAGGAAAATGTTAAATAATTACTAGTTTCTGGTTTAAAATCATTGATTGTATTATCAATAACAGCTCCTAAAATTATTATTAAATAAATAAATATTGTTAAAATGATTACATTTAAAATTATCGAAGAATAATTTTTAAGATGATATTTTTCTTCTCCTCTTATTTTAGAATAGATATTTGATTTTTTTAAATTGTAGATAAACAAACCATAATTAAATGTAAAAAACAAAATTATGCTTATTACAATAACTATTGAATACATTTCATAAAAATTCAATGTGCTTATAGAAATATAAATTATTAAAAAAACAAAAAAATAAAATAACATTTGTTTTCAAGAACACATTTTTTTAAAATAAAGTGTAAAAAAACAAAAAAAGCTTAAATTTTTATTTTCTTTTTTATTATTTATATTATTTTTAATTTTTATATTATTCATATTTTGTGTTTAATTATTAAATTTTTTTCTAATTTTAAATATAATGTTATTTTTTTACTGATTATATTTTATAAGTTTGTTTTTTAAATAAAGATTTTTTATTTTAATAATCTAATTAATTTTATAATATTATTTTTAAATTTATAAAATCCTTTTCTAGAAATTAAAAGTTTTTTAAAAAAACATAAAAAACCTAAATGTGAATTTAAAAGTGATATATAAAAATACATTTTAAAATATAATTATGTAGAAAAAATTGATATTGATTAATAGGAGGAAAAATGCAAAAATTTTATAATTTTGAAATTACATTTAAAGTTAATAAAATAGATCAAACAGATTTTTTAAAAAATTTAAAAACAATTAAAAATGAATTAACTAATAAAAATGTTTTGCCAATTTATATAACATTATTTAAAAATATTGATAAAAATAAAGATTTTTTTACAATATATTTAGGTTTTATGAGTGATAAAGGTTTTGATGAATGAAAGAAAAATGTTCCTCAAGAGTTAAAAAATATATACAATAATAATTTAAAAAAATATGTTATTAAAACAGACCACAAAGAACAACAAAGCATTGACTAATTAAATAAAATATAAAATATTAAATTTATTTATGAAATATATTTTTTATGGAGTTTAAAATGAAAAAATTAATTATAGATGATGTAACTTACAAAATTGAAAAAGAAGAAGATCAAAAAGCTTTTATTGAAAAAATGAAAGAAGTAAAAAGTAAATTAAAAAAAATTAACTTACTTCCTACTAAATTTTCTTTATATAGAGATATCGATAAAGATAAAGATACTTTTAAGCTTTATATGGTATTTGATTCTGATGAAGATTTTGATAAATGAGATGAAAAATTTCCTCAAGAAATTAGAGATATCTTTATAAATTATTTTCGTAAATATCTTATAAAATATAATTATTCAGAAGAAATTGATATTGATTAATTAATTATTTAATTATAAAAAATACTGCTAAAGCAGTATTTTTTATATAAAAATCAATTAGCTAAAACCAATCAATTAACCAAAACATATTTTAAGTATATTTAATAGGTTTATATAATTTTTCATTTTTTTTGTTTAAGTTTATATTTATTTTAGGGAGATAAATATTATGGAAAAAGAAAACCATAAACATCAATTTAAATGCGAACACTGTGGACATGAATATAAAAGCAAATATGAAGAAAAAGAGTGCCCTGAGTGCGGAGCAATGAATCAATGCAAAATAAAAGATGAAGAAAATAAAGAGATTTAAATATCTCTTTATTTTTTATAAAAATTATTTTAATCAATTTTTATTATCGGCACCAACTGCTTTTATTTTTTCTTTTGCAATTTCTTTTGCTTTATTTATCCCAACTTGAAAGATTTTTCTTAAATCAAATGCTTCAGGATTTTTATCCATATATTCTAAAATTCCAGAGATAATAGCTTTTTTAAGTTCGCTATCAAAATTAGCTTTTCTAATTCCTGCACTTACAGCTTTGCTGATTTGCTCTAATGGAATTCCAGTTCCGCCATGCAGTACTAGAGGAACTTTTCCTTTGCTAGAAATTTCTTTTATTAAATCAAAATTAATTTTTGGTTCTTTGCAATAAAAACCATGACTAGTTCCACAAGCAATTGCTAACATATCAATATTAGTATTATCAATAAATTTTATTGCATCTTCTACTTTTGTAAAATGATCATTATCTTCTTCTATATCATCTTCTTTTCCGCCAATTATTCCAATTTCCGCTTCTAATGTTATATTTTCATTTTTAATAAGATTTCTAACTTTGTTTGTAATTTCAATATTTTCTTTAAATGACAATGTAGACCCATCAATCATTAATGATGTATAACCAAGCTCAAGTGATTTCTGATGATATTTAATATCGCGTCCATGATCTAAATGAACAGCAACAGGAATTTTTGCTTTCTTTGCACAAGCAATAATAATTGCCGCTAACTCTTCGTGTCCAGCATAATTTATTCCTCCCTCGGTTGTTTGTAAAATAATTGGAGCATTTAATTCTTCTGCAGCAAGAATTGCAGCTTTTGCTCCTTCTAAATTTACGACTCCAAAAGCAGGAACTGCATATTTATTTTTTATTGCATCTTTTAATAAAATTTTTCCACCTACAAGGGGCATAATTTCACCTCTTTAAAATACTATTTTTAACTTTAATATACTCCTTTTTTAAAGAAATTAGTTTTAATTAATTTTAAAGTTTTATCATTAATTTGTAAAAAGAAATAAAAATATAATAAAAGGAGGATTGGTCATTTATTTTTTAATAACTAAAAACTTTATTTTACTTGGCGGTTTAAAAAAAGGAGGTTATTAATGACGAAAGAGCTATTATTTTTTTCTTCTGGAAATACAAAAACAGAAGTTAAGAAAATTGACGATAAAAAAAAGATTCCCAAAAATGAGCGTGATTCTTTTATTGATTTTAGTAGATTTTTTCATCCATCTAAATGATCATCTGAAGATTTTACATTGTATTCAATGATTGTTTTCATTATAATTCTACTTTTAATTTCTATAGTTAATATAGTCCTTTTTGGTTTGGGGTTTGATGCCAGTAATCAATCGGCTTTTGGGAAAACAATTAATGGAAAAGAAGGAATAGTATTGGAGGATGGTTTTTCAAAAACTAACGGTTTTTATATTGTTTCTTGAATTTTATTATTTTTATCATTAATTGCGTCTGTTTTTCAATTTATGTCCAATATCTTTTTAATTAAATTTTCAAAAAGATTTATTTGATGAAATCAAATTTCTATGTTTTCATTTTTACTTATAGATATTGTTTATGGAGCATGATGAATTGCAATTTCACAAATTATTGGACTTGTTCTTGGACAACAACGTTATTTTGCATGAGATAAACAAGATAAAAAAACAGATATTGATCCATATAAATCACAACTTAATATTAAATGATTAGTAATTGTGGGGGGGGTTGCAGTTGTTTTTGTTCTTGCTTCTGTTTTACTAATTACACCAACAATATTTACAGATAATAAAGAATTTTATACATATGTTGAAGGTACACCATCAGATATACCAAATGATGTAGATGTTATAGAAAGTACTATTCATCAATCTGGTAATTTTACAACATATGGTTATACTGTAGAGTCTGGACTACTTTATGATGTTGCTCCTTGATGAGATATGGTAGTAGGAATTTTTCAAGTTTCAGGATTAATTCTGCTTACACGTAAAACATATTGAGCATGAATTTCATTTGAAGTAGCTATGGCAGCACAAATGGTTGTTTACTTTGAAGCAGGAAATTTAATTCTTTCAATTCAAAGTATTCTATTATTTATTTCTAATTTATTACCACTTTACTACTGATTTACAATGAACAAAAAATCAGCAAGAAAAGCAAAACAAGGTATAGCTTAAAGGAGGAATAAGATGAAAGTTTATATTATTGCAAAAGATAATTTTAGAGAATATGCAAACAATTTAAATGATTACATTAAAAATATTCTTAAAAAAGATGTTTTGTTTTTTTTAAAAGAAGACAATTTATCTTATATAAAAGAGATTGTTAATATAAGTGAAAAAATAGTACTAAATAATAATAAAGATAGACTTATAACAATTGATGAATCTGGCGGATTAGGATTTTGTGCTGCTGCAAAAGTTAAAAAAATGATTGTGGCACAATGCGCCGATCAACACTCTGCACATATGACAAGAGAACACAATAATGCTTTAGGTATAAGTTTAGGGGCTGATATCACAAATATATTTATTGCAAAAGAAATATCAAAATTATTTCTTGAAACAGAATTTGCAGCCGGAAGACACATGATAAGAATTGACATGTTAAATAAATTGGGATAGGAGAGAAAAATGAAGATTGTAATAGGTTGTGACCATATTGTTACTGATGTTAAAGATAAATTAAAAGAATCTTTAATTTCAAAAGGTCATGAAGTTTATGATGTTGGTACATATGATTTTGTAAGAACTCATTATCCAATTTTTGGTCAAAAAATTGCTGAAAATGTTGCAAGCAAAAAATATGATATTGGTGTTGCAATTTGTGGAACTGGTGTAGGAATATCAAATTCTAGTCAAAAAATAAAGGGTGCAAGAGTTGCGCTTGTAAGAGATTTATTAAGTGCAGAAATTGCCCGTTCACAATATGATGCAAATATTATTGCTTTTGGCGGAAGAATAACAGGTCTTGGAATTATGGAAGAAGCAATTGATGTTTTTATAAATACTAAGTTTAATGGCGAAAAAGAAGTTGTAAACTTTTTAGATAATATTGTTAAAAAAAATAAAACAGTTTCATTTAAAAAAGAATTGAAAGACTGAGAAAAAGGAAAATATCATGATTAACACAAAAAATAAAGATAACAAAGAACTTTTACTTGCGGTTGATATTGGTGGAACTTTTATCAAATTAGCTATTATTACACGAGAAGGATTAATGCTTGATCGTTGAAGAATTAAAACTAATACAAATGAAAAAGGAAAATATATTCCTGAAGAAATAACAAATCAATTTAAAAATAAATTAAATGAAGAAAAATATCAAAATAAAAAGGCAATTGCAATGGGAATCGGAATTCCTGGTTTTCCTGCACTTGATGGAACTGTTAAGTTTTCCGGAAATATTGGATGAAAAAATTATGATGTAAAAAAAGATCTTAAGAAATGATGAAATGATTTACCAATAGCTGTACATAATGATTGTGATATGGCTGCACTTGGAGAAAAGTTTGTTGGTAATTTTAAAAAAGTTGATAATTTTGTTTTTATAACATTGGGAACAGGAATGGGTGCTGGAATTTTAATTAATGGAAAATTATATCAAGGTTCAGGGGGAACGGCCGGTGAAATTGGCCATATTCCAATTCAAGGTTTTAAAACAAGATTTCAATGTACTTGTGGATTACCTGAATGTGCTGAACCTACTTTTTCAGCAACCGGATTAATCAATATATATAATGAATTTAGAAGTAAAAATTCTAATATTAAAAGTATTCTTGATGATAAAGAAATAAATGGGAAAAATATTTGAGATGCAGTTAGAGAAAATGATAAATTAGCAATAATGGCTGCAAAAGAATTTGGAGAATATGGAGGAAGATTATTAGCCACTGTTGCAATGTCTTATAATCCAGAAGTAATTATTCTGGGCGGCGGGCTTGCTCATGATAATGAAACAATACTTGAATATGTTATTCCTGTTTATAAAAAATTTACACATGATTTTATAAGAGAAACAACAAGAGTTGAATTATGTAGTGTTGGAAATGATGCTGGACTCTATGGAGCATCATATTCAGCAATGATTTTATATGATCAAAATATGCTTAATTTTGTAAACCATTATTATGCTACAAAAAATGAATCTGTTTTATAAATTCATTTTTATGAGTTAATTAACATTAAAAAAACTTCTTTACTAAAAAGAAGTTTTTTTAATTTTATTTCATTTAATTATAAATATCAATTAACTAAAACACATTATTCACAAAGTGTTATTTATAAATATCAATTAACTAAAACACATTATAAATATACCATTTTCTTTTTTTTTTAAAAAGTATTTTTACATTATTCAATTTATTTTTATATAATTTTTTTATAAATTAAACATAATTAAATTTTTAAATATACAAATAAAAAATTTAGAAAGGTATTTAAGTGGATAAGGAAACAACAATTTTAATAATTTCATTTATTTTATGTTTGTTAGAAAATAATATAAATTTTATTATACATATTGAAAAAAAGGAAAATTTTTCTTTACACAGAAATTTATTAATAATTTTATTTTTTTTTATTTTTATACATTTTTTTTTATTACTATAAATATCAATTAATCAAAACCTCCTATAAATATTTCTCATACTATATTGTGTATTCATCTGCTTATAAATATCAATTAACCAAAACATAAACAAAAATGCCACCACTCTTAATATAGTATTCATCTGCTTATAAATATCAATTAACCAAAACTTAAGATATACTATTTTTGGAACAACTAAAGTATTCATCTGCTTATAAATATCAATTAACCAAAACATTTCATTGACCTAGAAGAAGCACGCTTAAGTATTCATCTGCTTATAAATATCAATTAACCAAAATGATGAGTTTGTTGTTAATACATTAGTATTTGTATTCATCTGCTTATAAATATCAATTAACCAAAACCAAATGGGGCATACCATCCAATTATGCTGGGTATTCATCTGCTTATAAATATCAATTAACCAAAACGTCCAGACAGTAGATTACAGAGACCTGAATGTATTCATCTGCTTATAAATATCAATTAACCAAAACAGTTTATCATATGTGTTTATTTCGTAGAAAGTATTCATCTGCTTATAAATATCAATTAACCAAAACTATAAAAAATATCATAAATAGTATAATATTGTATTCATCTGCTTATAAATATCAATTAACCAAAACACACTCATTTATTTTTATTTTTAATTCTTTGTATTCATCTGCTTATAAATATCAATTAACCAAAACCCCCCCCTTTTCTGCCTTTTGTGGAACGTATTCATCTGCTTATAAATATCAATTAACCAAAACATCTTCTTCAGATAATCTGATATTAAAGCCGTATTCATCTGCTTATAAATATCAATTAACCAAAACAAATACTTAAATTGGCTCATATTATTCAAAGTATTCATCTGCTTATAAATATCAATTAACCAAAACACCAAAAAACATCAGCAGAGAGCGCATATTGTATTCATCTGCTTATAAATATCAATTAACCAAAACAAGAAGATTTATTTAAAAATGTACAAAAAGGTATTCATCTGCTTATAAATATCAATTAACCAAAACGTGTTTAGGGTCTATATTAAAAGAAAAAATGTATTCATCTGCTTATAAATATCAATTAACCAAAACGTGGATTATTTGAAGAATTATATTATGAAAGTATTCATCTGCTTATAAATATCAATTAACCAAAACCCCCTATGGTCTGCCTTATGTGGAACTAGGGTATTCATCTGCTTATAAATATCAATTAACCAAAACGTTTAACTAGCAGTAGGGGGGTCTTTTATGGTATTCATCTGCTTATAAATATCAATTAACCAAAACTAGGTGGATAAACTAATAGGGTGGATTGAAGTATTCATCTGCTTATAAATATCAATTAACCAAAACTTAACAAGAGATTTATACATTTCTTTAATTGTATTCATCTGCTTATAAATATCAATTAACCAAAACGAGAAAACTATACTGATTTTTATATTTCTAGTATTCATCTGCTTATAAATATCAATTAACCAAAACTATGTAGGGTTATTGCTTAAATAATAACTAGTATTCATCTGCTTATAAATATCAATTAACCAAAACATAATTCTTGCTCTGTCTCTGTAATTTCTCGTATTCATCTGCTTATAAATATCAATTAACCAAAACGTTATCTCTTAGAAATGTTTACCCAATTTAGTATTCATCTGCTTATAAATATCAATTAACCAAAACAATTTTGAAGATGCTCCTAATTATTTAGATGTATTCATCTGCTTATAAATATCAATTAACCAAAACTATGTGGGATTATTGCTTAAATAATAACTAGTATTCATCTGCTTATAAATATCAATTAACCAAAACGAATTCCACCAAGCATTAAATCAAATACACGTATTCATCTGCTTATAAATATCAATTAACCAAAACCTAAGGTGTCTGCCACTCACCTATTTATTTGTATTCATCTGCTTATAAATATCAATTAACCAAAACACTCTTAAATTAATATCACTTAAATCATTAGTATTCATCTGCTTATAAATATCAATTAACCAAAACACTCATATTAATCATTTACTTGTGGACAGAGTATTCATCTGCTTATAAATATCAATTAACCAAAACGATCAATGGGAACTGGAAAAGATTTACTTAGTATTCATCTGCTTATAAATATCAATTAACCAAAACAACTCTTTCATGTTTATGATAAATCAACCTGTATTCATCTGCTTATAAATATCAATTAACCAAAACACCATCAGGAAACCCAACAACAGGATCAGTGTATTCATCTGCTTATAAATATCAATTAACCAAAACTAATGCTAGCATCATAAGAAGAAGAATATTGTATTCATCTGCTTATAAATATCAATTAACCAAAACGTTCTCAATACTTTAATTCTTAAATTTATAGTATTCATCTGCTTATAAATATCAATTAACCAAAACTAATACCAGCATCATAAGAAGAAGAATATTGTATTCATCTGCTTATAAATATCAATTAACCAAAACGGTTGGTGGTCACTATATGTAGTATCCAATGTATTCATCTGCTTATAAATATCAATTAACCAAAACTATTTTTTATTCAACAATATAAACATATTAGTATTCATCTGCTTATAAATATCAATTAACCAAAACGAAAGAATTAATAAATTTAAGAGCATAAAAGTATTCATCTGCTTATAAATATCAATTAACCAAAACTTAGTTTAACCACCTATCAAGTAGTAGTTCGTATTCATCTGCTTATAAATATCAATTAACCAAAACGTAAGGGATTTGTTGAGCATGGTTTTGTTAGTATTCATCTGCTTATAAATATCAATTAACCAAAACTCTATCTTAGATAAATCAAGTTCTTTTAAAGTATTCATCTGCTTATAAATATCAATTAACCAAAACGGGTCATTCTAAAAGAAAAAAATAAATGAAGTATTCATCTGCTTATAAATATCAATTAACCAAAACTTGCCTCTTTTATCTTTTATACCACTATGAGTATTCATCTGCTTATAAATATCAATTAACCAAAACACCTTAAAATTATAATAAAAAAAAGTCTCATTTTATGAGATTTTTCCAAGTAAGTTTATATTTAAAATATTTATTTTTTTAATTATATTTTTAGAATATTGTGGTCAATAATTAAAATTTTTATTAAATTTAATTGCATTTCCATAATATAAATTAGGATGTGAAATTAATAAAACCCTTGCATTACTAGCAACTCCATTATATTTATAAATTTCAAATTCATTATTAATTTTAAAAATTACATTTCTATTAATTAATGTTTTAATTTTTCCTTCATTAACTTGATGTTTAAATATTGCTTCTAATTTAAAATTTTCATTAAATCTAAAACCATAATATGATCTTATATCTCAAATATTATTTTTATTATCTTTTATAAAACCTTTTTTTAATTTTCCTTCTTCAAAAGAATCTTTATGATTAACTGGATTTTCACTTCCTAAGAAGTTTCCTCTTACTTTTTTGTTTATTTTATAAGAAACAATTGGATAATCTCTTTCAGATTTATTATTTAATTTTGCCCAATCTTTTATATCAATTATTTTTTCAAATTTTGGTTCTAAAAAAGTTTTCTTTTTTATTTCTTTTTCCTCTTCGATTAATTTTATTGGAATTAAATTATTTACTATTTTAGGAAAATTTTTTATTAATGGTTTTATGCTTTTTGAAGCAAAATTATTTTTATAAATACTAACTCTTATTAATTTATCAAGATTTGAAGCATAATTTATTAATGAATTTGAACTTATTGTAATTACATTTTCAAAAAAATCATTTTTATATTCTTTATTAAAGTTATTTTTTCTAAGCTGTTCAATAATTACTTTTTTCTGTTTTTCTAAGTTTTCATATATTTCATTTTTTGTTAATATATTGTTTTTTTTATATTCATCAATTAATCAATTGTAATAATCAAAAATTCTAATAATTGATTGATAAAATTCAATATGTTGTTTTGAAATCATATTTATTAAAATCATTGCATCAACCGCGTGATGGAATGGACTTATATCTCTTGGTTTACTTTCATGTCCTCAAAGACTTCCATCATATTCAAATGGTTTAAGTCAAAGCTTTCTAAATTTAGATGTTATTCCACCTTGAACAGTTAATATTTCTGGTTTTTTTTCTTTTGTTATTTTTGAAAATCTGTCAAACTCCAAATCAAAATATCCTTGAATGTATTTTGTTATATAACGAGTATCATTGATATTTCTTGATTCAAAACCAGATTCAAT
Source organism: Candidatus Hepatoplasma vulgare (assembly GCA_027925225.1). GTDB lineage: Bacteria > Bacillota_I > Bacilli_A > Mycoplasmatales > Hepatoplasmataceae > Hepatoplasma > Hepatoplasma vulgare. Next base: position 81,555 of record AP027131.1, read on the forward strand.
TGATCTATTTATATTTTCTTTTAATAAATATTCTAGTTTAGTTGTATTTTTATTTTTATAGAATTTAATTATTTCTTTTTTTCAATTTTCAATTTTTTTCTTTTCTATTCCGTTTTTTTCAAAGTAATCAAGAGGTGTTAAATTTTTTTTTAAATTATTATCTTTTTTTGTAGTAATAATTTTATTATTATTTGTATTGTCATTATATTGTGAATAGGGAATAATATGATCAACATCATAATTTATTCTATTAACAAAAAAATCTTTTAAAAGAATTTTTTCTTTAAGATTAATATCATAAATATTTATTGCATAATCTTCTTTTATTGCATCTTTTGTAATTTGTTGTTGCTTAAAGAGAAAATAATTACTTATATTTGTTGGGCTTGGATTTATTCCATTTTTTATTAATATTTCTTCAGCTTTTTTTCTTCCTTCTTCGTTTTTATCTTGTCTTGCTTTAACATCTTTTCTAACTTTCTCTTCCGCATAAAGATCTTTTGCAACTTCAATTATTATTTTGTCAAATTTATTAAATTTTTCAAATAATTTTCTTACAACTTTTCTTGTTTGATTTATTGACCTAAAAACAACAGCATTTTTTACCATGTCTGGATCATTTATTCTTTTTAAAAATTCATCTTTTGTTAATTTAAATTTTTTTATTTTTTCTTCATTATTTTTTTTATTTAATTCACTTTCATATTTCTGTCTTAAAATACCATTATTAATTTGTTTTGAAAGAGAATCTAAAATAAATTTTGAAGAAGTGTTTAATGTTTTGTGTCCTTTTGTTATTCATTTTTCATTTTTCCTTAATCAATCGTACCCATCATTTTTATCTTTAAAAAAATCATCTATTTTTATTAATGCATTTTTTAATTTTTCTGGAGTTTTTATTTCTGAAAGAGTTTTGCCAATTTTATTAATTTTATTTGTAGTTATTGTTGATAAATTTTCTAAATTAATTTTTTTAATATGCTCTTTTAAAAATAAATTATTATCTTTTATTGAATTAAATTTAACTAAAAATAATTGTGCGTTTTCAAAACTAATTCCATCCATTTTTGGAATTTCAAGATTATTTTCTTTTAATAAATCTGTTACAAAATTTCTTTTAAATTCAATTTTGTCAAAATAATTTAAAATTATTTTTTTTGTTAAATTTTTAATTAATTCTTCTGTTAAATTATTTTCTTTATTACTTTTTTCATTTTCTAAAATTTTTGAAAATAATTTAGAAGTTTCACTTGTTATAAAAGAGAGATCACCTTCTATTGAAAAATTAGAAATTCTTTTTTCATTTGGATAGAATTGGCAATTTCCTATCATAGCTGTAAAAGGTTCATAAAAAAAACTTTTTGAATCTTTTTTCATTTTATTTTTTCAATTTTCAAGAATTTCTTTATCTTTTGGACCTGGCCCATCTTCAAAAAAACGTTGTCTAAAAATTGTATTTTTTATTTTTGTTTTTAGATTATCAAATATAGGATTAAATTCTATTTGTTTTTCTATTAGTGCTATATATTCTCTTTCATAATCTTCTCTTTTAAACAATAATTGGTGTTCTTCATAAAATTTTATTTTTTCTTTTTCTAATTCAGTTTTTTCTTTTTTTCCAAGAATATCCTTATTTATTTTTTTACTACGATACATAAATTTTTCAGGTTGATCAAAAGAAAAGTGTTTATCTTCTATAATAGCTTTTATTGGATAATTATATTTTTCAATTAATCCTTTAGCTCTTTCTAAAGAATTTCTATCATCCTTGTCTTGAGTAGAATTTGGAATAATAAAAGCATTATTATATCCCCTTCTTTTAGCAATGTGCACTAAAGCAATAAGTAATTGAAGATTTGTTAATTTCTCATTTAATCCTTTATAACGGAGTAATAGTGGATTAATATTTTTATTATTAGAATACTCACCTTTTTCTTTAGTTTTTTTAATGTGTTCTTCATATTCTTCTTTTGTTATTAAATTATTGCTGTAAAATATTTTTTTTAAATCTTCTATTCTTTGCTTTCTTCTATCTGTTAATCTTCTTTGAGATCTAAAACCTCTTCTTTTATAAGCATTTGTCTCAAGGGTTTTTGAATCTTCTGGTGCATCTCAAATTCTTACTCCAAAATCATCAATTTCAAGATTTGGTTCATTATTTTCTTCATCATAAGAATATGTTCCTACTGCTCACCCTAAAGATGTAACCCCTATATCAAGTCCTAAAATTTTTTCTTTTTTCATTTTACTTTTAAACACTCCAATAAAATATATTTATCTCTAATTTTTATTTAAATTATAAACCTTAAAATATTTGCTCTTTTTATTTTTAGTTATTTTCTCAAAAAAAGTTGTCTTTTTTAAATTTACTTATTATAATGAAATTGAACTATCTAGTTTATTTGTTTATAAATGTCAATTAACCAAAACAAAAATTCATCTGTTTATAAATATCAATTAGCCAAGATAGTGATTTACTTGAGATTTGATTATAAATTTCAAGGGACATCTTAGGGTACCCAGGTAACCCTGTAATCCCCCTGGTTGAGCATCTTTTGATGCTCTTTTTATTTTATTTATTTTTTAACTTTTTGTTTAATAATAGACTTTTTTTCAAAAAAACTATAAATAAAATAATAGAGCTTAAACCAATAATTGCATTTCTTTCAAAAATTAGAAATGCTTCTTTTGACATTCCTGGAGAAATACATAACAAAGAAATCATAAAAATAAAACTCATAACAATTAAAAAAGCAATTATTAAATAATAGACTTTTATTTGTTTAAATTTAAAAAAAGAAATTATCGATAAAGATGCAATGCTAAATAATATCGAAAAAACCCAAGCAAGAATTACTTCTTTAAATTGGCTATCATTGTTATACGATCCTTTAAAAGTTATAAGTATTGAAGAAAGTAAAATAAGATGAAAAATAATAAAAATTAATGAAATTACAAATGCTTTAAGATTTCTTTTTTCTTTGAATAAATTAAGTTTTTCCAAAAATATATATGTGTATGTAAAAAACAAAGTAAATCATATATTTAAAAGTAATAAAACATACATTCATTTATCTCTTATTAGAATAAAATTATCTTCATTATTTTTATCAGCAAAAGTAGCAAGTGTTTTTATATTAAAATAAAATGTCATTAAAAGTAAAAATGATGAAACAAAAAGGATTAAATTTTTTATGCAAAATGTTTTTTTAAAATAAAAAAACATAATACTAAAATTTTCTTTTAATTTCTTATTATTCATAACTTAATTTTAAATAAAGTTTATCTCAACTGAAATTATCTTTATTTTTATTTAAAAATGTTTTAATAATTTTTATATTTTAATTATTCTCTTTTAAAAATAAAAAATAAACACCATAATAGTGTTGATTTTAGTATCTTCATGTTATAATAAAAAATGTGATTAAAATTTAATCATTTTTGGATTTTAATATATTTTAAAAGAAGGAAAAAATATGCCAACAATTAATCAATTAGTAACGCATGGGAGAGAAAAGAAAGTTAAAAAATCTAAAGCTCCTGCTTTACAAACAAGAAAAAATATTTTAAAAAATAAGGAAATAAAAAAATCTTCTCCTCAAATGAGAGGGGTTGCAGTTAAGGTTGCAACAATGACACCTAAAAAGCCTAATTCTGCTTTAAGAAAATATGCAAAGATAAGACTTTCAAATGGTCAAGAAGTCAATGCATATATTCCGGGTGAAAAACATAATTTACAAGAACACTCAGTTGTTTTAATAAAGGGAGGAAGAATAAAAGACCTTCCGGGTATTAGATATAGAATTATTAGAGGTACTTTAGATACTACTGGTGTAGAAAGCAGAAGACAATCTCGTTCACTTTATGGAGCAAAAAGACCTAAAAAGAAATAAGGAGTTAGATAATGTCAAGAAAAAAACAAATTTATGATAATAAAAAAAGAATTCAACCAGATCCAGTATATAAATCTGAAGTTATTACTAAATTAATAAATAATATAATGCTAGATGGAAAAAGAGGAATTGCTCAAAAAATTCTTTATAGTGCTTTTGAAATTGTTGAAAAAGAAACAAATGAAAAAGCTATAGATGTTTTCAATAAAGCATTAGATAATGTTATGCCAACACTTGAACTTAAAGTTCGTAGAGTTGGTGGATCAAATTATCAAATTCCAATAGAAGTAAGTGAAAAAAGAAGAAAAATTTTAGGTCTTCGTTGAATGGTTCAATATTCAAGAAAAAGAAATGAAAAAACAATGGAGCTTAGACTTGCAAAAGAAATAATTGATGCTTCTAATAATGTTGGAAGTTCAGTTAAAAAGAAAGACGATACACATAAAATGGCTGAAGCAAATAGAGCGTTTGCACATTTTAGATGATAATTTTTATTTAAGGAAATGCATTAACTATGAATTTAAGAAAAGAAGAAATTTCAAAATTTAGAAATATTGGAATTATGGCTCATATTGATGCCGGAAAAACAACAGCCACTGAGCGTATTCTCTTTCATACAGGAAGAGTTCATAAAATTGGAGAAACACATGATGGTGCTTCTCAAATGGATTGAATGGAACAAGAAAAAGAAAGAGGTATTACAATTACTTCTGCTGCAACTACAGCTTTTTGAAAAAGCCACAGAATAAATATTATTGATACTCCTGGACACGTTGATTTTACAGTTGAAGTAGAAAGATCACTTCGTGTACTTGATGGAGCAGTTGCGGTTTTAGATGGACAAGCCGGAGTTGAACCACAAACTGAAACGGTTTGAAGACAAGCGACAACTTATAAGGTACCAAGAATTGTTTTTGTAAATAAAATGGATAAAGTTGGTGCTGATTTAAATTTTTCTTTTAATTCACTTAAAACAAGATTGGGTGCAAAGGTTGCTTTATTACATATTCCTATTGGTGAAGAGAATTCATTTAGAGGTTTTGTAGATATTATTAAAAGAAAAGCTTTTGTTTTTGATCATGGTGCAAAAGAAGATTTTAAAGAAATTGATATTCCTGCTGAATTAAAAAATTTAGTTGAGGAAAGAAGAATGGAACTTTTTGATGTGATTTCTGAATATGATGAATCATTAATGGAAAAAGTTTTAGATGAAAAAGAAATTTCAGAAGATGAAGTAAATATTGCAATTAGAAAAGGTGTTTTATCAGCAGAATTTTTTCCAGTACTTTGTGGTTCTGCTTATAAAAATGTTGGAATAAAACATCTTTTAGATGCAGTTATTGCTTATCTTCCTTCTCCTATTGATATTCCTCCTATTGCTGGAGAAGATATGAATGGAAATAAAATAATAAGACGTGCAGATGATAATGAACCTTTTTCAGCACTTGCTTTTAAAATAATGACAGATCCATTTGTTGGGAAACTTACTTTTTTTAGAGTTTATTCTGGAATTTTAAAAACTGGTTCTTATGTTATGAATACTACAAAGGGAAAAAAAGAGAGAATTGGAAGAATTCTGCAAATGCATGCTAATCAAAGAAAAGAAGTAGAAGGTGTTGTTGCTGGTGAAATTGCTGCAGCAATTGGTTTAAAATATACAACAACAGGAGATACAATTACAGCTGAAAATTCACAAGTTATTTTAGAAAAAATGGAATTTCCGGAACCAGTTATTTCTCTTGCAGTAGAACCAAAAACAAAAAATGATCAAGATAAATTAAGTCTTTCATTAAATAAACTTTCAGAAGAAGACCCTACTTTTAGAACAAGTATAAATCATGAAACTGGACAAACAATTATTTCTGGTATGGGTGAACTTCATCTTGAAATAATTGTAGACAGATTAAAAAGAGAATTTAGAGTTGATGCTAATGTTGGGAAACCACAAGTTTCTTATCGTGAAACTCTTACAACTTTATCTAAAGTTGAAGCCAAATATATTCGTCAATCAGGTGGAAGAGGACAATATGGTCATGTTTGAATTCAATTTGAACCAAACCATGACAAAGGTTTTGAATTTATAGATAAAATTGTTGGTGGAAAAATTCCAAAGGAATACATTGGCCCTATAAAAAATGGTTTATTAGAATCAATGAAAAAAGGAATTTTAGCAAATTATCCAGTAATTGATGTAAAAGCAACACTTTATGATGGTTCATTTCACGAAGTTGATTCTTCAGAAATGGCTTTTAAAATTGCAGCATCAATGGCCATGAAAAAGGCAGCAGAAGCTTCTAAAGCAATTCTTCTTGAACCTATAATGGATGTTGTAGTTACTACACCTTCAGAATATTTTGGAGATATTATGGGGGATATTTCTTCTAAAAGAGGAAATATTTTAGGACAAGAAGAAAGCAATAATGCACAAATTATAAAATCTAATATTCCTCTTTCTGAAATGTTTGGTTATTCAACAAAATTAAGATCAATGTCTCAAGGTAGAGCAGTATATTCAATGAAATTTTCTCATTATTCACCTGCTCCTAGAAGTGTTGCAGAGAAAATTATTGCAGATAGAAATGTTAGAAATTAATTAATAATTTTGAGATTTTTTTAATTAATATGATACTTTTAAAAGGTATATTTTACTTTTGATATATAGGAGATAAATGTGAAATTAAAAAATAATCTTAATTTAACTGTTAATGATTTAGCTGTTTATCTTGTTGATAAAAAAATTATTAATAGTCCTTTGCTTCTTCAAAAAATTCTTTTTTTTGTTCGCTATGAGGAATTAAAGAAAGAAAAAAATGGCGAAAAACAAGAAACTGTTTTTAATATTAATGATAAATTTGAAGCATGAATAAATGGTCCAGTTCATAGAGATATTTATTTTGGATTTAGAAATTTTTTTAATTTTGATGATGAAAAAGATGTTTTTAAAATTGATGAAAATAAATCAAAAATTTTAAGTAAGAGATATGATTTCTTTATTGATAAATATTTAAATATATATAATAAAAACGGTATTTGAAAATTAGTTGAATTAACTCATAAAAATATTGCATGAATAAAAGCAAGAAAAGGAATAGACAAAAATGAACCATCTACAAATAAGTTAGATGATAATTTAATTCCTGAAAATGAACCTGGTTTTGAAGAAATTTTAAATAATTTTAAATAAATTTTTATGTTTGAATTAAATTGTTTGGCACTAGAATCTTTTAGATATAAAGTAGAAAAAATGTTTTTAACAAATGAAAAATCTGATGACAAAGAAGAGAAAAAGTTACCAGAAATTTGGAATTATTTTAAAAATAATATTGTTTTAAAAGAATTTGTAATAGAAAGAATTATTAATTATAGTGAGATTGATAAAATAGAAAAAATAATTAGTGAGTGTCATGAAAATCAATGAATTGATTTACAGCAATATTTCAATAATTCTGAAAAAAATTTTGGAAAAATTGATAGATATCATTATCTTAGGATAGATAAAAATATAAAAATAATTTTTTATTTTCAAGAAAAAAATCAAAAAATAATTTATTATCCATTATTGTTAGATTTACATCATTCTATTTTAGGTAAAAGTTATAAAAAATATAAAAAACTTTTTAAATGAAATTTTAATTCTAAAAGAGAAAAAATGCAATTAGAGTTAAATAACTTTTATTTATCTAATAATTTTAAAGAAAATTATTTACCTTATAAAGAAAATTAGTATATTTTCTATTGACTTAAAAAGGTAAAATAACAAATATTTTTAGAGTATAATTGTATTGATAACTTTATTTGGTTATATTTTTGTATGTTATAAAATACTGTAAAAGGAGAAGTTAAAAAAATGGCAAAAGAAAAATTTGATCGTTCAAAAGAGCATGTTAATATTGGGACAATTGGTCATGTTGATCATGGTAAAACAACATTAACTGCTGCAATTACAAAAGTTTTAGCTTCAAAAGGTTTAGCAAAAGAAATGTCTTATGATTCAATCGATGCTGCCCCAGAAGAAAAAGAACGTGGTATTACAATTAATACAGCACACGTTGAATATGAAACTGAAAAAAGACATTACGCCCATATAGATGCACCAGGTCATGCTGATTATGTTAAAAATATGATTACAGGAGCTGCTCAAATGGATGGAGCAATACTTGTTGTTTCAGCTACTGATGGGCCAATGCCACAAACAAGAGAACATATTCTACTTGCAAATCAAGTTGGAATTAAAAAACTAATTGTTTTTATTAACAAAGTTGATATGGTTGATGATGAGGAAATGATTGAACTTGTTGAAATGGAAGTTAGAGATCTTCTTTCAAAATATGGATTTAATGGAGATGAAACACCTTTTATTAAAGGCTCAGCTTTAAAAGCTTTACAAGGTGATGAAAAATATATTAGTTCTATTTTAGAATTAATGAAAACAGCAGATGAATATTTCCCGGTTCCTGAAAGAGACAAAGATAAACCATTTTTACTACCAGTAGAAGATGTGTTTACAATTACAGGTCGTGGAACAGTTGCTACAGGTAGAGTTGAAAGAGGGCAAATTAAAGAAGGTGAAGAAATAGCTATTGTTGGTATGAAAGATACTAAAAAAGCTGTTGTTACTGGAATTGAAATGTTTAGAAAATTATTAGATCATGCTGAAGCTGGAGATAATGTTGGTCTTTTACTTAGAGGAGTTGGAAGAGAAGAAATCCAAAGAGGACAAGTAATTACTAAACCAGGAACAATGACTCCACATAAAAAATTTAAAGCTGAAGTTTATGCTTTAAAAAAAGAAGAAGGCGGAAGACATACTCCTTTTTTCACAAATTATCGTCCACAAATTTATTTAAGAACAACAGATGTAACAGGAACTGTTACTTTGGATAAAGGTATTGAAATGATAATGCCTGGAGATAATGCTTCAATTACAATTGATTTAATTTCACCTATTGCTATTGAAAAAAATACAAAATTTTCAATAAGAGAAGGCGGAAGAACTGTTGGAGCAGGAACAATAACTGAAATTATAGAATAGAAATAATTTATTATTTATATAAAAAAATAGTTCTTTAAAAGAACTATTTTTTTATATAAATTAAACTTCAATATCAGTATTAGATTGATAAATTTCAGAAATACCTATATCATATCTATTATTATTTGTATCAAGAATTTTAAATTCTTGTTTTATAAAATTTTTTTGATCTCTTGTTATACGTAAATATACGCCATTTCATGAATATAAAAGAAAATTTTCATTTTCTACAAATTTAGCTGTATTTATTTTTGTAGTTTGAAATTGAGAATTACTTAAATATCATTTAACAAAAATAAAAGGATATTGATCAATATCTCCATTAATTTGAACTCATTTACAAATATTTGACCCACTTGTAGTTTTTCCACAGCTTATATTTTTTAAAGGATATTCAACATGACCATTATTTTTTTCGGCATTTTCACTTTTAAAACATTGAACAATAAATTCACTATCACCATTTAATTTAGTTATTGCTTTATGAAGCGCATTTACTTGAAATTCATCTTCATTTAATTTTATTTTAATATCTTTATTAAAATTTTTTTTAAAATCTATTTTTGCAAATTTAATTATATTTGAATTATCAGATTTATCTTTTAGACTAAATGTTACTACTTCTGTATCTTTTGGAATTAAAATAAATTTTTTAAGAGTTATTTCATTTTGACTAAATTCTTGTATTACTACACTACTTTTCATTTTCTTTAATTATTTCTTTCGTTAGTTTTTTATGTTCTAAGGGAAACTTAGTTTCCTCAAACTAATTTATATCTTATATTTTTTTAAAAATACTAAAAATATTTAAATTAAGTTCATAGATTTTTATAAAAAATAATAATTTGTTTAAATATATAATTAGATTGTGGTGGCACAGTAGCCAAGTTGGTAAGGCAAGAGGCTGCAACCCTCTCATCGTCAGTTCGAATCTGTCCTGTGCCTCCATTTTTTTTATTAATTTTTTTATTTTTTTAAAAATATATACATTTTTTAAAAATTGTATATAATCCAATTGTGAGATAAAAAAACATTGTCTCACACAAAACACAATTGAGTTATTTATTAGCTCGGCATGAAATGTTTAAAAATGATTCACCTCCTTCTTTTAAGCATTAGATAAAATTTATTTTTTTATTACATACACACATAACACACCCAATTTAGAACTTTTATTAAGTTTTAAATGCTCCAACAAGATTTGTTGGAGCATTTTTATTTTTAATAAAAAATCTTGAGATTCTCTTTATTTTTTTTACTATTATGCTTTTACTATAATTTTTCTGTGTTAGTTATTTTTACTAATCAATTACATTAAGATAAATAGTTATTTTTAATACATTTTTTAAAAAAAGAAAAGGATTATTAACAAAATTAAATAATCTTAAATAAAAGGAGATTTTATAATAACAAAAAATTATGGAACCAATTTACGTACATTCAGAATATGGTAAATTAAAAAAAGTTTTACTTCATAGGCCAGGAGCAGAAACTGAAAACTTAACTCCTTCAACATACGTTGAATTGCTTTTTGATGATGCTTACTTTTTACCTCAAGCTCAAAAAGAGCATGATGCTTTTGCAAAAATTTTAAGAGACAATGGTGTTGAAGTCATTTATTTAGAAGATTTAGTTGCCACTGTGCTAAGCATCAGTAAAGAAATAAAGGATGATTTTATTGAAAGATTTATTATTGAAGCTGGGGTAGATAGAGAAAGCAGTTTATTTCATAGAGTTGTAAATTATTTTGATACTTTTAAAAATAATAAGGAGCTTGTTGTCAAAATGATGGCAGGTGTAAGATTTTCAGAATTACCAAATTCAGAAAAAAAAACATTAAGAGAGTTAAGCCAAAATGAATTATTTGCACTTAAACCAATGCCAAACTTAATTTTTACAAGAGATCCATTTTCAACAATAAATAAAGGCGTTTCACTTCATACAATGTTTTTTGAGACAAGAAGAAGAGAAACATTGTTTGGGGAATATGTTTTTAAACACCATCCAGACTATAAAACAGTAGAGCTTTATTATGATAGATATCAAAATACATCAATAGAAGGAGGAGATGTAATGATTCTGAGTGATAAAGAAATTGCTGTTGGAATGTCACAAAGAACAAATTCTTCTTCAGTTGAAAAATTAGCACATAATATTTTTAATAAAAAAGGTACTACAATTGAAAGAATTTATGCAATTGACATTCCTAAAGGTAGGTCATGGATGCATCTTGATACAGTTTTTACACAAATTGATAAAAATAAATTTGCTATTTTTAGTAATTATCAATTTACAATTTTTAAAATTACAAAAAATGAAGATGGAACTCATAGAATAAAAAAATACAAAAAAAGTATTGATGAAATTATGGGAGAAGTTTTTAAACAAAAAGATGTGAAATTAATTCATTGTGGTAATGGGGATCCGTTAATTTCAGAAAGAGAACAATGAAATGATGGGTCAAATGTTCTTGCCATTTCTCCAAATGTAGTTGTTGCATATGAGCGAAATTATGTTACAAATAAAGCATTAAAAGAAGCAGGAGTTAAAGTATTTGAAATTCCTTCTGGAGAATTATCAAGAGGTAGAGGCGGACCTAGATGTATGTCAATGCCTTTAATAAGAGAAGATGTTAAATAATTTTAAATATTGAGATAAAATTATTTAAAATGAGTTTTTATTTTAATATTTTTTACATAATTTGTAAAAAAACAAAGGAGAATTTATGCCAATAAATTTAAGAGGTAAAAGTTTACTCTCAGTCGGAGAATGAACAACAGATGAAGTTAATTATGTTTTACAACTTTCAAAACAATTAAAAGATCAAAAAAGAACAGGATCTAATCAAAGAATTCTTTTAGGCACAGCAGGAACAAAATCTATTGTTGTTATTATGCAAAAGGATTCTACAAGAACAAGATCAGCATTTGAAACAGCAGCATTTGATTTAGGAATGAATGTTTCTTACATTGGTCCTACCGGTTCACAAATTGGTAAAAAAGAGTCTATTGCTGATACCGCAAGAGTTTTAAGCAGATTTTATGATGGTATTGCTTTTAGGGGATCTGCGCATTCAGATGTTGTTGAATTATCTGAAAATTCATTGGTTCCAGTTTGAAATGGTCTTACTGATAAATGACACCCCACACAAATGTTTGCAGATTATTTAACAATTTATGAACATTTTGGTAGAACAAATGTAAAATTTGCTTTTTTTGGTGATGCTAAAAATAATATGGGAAATTCATTAATGGTTATGGCAGCTCATATGGGAGCTGAATTTTGAGCAGTCGCACCTAAAAAATATTGACCTTCAAGAGAAATTGTTGATATTGCCAAAAAAATTGCAAAAGTTACAGGAGCTTCAATAAATATGACTGAAGATCCAAAAGTTGGCGCTAATAATGCTGATGTTGTTTATACGGATGTATGAGTATCAATGGGAGAGCCAGATGAAGTTTGAGAAGAAAGATTAAGAGACCTTAAACCTTATCAAATTAATTCACAAATTATGGGACAGACAAGTAAAAATTCTATTTTTTTACATTGTTTACCAGCATTTCACAATACTGATACAAAAGTTGGTGCTGAAATTGCTGCAAAATATAAAGTTAAAGAAATGGAAGTTACAGACGAAGTCTTTGAGTCAACAAAATCAAAAGTTTTTGATGAAGCAGAAAATAGAGCCCACACAATTAAAGCAATTATGCTTGCTACATTAGGATATTAATTTTAATCAAATAAAATAAATTTAAATTTTTATCTAAACACATTTTAAAAAAGTCAAAATTATGAATATGAATAATGAAATCGAGAGCATAGTAGAAGAAGTTGTTGATAAAAAAGATGAAATCACAATAGATTTAAAAGAAAACACATCTATTGTTTTTTCTAAAGAAAAAAAATCAAAAGAAAAAAAATCAAATGAAGTTAGTTCTGTTGTTTCTAAAGAAGCAACAGAAAAAACAAAAGTAAAAGTAAGCGAAAAAGAAAAAGAAAAAAATAAAAAGAAAAAATGATATCAAAAATTTAAAATACCCAAAGCTCTTACAATTATTGTAGGAATTCTTTTAATTTGTATATTTCTTACATGAATTATTCCTCATGAAGGTTATTTTAAAGTTGAAGATAGTTCGGGAAATATTATTCACCAACAGTATTCTGAACTTTACCCCGACGGTATACAGCCAGGAGATATAAATTGGTTTGATAGTACACCTTTCGGCTTAAATTTTGTCTCTGATTATTGGTATATGCCAGGCGGAGGTATGGATCCTCGCTATGGTTTTTTTGACACAATTGAAGTAATTATTGCAGGTTTTTTAGGAGCAGCAGGAGTTATATTTTTTGTATTTGCAATTGGTGCTTTTATTGAAGTTATGATGTCTTCAGGAACACTTGAAAAAGGTGTTGGAGCATTAGAAAATAAATTAAAAGGAAAAGAAATTATTCTTATTCCTATTTTATTTACTTTATTTGCACTTGGAGGAACTACTTATGGAATGCAAGAGGAAACTATAGGATTTTTCCCAATAATTATTCCTTTTCTTCTAATTGCAGGATTTGATTCAATGACTGGGTTTCTTGTAATTGTTATGGGGTCAACAACAGGAATTGCAGCCTCAACTGTTAATCCGTTTTCAGTAACTGTTTATGCTGATGCGATGGCTAATTCCGGTGCAGATTATGTAACCACTGCTTCTTCATCAATGGGAATGGGAGGTAGATTTGCAATATTTGCTTTATTTACAATAATAGGGGGCTCAATTATAACTTTTTATGCAGCAAGAGTTAAAAAAGACAAATCACACTCACTTCTTGCCGATCAATATGAAGATGATCTAAAATGAGCTCGTGATCAATATGGTGGTATTGATGAACATGCTGAGTATAAAAAAATGTCCAAAAGACAAGTGATAGCCATTTGGATTTTTGGAGGAACATTTCTTTTAATGGTTATAGGTATGATGCCATGGGGTGATTGATTTGGATTTGATTCTAGTACTGCCCCTGATGGATTTGCAATTTTTTCATCTCTATTTTTTGGTTCGGCAATGATTGGAACATGATATTACATTCAATTAATATTTCTATTTTTAATAATGACCATTATTTTAGGAATAATTTTTAAAATGAATGGTAAAGATATCAGCAAAACAATGATTAGAGGTGCTAAATTCATGTTAAGTGTTGCTATCATTATTGGAGTCGCACGTGCTATTTCTTATGTTTTAATTTATTCTGGTCTTGCAGATACAATAGTTGTATCTTTACTTTCAAGTATTGGTGATGTTAGTCCTATTGCATTTTCAATTATAGTCTTCCCAATATTCTTAATTTTAGGAGCATTTATTACATCAACTTCAGGTCTTGCATCTGCTGTTGGTGGAATTATGGGAACATTTATTTCTGGAATAGCAGTAAATTCATCAGACCCACAAGCAACAGCAGATGCATTAATTATAGGAACAATGCTTGCTTATACATTAGCAACCGGAATTATGAATATGTGATCTCCGACAAATGGATTACTTCTTGCACAAGCAGAGGCGGGTCACTTAGATTATCCGAAAGTTTTTAAACCATTATTCTCTTATGCAATTTTAATTACTATTCTCTCATTTTTAGTGATTCCAGGTGTTACCGCACTTTCAATGTAGAGTCAAAAATTTAATTTAAAAGGAAAGGTAAAATTTTATGAATAAAAAAAGAAGAATTGTTGTAGCTTTAGGAGGTAATGCTCTTGGAGATACACCAAATGAACAAAAAGAAGCAGTAAAAATTACTGCAAAATCAATTGTTGATTTAGTTGAAAAAGGAAATGAAGTTATTGTTGGTCATGGCAATGGCCCGCAAGTTGGAATGATATCTTCTGCTTTTGAAGAAGCGACAAAAGTAAATAAAAAAATTCCATCAATGCCTTTAGCTTTATCTGGTGCAATGAGTCAAGGTTATATTGGTTTACATCTTGAACAAGCTATTAAAAATGAATTTTTAAAAAGAAATCTTAAAAAAGATGTAATTACTATTGTTACGCAATCAATAATTGATGAAAATGATCCTTCTTTAAAAAATCCAACAAAACCAATAGGTTCATTTTTTAAAGAAGATGAAGCAAAAAAACTTGCAAAAGAAAATGATTGATTTGTTGGAGAAGATGCCGGAAGAGGTTGAAGGAGAATGGTTCCTTCACCAAAACCAATAGACATTGTTGAAAAAAATGTTATTAAATCACTTGTAGAACAAGGAGTAATTGTAATTGCTGGAGGAGGCGGAGGAATTCCAACTCTTTTAAAAAATAAAACTCTTGTTGAAATCGATGCAGTAATTGATAAAGATTTTACTTCTGAAAAAATGGCAGAACTTTTAGAAGCTGATTTATTTATGATTGTTACCGCAGTAGACGGAATTTGAAAAGATTATGGAAAAAATACTGCAAAATTTATTTCAGAAATTTCTCCAAAAGAATTAGATGATTTGGTTGCAGCAAAAGAATTTCCTTCAGGATCAATGGAACCAAAAGTTATCGCAGTTTCAAAATTTGTTAAATCAAAAAAAGGAAGAAAAGCAATAATAACTTCTCTTGAAAAAGCATCAGATGCTTTAATAGGAAAAGCAGGAACAAAAATTATTTAATAATTAATTAAATTAAAAATTTTAATGAGAAAAAATGTATCTTTTTATATTAATTTTATTTAATGAAATATATATGTGGAGTAGATGAATCTGGAATTACAAATAATCATAATAACCTTTTAAAAAAAATTCTTAATAATTATGAATTAAAAGAAAATCAAAAATTTTCTCTTATTACAATGATTTTAATAAAGGAAGATGA
The DNA here is from genome assembly GCA_027925225.1 of Candidatus Hepatoplasma vulgare. Lineage (GTDB taxonomy): Bacteria > Bacillota_I > Bacilli_A > Mycoplasmatales > Hepatoplasmataceae > Hepatoplasma > Hepatoplasma vulgare. Next base: position 97,318 of record AP027131.1, read on the forward strand.
GTATTCTTATTTTAAAAAAGAATTAAAAATACTAAAAATAAATTTATTGAAAAATAAGAAAATAAAATTACATACTTCAGATTTTTTAAATAAAAGAAATTTATTTTTAAATTATGAAATAAGTGAATTAAAAGAGTTTTTATTTTCTTTTTTAAACATAATAGAAAATTTAAATTTTAAAATTTATCAGGTTTTTATCGATAAGGAGTCACATCTTAAAAAATATAAGGAAAAATCTATAGATCCATATTTTTTGGCATCAAAATATTTTATTAATAAAATTTCTAAATTAAAATTACCAATTGATTTAATTTTTGAGAGAAGAAGTTATAATTTAGACATAGAATTATTAAAGAATTTATACACTTGAAATTACTTTAAAAATGATGATTTGAATATTTATTTTTTAAATAAAAGAATTAATGATGATTATGAAATTATTGAATTAGCAGATTTTGTATCATATTTTTTGTTTATAAGTTATTTAAAATATGATGATAAGTATTTTGCTAAAGTAAAAGTTTTATCAGAAGAAAACGAAGATTTACTTGTTATGATCAAAAGAATTTTGTTTTTAAAAATAAGCAATTATTCATTTAAAAAAATAGATTAGTTATTTTTATTAAAAAAAATGATACTTTTTTTTCTATTTTAATATAATGATTATTGATTGCCAAGTCTTTTTCGTAACAATAAATAATTGGTGTTGTCCATAACATAATATTGTTATGTGAGACTTGGCGGTCTATGGGCAGCACCAATTATTTTTATATAGTTTAAGCAGAAAAAAATTATTTCTTTTTATGTTGTTTGTTGTATAATAGGGTATGTCAGGTATGGACAAGGCACTTAAAATATTAAACTGAATGCCTTTGAAGAATTTGTTTTGTCTGAAGCCTGATGTGAGAAGAGAAGGTATTCGTTAAGGTTTATATATTTTACTTTTATGCTAGTTTTATTTGTGTTTGAGTGTGTGTTTAATTATATTTATTATTTCTAATAAAAAGGGAGGACGTAAGTTCTCTCTTTTCTTTTTAAATGAGAAAAAAATTAATATCAAATATATAATTTTATTGCTAGAGAATCCGACCGCCAAGTCTCACATTTTTTGTTTGCGTTAAAGGATTCTTTAGTCTTTTTTATCTCTTTAATGTTAAAATTCTAATAATATTTTTATTTTATTATGGAAATAATTGATACATTTAGTAATAAAAAAATTAAAATAAATCTGTCGCCAAATATATATCTTTGTGGTCCAACAGTTTACGATTATGTTCATATTGGTAATGTTAGACCTTTAATTATTTTTGATATTTTAAATAGAGTAATGTCTTTAAATGGTAATGTTACATATGTTCATAATTTAACTGATATTGATGATAAAATAATTGCTCAAGCACAAAAAGAAAACAAAAATGAATTAGATTTATCTTTTTTTTATGCAAAGGATTATTTAAATTTAATTGATAAATTAAATATTAAAAAACCTACCTATTTACCTAAAGTTTCTGAAAATATGAATGAGATCATTAAAGTAATTGATGAATTAATAAAAAAATCATTTGCATATGAAAAAGAAGACGGAATTTATTTTTCCATTAAAAAATGAGATAAATATTTTAAAATAAATAATTTTTCTGTAGATAAATTAAAAATTTCAGATTTATCAAGAGAAAAAAATTCATTTGATTTTTCATTGTGAAAAATTACAAAAGATAATGGAATAAAATTTAAATCAAAATGAGGTGATGGACGTCCTGGTTGACATACTGAATGTGCAGCTTTAATAATGAAATATTTTAAAGGTAAAACTATTGATTTACATGGTGGAGGAGTAGATTTAAAGTTTCCTCATCATATTAATGAGTGGGCACAATTTAGTGCATTAACAGGGAGCGATATAACAAGAGCTTGAATGCATATTGGACATGTAAATTTTGATAATAAAAAAATGTCAAAATCATTGGGAAACACAATATATGTAAGAAATTTTTTAAAAAAATATTCAAGTAATGTTTTGAAATTTTTATTAATTAGTAGTTTTTATACTAAACCAGTAAATGTTAATGAAAACAGTATAAAAAATGCACAAATGCAGGTTGATAAAATAAGAAACTTATTATTTAAATTAGTCTATTTATATGATCTAAAGGAAAATAATTTTCTTATTAAAAAAGATGAAGAATTTCTAAAAATTATTAATAATAATCTTAATATTCCTAATAGTATTTCACTCTTAAATTTATATATAAAAAAAATTAATAAAAACTACGATAAGGAGATTATTAAGAAATTTCTTTTCATTTTAAATATTTTTGGAATTTCCTATAATATTGATTTTAAATTACTAAATGAATTAAAGAACAAGAAAATGGAAACAGATGATTTAAAAATTAGAGAGGTTATTAAAATTTAGAGATGTTTATTTATGGGAAAAATTCAATTGTTGATTTATTTAAAAAAGATAAAACTCAAATAATAGAAATTTATTTGGATAAAAAAAAATATGAAAAGTTTTATAACATTTTATTAGAAAATAATATAAAAACTTTTCCATATGAAAAAATAAAAATTAAGGAATTTGAAAAAAAAAATACTCAAAAAATAATTGCCAAAATAAAAGATATAAAATATTTAACTTTAAATGAAATTATTGAAAAAAATAAAGATAACAATAAATCAATATTAATTATTTTAGATCAAATACAAGATACACGTAATTTTGGTTCAATTGTAAGGTCCGTTTCGGCTTTTGAAGGGAATGGAATAATTTTTTCAAAAAATAATTCTGCTCCATTAAATGCTTCATCCATTAAATCTTCTTCTGGAACTTGAATGGATGTAGATTTTTGTGAAGTAAATTCCTTAAATTCAACAATTGAAATTTTAAAGAAAAAGGGTTTTTGGATTTTTGCAGCAGATTCAAAAGCAAAAGATTCAATAGAACATTTTAAGAATTTTAATAAACCAATTGTTTTAATTTTGGGTTCAGAAGGATTTGGAATTAGAAAAACATTAAAAGAAAAGACTGATTTTTTAATCAAAATAAAGATTTCAAATAAAGTTGAATCGCTAAATGTTTCTGTAGCTGCTGCTCTTGCACTTTATATTCTAAAAAATTAAGTATTTCTTTTTAGCTTTAAAATAGATGCAAAAAGATGATTTGTATGCAAAACAAAAGGATTTTATTAAAAGATTTCAAAATACCGGAGATATTAAAATTGTTTTTCAATTAATGGAAGATTATAAGGGGATGATTATTAAAATTTCTAAAACAATGCAACAAAGATTTAGATCTTCTCCTCTTACATATGAAGATTATTTTCAATTTTTAATTTATAGATTTATAGAAAGAACAAAAAAGTATAATTTGGATTCACAAATGAAATATCCAAATTATATTCAAACTTTTTTAATTATGGATATTACAAATTATGCAAGAAAATTTTTAACTCATTCTCATAGAATGATGAATTATTCTAGTCTTCAAAATTATGAAGATAGTACTTATTTTTTTGAAGAAAATTTGAAAATTACTTTTGATGACATTAATTATAATTCGCTAACGAATAAACAAAAAGATCTCTTTTTAGAAATATTAAAAAATGAAGGGAGCGTAAAGAAAACTTCAAAAAAGTTGAAAATTCCTGAAAAAACAATATATAGACATAGAAAAGAAATTATTAGAAAATTGAATAAGGATAATGGTGTTGATTAGAAAACACCATTTATTTTATGCTTAATTTTTTGTATAATGTTTTTATAGTGAATAAGAAAAATAAAGTTACTATTGCGTGTGAAATTTGTTTTTCAAGAAATTATCTTAAGAACAAAACAGATTCTTTAAGCAATGAGAAGTTGGTATTAAAAAAATATTGTTCAAAGTGCAATGCTAATACAATTCATCATGAGGTTAAGTAATGAAATTTTTTGAGAGACTAAGAGTCGAGAGAAGAAAGGTTCGATGATCTAGTTTTTCTAAAACAACAAAAGTTTTTTTCATAACTTTGCTTATGATTATAATACTTACATTAATTATTGTTTTATTTTCTTTTGCAGCAGAATCAATTTTAAATTTACTTTAAAATTAAAGAAGGGTTAATTAATGAGCGAAGCTAAATGATATATTATTCAAGTTGTTTCTAACCATGAACAAAAGGTAAAAGAAGCATTGGAAAAAAGAGATTTTGAAGATTCCGGAATTGATGAAATAGAGGAAGTATATTTACCTTACACAATTTATCGTACAAAGACAGGAAAAACAAAAAGAAGATCTATGTTTCCTGGTTATCTTTATGTAAAAGTAAAAATGACTGATGATTCATGATATATAATAAGAAACACAGAATATGTTACTGGGATTGTTGGTTCTTCTGGTCAAAGAACAAAACCAACACCAATTCCTGAAGAACAAATAGAAAAAATTAAAAAAAGAGAATCAGAAGATTTACTTTCACAAGAAAATATAAAAACTATTTCAGGAAATGACAAAATTCTTACAGAAGTTGATTTTTCGGTTGGCGATTTTGTAGAAATCACAGAAGGTGAATTTGTTGGTAAAAAAGCAAAAGTTGAAGATATTTTAATATCAAAGCAAGTAGTTCTTTTAAAATTTGAAATGTTTGGAAGAGAACAGAAAATAGAAATTCCCATTCTTTATGTTAAAAAAAATGAAGTTTAGTAAAAAAAATTTATTTTTTTATTAATGTTTATTTTATTTATAAAATTGTATGTTATCATAACTTTATGGTAATTTAATTGGGCTTGAGATAATAGCTGTCTTTTTTGACTTAATTTGCTATTGAAGTTATTATTAAATTTTTTATATATTTTTATGTTCTTAAGTGACATTTTTATTATCAAATGAAAATTATTGAAGTGTGAGCAGTATGGCAAAAAAAATAACAAGAATCGCTAAATTACAGTTTCTTGCTGGGCAAGCAAAACCTGGTCCGGCACTTGCTGGGCTTGGTATAGATATGCCAAAATTTACTAAAGCTTTTAATGATGCTACAAAAGATAGAAATGGAGATATTGTCCCTGTTGTAATTACAGCATATGGTGATAGAAGTTTTGATTTTGTTTTAAAAACAACTCCAGTTTCAGCAATGATAAAAAAAGTTTTAAAAATAGAAAAAGGTGCTAAAAATTCTAAAAAAGAGGTTGTTGGTACTCTTTCTAAAATACAATTAGAAGAAATTGCAAAACATAAACTTGTTGATCTTAATACTGATGATATAGATATGGCTATTTCAATGGTAAAAGGTACTTGCAAAAACATGGGTGTTAAATTTGAGGAGTAATCAATTAAAATGGGAAAAAATTTAAAAGAAGCCTATAAGCAAATAAGTAAAGAAAAAGTTTATTCAATAAGAGATGGAATTGATTTAATTAAGAAACTTTCATTTGAAAAGTTTAATTCATCTGTTGAAGTATCTTTTAATTTAAATTTAAATGCCAAGAAAGCAGATCAACAATTAAGAGGTTCTATTGTTTTACCTCACGGAAATGGTAAAATTGCAAAAGTTTTAGTTGTTGCTGAAAAAGACGATCAAGAAATCGCTAAAAAAGCAGGCGCTGATTTTTTTGGAGATGAAACAATTCTTAATAAAATTGAAAAAGAAAATTGATTTGATTTTGATTTTATTGTTACTACACCCAAATTTATGCCAAAATTTGCAAAATTTGGTAAACTTCTTGGACCAAAAGGATTAATGCCTAATCCAAAACTTGGTACAGTTACAACAGATATTGAAAAAACTTTAAAAGATATCAAGCATGGCCAAATAGAATATAGAACAAATCAACAAGGGATTGTTAATCTTTCTATAGGGAAAAAATCATTTAAAACTGATATGCTTGTAGAAAATTACAAATTTGTTTTTAGTACAATAAAATCAAAAAAACCCGCATCATTAAAAGGTGATTTAATTAAAACAATTCACGTCTCAACAACAATGGGACCTGGAATTTTAATTGATAAGGATGGAGGTGTAAATTAATTGTGTTTTTAACTAGAGAAAAAAAAGTTCAACAAATAGAAGATATAAAAAATAAAATTAAAAAAGCAAATTCAATTATTGTTTGAGATTTTTTTGGAAATAATTCTAATTCTATTTCATATATAAAAAGCAATGTTGCTAAGTTAAATGCAGAAGATATTGTTTATAAAAATAGAATTGCAAAAATTGCTTTTGAAAGAAGTAATAAAAATGAAATTTTAGAGCATCTTACTGGACCATCAGCTTTTCTTTTTATTTACGATAAAGAAAATAAAGCTTTAAAAGTGTTAGATAAATACTTTAAAGAAAAAAAAGAATATGGTTATAAAGTGGGTTATATAGATGGCAAATTTTATCTTAAAGAAAGCATAAAAGAAATTGCATCACTTCCTTCAAAAAATGAATTACTTGCAATGTTTCTTTCAACATTACAAGGAACAATGAGAAATTTTGCATATCTTTTATCTCAAATTGAAAAAGATAAAGACAAATAAAAAAATAATTTAAAAAAGGAGTATGACATGAGTATCGATAAAAAAGAATTTATAAATCAACTAAAAGAAATGAAAGTTTCTGAGTTAAGTGAACTTATAAAAGCAATTGAAGAAGAGTTTGGAGTTAAAGCTGCAGCACCAGTAACAGCTAATGCAGCAGTTGTTGAAGAAGAATCTTCAGAAAAAACAGTTGAATTAATTTCAGCAGGTGGAAATAAAATTGCTGTAATTAAATTAGTAAAAGAACTTTTAGGGCTTGGTTTAATGGAATCAAAACAATTTGCTGAAAAAGGTGGAATATTAAAAGAAAAAGTTTCACCAGAAGAAGCAGAAGAAGTTGCTAAAAAATTTACAGATGCTGGAGCTGAAGTTAAAATAAAATAAAAAATAACTATTTTTAAAGTAATCAAATTTATTAAAAAGGGAAATATATGAATTATAGAGTTAGGGATTTTGGAAACAATACAAAAAGACGTGATTATCAAAAAACTGAAAAAAATTTAGAAGTTTTAGATTTATTAAAAATTCAAAAAGAAGAATTTGATAAGTTTTTAAATTATGGAATTTTAGAAGTTATGGAGGAAATATATCCTATTTATTCTGCAAAGGATAGAATAAAAGTAGAATTTCTTTCTTTAAACATTGATATTCCTGAAAATTACGAAGAAAAAATAAGAAATGCTAAGGCAAAGGGTTCTAATTTTTTTGCACCAGTAAAAGCAAATTTTAGAATGATAAATCAAAAAGAAGGGGAAATTATTGATGAAAAAGAAGCGTTCATCCTTAATCTTCCTCTTATTACTGAAACTGGATCATTTATTATAAATGGTTCTGAACGTTTAGTTATTTCTCAAATAATAAGAGCGCCAGGAATATATTTTGAAAAATTAAAAGCATCGCGTGCTCAATCAACTTCTGATTCGTCAGTATTTAAAATTGTGACAATAATTCCTGATCGTGGTTCATGAGTGGAATTTGACTACAAGGATTATAAATTACTAAATATTGATTCAACAGACATTAAATTAAGAATTGATAAATCAAAAAGAATAAGAGCAATTACACTTTTAAATTCATTAGGTATGACTAATGAAGAAATTTTAGATTTATTTAATCATAATGTTTTAATAGAAGAATCAATTAAGAAAATTAAAAAAAATCAAGAAAATTCTTTTGAAGCAAGAAAAATTATTTTTAAATTAATAAATAGTGGAGATAGATTTGCCGAAAGGGAAATTAATGAACTTATTTATAATCTCTTTTTTAATAAAAAAAGATATGATCTTTCTGAAACTGGAAGATATAAAATAAATAATAAATTTTCTCCAAGAAATCGTTTATTAAATAAGGTTTTAGCCGAAGATTTAAGAGACGCTTCAGGGAATGTAATTTTTCTAAAAGATACATTTATGGATTTAGAAAAAGTTGAAAAAGTCCAAAAAGAATGAGAAAAAAATAATCTTGAATTTGCAGAATATACAATTGATGATGTTGCTTTTGGAAGTAAAAATGAAGGTATGACAGAAGAAGAAAAGAAAATTTTTTCAAAAGTGCATTCAATTAAAGTTTATTCTTCACTTTCAGATGATAAAGATATTGAAATTACCAAAAGACCAATTCATAATTTAATTGCAACACCTTATTTTGATAAACAACATTTAACAATAGCTGATTTAATAGCTACATTTGGTTATCTTATAAATTTAGAAGATGAGATGTTTGAATATGATGATATTGACTCTCTTTCAAATAGAAAGATAAAAACAGTAAATGAATTACTTAAAAATCAATTTAGAATTGGAATGACTAAAATGGAGAAAAATCTTAGAGAAAGAATTTCTTCAAAAGATACTTCAAATGTAACAATTAAAAATGCGACAAATCATAAATTAATGGAATCTGTATTCAAAGAATTTTTTAATTCATCACAACTTTCACAATTTATGGATCAGATAAATCCGCTTGCTGAAATTTCGAATAAAAGAAGAATTACATCTCTTGGTCCTGGTGGTCTTTCTAGAGACACTGCTTCTCTTATTGTTCGTGGAATTCATGATACTCATTATGGAAGGATTGATCCTATTGAAACACCAGAAGGACCAAATATTGGTCTTATATTAAATTTAGCAATTTATGCAAAAATAAATAAATATGGACTTCTTGAAACTCCCTATTATAAGGTAAACAAAGGAAATGTTGATTATAAAAATCCTATTTATTTAATTTCTGATGATGAAAAAGGTCATATAATTGCTCCTGGTAATACTTTAATAAAAAACGGAAGAATTGTAGAAGAAGAATTGGTTGCAAGAGTAAATGGTTCTTTTGTAAATGTAGCAAGAGAAGAAATTACTCTTGTAGATGTTTCTCCTAGACAAACTGTTTCAATTGCCACTTCTCATATTCCATTTTTGGAAAATGATGATGCAAACCGTGCTTTAATGGGTGCTAATATGCAGCGTCAAGCAATTCCTTTATTAAAAAGCGAAGCTCCAATTGTGGCTACTGGAATTGAAGAGATTTCAGCTAGATTTTCACCATCAATTTTAAAAGCAAAAGAAGATGGAGAAGTTATTGAAGCAAATTCTTCTTATATTGTTATTCAAGGAAAAACAAAAAAATTCTATGAACTTAAAAAATTTGCAAGATCAAATCAAGCTACAGTTATTAATCAAAGAGCAATTGTAGAAATTGGTGATAAAGTAAAAAAAGGACAAGTTATTTCAGATGGATCTGCCATTAATAATGGAGAAATGGCTATTGGTAAAAATGTTTTAGTTGCTTTTACAACATGAAGAGGATACAACTATGAAGATGCAATTATTCTTTCTGAAAGACTTGTAAAAGATGACGTTTATACTTCTCTTCATGTAGAAGAACATCATTTAGAACAAAGAATAACAAAACTTGGCGAAGAAAAAATAACAAGAGATATTCCTAATGCTTCTAAAGAATCAATGCGTAATTTAGATGGTGAAGGAATTATTGTTGTTGGTTCTGAAGTGAAAGTTGGAGATGTTCTTGTTGGAAAAATAACTCCAAAAGGTGAAGACGATCTTTCTCCAGAAGAAAAACTTTTAGATGCAATTCTTGGAAATAAAATTAAAAATACAAAAGATTCATCATTAAGACTTCCTTATGGTGCAGAAGGTATTGTTCAAGATGTAAAAATTTTATCTCGTAAAAATGGAGATAAATTAGATGATGGTGTTGAACAAATAATAAAAGTTTTTATAGCTCAAAAAAGAAAAATTAAAGAGGGAGATAAAATGTCGGGAAGACACGGAAATAAAGGTGTTGTTTCTAGAATTCTTCCAGAAGAAGACATGCCCTATTTAGAAGATGGGACTCCAATTGATATTATGTTAAATCCACTTGGTGTTCCTTCTCGTATGAATATTGGTCAAGTTCTTGAAGTTCATTTAGGTATGGCTGCTAAGAAACTTGGTGTAAAAGTTTCTACTCCAATTTTTGATGGTGTTAATTCAGAAGATTTAAGAGAAATTTTAGAAGAAGCAAAAATTGACCAATCAGGTAAGTTTACTCTTGTAGATGGTATAACTGGTAGAAAATACGATAACAAAGTTACAGTTGGTGTAATGTATATGTTAAAACTTTCGCATATGATTGATGATAAAATGCATGCGCGTTCAATTGGTCCATATTCATTAATTACACAACAACCACTTAGAGGAAAATCACAAAATGGTGGTCAAAGATTTGGAGAAATGGAAGCTTGAGCTCTTGAAGCATATGGGGCAAGTAATTTACTTCAGGAAATGATTACTCTTAAATCAGATGATATTAAAGGACGTAATGAGCTTTATAACGCAATAGCAAAAGGTAAAAAAATACCAAAACCTAATATTCCTGAAGGATTTTGGGTTCTTTATTATGAGCTTAGAGGTTTAGGTCTTAGCTTAGAATTTTTGGCTGATGATGATAATAAAATAGAGATTGATAATTCAATTTAGGGAGTAAATAATGGAAAAGCAAGATGTTGATAATACAAAAAATATTAGTTCTAGTGATATTTTTAAAATTAAAAAAGTAAGAATTAGAATTGCTTTAAATGAAGATATAGAAGAATGATCTTCAGGAGAAGTAACAAAACCTGAAACAATAAATTATAAAACTCATAAACCAGAAAAAGATGGTTTGTTTGATGAAAAAATTTTTGGTCCAACTAAAGATTTTAAGTGTCCTGTTTGTGGTAAAAAACATAAGCGTTCAGATTTAGGAAAAGTGTGCAGTAATTGTGGTGAAGCAATTATTGAATCAAAAATGGTAAGAAGAAGAAAAATGGGTTATATTAAACTTGCTGTTCCTATTGCTCATATTTGATTTACAAGAATAGATTATTCAATTATTCGTTCGGTTTTAGGTTTAAAGCAAGATGATTTAGAATCAATTCTTTACTTTAATGCTCATATTATTTATGATAATGGTGGTCACTCTGAAATAAAAGAAAGAGATATGATTTATATTCAAAATGCACCATCTATTTATCGTAAAATATTTACTTTACTTCTAAATATTGAAAAAGATGAAAAAAGAAAAAAAGAGATAGAAGAAAAATTAATTACTTTAGTTGAAGAATCAAAAGCTGATATTGGTCAAAGTTATGGAATTGATTTTTATGATTATAATGATTTTATTTCAAAATATTCTGATATTAAAATTGGAACTGGTGCTGAAACAGTTAAAAAACTTCTTGAAAAATTAGATCTTAAAAAAGAACAACAAGCCGTTGCTCTTGAAATTAAAAAAAATCCTAAAAAAACATCAAATTTTAGAAGAAATAAAGTTTTAGAATCATTTATTAAATCAGGTCAAAATCCTTCAATAATGATTTTAGAATATATTCCAGTTATTCCGGCCGACTTAAGACCTCTTATTCAACTTGATGGAGGTAGACATTCCACTGTTGATATAAATGAGTTATATAGAAGAATCATTATTAGAAACAATCGTTTAAAACAATGAAAATTAATAGGTGCTCCTAATCTAATTATTCAAAATGAAAAAAGAATGCTTCAAGAATCGGTTGATGCACTTTTTGATAATACAAGAAAGAAAAATCCAATTAATTCTAAAGATAATCGTCCTTTAAAATCTTTAGCTGAAAATTTAAAAGGTAAACAAGGAAGATTTAGACAAAATTTATTAGGAAAAAGAGTTGATTATTCTGGACGTTCAGTTATTGTTGTTGGACCAGAACTTAAATTACATCAAGTTGGACTTCCGAAACAAATGGTTGTTAAACTTTTTGAACCATTTATTGTTAACTATCTTGTAAAAGAAGGTGTTACAAAAAATATTAAACAAGCTAAAAAAATGATAGAAATTTTTGATGAAAAAATTTGAAAATATGCTGGTAGAGTTATTAAATCTCATCCTGTTCTTTTAAATAGAGCGCCTACACTTCATAGACTTTCAATTCAGGCCTTTGAACCAGTAATTACTTCAGGTAAAGCAATTAGATTACATCCACTTGTTACTCCTTCTTTTAATGCTGATTTTGATGGAGATCAAATGGCAGTGCATGTTCCGCTTTCAGCAAAAGCAAAAAAAGAAGCAATGGAGCTTATGCTTTCTACAAAAAATATTTTAGGTCCAAAAGATGGGAAACTTATTCTTTCTCCATCTCAAGATATAGTTTTAGGAATTTATTATTTAACAAAATCATATTCAAATTCTTTGGGCTCAAATCATTATTATTCTTCAGCAACAGATATTTATAATCTTTTAGTTCTTGATAAATTAAATATTCATTCTCACATTATCCTTCCTTTAAAAGAATTTGCAGATAAATTCAAAGAGGAAATTGAAGAAGGATATAAATATTTATTTACAACTGTGGGTAGAATTCTCTTTAATGGTGTTCTTCCAAAAGATTTTGTTTATATAAATGATATTGAGGATTTCGAAACATCAAAAATTAATAAAAAATATTTAATAAAATCTGCAGGGAATTTTAATAAAAAATTTGAAGAATTTAATTATTCATTTAAACCTTTTAATAAAGAAAAATTAACAAGAGTTATTGAGGGTGTTTTTGATCAAAAAAGAGAAGAAATTGTAGATGTACTTGATGCAATTAAAAATTTAGGTTTTAATTATTCAATGCTTTCTGGAGTATCAATGAGTATAAATGATATTATTGATATTAAAGATAAAGATCAAGTTTTTAAAGATGCTGATGAAAAAGTAAAAAATTTACAAGACAACACAGATGAAGGTCTTATAACAGACGATCAAAGATATATGAGTGTTTTAAAAGTTTGAAGTGAAGCAAAAGATAAAATTGAAAAAAAATTAAATGATGAACTTAGAGATTTACCAGATAATTCATTATTTATGATGATGGATTCTGGAGCAAGAGGAAGTATTTCAAATTTTGTTCAACTTGCTGGTATGAGGGGTTCAATGTCTAAAGCAGCACATGAGTATGCTGCACTTAGAAGACAAGGTATTATTGTAAGAAGTACAGAGGAAATTCCAATTAGATCATCTTTTAAAGTTGGACTTACTCCTTTTGAATATTTTCTTTCAACACATGGTGCTAGAAAAGGTCTTTCAGATACTGCAACAAAAACTGCTGAATCAGGTTATTTAACAAGACGTTTAGTTGATGCAGTTCAAGATGTAACAATTATTGAGGAAGATTGTAAAACAAATCAAGGATTTAAAGTTAAAGATATTATTGATACAAGAACAGATGCAATTATTGAAGGAATTTATGACAGAATTCTTTGAAGATATTCTTTAAGAGATATTAAAGACAAAAAAGGAAATATTATTTTAAAAGGAAATGAATTAATTACTAAAGATAAAGCAGAAAAAATTATTGAAAATAAAATTAAAGAAGTTGAGATAAGATCTGTTCTTACATGTAATTCTCATCGTGGAATTTGTAAAAAATGTTATGGTCTTGATTTAACATCTCATGATGATATAAACGTTGGAGAAGCAATAGGAATTATTTCTGCGCAATCAATTGGAGAACCTGGAACTCAGCTTACAATGCGTACATTCCATACAGGTGGTGTTGCTGGTGTTGCTGATATTACACAAGGATTTTCAAGACTTATGGAACTTGTTGATGCAAATAGTAATCCAAAATCACAAGCTATAATTTCTGAAATTCATGGTAAGGTAAAAAGTATTGAAAAAGCAAAAGAAAATAAATATGGACAAGCAATAAGAATAAAAGTAACTGTTGAAAACAAAGATGTTGAAGAAGAAAGATCTTATGAATTTGATGCTAATCAAATTTTAAGAGTAAAAAAAGGCGACACAGTTGTTCCTGGTCAAAAAATTATCGAAGGATCAATTCAACTTCAAAAATTACTTGAATTTACAGGACCTAATGCAACACAAACTTATTTAATAAAAGAAATTCAAAAATTATATAGAATTCAAGGTATTGAAATTGCTGATAAATATATTGAAGTAATTATTAGACAAATGCTTTCAAAACAACAAATTATTGATCCGGGAGATTCTGATTTTTATAATTCGCAAATTGTTTCAGAATATAATTTAAGAAAAGTAAATGCAGAATTATTTGCTGAAAATAAAAATCCAGCTATTGGAAAACAAATTATTTTAGGAGTAAAACCATTACCACTACAATCTGATTCATTCCTTTCAGCAGCATCATATCAAAGAACAGCAGAATCACTTGTAAATGCTGCAATTTCTAAAAAAGTAGATAATCTTTATGGTGTAAAAGAATCATTAATTATTGGTAAAAAAATTCCTGTTGGAACTGGATTTAAAATATTAAATGGAAAATATAACATTTTTACAGATTTAGAAGAAATGCAAGAAACAGAAAAAGAAGCAAATAAAAATTATGAAAAATATAAAGAGTTTGATGTAAAATCAATCATTAAAGATTTAGAAAATGAAGTAGAAAATTTATTTTAAATTAAATAACAGATATTAATAATAATGAATTTTAAAAAAAAACTTAGTGAAAACAAAAAGCTTATTTCCTTTTTTACAGCTAACATTTTAGCTAGTGAATATTTAAATATAGATAATTTAGAAGAAATTTCTAAGGAAGAAATTTTAAAAATTGAAAAGCTTTTTGAAACTAAGTTTTTTTATATATATAAAAAGAAATTATTTTGAAAGTGAGATAAAAAAAATTTTGAAAATACAACTGAGTATTATAAAAAGTTTTTTAAAATTTTTAGAAAACTAAATATAAAATTTGAGGATTTTGAAAAAAATAAGTTAGAACTTTATAAAGCAAAATATTTTACTAAGGTAAGAAATCTAAAAACAATGGAAACACCTTATAAAAAAGAAGGAGTAAATCCTATTATTTATTTTAATTACAAAGATGTATCTTTATTTTCTCAAAATGGTTTTCTTTTTGATAAAGTGGTAACCTCAAATTTAGGAATTTCTTATAATGAAATGGTTTTTTATAATAAAAAAAATAAAGAAATAAATCTAATTTTTTATGTAAAAGATATTAAAGAAATTTTTTTAAAAGAAAAATGAGTTGAAATCATTCTAAAAAATAAAAAAGTATTTTTTTTAAGATATCTTGAAAATGAAATAATTTATATTTCACTTAGAAGAATTTGGTCAAAACAATTAAATTTTTTCTAATTCTTCTTTAAATGCTTCTATTACAAAAAGAACACATTTTTTTCTTGATTTATGTTTTTTGAGAAGTGAAAATATTTTAAATTCATTTTTATAATTATCATTTTCAATTGAGTTTTTAAATAAATCTAAAAACTCTTTCCCTTTTTTTATATCATTTATTTCTTTAAGATTTTCTACAATAAAAGAACTTGAAGCACTAAATATAGCACATCCTTCACCATCTCATTTTACTTCTTCTAATTTATTTCCATTTTTTTTTATATAAGCAAAAATTCTATCATTACAATTATTAGATTTTAAAGTAGAATTCTTTCTCTCTTTTTCGGTTAGTTTGTTTCCATTTTTTTTTTCTATATAATCTCTAAGTTTTAAATCTTCCATTTTTACTTATTAATCAACTTTCTAAATGTCTTTAATGCATTTTCCAACTCATTTACAAATTTATCTATTTCCTTTTTTTCATTATAAATATGAAAAGATAACCTAATTGTTTTATTTTGATTAAAATATTCATTTTTTATTTTTACGCAATTTGTTCCGCTTCTAAAAAGAATATTTTTCCTTCCTAAAAGATACGAAATATCTTCCGCTGGTATATTTTTCATTTCTAAAAATAAGATGGAAGATTTTACATTTTTATTTATTATTTTAATTTCCTCAAAATTTTTTAATTTTTCTTCTGCATAATTTTTTAATTCGTTACAATAATTTTCAATATTTTTTATTCCAATTTTTTCTATAAAATCAATTGCTTTTGAAAGAGAAAATATTCCAGGGTAATTTAAAGTTCCTGAATAAAAATTTTTAGGAACATTTTTATAAATTATCTTATCTTTTTGAAAATCAATATTATTTCCTCCTCCATATTTAAATGGTTCAATTTTGTTTAAAAGATTATTTTTAATATAGCAAATACCCACTCCATTTGAAGCAAACATTTTGTGTCCGCTAAATAAATAACAATCAGGATCTAATGTTTTTAAATTTGTTTCAATATGACCGACTGCTTGTGCACCATCCACTACTAAAATGCAATCTTTATTTTTTTTATTTATTGCTTTTCTTATTTCTTTAATGTTATTAGTTGTTCCTAATGTATTGAATACATGTGCTATAGATATAATTTTTGTTTTTTCATTTATTTTTTTTTCTAAATCACTAACATCAATTTCAAATTTTTCATTTATTTTATAATATTTAAATTTAATTTTCTTTTCTTTTCCATATTCTATTCAAGGTAAAAAATTAGATGCGTGTTCAAAATCCCCTAAAATAATTTCGTCATTTCTTTTTAATCTTTTTATTAATACTCTTGCAAGATCATTTAATCCATCGGTTGCTCCTGCTGTAAAAATTAATTCCTCTTTTTGTACATTTAAAAAATTAGCTATTTTTTCAATTGCTTCTTCAAATTTTATATTTATTTTTTCTGATAAAACATTAACAGATCTAAAATTTGAATAATTTAATTTTGTATAAAAATTAGTAATTTCATCAATTACTAATTTTGGTTTCAAAGAAGTAAGGGCGGAATCAAAATAAATAAGTTTCTTATTTTCTTTAAAAAAGGGAAACTCTTTTTTTTTATTTTTATCTAAATTATTCATTTTAATAATTATAATTCATTTTTTTTTAAGTTTTTTTAAAAAAATAAATGTAAATTGTACTTTTATTAATTGCTATAATTTTTTTAGTTATTTTTAAAATTTAAAAATAAATTATTATGGCACAAGTTTTAGAGAAAAATATAGAAAAAGAATATGAAAAGGAATTAAAAAATTTTCCAAAAGATGATTTTTTAATGAAAGGAAAAGATAAAAATAAATCTAATTCTTCTTCACCTTCTCCTAATAAAAAGAAAAAAAACCAGAAAAATCTTATTTCAGAAAAAGAACAAGAAATAAAAAAAAGTAAGAAAAAAAAATGAATTATTATTGTTTTAATAGTAATTTTTGTTTTAGCACTTGGATTGGGATTGGGTCTTGGTTTAGGATTAAAAGACAGTGAGGAAAATTCATCTGGTTTTCCTGGTCCGGATAATATTGATACTGATATGAAAGAAGTTGAAACCTTAAAACAACAGGCTGCGGGTTGAGCATACAATCAATTATATTATACTTATGGACTTATCGATGAAAGTGATTATAATAAAAAGATTGATAAAGTAGAAAAAGATGTTGATAATCAAATTGATAATGAAAAAGAAAGTTATAGAGATCAATATGGGGATAATTGAGAAGAAGAATGAGATAAATATTTAACAGAACAAGGTTATGATGATGAAGAAGAATATAAAGATGCACTTATTTCAGAGTCATTAAAAAATGAAACTGACGACATTATTATTAATAATCTTTTAAGACAAATTATTATTGAAGATGATTCATCTGATGTAACTTATCATTATAAATCAACAATTCCTGATGCAGACAGCACAAATGCATATTGAGTTATAGATAATGGAGAAACTCCATTAGGTGATGGTAATGTTCATTCGGTAAATGGTGAAGCGCTTTATGAAGGATATATAAATTTAACAAATCCCATTTCTTATTATGATTTACTTATTCCTTTTACAATGAATGGATTAAATTCTTATAATGGTCTTTATGGAAATAGAATAGTTTTTGATTCAGATGGTACTACAACTAATCTTAAAACAGCTTGAGATATTGCTGCTGATTATTATCTTTCTTGATATCAAACAAGTTTAGATGGTGGTGGAACAATAGAAAAGAATTTTGGCAATTATGATAATGCCTCTATTGTTCAAACGAGCTTAAATGAAACAAGCGATAATAAATTTACAGCAATTCCTCTTTTTGAAATGTTTATTAGTGATGTTAATACAAATTTTGATTGATCAAGTATTAGTGAAAGTATGAGTTATGAAGATGTTGCTGAAAATTTTTATTTATTAAATGATATTATTGGAAAAACTTCATTTCTTACCGCTACTGATGTAAATAATGGTAGAGAGGTTTGACCTGGATATACATATAATTCTGGTACTGATAATTCAGTTCCTTTAGAATCATCGGATAAAGCTGATTCTATTAGTGGCGTAAAATCTGGGAAAGGTACAGGAACTGAACAAGATTATTTTGATGCTCTTCTTCCTGGGCAAATTGATTTAGTTGGTTTACAATTAATGAGAAGTCTTCAAGAGACTAATTTATTTAAAAATCCAGATGATACATCTAATAGATATATTTATTCGCAAGTTCCTTTTAATTACAATTCTTATTTTTATTCAATAGATGAAAATGGAGAATTAGTAGGACAATCAGATTTTAGTGATACAACAACAACATTAGAAGAAAATGTTTATTTAGTATTGGATTCTACTGGATTACATATTTTAGCGCCTACAATTTATTATGATGATTCGATTGCATCAAATTTAGAAACAGGTTCAAATCAATATAATTATGGAGATTTAATGCTTATCGGTGATCTTGATAGATTGGCTCTTGATGGTACAAAAGAAGATAAACCACCAAGCTCAAATGTTAGATCAAATTTTACAACATGATTTACTTCGGTTTCGGATTTAATTTATTTAAACTCTGCACTTAATGATCAAAATTTCTTAGATGATTATCTAAAAGATGTTAATAAAGATGGTAATATAGATGATTTGGATTTAGATATTATTGTTCAAAATTTTTATAATGATTTTTTTAATAAACAATATAACAAATTTTTAAATAAATGTGATTCAGCAATTTCTTTTCTTAAAGAATATTTAGGATTATATGATCTTGCTGGTTATAGTTTTTTAACTAATATAAGCTTTATAAAAGATTCTCTTGTTTTTTTACAACATTCTAATCAATATCAATTAACATCTACAATAGATATTTTAGAAACCGGAAATCTTTCTGGAGGTGAAATTTAAAATGAATAATATTATTTGAAAAAAAACTTTTTCAGTATTTTTTATTACAGTCTTTTCAATTTCTGCACTTTCTAGTTTAATTTTTTGGAGTTTATCTTCAAAGACAGAAATTTTATTTCATTTTGGTAATAAAGAAACAATTAAATTAGATAAAAATGAAATAAACAATTTAGAAGATTATGTATCTTTAAAAAACTCTGATTTAGATTCAGATATTAATTATTATTCACTTCCTAATTTTAAAAAATATGAAGATGATACAAGTGATGATAGTGGAGATGATACAACTACTCCAGAAATTGTTTTTGGTAATCAAACAGTAAATGAGATGACTGCTGATTGAATGACTGTTGGATTTATGAATTATGCTTTAACTGGAGATACACATTATCCTGACGGATCTTTTAATCCTGATGATGATTATCCAGATTATGGTTCAACAATTTTAAATCCAAGTTCAGAAGACACCTGAATTACACCCCATCTTTTTGATACAGAAAATACTCTACAAACATTAGATTATCAAACATTTTATGATTATTCTTCTTATGTTAAATTATTTACAGAAACAATTGGAAAAAATGCAAAAGAAGATTATCTTGCACTTTATTTAAATGCTTTTGCTACCAAATATGATGAAATAAGTAAACAAATTTGATTAGATCAACCAAGTCCTGCTCTTGAATTTAGTATTTGAACTAATTATTATATAAGAGACAATTATCCAGAATATATAGATGATTTTGGCAATCCTATTTTTGAAACAGAAACAATGAATTTGATTTCAACAACTATCGAATATGAAAAAGACATATCTAATTTTATGTATATTTATTCATATCTTTGACAAGAGTATTCGGACAAAAAATACGATTATTTTATTACAAGTATGATGAATCAAAATAGATTTACTTATTATTGAAGTATGCAAATAAATGATAAGGATGGTTTTTTAATATCTTCAAACTTTGATCCCACTGATGGTGCTGATGTAGATGAATGAAATAGTACTGGTTTTAATATAACTGAGGGAACTTCAAAAACACAAATTGAACCAACTTGGAGACTTTCTCCAGAAGGATATATGGGCTTTTCTGGACTTTCATCTCAAAGTGATTCATCAATTAGTCTCCTTATAGGAGAAGATGATTATTCTGATGATTTTTGAAATTATTCAAATGTTTGAAGTATTACTGAAAACTTAAATGATGAAATTGATAATTATAGTACTTCTTATATATCATCTTATAACCAAGAAGACTTTGTAAGTAATGGGCTTTTTTATGATAATAATAATTATATTTTTTCTTCAACCACTTCATCAGATTCAGAAGATACAACAACAACAACAGATTATATTTATATGAAATATTTATTATATCCATTTGTTTTTACAAATAATATACAACCTGATGGCACATCTTCTTATTGAGTTTATAGATTAGATGCATATACAGATGGAAATGGACAATTTTATCCAACAGCAGAGGTTGCTCCTTCTGGTGCAAATAAAATTAATTATTTTGATTATATAGATCAAGTGTTACAAGATACATATGACAATTATAATTATTATGGTTTATTTGAAATTTTAACAATTTATCAAATGTTAAATTATACAACAGAAAATTTTAATGTATGAGAAAATAAAGCATATAATTATTGAAATTCAAAGGGATTTTATATTGAACTTCATGGTCAAGCAAAAGATGATTATGGTAGCTTAATTCCTGATGGATTACAAAGGGATTAGTTATGGAAACAATTTTTAAAAAAATAATTGAAAAGAAAATAATTTCATATACAATTTACTCTGATAGTGAATTTATAATAATTCTAGATATCAACCCTAAGAATCCAGGACACTCATTAATAATTCCTAAAAAATGAAGTGAGAATGTTCTTATGATGAATGATAAGAGCTTTTCAGAAATGTTTTTACTAGCTAAAAATTTTTCTAATTATTTAAAAGAAAAGTTAAATGCAGAGGGAATTAAATGAGTTGTTAATAGTGGAAAAGAAGCAGGACAAGTCATTTTTCATACTCATTTACATCTTATTCCTTATTATAAAAATGTAAATGTGTATAAAGATTTTGAAATAAAAGATATTTATGAAAGGTTAAAAAATAAAGAAAATAATTATGGAGAAATCTAAAAAATTAAATTCTGAGGAAAAAAAATCAAAAAAAACTTCCCCAAAATTAGATGAAACAAAAAAAAATAAAGAAGAAACTTTAAATAATAGAGATAGTTCTTATGTTTTTCGTGCAAAACATATTACGAAATATTATGGAAAAACAGAAGTATTAAGAGACATTTCTTTTGATGTTAAAGAAGGAGAAAGAATTGCTATTGTTGGAGCAAATGGTGCTGGTAAATCAACATTAAGCGAAATAATCGCTCAAATAAAAGAACCCACATCTGGTGAACTTTATTATTCTTTTGGAAAAACAAAATCTGAAATTTCTTCAAAAATAGGAATTCAATTTCAAGATTCATCATATCCAGATTTTTATAAAGTTAAAGATTTAGTTGATTTTATGATTGATGTTTCAGATGTTCATATTTCAAAAGAAGATTTAAATAATTTATATAAACAATTTGATCTTTTTAATTTAATACGTGAATATGCAAAGGGTCTTTCAGGCGGGCAACAACAAAGATTAAACATTTTGCTTGCAATTGTTCATAATCCAAAATTAATTATTTTAGATGAAGTTGGAACTGGATTAGATGTTGAATCACGTACAAAAATTAAATCATATATAAAAGATTATTTAGCAAATCATAAAGCAACTCTTTTACTTGTTTCTCATAATGCTGATGAAGTAACAGAACTTGTTGATAGAGTAATTGTTATTCATGATGGAGAAATTTTTGAAGATAAACCTTTAAAAGAAATTTTAAGTAAATGAGAACATTTTGATAATTTTATGAATAATCTTTATTTAAATGTTTTTAAAGATAAAGTAGATAGTCGTGTTAATAAAACAAAACAAAAAGAAGATAAAAGACAATTTAAAGATGATAAAAAAAGAATTCTTAGAGATATAGAAATTGCTAAAGAAGAAGGCAAGACTAAAGAAGTTGAAAAATTAGAAAAAAAACTAGAAAAATTAATGAAAGAAAATAGTGATTTTAAACAAACATTAATACAAAGAAGAATAGAAGATAGAAGAATAAGAAAAGAATCTAAAGAAGCTAAAAAAGCAAGAAAAAAAGAAGAAAAAAAATCAAAGAAAGCAGAAAAATTAGGAGATAAAGAATAAGATGTTTGCACTTTACAAATTACAAGCAAAGATATTTTTAAAAGGCCCTACCCTTATATTTTTAATAGTCTCATCTATAATTTATCTTTTAGTATTTGGCTCTATTGTTAAATATTCAGGACTTAGCC
Source organism: Candidatus Hepatoplasma vulgare (assembly GCA_027925225.1). Lineage (GTDB taxonomy): Bacteria > Bacillota_I > Bacilli_A > Mycoplasmatales > Hepatoplasmataceae > Hepatoplasma > Hepatoplasma vulgare. The sequence continues at coordinate 119,745 of AP027131.1, forward strand.
CAGATCAACAACAGGTTTCATTATTGTTGGTTTTTGGTTCTGTTACTGCAATTTCTTTAATGAATATTGCATTAAATACTTTTGGATATTCATTTTTTGATATGAAAAATTCTGTTCTAATTAAAAGAATAGGAGCAACAAATCTTACAAAAATTGATGTTTTAACAGGTTTTATTCTTTGGGGAATAACAACAGTTTTTATTGCTCTTGGAATAATGCTGTTTTTAATGGCCTTTTTTAGTTCTTGAACCGGTTATTTTGCTATATTTGATTTTGGAGCTATAAATTGAGTGGGTCTTATTGTTGGAACTTTTATTGGTAGCGCAGCAATGTTTTCTGTTGCTTTGCTTTTAATTTCTGTTAGTCCTTCAACACAAATTTATCAAATATATTCATTTTTATATTTTTTTATTTTTGCAGCATTTGGCGGATTATTTACTCCAACAAATACACCTCACTGAATGGAAATTGTAGGATGATTTTCACCTATTACTTGAACATCTGAGTTTATTACTAATTCGGCTCTAGGCGCAGATGTATTCCATGTTGGTGGTTATGCAATAAGTCAAGTTGGGAATACTCCTATTGCTGATCCCATTACAGTTAATACAGCAAATGCGACATTAGATTTATTTATGCCGATAATTTATATTGTATTATTTTTAGGATTAACTACTAAAACATTTAAGTGAGATAGTTAGAAAGGTAGAATGAGGTAAAAAATATGTGATCGTTTTTTAAATTACAAGCAAAAGTTAGATTCAAATCACCTGAATTAATTTTTCCAATTATATTTCCTTTGGTTCTTACACTTCTTTTTGGTTCATATTTTGAATCTGATTCTGAAGTAACAAGAGCATATGGAGCTTTAATTGCACTTTCGATAATGCAGGGCGGACTTTTTGGTATGGGATTTACTCTTATAGACACAAAAGAATCAGTTTTAATGAAAAGGGTTGGTGCAACAAGTATTACTAAGAGAGGCATATTAATTGGACTTATGATGGTTACACTTATCGTCATGTTAATTACATTGCTTTGACAAACAATATTATTTGCAATTTTTTCTGGCACAGGTATTTTTAATAATTATGATATGCAATGAGGGCAAATTGCATGAGGAGGATTTATTTTTGGAATAATAATTGGTGCAGCATTAAGTTTATCAATTGGTATGTTTTTTGCAGTTGTATCAAAAGATCAAAATACATTTTCAACATATGCATTCTTATATTTCTTCGGAGCTGCTTTCCTTGGAGGTATGATGGTTCCAAATTCAGGAATTCCATGAACTCGTTATGTTGGTTATGTTTTCCCAAGTTCATGAAATGCTAATTTAATTATGGGAGCATCTTTAGGTGGCGATGTTTTCAACTTTGCTAATGGTTATGGTTCTACTGTGATTGTTGGAGCAGATTCAGTTCAGGGTTGAGAAGCAGCATATAATTGCTTTATGCCTATATTATTTATTCCTTTTATGTTTTATATTGATAATAAATTATTTAAAATAGATTAATTAATTTAAATAATTTATATAAAATTACTTACCATTATTTATAATAGTAATGCTGTAAGTAATTTTACTGGAGGGGTAGCGAAGTCTGGTTAAACGCGGATGACTGTAGATCATTTCCTTCGGGTTCGGGGGTTCGAATCCCTCTCCCTCCACCAGTATTGGCCCGTAGCCAAGAGGCAAGGCATCTGGTTTTGGTCCAGAAATTCGTAGGTTCGAGTCCTGCCGGGCCAGCCAATATGATCCCATAGCTCAGTTGGTAGAGCAACTGGCTTTTAACCAGTGGGTCGAAGGTTCGAGTCCTTCTGGGATCACCATTAGCCCAGGTGGTGGAATGGTAGACACGAGGGACTTAAGCTCCCTTGGCAGTATTGCTGTGCGGGTTCAAGTCCCGCTCTGGGCACCAATGATTAGTTTAATTTTGCTTTTTTGTAATTATTAAACTAATTTTTTTTATATTTTTTTTATTATAATTTACTTATGATACCTTTTTTAAATATGTCTGATCCAGATATGCAGAATCAAATTAGAAGAATGATGAAGACATTTCGGACAAAGGCATCAATTAAATGAGCTTTAATTCTCATTCTTGGTGTGTTTCCAATGTTATTAGGATGAATTTTATTTGGCGGAGGAGATGGAACAAATAAAATTTTTACAAGTGGAGATAATGGCAATCCTGTTATTGATATTGGTATGGGTTTCCAATGATTAGTTGCCTTATTAATAAGTGTTATGTCTTATGTTTTTCTTTCTATCATTATTAAAAAAAATAAAGAAGTTAAGGGTGATGTTTATGGAAATACAATTGCTTTTGGCTGAATGATTATTAATTTTTGATTATTTCCAATTGATGCATGAAGATGATTAACATTACCTTTTGTTTATATCTTTATTTACATTTGTACACAGATTTTTAGACTTTCTGTATTTTTATTTACTTTTAGAAAAAAAGCAATAAAAATGCAAGAACAAATAAGAAATGGAGAAAATCCGTTTAAAGATAGAATGACTGATGAACAATTTTTACAATTTAAAAAATTGTTTGATGAATGAGATCAAAAGATGAATAAAAATAATAATAGTAAAGATAATAAAAAAAATGATAAAAACGATGACAGTACAAACAATAATATTCAGTAATTAATGAAAGTATAAAAGATGGAAGACATCGATTATAAACAAGAAAATAAAATAAATTTAAATTGATTTAACAAATTAAGATGAATAATTTATCAAATTATTAGTGCTGATAGACATCATTGATTTAGTTTTATTTATGATGTATTAATAGCAATAATAGCAGTTTTTTCTATCATACCTTTTGTTACAGATACAAATACAAATTTTGTTAATGAATTAGATAATTTACATTGAGTTTTTATTGGTATTTTTATTTTTGATTATTTTTTGAGATGATCAATTGCAGATTATGAAATTAAAAAAGGTTCTAAATCATTTATTTTTTACCCTTTCACAATTTGAGCAATAATTGACTTTTTTGCAATTATTCCAAGTTTTTTTGGTGTTGAAGTATTACAAGCACTCCTTTCTTTAAGATTACTTAGATTAGTAAGGATTTCCTCTTTAATGGAAAATGGCTTTAAATTTGTTTTTAAATCAATTTTTACTTATTGAAGAGTGCTATTGTTGGTATTTTTATCTTTTATAGTTATCATTTTCATTGGTGGTTGTTTCATTTATATTTCAGAGTATGGTGAAAATCCAAGTATTAATAATTATTGAGATGCAATATGATATGTATTTGTAATGATTACAACAATTGGATTTGGTGATGTTATTGTAGTAACTTCTTTAGGTAGGATATTTTCAGTAATATTTTATTTAGTAGGATTATGTTATCTTGCACTTGTTATTGCAACTGTTGTTGCGGGTTTTCAAAGACAAATTGAAAACTTAAGAAACTCAATTGCAACAGGGGAACTTAAAAGAAAAAGAAAATTTCATTTAAAAATTTTAGAAGATGGTGGATATTTTGATAAAAATAAAAATTCATTATCAAAAAAAGAACATTATTATCATTTAAAAGAAGAATTTGAAATTTCACATGATTATATTTTGTTATATAAATCAGAAGAAAGAAAAAGAAATTTTAAAAAAAAATATTCAAATAAAAAGGATTTAAAAAAAACAAAAAATGACAGCAATAGTAAAAATTAATGCAAGACAAATATTAAATTCACAAGGTCGTCCTACAATAGAAGTAGAAGTTTGAACAAAAAGAAAAAATGTAGGAATTGCTAGTGTTCCCTCAGGTTTTTCTGTTATTAAAAAAGAAGCTCTTGAATTAGTGGATCATGAAAAAAATTCTTGAATGGGACAAAGTGTAGAAAGAGCAGTAAATAATATAAATAAAATAATAGCACCAAAATTAATTGGAATGAATGTTACTTCTCAAAAATCAATAGATAAATTAATGAATAAAATAGATGGAACAAAAAATAAAATACATATGGGAGCAAATGCAACTTTAGCTGTTTCTATGGCTGTATCAAAAGCTGCTGCAAGAGATTTAAAAATGTATCTTCATGAATACATTGCTAAATTAAATAAAACAAAAAATATTTGGTTGCCAATTCCGCAATTTAACATTTTAAACGGAGGACCAAAAAATAAAAATAAATTTGATTTTAAGGAAATTTTAATTGCTCCCATTTCAGCAAAAAATTATTATCAAGCACTTGAATATCATCATAATGTACATAAAAATTTAGAAAAAATTCTGAGAGAAAAAAAATACATAAATGATAGATCTGGAGAAGGTGCTTTTACACCTGATTTAACAAGCAACGAAGAAGGACTAGAACTTGTAACTAAAGCAATAAATGATTCAAATTATAAATTAGGAACAGATATAATGCTTGCAATAAATGTTGGTGGAAGAAATTTTTATAATAAAAGAAAGAAAATTTATAAATTTATTTCTGATGGAAAGGAATTTAGTCCTTCGCAATTAATAGATTATTATATTGATTTAGTAAATAAATATTCAATTATTTCTATTCAAGATCCTTTATATGAAGATGATGTAAAGAATCTTCAAGTTTTTTATAAAAAACTTGGTAAAAAAATTCAAATAGCTTATGATGATTTATTTGTCACAAATAAATCATTAATCAAAAAGTATGCTCCCAAAAAAATAGCAAACGCTTTAATAATAAAACCAAATCAAATCGGAACAATAACAGAAACATTAGAAGCAATAAAAATTGCAAGACATTTTCATTATAAATGCATTGTTTCACATAGATCTGCAGAAACTGGAGATACTTTTATTTCTGATTTTGCAGTAGGAATAAATTCTGGACAAATAAAAATTGGTACTATTTGAGGAACTGAAAGAATTGCAAAATATAATAGATTTATAAGAATAAGTGAGGAAGTCTCTGAAATTTTAAGTTCAAAATAATTTATAAAAATTAATTTTAATTTTTTTAAGAAATTATTTTTTTAAAAATATTTTTTGTGTTAAAATTATTTTGTATTTTTTTGTACATAAAATTGATATGAAATTATTTATTAATAAAAATAAATTTTTAAACACACTAAAAAAAGAATTGCCTACATATTTTGAAAATAAAGAAATTAATAAAATATCCCTTTTAACTTCAAAGTCACTTTACGTTGAGGGAAACGATAAAGAAAATTATCATTTATTTAAAGAAATATTTAAAATAAAAGGGGATAAAGAAATTGCATATAATGCTACGTCTGATAAAAAATTATTTAAACATTTAAACAGGAGATTATCTAAACATTTTTCTTATTTAGGAAGAAGAAATTATAATTTTAAATTAAATCAAATTTATAATAGGAAAAATAGTTTGATTTTAGAATTTCTTTTTTCTCGTAAATAATTCTAATGAAAAAGTATGCATTTCCAATAATAATTTTCTCTGTAATAATCAGCTTTATTTTATTTTTTATAATTTGGTTTTTTGCAATTCCAAATTTCAATAAACAAGTAAGTAAATTAAAAAGTAATTTATATTTTGTTCCTTTAAATCCTGAAAAAGCGACAAATGAAGATTGGATTTTTTTAAATGAAAAATCTTGAATATACATTTCTTCTATTGATGTAAGTAATTTTTCATTTGTTTATTGAAATTTTCTTGTAAATGATGATGATCCAAATAATTTATATTTTTATTTAAACAAAAATACATCAGAAATTCAATCAGAGTATTCTGATCAATTAAAAGACTCAATTTTACAATTAGCAGTATATTTTACCTCTCTTAAATACCTTACATATACAGAAGAGTTTGCAGATATTATAATAAAAGAAAATGAAAAAAAAGTTTTAGGATCATCAGGAACTCATTATTATTTTTCTCCTTATATGATTTATTCGCAAGATAATGTCCAAAAAACAACAGCCTCAAATACAAAACAAGCTAAAGTAAATCCTTTAGAATTTTTAATTGAATATAGAAATATAAATTATGATTTGCACATTGGATATAAATTACCAGAATGAATTTATCAAGATTATCACAAAAAAGGTTCTGCAAATTATACAAAAGAAGAATTTAGCTCTTTTTCAAAAAATAATTTTAAAAATTACAATAAGCAATATGAGGATGTACTTGGAATTGGTAGTTCTCCAAGCGAAAGTCCAATGATTACAGTAAAATGAGATGAACAAACTTTTAATAATCCTGATTTATTAGTAAATGATGCTATTTATGACGGATATGTTATGCAGAGAAGTAATTTATTTGGTGATTCAAATTTTTTAAATAATGATGATGTTCCGGTTAATAATGGAGTCAAATTTACTCCAAAATATTTAAAAAGCGCAGAAACAATGATGCATGAAGTGGGTCATAATTTGGGATATGAGCATACAAATAGTGTTGAATATTACGATGCAGTTTATTGAGCTGGAGAGGCATATCAATATGTTTATAATTTAACTTTTAGAAGTGAAAAATATAATAAAAATATGACAGTATCTGATTGATTTATGAATGAAATAAATATGAATGGCTCATATGAATGAGAACATTATAATTTATATGATTATTTATGAGATTTTGAAAATAACAGTTTAGGAGATATTCTTCTTACAAATAATTATTATAATCCATCTTAATTTTTAATATTTTAAAAACAATAGTTATAAATAATAATTAAATTAGAGAATTACTTATTTTATAATACTATTATTAATAAAGTGTTAGTAGTAAATGAGATATGGAAAAAAATAAAGATCATAGACAATTGGGGATAGAGATGGATTTATTTTTTATTGATCCATTTGTAGGAAAAGGTTTTCCTATTTGATTACCTAATGGATTAATATTAAAAAATAAAATAAGAGATTTTATCATAGAACAAGAAAAAAAATATAATTTTGAATTAGTTGAAACACCAGTTATTGGGAGTGTTGAACTTTATAAAAAATCAGGTCATTATGATCATTATAAAGAAAACATTTTTCCTATAATGAAATTAGATGAAGGGGAAGAATTTGTTTTAAGACCAATGGCTTGTCCTCATCATATTATGATTTATAAACATAAGTTAAGATCATATAAAAATTTGCCGATAAGACTTGCAGAACAAGTTTATCAATTTAGATATGAATCATCTGGTGGGCTTTTGGGGCTTGAAAGAGTAAGAGCAATGAATCTTACTGATTCTCATATTTTTTTAAGAGATGATCAAATTGAGCAAGAAATTGAAAATGCTTTTAATATTGTTAAATCAACTTTAGAAAAATTTAATATTAATATTGATTATATTGAACTTGCACTTCATGATCCAAAAGATAAAGAAAAATATCATCAAGATGATGAAAAATGAAGATTAGCAGAACAAAGTTTAAAAAATTTTTTAGAAAATAAGAATATAAAATATATTTCAAAAATTGGTGAAGCAGCATTTTATGGACCAAAAATAGATATTCAAATTAAAACAAAATTAAATCATATAATTACACTTTCAACTATTCAACTTGATTTTGTACTTCCGGAAAAATTTGATATTTTTTATGTTGATAAAAATTTAAATAAAAAAAGACCAATAATGATTCATAGAGGACTCATTGGTACTTATGAAAGATTTATTTCTGTTCTTTTAGAACAAACTCAAGGAGATTTTCCTCTTTGACTTGCTCCGATTCAAGTTGCTGTTGTTCCTGTTTCAAAATATCAATCAAATTATGCAAATGAAATTTATAATTCTTTAATAGATAATAATATTAGAGCAATTTTAGATGATACAGAAGAGAGATTATCAAATAAAATTAGAATTTTAAATGAAAGAAAAGTAAAAATTCAGTTAATTGTTGGCGAAAATGAAGAAAGAGATGGAAAAGTTTCTTGTAGATTATTAGGAAAAAAAGCAAATAAAATAGTAGTTTTAAAAGATATATTGAATTTATTTAAATAAGATGAATGTAAATTTTAATAATTTTAAAAATATAAAAAACTATTCTTTTTTTCAAATAAAAATTTTATTAAAGAAAAAGAGTTTTTATTTATTAATATTTGTTCCTCTTTTATTTATGTTTACAACAATGACTATAGGAACACTTGAACTTTTTTATGTTGGTGTTTTTTCTGGTACATTTTTAATTTCTACTCTTTTTATTTTTATGTTTTTTGAAAGAGATAAAGAAATATATAAAAAAATTAATATTTCAAGATTTGAAAAAAACATTTCCTCCCTTCTTATTACTTTATTTTTAAATTGTATTTTGATGATTTTTATAGTTTTTTATTTTATAGTTTTTTCTGTATTTTTTAATATTTTAAATGTAGATGGAGAAGGTGCATTTTCATTAATTAAAAATTGAAATTATAGTTTTAGTGCTTTGACGGCTGCTTGAGGAATTGTGTTTTACTATATTATTTTATTTACATTAATGGCTTATTCATTTTATTTTTTATTAATTTCTATTTTTAAAAATGAAAAAACATTTTTTTTATTTTCAACTTCTTATATTATTTTTACAATACTTTTCGGTGGAGTAATTGGAAGTTATTTTGATTACAATATTAATTTATCAGAAAGCAATATACTTTTGGGCCAAATTTATTTAATGCCCACACTTCAAAGTAATTTAAATTTTGTGTTTTATGTTTCAAATTTATTTTCCTTTTTCTTTTTAAATCAATTTGTTTATATGATGTTTTTAAATGTAAATTATGTGCTCGCTAATAATTTGGGAATTTCAGCATTTTTTAATTTTTTTCAATTTTATAGTATTTATTGATTATTTTTAATTTTACTTCCATATTTATGAATAATGTTTTATTTTATTGTGGCTCATTGATTTAATAAAAAGAAATTAAGTAAGATATAATTATCTTGTTTATGAAAAAGGACATTAAGCAAAAAACAGATTTAATAAAAAATGTTGATAATAATTCAAAATATGAAGTATTAGAAAATAATCTTAAATTTAAAAATATAAAATCATGTTATGAGCTTATTCGCTTTTTTTTCAAAAGATATATACTTTCAATTTCGGTAATTTATATATATATATTTCCTATTTCATTTATTTTCTTATTATCATTTATGCCCTTATTTTTTTCGGGAACAATTCTTTATTCTACATCGTTATATTTTTCTGTTTTTGTAACATATGGGATTACATTTTATATTATAAGAGAATCAACTCTTTATAAAAATATGGCTCAACTTGGCATAAAAAAAGAAACTATTTATTTTTCCATGTATATTTTAATTTTTATTACATCGTTTCTTGTTGTATTTTTTATTACTTTTTTAATTTGATTTCTTAGTGTTATTGGTTTTGTTACAGATTATTTTTATCCTCCCGTTCCACCTTCATCAAGATATTTTGGTCAAGCAAATATTCTAGATACAGCAAGTTCTCTTAGAGATGTGCATTGAAATATTTTTGCTTATTATTTTATTTTAATTGTTACAACAACTTTTATAATTGCTTTTCTTTTTCAAGTTATTTCAAAAACATTAAAAAGTTATATTCTCTTGAGTATTGGTTATGTAATTTTTTGTGTTTTTTTATGTAATGAAATTTTTATAACATATGCTCCAATACTTGAAGGATCCTATACACCTTATGATACCGGAGATGCAGGAGGCGTTTTTGAAGTAGCAAGCGATTCGGTTTATAGTTTTGATGCTGCTAATAATACAATATCTATTTATCCTGAAAGATTATCTCAATTTAATGAATCATATAATTATGAATACATAAAAGCACCATCGGGACTTTTTGGAACAGATTTTTCATTTTTTTGATGAGTTGCATTATTATTCCCTTCAAATTATATAAATATGCTAGGTTATTCAATGTTTACATCAAATACAATAAAAGTTTTAGGAGATACAACGGTCACGGTCATGTACCAAGGAATTCCAATAAATGGATTTTCAATAAATTTTATGTTTTTCCGTGTTAATAATCCAGAGTGATTATTAGTAATAGTTTGACCATATGTTATTTCAGCTTTTTATTTAGCCATTGGTTCTTATTTTTCATATAGATAATAAATAATTAAAAAATCTATTATGTTTGCAATTTTATAATGTAAAATGTATTTGTACATTATAAAAAATATTTCTTTTTTGTTTTTTGTGTTTTAATATGAATAAAAAAAGTAATGAAAATACTGAAAATATTGTAGAAAAAAATACTTCAAATAAAGAAGATAATTTTGTTATAAATTATAACTATAATATATCCTTTTTTTCTGATATCAAAAAGAAGGAAAATAAAATAAAAGATTTAAATAAAAATAATGAAAAACTTAATGAAAAAATAAAAGAAAAAACAGCAAATACAAATGATAAAAAAAATAAAAAATTTATAGAAGAAATAAATGAAATAAAGAAATCAATTAAAGAAAATGAACATAAAATAAAACAATTATCTAATGAAATAAAAAGTTTAAAACTTAATGTAAAAAAACAAGATAATGATTTAGTTGAAAAATCTTATATTAAAATTACAAATCTTAAAAAAAATTATGATGATAATAAAGTCCTAAAAAATATAAATTTAAATATTAAAAAGGGTGAAAGAGTTGCAATTATTGGTCATAATGGTTCTGGAAAATCAACATTAATTGAAATAATTTCAAAAACAAAAAGAGGAACATCTGGAAATATTGAATATAACTTTGCATATTCAAAAGACGATTTTGGACAAAATATGGCTATCCAATTTCAAAGACTAAATTATCCAGAAGGTTATAAAGTAAAAGAAGTAATAACTTTTTTTTACAGAATGGTTCCAAAATATAAATCTTATACAAAAGAAGAATTTAAAAAATTAATAAAAGATTTTGGAATAAATGAGTTTTATAAAAAAAGCTTAACATCACTTTCTGGCGGACAACAACAAAGAGTAAATTTATTTTTAACTTTTATTAAAAAGCCTTCTTTTTTAATTTTAGATGAATTATCTGCAGGATTAGATATTGATATTTATGAAAAAATTATTAATTTGTTTTTAAATTATATAAAAACAAATAATGTTACAACAATTATTGTTTCTCATAATTTTAAAGAAATTAAATATTTTTCTCAAAAAGTTTTTCTTTTAAAGAATGGTGTTTTAAGTAATCAATTAAAAATAGATGATCTTACAGAAGAAAAGTTTTTTAATCTTATTAAAAGAGAAAAAAACTTAAAAACAAATTTTGTTTTTAATTTTAAAAGAGATAAGGAAATAAAAGATAAATTAATTGTTAAATATTTAAAAGAAATAAGAAATTTTTATATGTTTTGAAAATACTCAATAAATGATTTTAAGGAAAAAATTGAAATAAATACATTTAAAAGAGATGAATTTTTAATAAAATTAGATATTTTAATAGAAGAAGGAAATGCAATATATGCAGTTTTAAGAGAATTAATTTTAACAAAATCATCAAAGGGTAATACTAAGAAAATTTTTAGTAAAAAATTAAAACAACAAGAAAAAGTACAAATTAAAATAGATAAACTAGAAGAAAAGAATGATTTATATTCTTATTTATTGAGTGATGATTTTTCGCTTTTAAGATTGAATAGATTTAAAAAAATAATTAATATTCAAATAAATTATTATCAAATAATCGTAAATAGAAAACAAAAGAAATTTGATAAGTATTATAAAAAACATTCTGATTCAGAAAAAAGAAAAAAAATTTTAAAATTAGATTCTTTAGATAAAAAGGTAAAAGATAAAAAAGAATTTTTAATAAACAAAAAAGAATTACTAAAGAAAAAAGAAAAAGAAACAAAAGAACTTATACAAAAAATTGATGAAGAAAATATTTTAAATAAAAAAAGACACATAGATCAAATAAAAGTAATAAATTTAAAAAAATATTTTGGAATAAAACCTGCTATTAATGGAATAAATTTAACAATAAAAAAGGGTGAAAGAATTTCTATTACTGGACCTAATGGTTCGGGGAAAACAACTTTTGCTGAAATATTATCTACAACAAATTTAAAAACTATTGGGAAAATAAAATATTGATTTCCTTATAAATCAAAAGAAAAAATTAAGCATGAAATAGGAATGCAATTTCAGGAAGCCATTTTTCCCTATGATTTAAAAGTAAAAGAAATTTTACATTTATTTTTAAAAGTTTCTATGTGAAGCATTACAGAAGAAGAATTGGATGAACTTATAAAAATTTTTAAAATTGAAAACTTGTTAGAGCAAAAAGGTGACATTCTTTCGGGCGGAGAAAGACAAAAATTAAATGTTTTAATTGCTTTACTTAAAAAACCAAGTATTTTAATTTTAGATGAAATATCAACTGGACTCGATATTGAATCAATAATGGATATAAATAATTATATTAAAAAATATTTAGATGAAACAAATGCAACACTTATTTTAATTAGTCATAATCCTGGAGAAGCTCATAGATTAACAGATAAAGTTGTTATTTTAAAAGATGGGGTAGTTTTAGAGGAAATAGATATTAGAAAAAAAAGCGAAAGACAAGTTGAAAAAATATTTAAAGATGTTTATATTGAAATAGAAAAAGAAAAGAAAATTGAGTTAAAAGAAATTGAGAATCAATAAGAAAAAGGAGAGAATTGTATGCTTACATATACTAAAACCTTATTTAAACAATATTTAAGAACACCATATACGTATATAGCATTTTTGCTCCCCATTTTATTTATTGTTGGATTGGGTAAAATTATTCCTGCTGGTCTTGTTATTCCTTCTGCTATTACGATAGGTGTTACAATTTCAATTCTTTTTTTATTTGGCGGAACTGTACAAGAAATGAGGAGTACATCTTTTATTAAATCTATTTCTATTACAAAACTTTCAAAATCATCAATTGTTCTTGTAAATATGTTTGTTGCTTCAGTAATTTCTATTTTTGCAATTATTGTTATTTTAGCACTTTCCTACGGACTTGATTCAGCAGGTTTTTTTGCACAAGATTTTACTGCTTTTTCACCCGATACTGAGGTTTTAAAATATCTAAACTCAACAATTATTTGAAATGAAGTTGAGTGAGGGACATTTGTTTATGCAGTAATTCTTACTGCGATACTTTCCTTTGCCATTGCATATTTAATTATCTCATTTACTAAAACAACAAATTCGCTTTATATCATTTCATTTATTTATGTATTTGTAATGATTTTAATGGGTGGTATTTTAGTTCCAACTATTCTTTCTGTTCTTACTGGGTCTTTTGTACAATATTTAAATGTTTGAGTTCCTCATTATTATACTAATCAGTTAATGTCTGCTTCTATGGTCACTGATAATGTGGTATTAGGGAATTTAATAAAAACAATAGATGAAAATGGTGGCGCCGGCGCCTATATAGTTAGCCTTCTTTCTAATTTACCTAGTTTAGATTCTTGAAATTGAGATGCAATTTCTCATGATGTTAATTTAATAGATAGTTTTATAAAAAGTGGTTCTGATACAACAAGTTATGAAGCATTTACTGATTTTTTAGGATATAAAGATCCAGCAGATGCCTTTGATTCTGAATTATTTAAAATTCTTGTAGAACCCCGTCTTGTTAGTGTGCCTGTTTTAGGTAACATTTCAATTTTAGAAATTCTTTGTTTTGGAGCTGATGGTGTTGGTCCATTTATACCCATAGTAGATTTTAATCATTTTTTAGCTATTATTTCTAATAATAGTGATGTTATTATTCAATATACACATAGTGTGACTACATGAGATTTTAATTCTTATGAATCGATTGCAAATTCATTTATGCCTATAATTGTTGCTGATGTATTTGCTACAATTGGAATTTATAAATTTAATTGAACAATAAAATAATTTTAATAATGTTAAATTAAATTTTTATTTATTAATTTAAAGCAAATATTTTTTATTTTAAAATTTATTAAACATATAAAATAATTGCACTATAACTCTGAATATTTACTTTATTAATGTTAAATATTTATCTTTTAAAAAAACAAGAGAACAGATTAAAGTAATTTTTTTAATATAATTGTCTTATGGGCCCATATTTTGCGTTTACATTCAAAAAATATTACACCTCTAAAGCATTTTATTTTTCATTGCTTTTTTCTTTAATATTATTAATTTCAATGGGTTGAATTTTGCCTTCTGGAATGATAATTCCATCTGTTATTACTTTTTCATCATTAATAATAATAATGGTAATGTTTGGTGGTTCTATTCTCGAAATGAGAAAGACCTCGCTTATTAAGTCGCTTTCTTTGACAAATGTTTCTAAGATTAATTATTTTGTTGTGAATATAACAATGGCGACAATTTTTACTTTTATTTCTGTAATTATAATTTTATTTTTTTCATGAGTTCTTACAGATATTGGTTTTTTAGTTGATGATTTTTCTGCATTTGGTAGGCCAGAACTTGTAGCTGCAGTTGATTGAAAAAATGTTGAATGAGGTTCTTTTGTTTATGGAATATTAATGACTGTGGCTATAAGTTTCTCTCTTGCTTTTCTTGTAATATCTTTTACAAAATCTTCTTTTAGTCTTTATTTATTCATTTTTGTTTATTCGTTCTTTTTATTTTCAATGGGGGATTTAATTATTCCTAAATTTGTTTATGAAGGTACAAATTACAAGTTTATAAATGATTTGTATTGAGCAATGCCTCACTATTATACAAATAAAATTATTTCGGGTTCTTTAACAACAACAAATGCGTTATCTACTCAATTTCAAAATGAAGACTTAATTTTAAGTGATTTACATGCTTTAGAAGCATGAATAAATTCTGGCTTTCCAGTTACTGGAACCGGACCTTTAAATACAGCAATTGATTGATCTCAAGTTAATGGATATGAGAATGGATATGATTTTAATTATGATTTTTTTGAAAATTCCATTTTAATTAATTGAGCATCTGATTGAGAAAATCAAGAAACATTCTTGACCTTAGTTTATACATTTGATTCGTTATTAACTTTTGGTGATGAATATGAGCTTTGGGTTTTTGGTTCATTTAGATCAATGATGATTTGTTTCTTTCCTTTATTTTTATTCTTTTTATTTACATATATCTCAACAAAAAGTTTTAGTTGAGCGAAAAGGTAGTATTATGCTAAAAAATATAAAATATTTGCTAACAACAAGTGATATGAAAAAAATGCCTGATGATAATAAAGATGAAATTGTAATTTGTGGTAAATCTAATGTTGGCAAATCAACACTTATTAATAAATTAGGAAATAATAAAAAATTGGCAAAAACTTCATCAAGACCAGGAAAGACAAGAGCAATTTCTTTTTTTGATGTTGATGATAAATTTAGACTTGTTGATATTCCTGGCTATGGCTATGCAAATGTTTCCAAAAAACAGATAATTGCTTTTAAAAAAATGATTGAAACTTTTTTTAAAGAAAGAAGAAACTTAAAAAAAATAATTCTACTTCTTGATATTAGAAGAGGTTTGACAGAAGATGATTCAATGATGATTAATTTTTTTGCTTATTATGATATTCCAATTATCTTTATTGCTACAAAAATTGATAAAGCAAATCAATCAGAGATATATAAATTTGAAAAAGAAATTAAAAGTAAAATAAAAAATGCTGAAATAATTAAATATTCAGCAATTAGTAATGTTGGATTAGAAAAAATAAAGAAATTATTTTAATTTTCCTTTATTTTTATAGGTTCTTGCAACTTTTGTAGAAACTTTTAATTTTCTTTCCTTCCCATCTTCAATAATTGTAATTTTCTTTAAATTAACATTTCAAGTTTTCTTTGTTGCATTCAAAGCTTTTGATCTATTATTACCCTTTAAAGGGCCTTTATTTGACACTTCACATTTTCTTGACATATATATAATTATAGTGTAAAAAAATTTTTTATTTCACTATTGACTTAAATAGTATTAAAATATTTATGATTATACTTTTATATGTGTAATGTGTTAGTATTTGATAATCATGCAATGAAATAGAGAAAAGATACTTGGGTTTATAGAATCAATGATTGCTAGTCTCCAAAAAAATAAAGAGAAAGTTAATGATTTGAATGTTTTTCCTGTTCCTGATGGCGATACTGGGACAAACATGTTTGCAACATTAAGTTCTGGTTGAAATGAAATAAATGATAACTTTTCAAAAAGTGAAGATATCTTAAAAAATTTTTCTAAAGGTACACTTTTTGGTGCGAGAGGAAATTCAGGAGTAATTGTTTCGCAAATTATAAAAGGATTTGAAGAAGGAATTAAAAAAAATAATGGTAATTTAAATACGCCTCTAGATTTAAAAAAAGCTTTAATTGAAGCAAAAGAATATGCTTATAATTCTGTTTCTGAACCAGTCGAAGGAACTATACTAACGATAATTCGTGTATTAAGTGAAAAATTTAATCCAAAAAATTTTAAAACTTTAGAAGATGCATTTATTGAGATTGAAAAAATTGCCAAAAAAGCTACAAGTAATACACCAAATCAATTACCAATTTTAAAAGAATCTGGAGTTGTTGATTCTGGTGCATTTGGCCTAACAACAATGATTATTGGCCTTGTAAAAGCAATAAGTGGGTTTCCACTTAGAATTAATGTAAAAGGGATAAATGATACTGTAATTGTTAATGGAAATGATTTTATAAAAGCAAATCCTACAAAAAATATTGGATATTGTACTGAATTTATTCTTACACTAAAGGACAAAAATAAATTTAATAAGGAAAATTATCAACGTAAAATTTCTAAAATTGGAAATTCAATTGTTCTTATTCAGGATGAAGATATTTTAAAACTTCATATTCATGTAAAAAATCCTGGTGAAATTTTAAATGATGCTCAAAAATATGGAGAATTTTCAAAAGTTAAAATTGAAAATATGGCTTCTCAAGTAATTCAAGGTGGACATAAAATTCTTGGTGAAGAAAATACAATTGAAATAGAAACAAAAAATTTAAATTATTTTGAAACTGATCAAATTTTTGATGAAAAGGAAAATAAAGACAAAAAAAATAATTATTATGATAAAAATTTAGGAATTATTGTTATTTCAGATGGAATAGGGATAAATGAAGAATTTAAAGAATTAAAAATAGTAGATAAAATAATATCTGGTGGGCAAACAATGAATCCATCAGTACTTACTTTTGTAAAAGGGATAAAAGAATTAAAATATAAAAATATTTTAATTCTTCCTAACAATTCAAATATTATTCTTACTGCAGAGATGGCAAAAAATTCAGTAAAAGACAAAAATATTTTTATTCTTCCTACAAAAACAATTCCTCAAGGTTTAGTTGCACTTTATAACATAAATAAAGAAATGGTAGATTTTAATAACTATAAAGATTTAATTGTTCAAGATTTTAAAAGTATTTCTGAAGGGCAAATTACAAAAGCAACAAGAGATACAAGTTTATTTGGTGTTCATGTTAAAAAAGATGAATATATTGCAATTTATAATAATGAAAAAATCATTGTAAGTGATTGAAACATAGAAACAGTTCTTAGAATTTTAATAAATAAAATTTTAGATAATCCTAATTTAGAGATTTTGAATATTTTTTATAATGATAGAGTTGATGCTAATATGATAAATGAAGTCATGAAAGAATATAAAAAATCCAATAAAGACATTGAGATAAATTTTAAATATGGCGGACAAAATGTCTACAATTTTATTGTATTTGGTGAATAAATTATGATTGATAAAATAATCGCATTTGATTTAGTATCGGGAGATAGCGGATTTGATATCACATATCAGGCTGCAGAAGATTTTTTAAAAAATAATAAAGATTATAAAATTCTTGCTTTTATTGATAAAAAAAATTATATTCCAGATAAATATAATAAAAAAATTGAATTTATAATTTGTAAAGATAAAATCAATCAATCAGATGGGCCAATTCAAATTAAGAGAAAACCCGATTCTACTTTAGTAAGGTCAATAGAAGCAGTAATTAATAAAAAGGCAAATTTTGTTGTTACAGCAGCAGGATCTGGGCCCACAGTTATAGCTGGCTATCTTTTTTCTAAACCAATAAAAAAAGGACTAAAACCCGCTTTTGCTCCAATAGCATTAGACAAAAACGGAAAGAAAAAAATAATGTTAGATGTAGGGGCAAATTTAGATGCAAATTCAGATGTATTGATTTCTTATGCGAAAATGGGTTCTGAATACATAAAGGCATTGGGAATTAGCTCTAATCCAAGAATAAGATTATTAAATATTGGAATAGAAGATTTTAAAGGTACTGAGCTTTTAAAAGAAACTTACAACAAATTAAAAAAAGAAAAATCATTAAATTTTTTAGGAAATATGGAAGCAAATGAAATTCTTTCGGAAAAAGAAGATATTGTTCTTTGCGATGCAGTAAGTGGAAATATAGCTTTAAAATCTTACGAAGGAGCATTTAACTTAGTTTATGAAACAATTAAAAAAAATGCTAAATCCCCTTTTTTAAAATTAAAATTAGCAACTTCTCCAAAACTAATAAAAGATTTAAGAAAAATTATGAATGTTGATGATGTTGGTGGCGCAATAGTTTTGGGAATAAATGATTTAATTATTAAATCACACGGGAGTTCAGATTATAGATATTTTATTAATTCATTAAATGTTGGAAAAAAACTTTATGAAAATAATTTAATCGAGAAAATAAAAAAGGTTTTAGATGAATAAAATTTCAGATTTTTTACAAAAAAATAATATTAAATTTAAAAATTTAAAAATTTATGAAGAAGCTTTTTCTCATATGTCTTATATAAATGAAATAAAAAAACCTGAAAAAAAATCATATGAGAGATTAGAATTTTTAGGTGATTCTATTTTAAGTCAAATTGTAGCAATTTATGTATTTAATAATTTTAGTGATTTAGATCAAGGAGAATTAACTCTTCTTCGTTCCTATGTTGTAAAAAAGGAGTTTCTTTCAAAAGTTGGAAAAGAAATTAATCTTCAAGATTATATAAATATTGGAAATGGTGAAAGAAATAATATAATTACCGATTCTGTTATAGAAGATGTTTTTGAATCTCTTATTGCTGCTATCTATCTAGATAGTGGTTATGAAGAAACATATAAATTTTTAAATAAAAATATTTTAGTTAAAATTAAGAATATTGATATTGATGATTTAAAAGACTATAAAACAAAATTACAAGAATTTTTACAAAATGAATCAGAAAAATCAATTGAATATAATATTGTAAGTAAAAAAAAACTTACAAGTAATAATGAATTAGAATTTTTTGTAGAAGTTTCTTCAAATGGCATTGTTTTTGGTAGAGGAAAAGGAAAATCTAAAAAAGAAGCCGCGCAAAATGCAGCAAAGGATGCATATCAAAAAAGGGTAAAAAAATAGAAATATGTTTTTAAAGAAAATAGAATTAAAGGGATTTAAATCATTTGCAAAAACAACTATCGTTAATTTTCACGAAGGGCTTACAGTTATTGTTGGTCCAAACGGTTCTGGAAAATCAAATATTAATGAT
Source organism: Candidatus Hepatoplasma vulgare (assembly GCA_027925225.1). GTDB lineage: Bacteria > Bacillota_I > Bacilli_A > Mycoplasmatales > Hepatoplasmataceae > Hepatoplasma > Hepatoplasma vulgare. The sequence goes on from AP027131.1 coordinate 139,184, forward strand.
GCTTTTAAATGAGTTCTAGGAGAAAGTTCAAAAAAAACTTTGAGAGCTTCTTCATCTAAAGATATGATTTTTGATGGTTCTACAATTTTGGGTCCGTCAGAATATGCTGAAGTTTCACTTTTTTTTGATAATTCAAAAAAAATTTTAGATTATGATTCAAATACTGTTGTAGTAACTAGAAAACAATTTAGAAATAAGGATCAAAATGAATATTATATAAATCACGAACTCGCAAGGAGAAAAGACATTAAAAATCTTTTTATGGATACTGGACTTGGAAATACAAATCTTTCTATTATTTCTCAAGGTTCGGTTTCTAGAGTTACTGAATCAAAACCAGATCAACTAATGGATTTATTAAATGAAGCAGCAGGAGTTTCAAAATATCAAAAACAAAAAAAAGAATCTTTAGCAAAGCTTGAAACTGTTGATTTTAATTTAAGTCTTTTAGATACTAAGATAAAACTTTTGTCAAAACAAATAAAACCTCTTGAAAATGCGTCAGAAAAAGCAGAGAAATATAATAAATTTAAGGAAGAACTTACAAAAATAGAATTACCTTTAATTAAGTATATTTTAGAAAAATCATATAAAATAAAAGAAAAAATAGAATTAGAATTAGAAGAAGATGAAAATAAAAGAAAAAATTTTATTGAAAATAGAAATGAAATAGATAAAAATATAAAAGAATTAAATTTAAAAATTTTAGAAATAGAAAAAAAAATAGATTTATTACAATTAAAAGAAAATGAATTACAAAAAAATTCTATTTTTGTTGATAAAAATTCTACAAATGAAAATGCATTAAAAGAAAAAATAAAGGTTTCAGCAAAAAGAATAAAGGATTTAAAAGTTATTATTTCTTCTTCTTCAATTGAAGAAGAAGAAATAAATAATAAGATAAGTAATTTAAAATCAGAACAATTCGATTTAACTTCAAAAAATGAAACATTAAATTCAAATTTAAATCGAATTGATATTGAATTAAATAGATTGAATGAGAAAGAAAAATCACTTGGAAGAGGAACAAGGGAAATTATTGAAAATAAAAATCTTTTTAATAAAATTTATGGAACAGTTTCTAGTTTAATAAAATATGATGAAAAATATGAAATTGCGATTTATTCTGTTCTTTCTTCAAAGCTTAATAATATTGTCGTAAATAATGAAATAACAATAAAAGAAGCAGTAAATTTTTTAAAAGAAAACAAATATGGAAATGCAACTTTTATTCCAGCCGAAAAAGTAAAACAAAAATTTTTACCACAACAATATTTGGGCCCTCTGAATAGAATTGATGGTTTTTTGGGACTTTTAAATGAATTTATAGAGGCAGATAATATATTTAAAAATACAATTTCTTCACTTGCGGGAAATATAATTCTTTTTGATAATTTAAATAATGCTCTTAAAGCCGCAAATTTTTTAGAACATAAATTTCAATTTATTACTTTAGAAGGCGACATTATTTATCCTGGTTTTACAGTAAAAGGCGGATATAATAATTTAATTTCTTCAAAAGAAAGAAAAGAAGAACTTAATAAAGCAAAGAATTTAATAATTAAAAAGCAAAATCAATTTGAAAATAAGTTAGATGAAATTTCTGAAAATGTAAGAGATTATTCTGCAAAAAGAAACACAATTCAAAATGAGGAAATAAGGATTACCGAAAGACTTACATATTTAGAATCTCAACTTCAAAATGAACTTGTAGCCTATAAAAATTTAACTGGTTTTACATTTGATTTTTCTGAAATAGAGGATTTTATAAATAAAGAAGAGTCAGAAGATCTTTCTTTAGAATTTGTTACAAATAAATTAAGAAATTTTAAACAAGAAAAACAAAAAATGGTAAATAAACTTATAAATTATCAAGATGAACAATCTAAATATAATAGAGAATGAGGTAACCTTGTTGAAAGAATTGCTGATAATAAAGTTTTAATGAATGAAAATAAAAATGTAATTATTTATAACAATAATATTTTAAATCAAGATTATAAATTAACTTTTGAGACACTAATAAAACAAAAACTTGATGAAATAAAAAATTTAGAAGAAAAATATGATTCATTAAAAGAAAAAAGAGATGAATTAAGAAAAGAAATTTCAGATCTTGGCTATATTGATATAGATGCAATTGAAAAATATAATACCCTTAAAAAAGAACATGATTCTTTAAAAATAGATGTAAATGAATTAAAAGAAATAAAAAATAAACTTTTAAGTGTAATTGAAATTGCTGATAAAGAAATGATTAGAAGATTAGAAGATATTTTTGGTGGTGTAAGTGAAAGATTTAATTTAATTTTTCAAATGTTGTTTAGAGGAGGAAATGCAAAAATAATTCTTACAAATCCAATGGACATTTTAAATTCTGGAATTGAAATTGTTGCTTCGGCACCAGGAAAAACAATTAAAACATTATCTCTTTATTCAGGAGGAGAAAAGGCACTTATTGCACTGTCTTTAATTTTTGCGATAAATGAAACCAAAAAACTTCCTATTCTTTTATTAGATGAAGTTGAAGCTGCACTTGATGAAGCAAATGTTGAAAGATTTGCAAAATTTGCTAAAATACTTAATGAAACAACACAATTAATAATTGTTTCTCATAGACCTGGTACAATGGAAAAAGCAGATTTTCTTTATGGTGTTACAATGCAGCAAAGAGGAATTACTGACATATTTAATGTAAAATTACAGGAAGCAATTCAAATTGCAGAATAAACATGGTTTTTAAAAAAAAGAGTAAAGATAAAATAGTAGAAACTATTAAAATTTCTAGAGAAAATTCCTTAGATGAAAAATACAAAAAGGGTTTAAAAAAATCTAGAGAATCTTTTATTTATAAACTTAAAAAACTAGTTACAAAATATAGAGAAATTGATGCTGATTATTTTAATGAATTAGAAGAAATTCTTATTATGTCTGATGTTGGAGCACAATATGTTGACAAATTAATAAAAAAAATAAAAGAAGAAGCCAAAATAAATAATATAAAAACACCTGAACAAAGCGAGAAATTAATATTTGATTATCTTTTTAAAAATTATTTAAAAAATTCTTCTTTGGAAGAAAAAGAAATTAATCTTTCAAAAGATAAATTAAATGTAATTTTAGTAATTGGTGTAAATGGTGTAGGAAAAACAACTTCAATTGGTAAACTTGCTTTTTATTTAAAAAATAAAAATTATAAAATAACTTTAGCAGCAGCAGATACTTTTAGAGCGGGAGCAGTAGACCAACTTGAAATTTGATCTAATAAAATTTCTATTGATATTATAAAGCCCGAAAGAGAAGGCCAAGATCCGGCCTCTGTTGTTTATTTAGCCTTAGAAAAAGCAATTCAAAATCAATCAAATATTTTAATAATAGATACAGCAGGGAGACTTGAAAATAAGAAAAATTTAATGTTAGAATTAGAAAAAATAAATAAAATAATAAAAGCAAAATCTAATAATGCAAATATAGAAACTTTATTAGTATTAGATGCAACTACTGGGCAAAATGGAATTCACCAAGCATCAGGTTTTAATGAAGTAACAAAGCTTACTGGAATTATTTTAACGAAAATGGATTCTTCTTCTAAAGGGGGAATTATTCTTTCAATAAAAGATTATTTTGATATTCCTGTTAAATTTATTGGACTTGGAGAGAAGCTTGAAGATTTTGAAAAATTTGATTTAGTAAAATATTTAAACAGCTTAATAGGTGAAGATTTATATAAAAATGAATAAAAAAATAAATAAAATTCCTGAATTAATTGAAAAATATGATCAATATAAAAATCTTCTTACAGAAAAACAAAGAAATGTTTTTGAAAAATATTATTTTAAAGATTACTCAATGCAAGAAATTGCAGAAATGTTAAATATAACTAAACCAGCAGTAAATGATTTATTAAAAAGAACAGAGAAAATTTTAAAAAAATATTATGAAAAATTAAAAGAAAATAAAGATTAATTTTTTAAATAATGCTTAATTTATTTTCATTTTTATAAATTAATTTTATATTTATAAGATTTCTGTTTTTAATTTAAATGTTTTAAAATGGTATAATTACTGGGTTAAGTAAATGGAGGCAACATAATGTCATTTAATTTTTTACAAAATAAACTTGAAAAAACAATTAAAAAAGTTAGTTCAAAAGGAATGCTTTCTGAAGAAAATATTAACAATGTTCTTTCTGAATTAAAGATAAATTTATTAGAATCAGATGTTAACTTAAAAGTAGTTAATAATTTTCTTGATCAAGTAAAAGAAAAGGCAACAGGATTAGTTGTTTCTTCTGATAGAACAAGTTCGCAAGAAGTTTTAAAAGTAATCAATAAAGAGCTTATAAATGTTTTTGGTAAAGAAACTAAAAAATGAAATTACAGACCACATTCTGTAGTTATGTTTGTTGGACTTCAGGGTTCTGGAAAAACTACATCAACAGTTAAACTTGCTAATTATTTATCAAACAAAGAAAAGAAATATAAAAAACCATTATTGGTAGCTCTTGATGTTTATCGTCCTGCTGCTTATAATCAACTTGAAACATTATCAAAAAGACAATCATTTGATTTTTTTGGAATTAAAGATGAAAAAAATGTAAATAAAATTTTGAATGAAGCAATAAAATTTTCTAGTGATAATGGTAATGATTTAATAATTTTAGATACAGCTGGTCGACTTCAAACAGATGAAGTTTTAATGAATGAATTAAAAGAAATTAAAAAAATTGCATCACCCACAGAAATAATTTTTACAGCAGATGGAATGGCCGGACAAGAGATATTAAATGTTGCAGAAACATTTAATGAAAATTTAAAGCTTACTTCAGCAATTATTACAAAAATGGATTCTTCTGCAAAAGGGGGAGCTTCTCTTTCGATTGCTTCTTCAACAAATATTCCAATTCAATTTATTGGTACTGGTGAAAAAATTTCAAATATTGAATTATTTCATCCTGATAGAATGGTTTCTAGAATTTTAGGACTTGGTGATATAGAAACCCTTACTGAAAAAGCAATGGAAGTTACTGATGAAAAGAAAACTGAAAAAATGATGAGAAAAATGATGGATGGTAAATTTGATTTAGATGATCTATTAACAACCATTAGTCAAGTTTCAAAAATGGGATCCTTTTCTTCTATTACAAGATTAATTCCTGGTATGAAATTAAATGAAAAGCAAGGTAATTTTGCTGAAAGTAGAATGAAAGTTTATAAATATTTAATTGATTCAATGACTGAAAAAGAAAAAAAAACCCCAGCATTATTAAATCATCCAAAAAGAAAAAACCGTATTCTTAAAGGTTCTGGAAGAAGTGCACAAGAATTAAATTCTCTTGTTCATGAGTTTGATAAAATGAAAAAGCAAATGAAAGAGATGGGCAAATATATTAAAATGGGCAAATTACCTAATTTAAATAATTTAAGATTTTAATATTTTTTTAAAAAATAAAGAAAAAAAGGAGTTAAACTCCTTTTTTATTGTTTAATAAACTAAATCAGAAACTATTTAACTTTTCTTACTTTTCCTTGTTTTTCCATTGCATACATATATGTATTTTCTGTATCAAAAATGAATTCACCTTTTTCAAAAGTTTTATTTCTTCATTCCATTGTTTTTAACACTTCTCATTTATATTTTTGCACTTTACACACACTCACTTATAACATTCAATAAATAATTGCTAGTCCATTAAACTAAGTACATTATATAGTATTTTTTATATTTTTTTGATAAATTTTTTATATTGGAATATTATTCTTTTTTTATTAAAAATATGTAAAGTAAAAATACTTTACTTAATTTTATTTATATACTATAATTTAAATGGAGGTAAAAAAATATGTCTGTTAGTTTGAGATTAACAAGAATGGGAACAAAGAAAAAACCATTTTATAGAATTATAGCAATTGATTCAAGAGTTGAAAGAGATGGAAAATATATAGAACAAATAGGAATATATAATCCACTTACAGGAGAAAAAAAAGTAAATTCCGAAATAGCTCTTAAATGATTGACAAATGGAGCAAAGCCTTCACAAACAGTTCGTGATATTTTTTCAGAAAAAGGTATTATGAAAGATTTTCATGAATCAAAACAAAAATCTAAAGATGAAAAAAATAAACTTTCAAGAAGTTCAAAAAAAACTTCAAAAAAATAATTTAATTTGATTGGGAACTATTGTAAATACTCATGCTTTAAAAGGCGAAATTAAGATTATTACAAATTCAGATAATATAGATTATTTTTTTAAAAAAAATGGAATTATTTATATTAAAAATAATGATTCTTTTAAAGATTTTAAAATAATTTCAGTTAGAAAACATAAAAATTTTATTTTACTTTTTTTAGAAAATATAAATACAATAGAAGAAGCTAATAAACTAAAAAATAAAGAAATATATATAAATCATGAAGAATTAGAAAAAGATGATTTTTATTTTAAAGATGTAATTGGAGCGAGAGTAATTGATCAAAATAAAAAAGAAATAGGTATTGTAAAATCTTATTATGATCAAAAATCTTATTATAGTTTTGAAATTATAAACAAAGAAAATTTAATTTTTAATATTCCAATTTTAGATGAATTTATAATAAATTTTGATAAAGATAAAAAAATTTTATATGTAAAATTACCAGAAGGTTTTTATTAATAAATTATGAGAATAACTTTTATTTCATTATTTCCAGAGTTTTTTAATGAATTTTTAAAACATAGTATTGTAAAAAGAGCGCTTGAAAAAAAAGAAGTTTCTTTTGATTTTATTAATCCTAGAGATTTTTCTTTAAAAGGTAGAGCAGATGATACAGTTTATGGAGGTGGTTCAGGAATGCTTTTAATGATAGAACCTATTGTAAAAGCAATTGAATCAGTTAAAGAAAAAAACTCCTATGTTATTCTTCTTGGCCCAAGAGGAAAAATATATAATCAAAAAAAAGTAAAAAACTTAAAAAAATACAAACATATAATTCTTATTTCTGGTCATTATGAAGGCATTGATGCTAGAATTTATGATTATATAGATGAAGAAATATCAGTAGGTGAATATATTCTTACTGGAGGAGAAATACCTTCAATGATAATTGCAGATTCTATTATTAGATTGTTGCCAAATGTAATAAAAAAAGAATCACATCAAAATGAGTCTTTTGAAAAAAAAATGATGGAATCTGATCATTTTACTAAACCATTAACTTTTAGAGGCAAAAGTGTTCCGGAAGTTTTATTGTCAGGTAATCATAAAGAAATTGAAAAATGAAGAGAAGAAAATTCTAAAAAAAATACAAAAAAATATTTAAAAGAAAGGAAAGAAAATGACTTCTAACGAGATATTAATTAATAAAATTACTAATTCACAAGTTAAAAATAATCTCCCAAATTTCAGAACAGGTGATACAGTAAAAATTCATCTTAAAATTAAAGAAGGTGCAAAAGAAAGAATTCAAATTTTTGAAGGCTTTATTTTAAAGCGCTCAAAAAAACAAGGAACTGATGCAACGTTTACTGTAAGAAAAGAATCTTATGGTATAGGTGTTGAAAAAACTTTCTTTTTAAATTCTCCATCAATTGTGAAAATAGAAATTGTAAAAAAAGGTAAAGTAAGACAATCAAGAATTTTTTATATGAGAAATAGAAAAGGAAAATCTGCGAGAATAAAAATAAGAGAAGATAAAAAAACTATTCCTAAAATTGAAAAAATAGAGAAAATAGAAAAAAACGATTCTAAAAAAATAATTGAATCAAAAGATAAAACTACTCCTGTTATTAAAAAAGAAGATTTTACTTCAAGCGAAAATAAAAAAACAGAAAATAAAACTACAAAAGAAAATTTAAATTAAAAAAATAAATAATATATTTTAAGATAGGCTGATAACTAAAATTATTATGTCTATTTTTTATTTATAATAAAAAGGTAAAATAAAATGAAAAATAACTTATTAAATTTAAAAGATAAATCAAAATTAATTCTTAATTTGGATGAAGAAAATATTTTAGAAACAAATAAATATTTTGTTTCTAAAATAGAAGAATTTTGAACAGATTTTAATAAAAATTATCAAGATTTAGAAAAAAAATATAGTAAATATTTAAATAACAAGAATTTCTTTTATCAGAAAGAATTTCTTATAAAAAAATCACCAATTATATTGTTAACAACCTTTTTTGAAAAAGAAAAATTATATTTTGTTGAAAGCTTAATAGAAAATTTAATTGATAAAAAAGTGAATTTAAAAAAATTTAAAAATGTTATTTCCCTTGATGTTTGAAAATATTTAAATTTAGAAGAAATGACAAATGATTTATTTTCTATTCTTGCTTCTAAATATAAACAGCAAAAAGAAAAGATCTTAAAAATATCAAAATCCTTAGCAAATACTACATTAATTTCTTGATCAAATAAATGAGCAAAAACAAGTATAAAAGAAATAAAAACAGATAAAAAAATGGATGAATTAATAGAAGATATTGAAATTGAACCAACATTAATAATAATTGATAATGTTGATAAAATGGATAATAATGGATGAGATTTAATAATTAAAATTTTTCAATTTTCTAAATTAAAAAATTTATGTTTTGTACTTATAATTGATTCTAATAAATTAGATGATATTAATAAAGGGAAATTTTATTCATTAAAAAAATACATTAATTATCCTATTTTTGAACTTATTTAATTTTTTATAAAACAAAATATATCAACTAAGTGATATATTTTGTTTTATAAAATTACAATATATTTACTTCATTAATATGTTTTTCAATTGCTTTATAAATAATTTCTTTTCTTTTTTTGAATTCTCCTAAGAAATTTTTTATTTCATTTTCTTGATATTTTTCTCAAATAAAATTATCTATTTTTTCAGTATTAACAGGAACCAATTTAAGATTTTCTTTTTTAATTAAAAGTAATTCAAATTTTCAAATTTTGTTTTTCCCATTTTTATAGTTATTTCTTATTTGGGATTTATTTTTTGAACTAGATTCTGATACAGCAATAATAAAATTTTTATTTTTATCATTGTGAATTATCACAATTGGTCTTGTTTTTTTATCATTATTCTTATCTCTTTTATATTCTTCGTCTGTATATTTTTTTTTCAATTTATGATTGTGTTTTTTTAATGAACTATTGTAATTTACTTGATATGCTTTAGTAGTAATGTTAACTTTAGAGCCAACATTTAAGTCATTTATATTCATTTTTTTGTACAGCATATAATGAGGTGTGTTATAAAGATATATGCTAAAACAATTGTATTATAATAATTAGGATTAATAAAAAAAATGAAAGATATATTTTTAAAGAAATGAATTCAAATGTTTTTAAACATAGAATAATAGAGAAAAAATGACAAAAATATTGAAAAAAAAATAATTTATTTAAAACTAATTTAAAAAGCAAAAAAGAAAAATTTTATGTTTTAGATATGTTTCCTTATCCTTCTGGGTCTGGTCTTCATGTTGGCCATCCAGAAGGGTATACAGCAACTGATATTATAGCAAGAATGAAGAGAATGCAAGGTTATGAAGTTTTGCATCCAATTGGTTGAGATGCATTTGGTCTTCCCGCAGAGCAGTATGCTATTAAAACTGGAAATGATCCAAAAAGTTTTACAAAAAAAAACATTAGTAATTTTAAAAAACAATTAGTTTCACTTGGTTTTTCTTTTGATTGAAGTAGAGAAGTAAATACTTCTGATCCAAAATACTACAAATGAACACAATGAATTTTTGCAAAACTTTATAGAGAGGGTCTTGTTGAATTAAAAGATATTGAAATAAATTGATCTGAATCTTTAAATACAGTACTTGCAAATGAAGAAATAATTAAAAATGAAAACGGCGAAGATGTAGCTGAAAGAGATGGATTGCCTGTTTTTAAAAAAAATATGAAGCAATGAGTAATTTTAATTACTAAATATGCTGATAAATTATTTGAAGGATTGGATGATTTAGATTGGCCAGATTCTTTAAAAAAAATACAAAAAAATTGAATATATGAAAAAGATGAAAATGGTAAAAATAAATTACATCTAAAAGATTGGATTTTTGCAAGACAAAGATATTGAGGAGAGCCTTTTCCTCTTATTCATTTTGATGACGGGGAAATATATTTAATTCCAGAAAGAAAATATCCTGTTCTTTTACCAAAAATTAAAAATTATAAATTTTCTTTAGATGGAAAACCGGCGCTTTCTAAAGCAATAAAATGAAGCAATGTAAAAATAAAAGGAAGACATGGCATAAGGGATTTAAATACAATGCCACAATGAGCTGGTTCTTGTTGATATTTTATTGCTTATCTTTTAAAAAACAATAATAATTATTTGGCTTTAGATTCTTCTAAAGCTAAAAGTATTTTAGATAAATGGCTTCCAATTGATTTATATATTGGCGGAAGAGAGCATGCTACATCGCACTTAATATATGCAAGATTTTGAACAATGTTTTTAAGTGATATCAATATAACAAAAATAAATGAACCATTTAAAAGAATATTTAATCAGGGAATGATTCTTGGTGAAGATAATCAAAAAATGTCTAAATCCAAAGGAAATGTAATTAATCCAAATTTTTACATTGAAAAATATGGTGCTGATACATTAAGACTATATGAAATGTTTATGGGTCCACTTGAAGATGTAAAATCTTGATCTAATAAAAGTATTCATGGAATGCACATTTGAGTAGAAAGAGTTTATAAATTTTTTATTGGGGAAGCAATTTATATAAAAGATGAAGAAGTTTCATTTGAAAATAAAAAAGCATTTAATAAGCTTTTAGAGAAAATAAATAATCATTTTCCTAAATTAAAATTTAATGTTTCTGTTTCTGAAATGATGATTTTTATAAATACAGTTTATAAGAATCCAAGAATTTCAAAAGAAATGGCAATAAAGTTTTTACAAATATTATCTTGTTTTGCTCCACATATTTCTGATGAAATATATTCTAAAATTAAAAGACAACAAAAAAGCATATCTTTTGTTTCTTGACCGATTAAATATGAATTAAAAAAAGAAGAAGAATTAAAAACAATTTTACTTCAAATAAATGGAAAAGTAAGAGCAACTTTTCAAGTTAAATTTTCTTTTGACTTGGAAAATTTAAAGCAAAAAGAAATTTTAAAATTAATATGTAAATATGCGCCAAAATATTGTACTGATAAATCAAAATTAAAAAATATTTTTATTATAAAAAATAGAATTATTTCTATAACAGTTTAACTTTAAAAATAAAAAAATAGTGTTCTGTTATTTTTTAACATTAAAACTAATGTGATAAAATTATCTTAGTATATTGTTTATCCAATTTAATTTATATTAAATATAAACACACAAAATGAATGAAAACGATATTAAAAAATTAATATTAAAACTTAAAAAACATTTAATTTTTGATAAACAAGAAATAAAAATTTTAGAACAATTTACAAAAACAGGAAATTTATTAAAATTTATCCAATACAAAGTAATTAATGAAAATTTAGCTGATGGAAATTTTAAAAGTTATTATTTTTCAAATAAAGATTGAATAGAAAAAGAAATTTTAAAAAAATCAGATAATTACTGAAGCTTTGTAAAGGGTGAATCTTATAGTTTTGTAGATATAAGTTCTACTTTATTTTTCTTTTTGCTAAAACCCATTTTTCTTAATTTTAAAAGCAAAAATAGAAAGGTTTCTATAATATTTATTGATGAAAAGATTTATAAAAAATTAGGTAATTATGAATCAATTATGTTTTCTAAAGAATTATTTTTAGAAAACATAATTGAAAAAGATTTAAACAAATTTAAAGAAAAAAATTGTGATTTTGCATTGTTTATTTATAAAAAAGTAAAAGATAAATCATATTTTAAATTTATTGATTATTTTTTATTTGAAAAAGAAGATTCTAATAATTTTTATTTTAAAATAAATAAAAAATCAATTGAACCTTTAGATTTTGAGGAAATTAATAAATTAAAAAATAAAAGTAAAATTTCTTTAAGTTTTGTTGAAGAAAAATCAAAAATTATTAGAGAAACCGTTAATAATAATATAGATTCTTTTCATAAAAAAATAATAGAAAAATTAAAAGATTCTAAAGAAAATAAAGAAATAAATTTTAGCGAAATAAATAATATGATTAAAAAAGAAGGAGAATCAATAAAAGAAATACTTGAAAATTATTTTAAAAATTTAGTAAATCAAAATTCAAATGAATTAAATATTGAAGGAAAATTAAAAGATATTATTCAAAAATTTAATAATAAATTAACTGAAATATTTGAGAAAAAAGAAACTTCTGAAATTTCAAATATTAATTTATTAGAAGAAAAAATTAATGATTTAAAAGAAAAAATTGATGAAGAATTAAATGAGAGGTTTTTTGAATCAATAAATGTTGAAGGAATAATAGAATTAAATAAAAAAGAATTAGTTAATCAAATAGATAATTTAAAAATTGATATTAAAAGCGAGAGAGAAGATTTTTCAAAAACCTTAGATTTAAAGCTTCAAAAATTTTTTGAAAAAATTCTTAAATCAGAAGAAATAAATTCTACTTTTGATATTAACGATATTAAAAAGCAAATTAAATTTGAAAATGAAAAATTACAACAAATTTTTGATAAAAAATTTGAAAAATATGTAGAAAATGTTCAAAAAAATAACACATCAATTGTTTCTTTTGAATTAAAAAATTTAAAAGATCAAATAAACTTTAGACAAAAAGAATTTGAAAAAACATTAACATCAAGTTTTGAAAATATTATCCAAAATCAAGAAAAAATAGGTAGTTTAAAATATGAATTAGAATCTTTTATAAATAGAATTCTTATTGACCAAAAAAATTTAGAAGAAAATATTTTAAAAAAAATGGAAAATAAAATATCTGAAATAAATGATAAAAATTTAATTCAACCCCAATTTATTGATAATAATGAATCTGATATTTTAATAAAAGAAATAGAGAAAATAAAAATATTTATAGAAGAAAATAAAAATATATTAGAAAATAGATTAGATTTAAGATTTAATGAATTTATTACAAATAAAGAAATAGAAAATGATAAAAGTTATAAAAAAACAATAGAAGAATTTAAAAAATTAATTCAAAATGAATCAAAATATTTAGAAGAAAAAATTTTAAATTTAGTAAATAAAAATTTAAATATAAATGACTTAAATAATAAGTTTAAAGAAGAGACTGAAAAAATAAATAATTTACTTGAAAAAAAACTAGAAGAAAAATTTTCTGAAATACTTTTAAATAGTGATCAAAATGCTTCCGCAAGTATAAAAGTTTTAAGAGATCAAATACAAGAAGAAAATAGAAGAATAAAATCAGAAATAAAAAATGCAATAAATTCAAAATTTTCTAAAATAAATAATAAAGATAATTTAAATATAAAAAAAGAAATTTCTTCAATAAGAAATGAAATTCAAAAAGATCAAAGAAGATTAGAAAAAAATATTAGAGATTTATTTAATAAAGAAATTAATGCAATAAATTCAAGCAAAGATACAAAAAATATTAAATTAGAGCTTGAAAATCTTGCAAATCAAGTAAGAAATGAGCAAGCAAAACTAGAAAAAATTTTAGAAGGAAAACTTTCCGAAAAATTAGAAGAATTAATTAGTAATGATTTTGAAAAAAAAGAAACATTAAATTATGAGTTAGAATCTCTTAAAGAAGAAATCATAAATCAAAAAGAAAATATTAAAAATATTTTTGAAGAAAAATTAAATATAAAAATTGATGAAATAGTAAAAAGTAATGAAGTTTTTGCAGCAATAGATTTAGAAAATATAAAAAAAGAATTAATTTTAGAAAATGAAAAAATTCAAAAAAACATTGAAAAAAAAATAGAAGAGCAATTTTTAAATTTAAATCAAAAAACAAATGATGAAGAATCTTTTAAAAAATGAAATGAAATAAAAAAACAAATTGAAAATGAACATTTAATTTTAGAAGAAAAATTTTCTAAAAAAATAGAATGAACTTTCAGTAAACGATAAACAAATAAGTATAAGTTTTTTAAATTTAAAAGATAATCTTAAAATAGAAAATCAAAAAGCAATAGAAAATTTAGAGTTAAAAATTTTAAATTTAATAAATAAAAATTTAAATACAAATGATTTTAACCAAAAAATACAAGATGAAATAAAAAAAATAAATAATTTATTTGAAGAAAAACTAGAAGAAAAGTTTTCTGAAATAATTTTAAACAGTGATCAAAATGCTTCTGCAAGCATAAAAGTTTTAAGAGATCAAATACAAGAAGAAAATAGAAGAATAAAATCAGAAATAAAAAATGCAATAAATTCAAAATTTTCTAAAATAAATAATAAAGATAATTTAAATATAAAAAAAGAAATTTCTTCAATAAGAAATGAAATTCAAAAAGATCAAAGAAGATTAGAAAAAAATATTAGAGATTTATTTAATAAAGAAATTAATGCAATAAATTCAAGCAAAGATACAAAAAATATTAAATTAGAGCTTGAAAATCTTGCAAATCAAGTAAGAAATGAGCAAGCAAAACTAGAAAAAATTTTAGAAGGAAAACTTTCCGAAAAATTAGAAGAATTAATTAGTAATGATTTTGAAAAAAAAGAAACATTAAATTATGAGTTAGAATCTCTTAAAGAAGAAATCATAAATCAAAAAGAAAATATTGAAAATATTTTTGAAGAAAAATTAAATATAAAAATTGATGAAATGGTAAAAAGTAATGAAGTTTTTGCAGCAATTGATTTAGAAAATATAAAAAAAGAATTGATTTTAGAAAATGAAAAAATTCAACAAATAATTGAACAAAAAATAAGAGATGAATTTAGAAATATAAATCTAAATTCAAATATGAACACAATTACTGAAAATTTATTGCTTTTTAAAATACAAATTCAAAATCAGCAAGTTGAGCTTCAAAAAAACATTGAAAAAAAAATAGAAGAGCAATTTTTAAATTTAAATCAAAAAACAAATGATGAAGAATCTTTTAAAAAATGAAATGAAATAAAAAAACAAATTGAAAATGAACATTTAATTTTAGAAGAAAAATTTTCTAAAAAAATAGATGAACTTTCAGTAAACGATAAACAAATAAGTATAAGTTTTTTAAATTTAAAAGATAATCTTAAAATAGAAAATCAAAAAGCAATAGAAAATTTAGAGTTAAAAATTTTAAATTTAATAAATAAAAATTTAAATACAAATGATTTTAACCAAAAAATACAAGATGAAATAAAAAAAATAAATAATTTATTTGAAGAAAAAATAGAAGAAAAGTTTTCTGAAATAATTTTAAATAGTGATCAAAATGCTTCTGCAAGTATAAAAGTTTTAAGAGATCAAATACAAGAAGAAAATAGAAGAATAAAATCAGAAATAAAAAATGCAATAAACTCAAAATTTTCTAAAATAAATAATAAAGATAATTTAAATATAAAAAAAGAAATTTCTTCAATAAGAAATGAAATTCAAAAAGATCAAAGAAGATTAGAAAAAAATATTAGAGATTTATTTAACAAAGAAATTAATGCAATAAATTCAAACAAAGATACAAAGAATATTAAATTAGAGCTTGAAAATCTTGCAAATCAAGTAAGAAATGAGCAAGCAAAACTAGAAAAAATTTTAGAAGGAAAACTTTCAGAAAAATTAGAAGAATTAATTAGTAATGATTTTGAAAAAAAAGAAACATTAAATTATGAGTTGGAATCTCTTAAAGAAGAAATCATAAATCAAAAAGAAAATATTGAAAATATTTTTGAAGAAAAATTAAATATAAAAATTGATGAAATAGTAAAAAGTAATGAAGTTTTTGCAGCAATTGATTTAGAAAATATAAAAAAAGAATTAATTTTAGAAAATGAAAAAATTCAACAAATAGTTGAACAAAAAATACAAAATGAATTTGAAAATATAAATTTAAATGAAAGTATTAATATAATTACTGAAAATCTTTTGGTTTTTAAAATGCAAATTCAAAATCAACAATTTGAACTTCAAAAAAATCTTGAAAGAAAAATTGAAGAAAATTTTTTAAATCTAGAACAACAAATAAATGGAGAAGAAGCTTTTAAAAAATGAGATGAAATAAAAAAAGAAATTGAAAATGATCACTTAATTTTAGAAGAAAATCTTTCTGAAATAATTTTAAATAGTGATCAAAATGTTTCTGCAAGTATAAAGATTTTAAAAGATCAAATACAAGAGGAAAATAAAAAAATAAAAATAGAAATTCAGAAGATAATAAACTCAAAATTTTCTAAAATAAATAATAAAGATAATTTAAATATAAGAAAAGAAATTTCTTTAATAAGAAAAGAAATTCAAAAAGATCAAAGAAGATTAGAAAAAAACATTAGAGATTTATTTAATAAAGAACTTAATGCAATAAATTTAAACAAAGATACAAAAAATATTAAATTAGAGCTTGAAAATCTTGCAAATCAAGTAAGAAATGAGCAAGCAAAACTAGAAAAAATTTTAGAAGGAAAACTTTCAGAAAAATTAGAAGAATTAATTAGTAATGATTTTGAAAAAAAGAAACATTAAATTATGAGTTAGAATCTCTTAAAGAAGAAATCATAAATCAAAAAGAAAATATTGAAAATATTTTTGAAGAAAAATTAAATATAAAAATTGATGAAATAGTAAAAAGTAATGAAGTTTTTGCGGCAATTGATTTAGAAAATATAAAAAAGGAATTAACTTTAGAAACTGAAAAAATTCAACAAATAATTGAGCAAAAAATACAAAATGAATTTAAATCAATAGATAAAAACGAAAACATAGATATAGTTATTGAACAACTTTTAGATTTTAAATTGCAAATTCAAAGTCAGCAAATTGAACTTCAAGAAATATTTGAAAAGAAAATTGAGAAAGAATTTTTTGACTTAAGACAACAAATAAATGGAGATGAAGTTGTTAAAAAATTAGATGAAATAAAAAATCAAATTAATAATAATAATTTAAATTTAGAAAATAATTTTAATGAAAAATTTGATGATTTTTCTATTAAAAATTCATCAGAAAATATTATTTATCAAATAGAATCATTAAAAGAACAAATTTTAAAAAATAAAAATTCTTTCGAAAGTTTTTTAGAAAATAAAATTGAAGAAAAGGTAGAAAAAATTTTAAAAAATGATGAGGTATCTTCTGCAATTGATTTAGAAAATATTAAATATCAAATAAGAAAGGAAAATAATAGATTACAAAACATTTTAGAAAAAAACATTGAAGATAAATTAAATTTTTTAAACAAAAATAGTGAAAAAGATAATAATTATTTAGAAAAATTAGAAGATATTAAAAAACAAATAGAGTTAGAACAAGGAAACCTAGGGAAATTATTTGATGATAAAATAAATTATATAGTTGAAAATCGAGAAACAAATAATATAGATATTGATTTAAAAAGAGATTTTGAAGATATATTATTTCAAATTTCAGATGAACAAAAAAGAATTGAAGAAAAAATTGATTCAAAATTAGATGATAAATTAAGTAGAATTGTAGAAAAAGATGAGATAAATTCTTTAAAAATAGAAATAGAGAATTTAAAAAATGATCTTAAGAAAAATTTTGAAGAAAAATTATCAAATGTTTTTCCAAAAGAAAGCTTAGACAGAAAATTTGGAGATTTGCAAAAAGAAATTAAAAACTTAAAAAATGATATGAGCATTCTTTTAGAAGAAAAATTAAGTAAAATATTAAATGAAGAAAACTTCAATTCAATTATTAATTTGGATAATATAAAATATGAATTTGAAAAAGAAAAAAATGAAATAAATTTTGAAATTAAAAGACAATTAGAAAAAGGAATAAAAACACTTCTAAAAAGTGAAGAAATAACTTCGGCTTTTGACTTTGAAAATATTAAAAAAGAAATCAATGATAAAAATAAAAATTTACAAAGTGAAATCATAAAAAAAATATCAAAAATTTTTAAAGAAAACTTTGATAATATAAATGTAAATAGTTTTAAAGAAGAGATGAAAAATATGCAAAAAGATTTAGAAAATCTTATAGAAGAAAAAATTAAAGAAACACTCCAAAATAAAGATTTGGATTCAGAATTTAATTTAAAATCTTTAAAAGATGAAATTAATAAGGTAACAAATAAAGTAAGAGATAATCTTGAAAATACACTCGAAATTAAATTTAATGAATTGTTAAAAAAAGAGCCAAATGAAATTAGAATTTCTAAAGAAAAAGATAATAAAAAAGAAATGGTTGATAAATTAAAAAAAACCATTGAAATTGAAATGAGTAAATTTAAAGGATTTTTTTTATCTGATAATAAAGAAAATACAATTCTAAAAAGATTAAATGATAATTTTTTAAAATTACAGGAAGATATTAATAAATTAAAAAATGAAGTAAATTCAAGAATAAATGAACCTTCAGAAGTTGATCGAAAATTTGATGATTTTTTAGAAAAAGTTACAAAATCATTTTTAGAATATAAAGATAATGATGAAACAATTGAAAAACAAATTGAAAATGTGTACAGTGAAATAACAGAAGAATTTAAGGGTGTTTTTAATCCTGAAATAATAAATGATATTAGTGGTGTTAATAGAAATAAAATAGAAAAAATAGATAAATTAGAAAATTCTGAATTAAGAAATTATAGTTATGAAAAAAAACCAAATGTGGAGTACCATCATAAAAATTTAAGAAAAATTGAAAATGTTGTTTCAAATTCTAAAAAAGTAGTAGAAGAGAAATTAAAAGATAATGATTTTTTTCAAGAATATAGAAATTATGAATTATATAAAGATAAGTTTTTTAAAAAAGATTTTATACTTTTAAAAACAATTTCTAATTACTTAAAAATGAAATTAATTATTTTAAAAAAACAATGTGAATTAACTGATGTTAGTAATGGGGATTTTCTTGTTGCAATTTATATTAAACCATGATTTTTATGTAATTCAGAAGAAAGAATTGATTTAGAAAATACAATTCTTTTAAATAAATATCACGCTCTTTTATTTATAAAAGGAGCAATTTCATTTGATGATAATGGAGAAATATTGTTTTCAAATTTTGTAAAAGAATTGATAGGAAATAATTTAAGAAAATATCATTCAATAAAAATGAACGAAAAAAAAATACAGTATATGAAATTTCATAGGAAAAATGTTTTTTTAAATTAAAATTATTATTTATTTTTTGCTCATTCTTTAAATAATTTATTTTTATCTACAACCAAATTATTTTTTTTAATCATAGAATAAATTCCATTTGAATCAATTTTTTTGTTTATCTTAAAAGGAATATCATTTTTAATTAAATAATCTACTAGTCAATTATTATATGTATCTTTTGCAATAATTGATGCACAAGCAACTTCTAGATATTTGTCTTCTGCTTTTTGGACAAAAAGTATGTTTTTATTTATCTTTGTTTTATTATCAAAATAATTATAAAATTTTTCTTTATTCACAAATTCATCAATAACGGGTTGATAATTTATTTCATAAAATTCATTTATAAGTTCCATTTGCTTCAAAGCATTAATTTGTTTTACATTTTTTATTTCTTTTCATTCTTTGTTAAATTCTTCTGGTTTTAAAATTATTAATTTATATATAATGTGATTTTTTATTTCTTTTGCTATTTTTTTTATTTGTTTATAATCTAATTTTTTACTATCTTTAATTCCAATTTCGAATACTTTCTTTTTTTCTTCAAAGTTTTTAAATTTTACCGCACAGACTACATACGGACCAATGTTTTCACCTACACCAACCTCATCTATTCCTATGTATAATTTTTTATCAATTAGTATATTTAATTTTTCTTTAATGTTTTTATTTATGTCTTTTGCAAAAAAAATAGTAAGATTTTTAAAAAAAGTAATTTTAATATTATCAACAAATATTTCATCAAAAATTATATTTGTTTTTATATTTCTTGTTTTTCCAATATTTAGTATTTCTTTATAAAAATCATCAAAACTTTTTTGATTATATGCTTTAACTGTTAACATAGGGAAATTATATAATATAATTTTTTTGATGAGCAATTCTTATTTAGGTATTGATATAGTCGAAAATAAAAGAATAAATAAAAAAAAATTTGTTAATAGATTTCTATCAGAAAAAGAATATGAAAAATTTTTGTCCTTTTCTGATAGAAAAGCTGCTTTAAATTTTGCGATTGGAAGATGAGCTGCAAAGGAAGCAATAATAAAAGCAACCAATAAATTATATTCAATAAGCGAAATAGAAATTTTTAATGAAGAAAATGGAAATCCAATTGTTTTTCTAAGAAAGGAATATAATAAAAATTGTAAAGTTTCTATTTCGCATGAAAAAAAATATACAATAGCAATTTGTATTATGAGTGTATAAAGTATGAAAAAAATTTGAGAAAAAACAATAGAATCAATTTCACGTGTGTTTCATGTAATTTTTTCCTTTTATATTCCTTATGCATTATGAAGAAATTCAAGAAGATTAAAAAAATGATTAAAAAAAAATAGAAAACAACAAGATCCTAATCTCTACAGTTTTTCAGATCGTTTTGAATATATTAGAAGAAAAGCAATTAAATTTAATAAAAGAATGGGAATTAAAGTAAATATTATTGGATTAGATAATTTACCAAAATCAGGTTCTTGAATAACACCAAATCATACATCAAATTATGATGGATTTTATTTGCTTGAAGCACTGGGGTCAAAAGTTCAATTGGTTCCTACAGCAAACGATAAAGTAATAAAAGGAAGAATAGCAAGTGGTTTCTTAAATGCTGCAGATGCTTTTATAATTGACAGAAATAATATAAGACAAGCTTTAACAAATTTAAATAATGCAGCAAATTATGGAAGGCAAAATAATAGAGGGGTTGTAGTTTTTCCTGAAGGGACAAGGTCATTTACAACAAAACTTTTAGAATTTAGATGTGGCAGCTTTAAGTTTCCGCAAAAGTATGCTCTTCCAATTGTTCCAATTACAATAACAGGAACATTGCAGGCAAAAAGATGATGAAAATTATATTACAGATATGTAAATGTTACAATCCATAAACCATTAAAACCAATTGAACATATAAAAATTCCGAGTGATATTGTTTGTAGAAGAGTTTACGAAAAAATTAATAATGAATTAATAAAATATGAAAAAGAATTATCTAATAGAGAAAAAAAACATTTAGAAAAGCTAAGACTTAAAGCAATAAAAAGTGATAAAAAAAAAGAAAGAAAACTAATTATAGAAAAAGAAAATTTTATAAAAAAAGATTTAAAAAAATCTAAGAAACAATAATAATTTTTTCTTTTTTTTCTTTTTGTTAGAATAAGAAAAATGAAATATAAAAATCTCCATTTAATATATGGGCCAATGTATTCTGGAAAATCAAAAAAATTAATTGAAACATATCAAAAAAAAATTACAAATAAATTGATATTTAAACCCAAAGCAGATACAAAAAATAGAGAATATGTGAAATCAAGAGATGGACAAAAGGTAAAAGCAATTTCTCTTGAAAAAATAGAAGAAGTTTATGATTATTTAAATGAAGAAAATCTTAGATTTTTATTTTTTGATGAAGTTTTTATGTTTAAAGGTAATTTAGAAAAAACATTTATTGATCTTTTAGAAAAAAAATATGAGATATTTATTTCTACATTAGACATGGATTTTAAAGGTCAGTGATTTGGTAATGTAAAAAATTTATTTTCTTATGCTTTTAAATATAAAAAGGAACATCTCTTTTCAAAATGTCATGTATGTGGAAATCCTTCGGCATGATCAATAAGAATAGTAAATGAAAAAATTGCAAAAGAAGATTCTCCAATAATTTTGGTTGACAATAAAATTAAAATGAATATTCGTTATGAAACAAGGTGTGATAAACATAAAAATGTTATATTTACAAAAATAGATTATTTAGATAAAGAGTTGCTTAATGAAATACAAAAACAAATATAAAAAAATATTAAATCATTAAAAAAGTATAAGAATGAAAATAATTAAAAAAAAGAACTATAATTAAGATTGAAAAATATTTTTATTATTATGAATGTTGCTGAGATTATAAATAAAAAAGCAAATAATGTTCCACTTTCTACTGATGAAATAAATTACATAATGAAAGGGATTGATAATTATGTAAATGATTATCAATTAAGTGCTTTTTTAATGACAATTAAAATTAATGGTTTTAATGATGAAGAGCTTCTTGCTTATACAGATTCAATAATAAATTCAGGTAAGAAATTTCCATTAAATAATAATCAGATAGATAAACACTCAACGGGTGGAGTAGGAGATAAAGTATCTCTTATTTTGCTTCCCTTTTTTTCAATTGAAAATATAAAGTTTATAAAATTTTCTGGAAGGGGACTTGGTTTCACTGGAGGAACAATTGATAAATTAGAATCAATTGCAAATTTAAAAACAAATTATTCATATAAGGAAATATTAGAATCAAAGAATAATTTAATTCTTTCTTCTGCGGATGAATTTGCTCCTTTTGATAAAAAAACTTACCTAATAAGAGATACTTCTGGAAGTATTGATTCATGAGCATTAATTGCTGCTTCTGTAATGTCTAAAAAAATAATTTCAGGTGCTAAAAATATTTTTATTGATATAAAAGTTGGAAGTGGTGCTTTTCTTAAAAATTTAGAGGACGGAAAAGAATTGATTCATTATTTAAAATTAATTGCTAAAAAATATAATAGAAATATTTTTATTTTATTTACAGATATGAATCAACCTCTTGGTTATACAGTTGGTAATACTTTAGAAATAGAAGAAGTTATGGATTTTTTTAAAGGAAACTATGAAAAAGAATTAGGTAAATTAATAGAAAAAATTGTAAGTATATCTTATGCAAAAATAAAAAACATTAGTTTAAAAGATGCCAAAGATTTATATTATTTTAATTTAAAAAATAAAAATTTAACAGAAGAATTTTTAAGACTTTTAGAAAATCAAAATGGTGATATAAGCAAATTAAGAGAGAGAAAAATTTTTAATCCAAATTTTTCTTTTGAGTACAAGGCAAAAAAAGATGGCTATCTTAAGTTTTTAGATATTTCAAAATTAGGGTATTTTTTAATTGATATAAAGGCTGGAAGAAAAAATAAAGAAGACAAACTTTATTATGATGCTGGTATTAAATTTAATTTTAAACATGGAGATTTTATTAAAAAAGGAGACATTATTTTTACTATTTTTTCTGAAAATAAAATAAATAAAACACAAGAATCTAAGATTTCTAATTTTTTAGAAGTTTCTTCTAAAAAAATTAAGCAAAATAAAATTATTTTAGGAGAAATTTTATGATAAAAAATAAAAAGGAATTTAAATTAGATAATTATGAAGGCCCATTAGATTTGCTCTTAAATCTTATTAAAAGCAAAAAAATGAGCATAAATGAAATTTCTTTATTTAAAGTAATTGATCAATTTATTGAATTGGTTAACAATTCTAAAGATTTTAATTTAAATGATTTTTCAGAATATCTTCTTTATTCGGCAGAATTACTTTCAATTAAATCAAAATATTTAGTTCAAAAAGAAAATGAAAATAATTCATTTGTAAATGATAAAAAAACAAAAAGACTTTTGGAACAGCTTATTGAATATGAAAAATATAAAAACCTTTCAGAAAAAATGCTAAGTTTGTATGAAAACAATATTATTTTTGATAAGAAGGATGATAATCTAGATGATTTTTTAATTGAAAATACAACAAAAAATCTATTTTTAAAAGATCATAATAAACAAGATATTGAAATTGCTATTAGAAATATTTATAAAATGCTAAATGAAAAAAAACCTTTAAGCACAACTCTTAAAGTTAAAAGAATTTCTGTTGAGCAAAGAAGAAAACAATTAGAAGATTTTTTTTTAGAAAATGAAAAAATTACTTTTTTTGAACTAATAGGAGAAGATTTTTCAATTTATATGATAGCAATAACTTTGCTTTGTATTTTGGAAATGTCAAATTCTCAAATTATTAAAATTTTACAAAACTATGAAAATGATGAAATTTTAATAGAAAGGATTAAATAATATGGAAACAAAAATTTTAATGTCTATTCTTTTTTTAAAAGGCAAAAATGGAATTACTAAAAAAGAAATATCAAAAATTATGAATGTTTCTCTTCCGAATTTAAAAAAAATAATAAAAGAATTAGAAACAGATTTAATTAAAAAAGATTTACCTTTTATTTTGAAAGATTTTGATGACTATATTTGATTGTCAATTTCTAGTGATATTTCAGTTGAAATATCAAAAATTATGAAAAAAGATGTTGCAATTAAATTAACAACTTCATTAGTTGAAACTCTTACAATTATTGCTTATAAACAGCCTATAACCAAAAGTGAAATTCAAGCAATAAGAGGTTCTTCCGCAGACTATGCGCTAATGAAATTATTAAATCATGATTTAATTCAATATCAAAAAGAAACTGATAGTATTAATTCTCCTAAGAAATTTTATACATCACATTATTTTTTAAAATTGTTTAATTTGAAATCATTATTAGATCTTCCTCAACTTGAAAAAGATTTTCAAGAAAAAACTGAAGAAATTCAACTTTTTGATTATGATGAAAGAAAATAATAAAAATGAACGTATTCAAAAAATAATTTCAAATTACGGAAGTTATTCAAGAAGAGAAATCGAAAAATTAATAAAAGATAAATTGGTTAAAATAGACGGAGAAATAGCAAAACTTGGAGACAAAGCTAATATAAATAGTGATATTAGAATTTTAAATAAAAAATTAACTTTAAATTTAAAACAAGAATACTATGTTTTAAATAAACCAAAAGGATATATATGTTCAAGAGTTGATGAAAAAAATAAAACCGCAATTTCCTTAATAAATAATTATAAAAATAAAAATATTTTTTCAATTGGTAGACTTGATGTTAATACAACTGGTTTGCTAATAATAACAAATGATGGTTATTTAAGTAATTACATTACACTTCCTAAAAATAAAATTAGAAAAACATATCTTGTTTGATATCAAAAAAAATTAACAAAAGAAAACATTTTTAATTTAAAAAACGGAATAAAAATTGATGAAAATTATATTACAAAAAAATTAGCAAATTTAAAAGTTATTGATAATGAAAAAAAATTTGTTATTAGAATTACTTTAATTGAGGGGAAAAATAATCAGATAAAAAAAATGTTTATTGCTTTAGAAAATAAAGTAATAAATTTAAAAAGAATTCAAATAGAAGATCTAAAACTTAATAGTTTAGAAATTGGTAAATATAAAAAATATAGTAAGCAAGAAATTTACAATTTTTTAAATGTAAGGGAAAATAAAAATGAAGCATAGATTTTTTATAGAAGACAAAGAATTTGATAACAAAGAATTTATTCCTAATATAAATTTAAAAAAACAGATTAAAAAGGTTCTTAGAATAAAAAAAAGTGAAACATTTTTAGTAATTAATAAAGAAAAAGAATATCTTGCATATTTTGAAGATGATAAAATTAAAATTTTAAAATTAATTAGAGAAAAAGAAAAAGAAAAAAAAATTAAAATTTATTTAATACAATCACTTGTAAATCATTCTATTCAAAAAATTATTTTACAAAAATCAACAGAACTTGGAATAGATGGAATTTATTTTTTTGAAAGTAAATTTTCAAATTATAAAATTAAAGATGAAAAAAATAAGTATAAAAGACATTTTCAAATTTTAAAAGAAGCCGCAGAACAATCCAATCAACTTAAAATTCCATTTTTAAATTATTTAAATAATTTAGATGAATTATCTTTTTCAAAAAAAGATCTTCTTCTTTTTGCTTATGAAAAAGAAGAAGATATTTATTTAAAATCATTTTTAGATAAAAATAATTTTTATAAAAGAATATTTATTGTTATTGGCCCAGAAGGTGGTTTTTCTTTAGAAGAGATTAATAAATTTAAAAAAATGAATTTTAATATAGTAAAATTAACAGATACAATTTTAAGGACAGAAACAGCTGTAATTTATTCTATTTCTATTTTTAATTATCTATTTATTAAATAAATTTTTTAAAAAATATCTAAACTATTTTTTAAATTAAATAAACTAATGTAAAATATTTTGTGATTTAAATGAAAGATATTAAATTAGAATCTAAAGAAAAAATTTTTGAAAAAAATCAATATAATATCTCATATTTAACTTTTTTTTATTTTAAACAAGTATTTAATATTAAAAATTTATTAATGTTTGTCATTTTGTTTCTTTTAATTTTGACACTTTATAATTCCATAGGAAAAATAATCAATGCTAATGCTTTTAATTTATCAGACAGAAGTATAACTTTAAATACTTGAACAACAATAATTTTTACGATTAATATTTATTTTACTTTGTTATTAAATTATATTTATTTATATTTAAAAAAATGTAATTTTACACAAGTAAACTCTATAAAAAACACCATTAGTAATTTAATAATTATATTTTTAATTTTTATAATTTTTTATTCTTTTTTATATTTATTATTTCAAATTAATTTATCTGATTATAAATATTATTCAAATGGAGAAAAAGCAGTTCCATTCAAAAATATAAATGTTTTATTTTTTAATATGTGTTTTTTTAATTTAATTGCAATTGCATTATTAAGCATTTTTGCTTCAAAAAGGAGAACATTTAAATTTCAATATTTATTTTTACTTGTAATTTTTATTTTAAATTTTATTTTTTTTCTTTGAATGCTTAAAATTATATCTGCAGTTTCTGCGAATGAATATTTAAAATTTTTAAATATATTAAAAATTGAATCATCTATATTTTTAATTTTAATTTTTGTAAATTTATTTAAAAGAGTATTTCAAAATTATAGATATAAATTTTAAAAATAATTTTAATTAGATAAATATTAGTTAACATAAGATTATAAAAAATGTTTATTTAAATGGAAAAAGAATTTTTATCAATAAAGTATTTTAAATTTTTGGGTTTAATCTTGTTTTATATTAAAAAAACTTTTTAGTTTTAAAAATATTTTACTTTTTGCAATAACATTTTTTATATTTTGAACATTTTTTGAAGGTTTTAACATTTGAATAAATTATTTTAGTTTAGATTCAAAATCATATATTTTTCGTATTTGAAAATATAAAATAAATATTTTGGCAATTTGATTTACTTTTGTGATTATATATTCCTATATATTTTTAAAGAAAAATAATTTTTTGCAAGTTAGTGCTTTTAAAAATTCTTTTAGTAATTTTATAATTATATTTTTTCTATTTATTTTACTATGAGGAACTACTTGTTTTTTTATGTTAAATCAAATGAGTTCCCATAGAGCATATGATGAAACATATAATTATAGCATTGTAATTTATATGTTTACAATAATGTGTTGCTATAATTTGGTTACGCTTTTTACAATAAGTTTAATTTCTAAAAAATTAGATTATTCAAATAGAAATTCAAATTTTTTCTATTTAA
The DNA here is from genome assembly GCA_027925225.1 of Candidatus Hepatoplasma vulgare. Lineage (GTDB taxonomy): Bacteria > Bacillota_I > Bacilli_A > Mycoplasmatales > Hepatoplasmataceae > Hepatoplasma > Hepatoplasma vulgare. The sequence continues at coordinate 166,637 of AP027131.1, forward strand.
TATTAATTATTGTGATTGTTATGCAACTTATATTATTTTTATATTTTCAAAGAATAATGTCATTTGCACATGATCAAGTCTTGAAAAAATTTAATATTATTACAGAGATATCTTTTATCATTATTTTTATTTTAATTATTTTAAATATTTTACAAAGATTTTTTTTAAGAAAAAAATTATCTCTAATTAATTAAAATATTTTTAAATAATTAATTATTAATTTAATATAAATTTATTAAAATTAAAGAAATACTAAATTAAGCATTTAAGTTTATAAGAAATTATTAATAATTATTTTTTATTTTTTTGTGTAAATAATGAAAAAAATTTTTACTCCAATTCTTTTTATTTCTTTAATATTTTTAGTTACACTTTCAAGTGTTTCTTTTTTTAATTATTTTTCTAATAATCAAGTAAATAATAATATAAATACTGAAGAAAATATTGATTTAGAAAAGCAATTAGAAAATGCTTTTGTATTTAATCATAAATTACAAATAAAAGAATTTAAAGAAAATAATAAAGACACAGTAAACAAAAATTTTAATAATATGAGTTTTTATCAAATTAAATCTTGGTTAAAAAATAATCAAGATTTAATTCTTTGAAATTACTATGCTTTTTATGAGGAATTATCGTCATCTTTAACTTCTTTTATTTTTATTTATATAAATCAAAATATTTTTAAAAGTAAAATAGAAGATTTTTTAATTACAATTAATTATTGTCTTGTTTCAAAAGAAAATATTGAGAATAATATAAAAGTAAATAGCTATGTTAGTCCAGAGAATATAGGTAAAATAAGAAACGTCGAGATTATAAGAATTAATGATATTACAAATAATAGTTATTTTAATCAATATATTAATAAACATTTTTTTATTATTAAATATAAATTTGAAAAATTAAATAATATTTCTGATCATTATTATTTAGATACATCATTTTCTAATAAATTATCTGTTTGAATTGAATATTCTAATGAAAATTATCAAGAATTTTCATTTCGTATCATAGAAAACAGTGTTAGCAGTTTTGATTTAAATTATGAGAATAATTTTTATTTAAATAATCCAAAAATTATAATAAATAATTTATTTTTTTTAAATAGCAATGTTGTTGAACTTAATTTAAATATCTTACTTCCTGAAAAAATTAGCATTAAAGAATTTTTAAATAATTTAAAAATTTATGCAGATTATAGATCTTATGATAATAGTAAAAATGAAAATAATTATCAATTAACTTTTACATCTGACGATGATTATTATAAATATGGAAATAGCAATTGATATAACGTAACAATTTATATAAATAATATTTCAAAAGAAGAAGGAATAATTTATTATAATTTTTCTTTTTTTTATAATAATGAAGAAATATTTTTAAATGAGTGAGTTGATAATTACAAAATAATTACCCCAATCCACCCCCCTCAAATTGAGAATGTTTATTATGAAGAAAATGAATATTATGATAATTCTTTTTACATCTTTATAAAATATAATGATGAAATAAATTATCAATTAGCTAATAATTTAGTTTTGTCTTATAAAAATAATGGAAAAGAAGAATATAAAGTTTTAACAAATCCAATTTATATGGAAAATTTGGATATTTATAAATATGAAATAAATTTTGATAAAAATAATACAAATGACTTATCATCTTTTGTTTTTGTAAATAGTGGATATTTTGAATATGATTATTTAAACAATTCTTTTGTTAAAAATTATAAAGATAATAAAAATTATTTAAGTACCACTGGTTATAAGTATTTTTTTAAAGAAATAAATTTTGAAACAACTTTTAATAAATTAAATATCGATGTAATTGATTCAAAAATTACAAAAAAAGGAAATAAATATTATTTAGATGTTTTTTATCATTCTAATAAAATTTGAAATAATACTAAAAATGGAAATTTAAATTTAATAAAGGAAATTAATTTTAATTATTCCTTATATGATAATAAAAATAATAAAATTGAAAAATATTCTAAAAATTTATACTATTCTAAAATAAATTTTATAAATTATAAAAATAATATAGAGGTTTTTTATGAAATACCAACTTTTGAGGAAAATAGTATATATACAAATATGAGTTTTTCATTAAATAAATTAGATTTTAAATATAATGAAAAATACTTCTTAAATAAGAAGATTTATATAACTAATTTCTCCAATACAAATATAAATAATATAAAAATTGAAAAAGTAAAAAATGATTCTATTACATTTGAAATTACATATTCTGATGTTTCAAAAATTCAAGCCAATAACTTAAGAATTACTTATAAGGACTCAAATAATAATGAATATGATAGTTTAAAAGAAGAAAATTTAATTAGCAATTCTACAATTTATGAAAATCAATATGAATATACTTTAACAAATTTGGAAAATAACACTAAATATAAAGATTTTAATATTTATTTATTAAATAATGTAAGTAGTGATTATAAATATGATTGAACTTTTTTGTATTTTGATGATTCTGTTTATCCAAATAATTATGAAAATGTATCAGTTGAAACCAAAAATAAAATTTTAATAATTCTTTTATCTTTATTAATTTTATTATTATACATTTTTACATTTACATATTTTTTAATTAAGTATATTAAATACAGAAAAAGTATTTTATAATAATTTTAGATTTTAAATAATAAAAAGGAAACAAATATGCAAAAAGTAAATAAAAGAGTTTTGGCGACTGTTCTTTTGCCATTTTTTTTAATGATAATAGTATTACCTTTTACAAAAAATAATTTAAAAATTAAAAATATTAATGAAGAAAATAATTTTCAAATTATTTCTTCTTATTTTGATTATGAAACATTAAAATACATCAGTGGAGAATATGCCGAAAATGATATGACAGTATTGGCAACTACCGGTGTTTATAATGGAGATATTTCTCAAATAAATTCAATAACATTTGATTATCAAATTAAATCAGAGAATGATAATGATTATCACAACGTTTCTTTTGATGTAAATAAAAGTTTATTTAAAATTGAGAATTTAAATTCAATTACTTATTTTTATGTTGAATTACCTATTTATTATGATTATTTAACAGATTTTATATTTTTAGAATATGGTATAAATTACTTTATTTTAAATCCCACTTTAACAATAAATAATATTGATAATACATCTATTAGTACAACTTATGAACAAGATTATAATATATTACCCGGAGTAACCATTTCTGATAATGGAGACCAAAGTTATCCTAAAATTGTGGGTTTTTCAGGTTCTAATTCGAGAGAAGTAAAAGTTCTCTTTTCTGATGGAGATAATTTTAATTTTTTAAATTATTCTTCTTATTCTCTTTATCACTATGCAGAATATTATGATCTTTATGATACAAATAATGAAAATTTATTAGTAAAAGATTTTAGCAAATTAACTCCAGCTGGTAATGCTAAAAAAATAGAAAATACTAATTATGAAGGCTTATATGAACAAAGTTTTAAATGATCAGATGAAATGAAAAAACCTCCTCTAAATTATGGTTATAAGGTCGTAAATGAATCTTTATTATTTAATTTAAATAATAATTATAAAACAATAAGTTATATTTTATTTAATTTAACTAATGAAAAAGAAAAATTAATTACTCCTAATATTTATAAAAAAAATATTTTAAATATAACAATTAGCAGTAATGGAGAATTTACTAATTATGATTATTTAAAATTTGATATTTATTTAGATAAATATAATAAAAATAACACTTCATCTTATAAAGAATTTACTAAGCATATTGAGATAGGGTTTAATTGAAAAATGCAAGTCAATGTAGATGATCCTTATGGTGGGCACAAAGAAATTCATACAGAATATATAACTTATAAAGCTCAAGAGGTATCTGAAATAAATTCATCTTTCCTTTATACTTCTGGACTTTACTACCAAGAATCGGATATAAAAGCAACAACAGACCACACATTGCATTACACTTATTATTTAGTTCTTCCCAATGAAAATGATTGAATATTTGCAAACAATGAAACATATGGTGGCATTATGACTTTTAATGAATTTGGTATTTATTTTTCAAATATTATGACATATGACTCAGTTGATGGATATGAATATCTTTTTGCTAAAAATTCTCCAAATATAGTTATAGATAACGTTTTTATAAATCATTAAATTTAATTTAAAAAAGCTTTCAATTAAAATTATTTTTTATTTGAAAGCTTTTCTAAATTTATGCTTAATAAAATACTTTTCCATTCTTTTTAAATTAACTGTAAAATCATTAATTTTAGTTAATTCACTTCTTGCATTATATATTTCTTCTTTTTTGAATGTTAATGGTTCATCAATAATAACATAAGAAATTTTTCCATTTATCTTTATTTTTTGTTGTTTGCCTTTTTTATGTTTTTTGCTTGTTATTTGCAAAATAACAATTTTATTATTTGAAGTAAAGTTTTTTAAAACATAATAAGGTCTATTTTTTTCATATTCATAAATTTGACCAATTTTTCTATCAGATAAATAAATTACTTCTCCTGGAAAAATATTAAAATGTTTTTTATTTCTTTCATCTAATTTATTTTTAGCTTTTTCTAAATCATCTTTACTATTTAAAATGGCCGCTATTTGATAAGGATTTCTTTCTCTTATTTTATCAACATTTAATACAATAAAATTTACATTTGCTTGTTTTCTTATTCAAGAAATCAGCATTTCATTTAATTCATCTTGCTCATCATTTCTAAATTTCTGTATTAAATAGGTATATCTTAAATTTTTCATTTCTAATCTTGTATGTCAATATTATTATCTTGTATTACAAAATTTTTTGATAAGAAATTTATAATTTATAATTTAATTTGAATGCACACACAACAAAACACTTTATTATTAAAGGACATTGATAATAATATTATTTACATGCTTTCTTTTTCTCATCTTATTGATAATTATTGAAAAAGTGATGAAAGAAATTTTAATAGTTTAATAAATCAAGAAGGGCAAACATTAAATCAAAAATTAATTTCCATTCAATCTAAGAGAGAAATATTCCAAATTTTAAATTTAGAAGAATTAAAATTAATAATAAAAGATCTTTATTTAAGAAGAAGTATATTTATACATTTTATTGATAATCATTATGAATTTAATAATGATGAACTTTTTAAAGTTTATTATAAAATTTTAAAATTTAAAATAAGTAAAAGTTTTTTTAATAAAAAAAAAGTAAAAGAATTTATTTTTAAATATATTAATTATCTTTCTTCAATTATCTTTTTATATTCAGAAGAAAAAGATTCCTTTTTTTGAGACATAAAAAATATGTATGAAAGAAATTTAATGAAAAATTTTTCAATGATTCCAGAAAATAGATATAGTGAAATAAATTATGAGGCTGTTAATTGATATAATCATTATTTTTTTAATAAAATGAATAATAAAAACTCAGGAAATAGATATGAAAGTTTTTTGCTGCATTATGTAAATTTATTAAATGATATTTATAGTATACAAAACAAATTTTATTTTAAAAGTTATATTATTCATGAAAAATTTAAAATAATAGAAAATAAAAAATATAGTATAAAAAAAAGACACAAAAGTAATTCTATAGTTTTACTTTTTAGAGATTCAAAGAAGCCAGAAAACATTAAAGTAAACTTTGCATTATTTGATTATAGAATTTTTTTAATTATAGAATTTAAAAAAATTTTTAATAAAATGAATAAAAATTATGAAGAAGAAATTTTAAAAAAAATAATAAAACAAGCAACAATAGAATTAAAGAAAAGAAATAAAATAGATAATTATTTTTCAATGTTTGATTTTTTACATATTTTATTTTCAAATGATGAAATTGAAAAATTAAGTGTAATAGAGAAATCTACAAAAAAATGATTTAAAGATTTAGATAGTAATAATTATCAAAAATTTATTAAAAAAAAGATTATTACTGCATATATCTATAATAAATTAAACCTTAATATTTCATTTTCCTTATTTTTAAAAAAATATTCAAGATTAAAAATTACAGAATTTTTATTATATTATTTTGTAATGAATGAAAAAAAGGAAAGTCACACATTTTTAAGAACATGAGAACTTTTTTTAAAAGATTATGAGGAGAAAAATTTAAATTTAAAGTTTTTAAATTTTAAAATTAAAAGAAAAATAAATATTAATAAAAATAAATTTATTTATATAGTTGGAACAACAAAGGACTTTTTTAAATTTTATTTTTTAATAAAAAATAAAAAACATATTTTAAGAATAGCAAAAAGAAATAGAATTAAAAATAATTCTGAATATTCAATAAAGTATGTTTGAAAAGAAATAGAAAAAATAATTTTATTAAAGCTTTTAAATAAAGATGAAAATCTTACAATTGTTAGAAAATATGAGGAAGTAAAAGAAAATAATAAAAATGTAATAAAACCTTTATTTCATAATTATAGAAATTATATTGCTCATTTGGGAAATGGAAATGAGAATTTTTTTATTTCATATAAGGACTATGTAAGGAAAAAATGAAAAGTAAAAGAAATTATCAAAAATAATGATTTTTATCAAAATTAATTTTAAAGTAATATAATGATTTTGGTTATGTTTTGTTTTTATAATAAATTCAAACTTAGCTCATTCAAATAGTTTGTTTTAGTATTAATTGTAGAAATTAATCTAAAATAAAAAAGGGAGATTTTCTCCCTTTTTGTTTTATTATTTATTTTAAATTATTTGGATATGCTACTAAAAGAGTCATTTTTCCATCAATTATTAATCTATCAAGTTCATCTGAAGTTATTATTATATTTTCATTTTTTAATAAAGCAGAATTTCCTATTATTCCATGACCTTCTAAACAATTTATTGTTAAAAAATTTACTTTATTTTTAGGAAGTTTAATTTTTACTTTCTTAAATATTTCTCATTTTTCTAATGTAAAATTATTATTTTTTGCAAGCTCAATTATTTTTATGCTCTCATTTGTTATATTTTCAATTGCTTCAGAAGATTTTATTAAATTTTTTTCATTTATTGATTTTAATATTTTTTTAATTTGCGTATTATCAATATTTAATAATTTTTCTTTATCTTTTTCTTTTTCGTTAAATATAATTATTGGCTTTCCAGTATTATCCTCTACTGAAAAAATTAAACTATTTGCCTTTATGTTGTATATTGTGCCAGAATTAACATTATAAGCTTTATTTTTTTCTAAACTTTCTTCTTCAAAAACAAATTTTCAATCATAAAATTTTAAAGCATTTTTTAAAAGACTTTTATTTTTTATGCCTATTACAAATTTTTCTTTTTCATCAAGATCTAATGGATATCAAATTTGATTTGTTTCATTTGTTTTTTTCTTCATTGAAAAAAAACTAATTTTTGGATTTACAACAACAGGTAAATTTTTTCCTGTATTTATTATTTTTATTGAAAAAGGAAATTTATCTTTGTAATAATTATTAAAAAGTTTTTCTCTATTTTCTTTATAAAATTCATCAAGATATTTATTTGTTCCTATTATTCTATTTATATTATCTCCATCACCAGAGAATAAAACAACTTCTCCAATTTTTCCATGATTAGCATTATTTTCTTTTTTATTAAAAACTTTTTTAATATCATTTCCGCCTCATGGTTTTTTAACAAATATTGGTTCTATTTTGAGTATCATATTATTCCTTTCATTCCTAAAAACAACTAAATATTCCCTATAATATTATTATAAGTATTATTACTTTTAAAATCATTTTATTATTTTTTTTTATAAATTTTTAAAAAAATGAGAAAAGAAGAAATTTATTTATAATGTTGTATTTAGATTTTGAAAAGGAAAATCATAGTATGAAAAGAGATAAAAAAACAGAACAAATAAATTTAAGAGTTACAAAAGAAGAAAAAGAAAGAATAAAATATTTATCAAAAAAAAGCAAACAATCTTCTCTTTCTAAATACATAATAAACCGTAGTTTAAATTTAGAAAATGATGATAATCTATCTTTTAAAAGGATTAATACATTGACAATTAACCCTTGGATATTATGTAGATTAAATATTAAGGAATTAAACAATAATATAAATTATGATACAAATGATTTAAATATTGAAATTATGGGTTCTGGAATAATTGCCTCAAAAATTATTAAGAAATTCAATTTACAAACCTTAACTATGCATTATTCTGGAGGTTTTACCGGTAAATATCTTATAGATAATTTAATAAATGAAAATATCGAACAAATACAATATGAATCAGAAAAAAATTCAAGAGTAAATTTAGATGTTTTCTATGATATTAATAAAAAAATTTCATTTGCAGGAGAGCCTTCAAAAATTAATGCAATATCAAAACAATTTATTTTAAAAAAAATAAGAACATTTTCTTCAAATGATATGTTTCTTATTACAGGAGATTTTCATAAAGATGATGAAGATTTTATTTACGAAATGTCAAAAGTTGCAAATAAAAATGGTGTAAAATTAATTTTTGATTTAAATAAAAATTTTAATAATATATTATTAAAATTTAATCCAATAATTATTAAATTGAAATATATTGATTTATTAAATTATTATTCTAATTTTAAATTAATTGATGATTTAAGTAATAAAGATAATTTTGAAAAATTTAAAAAAATTTTACTAGAGCTTAGAGAAAAAGGAGCGCAAAATATATTGATAACATTCGACAGCAAAAGATCAATGCTTTATGATAGTGATTCAAATTTTTTTACTGCATTTATTGATTATGAATTTAAAGATAAATCATATCAAGGTTCAGATGATGTTTTTATTGGAGCTTATGTATCTAATTTTTTAATAAACTCTTATGAAGCATTCCTTTATGCGAATGCAACAAAGATGGCTTCGATTTCCAAAGAAGGAATTCCTAGTATTGATGAAATTAATATAATGAAGAAAAATGTAAAAATAAAAAAACACTAATGTGTTTTTTTATTTTTTTAAGATAAAATATTCTATTTTGACATTGTGTTGTCTTTATTTTTTTCGTCTTTTTTTACTTTATCTTTATTTTTGTCTTTCTTTTCTCAGAATTTTCAATTCATTGCCATATTTTTTACCTCATTTTTATTTTATACATTTTTTTCAAAAAAGTAACAATATAATTATATTATAAAAAGTAAAAAATTTTTTTTTATTAAGATTAATTTAAAATTAAATTATGACTGGGATAATAATTTCATCAAACATTAATACATATAAAGTAAAAATAAAAAATAAAACCTATAATGCTTTCTCTACAAATCAGTTAAAAAAAAATAAACTTTATGTAGGGGATAAGGTTGAAATTGAAATTTTAGAAGATAAAAGAATTATTATAAAAAAAGTTTTAGAAAGAAAAAATTTTTTTATAAGACCTAGAGTTGCAAATATCGATAATGCAATTATTGTAAATTCAACAATAGAGCCTATTTTTAATGATTATTTTTTAGATAAGCTTATTACTTTTTTTCAATTTCAAAATGTTAAGCCAATTCTATTGTTTACAAAAATTGATCTTTTTTTAAATGATGAAATTAAAATATTAATTTCTGAATATAAAAAAATGGGATATATTGTATTGCTTTTTAAAAATGGCTTTGATAAAAAAAATTTTCTTTTATTTCAAAATGAAACAAAAAATAAAATAAATGTTTTTACTGGTAATACAGGGGTTGGCAAAACCACAATTGTTAATTCGCTTTCAAAAAATTTAAATTTAAAAACACAAGAAATTTCAAGATTTTTGAAAAGAGGAAAACATACAACTACCAATTTAATTTCATATGAAATTTTTGAAAACTCTTTTTTTATTGATAGCCCAGGTTTTTCAATTTTTCAAAGCGATATGAATAAAATTGATATAGCTCATAATTTTTTAAATTATTCACTTTATTTAAAAGATTGTAAATTTTCTAATTGTTTACATAGAAATGAATCTGGTTGTAATGTAAGAGAAAGATATTCTAAAAGAAAATATATGAATTATTTGAAATTTTTAGATGAGGTAAAGAATTAATTTATTATAATTTCTAATCAATATGAATAAAAAAGAAAAAAAAACCATAGATAAAAATTTAAAAAATAATTCAAATTTTAAAATAAGTGAAAAAGAAAATGATTCTAAAGATAGAATGAATGATCATGATTTGGATAGTTTTCCCACATATCTTTGAAAATTAATTCTTGGTATTATTATTCTTGTTTTTGTTTTTATTTCTTCATTCGCAAAAAATCCAGAGGGTGATTTTTTAAAATTTATAACAAATGATTGATTTACATTTTTTCTTGCTACTATAGTAATGATTATTTATGGAATAGATTATTTTAGGGTTTCTTTCATTGCTTTAATTCATGGAAAAGTCTCTGAAAATTTACTTGTTTCATTTTCAATGATTGCTTCTTATACTTTTTCTTTTGTTACAATTATTGTTTGACCCGATTCAAAGGTAATGTTTGAAGCAACATCTGAAGTTGCAATAATTATTTATTTTGGTAATTATTTAGAAGAATATCTTTCTAAAAAAATTACAAAAGATTTGAATAATACATTAGAACTATATTCAAAGGAAGCAATAATTTTAATTGATGGTGAAGAAAAAAAAATAGCACCAAGTGAAATAAGACCAAATGATATTATGGTTGTTTATCCGGGCGAAAAAATACCAACAGATGGAATTATATTTTCAGGAATTACTGAAATTGATGAATCTACGTTTACGGGAGAAAGTTTATATATTACTAAGAAAAAAGGAAATTTTGTTTATGGAAGCACAATTTCGAAAACAAAAATTTTAGTAAAAGCAACAAAAGAAATAAAAAATTCAATATTAAGTCAAATTATTGATAAAATTGAAGAAACAAAAAATGCAAAACCAGATACTCAGAAAATTGCTGATAAAATTGCTCAATATTTAATTCCAATTGTTCTTATTGTTTCATTGATTACCTTTATGTTTTACTTAATATTTGCTAATGATGTATATGAATCATTTCAAGTTTGGGTAACCGTTCTTGTTGTGGCTTGTCCTTGTTCTTTCGCCATGCTCACTCCACTTTCAATTTTGGTTGCAAACAGTGAATCTGCTAAAAAACATATAATTTTAAATTCTAAGGAAGTATTTGAAAAAATTACTACAATTGACTCAATTTTATTTGACAAAACGGGTACTTTGACCAAAGGTAAAATTTCAGTTATTGATTATAAACTAGATCAAGACATTATTCCTATTTTAGTTTCAGCAGAGAGGAATTTTAATCATCCTATTTCTAAAGCAATTGTTAAATATTTTTCAAATTATAAGGAAATAAAAAATGATATTAAATATGATCAAATTTTAGGTAAGGGAATTTTAATTAAATACAAGGAAAAAAAATATTACATTGGATCAAATAATTTTGCAAAAGAAAAAATAAATTATGAAGAAGAAGATTTTTTTAAAAAAATAAAAAACGAAGGAAAAAGAATAATTTATTTTTTTGATGATAAAAAAATACTTGGTCATATTGTATTGGCAGATAAAGTAAAAGAAGAAGCAAAAGATGTAATAAAAAAATTAAATGATAAAAATATTGAGGTTTTTATGGTTACGGGAGATTCAAAAAGAAATTCTGAATTCATTGCAAAAGAATTAGGAATTAAATTATCAAATATTTATGCTGAGGTTTTACCTATAGATAAATCAAAAATTGTTAAAAAAATGCAAGATGAAGGTAAAAAGGTTGCTTTTGTAGGAGATGGAATTAATGATTCAATAGCTCTTGAACAAGCAGATTTAGGAATATCAATGGGTTCAGCAAATGATATTGCAATTCAATCAAGTGATATAACAATTCAAAATAATAATTTACATAATGTTTATTTAGCAATAAAATTTTCAAGAACAACAGTTTTTACAATTTATTTTGGATTTTTTATTGCTATTTTATACAATGCTATTTTTATTCCTCTTGCAATGGCAGCAGTTCTTACGCCCCTTATAGGTGCTATAGCGATGATGCTTAATGATACAATGGCTCTTTTTGTTGCACTTTCACTTAAACGTTTAAAATTTAAAAAGTAAAACCTTTATGCTTTATAATTAAGAAAAGCATTATATAAAAATAAGGATTTAGTATGAAATATTCAAAAAAATTAAAAAAATATTCAATGGAATTGGCAGCTCTTGATGGTGTTGCGGCGCATGAAAATGAAGTTGCAGATTATGTTATAAGAGAACTACATAATTTATCTAAAGTTAAGGTAGAAAGAGATGGATTGGGTTCTATTGCTGCAATTTTAAAATCATCAATTAAGGATGCTCCAACTGTTTCTTTTACAGCTCATATGGATGAAGTTGGTTTTATGATTACTAAAATTGATTCAAAAGGTTTTATTAAATTTGCCCCTATTGGTGGTTGATGAAGTCATGTTGTTTTAGCAAAATTATTGAAAATTAAATCAAGTGGAGGAGAAGATATAATTGGCGTTGTTGGTTCAACACCCCCTCATTTATTGAAACCAGAAGAAGCTAAATTGACAATACCTTTAAAAAATATGTTTATTGATATTGGCGCTAACTCAAAAGAAGAAGTAGAACAAAAGGGTATTAAAATAGGTGATCAAATTGTCCCTGCTTCACTTCCTCCTTTTGAAATATTAAATGATAGAATAATGGCAAAAGCACATGATAATCGTATTTCTGTTGCAGTTGGGCTTGAATTACTTCGTTTTTTAAGCAATGAAGATTTAAAATGTAATTTTATTTTTGTTTTTTCAACACAAGAAGAAGTAGGACTTAGAGGAGCAAGAACATCAGCTTATAAATGAAAACCCGATGTTGGATTTGCTATTGATGTAACAATTGCAAATGATGCACCAGGTATGGAAGATAGAGATACTAAATTGGGTGCAGGAGTTGCTCTTTCTCATTTTGATTCATCTATAATTGCTAATCCAAAGCTTGTAAACTTAATGGAAGAAATTGCTAAAAAAAATCAAATAAAATACACATTTGATTCTTTAATGGGTGGAGGAACTGATGCTGGAATAATACATCTTTCAAAAGATGGTGTAATTTCAATGACTCTCTCAATTCCATCTAGATATATGCATTCTCATCATTCGATAATTGATTTAAAAGATGTGCAATGTACTGTTGACTTAATATTAGCTTTTGTAAGAGAATTCAATAGTAATATTTTTTATGATCTTAAATTTTAATAATTGCTTTTTTAATTTATAAATTATTATAATTTATATTGTATGAACACAAAATTAGATAATGATTATTTTTTAGGTAAACTAATAAAAGTTGAAAATGATATTGCATATTTGCATACAACAAACTTTAATCTTGAAAATAAGAGTTATATTATTTATAAAAATAAGATTTTTAAAACACCTTATGTTGGTTCATTTTTAAAAATTTCTTCTTTTGGAAATTATTTTATTGCAAAAATAATTTCTGAAAAATTATTTATTAATGAAAAAAATAAATATAAAATATACAAAATTTCTCTTATTGGTTTATTAGATGATTTTTATAAAATAAAAAATGATTATTCTTTTAGTCCGCAAGTTGGAAATAATGCATCCCTTTTTAGTAATGATGAACTAGATAAAATAGAATCAACAAAAGTTGAAGAAGGTTTTTATATTGAAAATGTAGGTACAATAAAAGATAATAGAGTACCGCTTGCAATAAATATAGATTTTTTTGCATCAAATATATTATTTGTAGGAAATAAAAATTTTGGGAAAACTAATTTAGTTTTTAGAATTTATCGTAAATTTTTTTTTAATTATTTAAAAAAATTTAATAAAAATTATAAATTTTTATTTTTAAATTTTGAAAGTGAATTACATGATGATTTAAAGATAATTTCAGATAAGGAAAATTACAAAGGTAAATTTATAGAAGTTGGTCTTGAAAATAATTCAATAAATCTTTTTAAAAAAGAAGATTTATTGCTTAATGATTATTATTTATTGGGCGAAATAAAAGGAAATTCAGAAGCAAAAATTGCAGAAGATTTTTTTAATTGAGAAAGAAATGGATATGAAGATTTAAATATAGGAGAAATTTTTAATTTTGTTAAAAGTGACGAGAGAATATTAAACCATTTTAAAAACTCTTTTAAAGCTCTTTATAGAAAAAGAAGAGAATTAATAAAAAATAATTTTAATTTTTCTAAATTAGAAAGATATCTTAATTATGCTCTTTTAAATATTAATAGTTTTTTAGACAATCTTTTTTTTAAAGAAAATAAATTGTTTTTAAAAACAGCACTTTTTAAAGAAAATAAAGATTTTAAAAAAGCTTTTTCAAGTCTCTATAAATATTATAAAGATGTTGAATATCTTGAACTTACTGGAGAAAGATTTAAATGACTTAGAGATTTTATTTTATTAAAAGAAAATAAAAATACATTTGATGTTACTTTTGAATTTAAAAAAAATATTAAAAAAAGTTTTAGATTGAAACTAAATTTTTTTGTATTAAAATCTCTTATAGAAGAAAAGGAATGTAATTATGATCAAATAATAAATTTTTCTTCTAAATTTATTAAAAACTGAAAAATAATAAAGCATTTATTTTATGAAAATGATATTGAGTTAAAAGAAAATGTATTTGAAAAAAATAATATTTTTTCATTTAATTTTAAAAATTTAGGTAATAATAAATCCTTGTTTGCAACAATTATTATTAAAAAAATTTATTCAAAATTTATAAAAATATCCGAAAAAGAAAAATTATTAAATATAATAATAGATTCTAAAGAGCAATTATTTGATTCAAAATATGATGATAGTATGTATTATGTAAAATATAAAAATAATTTTTTTAAAAATCTTTTAATAAAAGGAAAAGAGAATAATGTTTATTCAACTTATTTATCATCATCATTTAAAAATTTAAATGTAGATATTCTTAATTTATTTAATAATTTTTTTGTTTTTAATTTAACTAGTAGCTTCGATTTTCAAATTATTTTGGAAAATTTTAATATTATAGAAGAAGATAATATTAAAAAAATAAGAAAATTTGGATATAACAATTGTTATTGTTTTGGGAAAAATTTTATTAGATTATTAGAAATTTATTTTGAAGAAAATTATAACAAACAAAAAAGAGAAATTAATAATGAAACAACCATTAGTAAATTTCTCTCATAATTTTTAAATATTTACTTATTAACATTTAAAAAAATAATTAATTCTACAATATATATTTATTAGGAAATTCCTTGCGCATTTTATTAATAAAAGTCTTTTTATCTAGATTTTTATATTTTTTATACAATTCTTTAGCTTCCTTAATTTCTTTTAATGCAAATTCTAAATTTTCAAAACCACCAATAATAACTTTTTTGTTTTGCAAGTTTTTATAATTTTCAAAAAAATCTTTGTAAATATTTAACTGATGTTTTGGAATATCCTCTAATTTTTTAATATGATCAAATCTTGGATCAACATCAATAACAGTAATTATTTTAGTATCAGTTTCTCCGCCATCTATCATTTTCATCGCACCAATAATTCTTACTTTTACTCTTGATTTCGGATAAAAACCTTGTTCAGAAATAACAATTGCATCCAAAGGATCTCCATCTCAATCTAAAGTTTCTTCAAAATAACCATAGTTTTCTGGATAAAACATTGAGCCAAAAAGAATTCTATCTACCACAATATTTCCATTTAAAATTTCATATTTTACATTAGAACCTTTTGGTATTTCTATTACTATATCTTCTTTCATATCCTTATTATAAAAAAAGAAGAAAACTATTTTTTATTTTTTAAGAAGTTTTTTTTCATCTCTAGTAAATTTAAATTTTATTTTTTCGTTTTTTTCTTTTATTTCAATTTCTTTTAATGATGGATATTTTTTTATTAAGCTTTTATATTGAGTATTTGTGAAATGTCTTTTTCTTAATCCACTTTTTAAATCTTTAGACATTTTTTTTAATTCTTGTTCAAATTTTTCTAAAAAATTAGGTGATTTACTTTTTTTATTATCTTCTTTTTTAGATTTTTCTTTTTTAGTTTTTTCTTTTTTAGTTTTCTCTTTTTTAGTTTTCTCTTTTTTAGTTTTCTCTTTTTTAGTTTTCTCTTTTTTAGTTTTCTCTTTTTTGGGTTCTTCTTTTTTGGGTTCTTCTTTTTTGGGTTCTTCTTTTTTTGGTTCTTCTTTTTTGGGTTCTTCCATCTCTTTTTTAGATTTTTCTTTATTTTCAATTATTTCTGCTTCTTTTGATTCATCTTCATTTCTTGAATTTGTAAATTTTTCTTTTAATTTTCTATGATTTTCAATAGAAACTTTTAATTCTTCTAAATGTTTTTTTAGAAATGAATTTTCCCCTTTCAATTCTTCTTCTTTTTCTTTTTCTTCTTCTAATTCTTTATCTTTTTCTTCGCAATTATCTTTTGGCTTATTTTTTTTTTCCTCTTTTATTTCTTCATCTACTTTTTTAGGCTCTTCTTTTTTAGGTTCTTCTTTTTTAGGCTCTTCTTTTTTAGGTTCTTCTTTTTTAGGTTCTTCTTTTTTTGAAGAATCAATTTTTTCATCCTTCTTTACTTCTTCTTTAAATGATTTTTCCATTTGTTCTATTTCAGGATTTTCATTCATATTTTCATGATATTTTATATCTAATTCTTTTTTAGGTTTGTGTGTATGAGCAATAACTTCTTTCTTTTCTTTGACAACAGTTTTCTCTTCAGGAATTGTTTGTTTTTCTTCTGGAGTGCTTTCTTCTTTTTCTTCATGTAAAATTTTTTCTTTTATAAATGAAGTTACTTTTTCCCTAAATGTACTTTTTTCTTCTTGATTAACTTCTTCTTTTCTATTTTCCTCGCTTAATTGTTTAAAAAGATTTTCAAGTTCTATAAATATTTTTGTTATTTTATCAATTTCATTTTTATTATGATGTGATTTTAGTAATTTTGATTGAATTGATTCTAATTCTCTTTTTTTATTTTCAATTTGACTTATTAATTTTATATTATGTTCATTTCCATTATTTTTTATATAATTTTCAACTTCTTTTGTATCAAGTATTTCTTTTTCTAAAGTATGTTGTTTTTCTTTTAAAATATCGCTTAAGTTAATTTGAACTGTTTTTTCAGTAGTGTTATTACTGTTATATTCTTTTCTGGCATTAGAAATTTTTTTAAATAATAATTCTCTTTCTTTCTTTCTTTCTTCCATTAATTCTTCTATTTTGTCTGTTTTATTTTTAAAAACTTCTTCTTTTTTTAAATTTAAAATTTCTGCTTTAATTACAGGATCATTTAAAAGTTTATAAATTTCTTTTCTAATCTCATAGCTTTCATCTAAGTAGTTATAATTCCATTTAATGATATTATCAACTCTTTTTAATACAATTCTTACAATTTGGTCAGTTGTCATAATTTTCCTTTATTTTAAAATATAAAATGAAATAACATTCATTCCCTATATTAATTTTAAAATAAAAATATTTTTTTTTAAAAAAAAGAGATTTATATGTTAAATATCACGCAATTCTTTTTTTACTATTTCATTGTCTAGATATAAATATTTTTCTTTTATTCTTGTTTTTTTAGATATTTTTTTAACTTCTTCTTTCATTTTTTTATACTCTTCTCTTAATATATCTACTGTATCATCTGAAAAATTTATTTTTTTAATATCTAAAATTTTTGGATTTAATTTATTTTTTTCAGATTCTTTATAAATTAAAACAAAAGATGTTTTTTCTATTTCTTTTAAAGTTTCGCTCTCTTCTCAATTTTTTGGATTTTTCAGTTGTTGTATTAAATTAAAATTAATTTTAATTTTATTATTAATTTCATTTTTATTATTTAGTGTTATTGTATAAAAATTAAAGTCTGTATTTTCTTCATTATTAAATTCAACTGCACTTCCAACATTTAATATTCTAAAAAATATATCCTCCTTAATTTTTGGATATAGTTTATTTATTTGAAACTCTTCCATTAAAAAAGCTATTGATTTATTTTTATAATTTAGTACATTTTTTTTAATTGATTTTTCAATTTGAGTTGTGTTTTCATCGTTTTTCATATTATTTTCATCAAAAAGAATTTGCATAAAGTGATTTTTAAATATTAGTGTTCTTGGATAAAATTTTTTATCAGAATGTGGTTGAATAAGATTTGGTTTTTTTTTAATTTTTTGATCTCTTACAACTCCCAAAAATTTTGTATCGCCTTCAGCTAATTCGTGTGCCTTTCCTAAAAATATTTTATTTCTAATAATTTGATAGTCATTTTCAAGTATGTTTTTTAATTTGATATTTTCTTCGAGTTTGATGAGTTTACTTTTTATAATTTTTGCGTTTTTTCAATTTGTGTTTTTTTTTATAAAAACAATAAACATATTTTTATTATTTTTTCAAAAATTTGTTTTAAATAATGATTCATTTAAGATCATTTCATTTAATTCAAATTTTTTTATTTTTATTCTATTTTTAATAACCAGTTTATCATTTTTGCTATATTCTAATTGACAATTTTTAATAGAAAAATTAAATTCTTGTTTTCTAGGAAAATTGAATCTTTTTTTTTCTTGTTCAAGATTATTATCAATAACAGCATTTATTTTTTCGTTTTTGTGTTTGTTTAAAAAAAAATCAAAATTTTCTTTTTTAAAAATATCTGAAATCTTTTTATTTTCTATTTTTTGGCTAAAAATAAAAAGCAAGTCATCACTTGTGATTGGTGTGTTCATTACAATCAAGATTATTATAAAGACAAATTAAAAAATAAATAATTTTTTATTTTACATTTTTAAAAATATTCAAAATAAGAAATTTCGCTTTTTCTTATATATAATTTATGTATATATTTTATCTTTATAATAATTATTTTTAGCAAATGAAAGACGAGAAAAAATTAAATCAAATTATTTTAGCTGGTATCTTTCTGTCATTAAGTTCACTCCTAATTCTAATTCAAATTCCTATTTTTTCTTTTTTAAAATTAGATTTTTCATTAGTAATTATTTTAATAGCAGAATCTTATCTTAGTTTTTCCCTTTCCTTATTTATTGGTTTTTTTTCACCTGTTGTAATTTTAATTGCATATGGAGATCCAATAGGAATGCTTTTTTTAATGCTCTTAAATATTATTGTTATATTATTTCATCACTTATTTTATTCAAGCAAAAATAAAAAAAACTTATTTATTTCATCTATAATAATTATTCTTGTTACATCTGTTGTTGTTTCTTTTATTAATATCTTTATTTTTGTTCCTTTATTTTATGGATTTTCTTATATAAATGATTTTTTATCAATGTGATTATATTGATTACTAATACTTTCATTTAATATAGGAAAACTTTTATTAATTTATTTTATTATTGGTTTTTACTTTTATTATCTTTTTGAAAAAAATAAGAATGTAATTTAATTTTTTGAATTTTTGTTTTTTAAAAATTATAGTTTTTCTTTTTAAATATATTAAAATAAAGTTGTGAGTAATTTTTATAAATTTTTCATATATGCGTGCCCACATAGCTCAGCAGGATAGAGCATATGCCTTCTAAGCATAGGGTCAGAGGTTCGAATCCTCTTGTGGGCGCCATTTTTTTATTTTAGAAAGGATTTTTGTCAATTTAAAAAATATGGAAAATGATTTTTATACAAATTTAATTTCACAGATTAAAAATTTAATTGTTTCTAATAATTATATGGAAGCATTAAATATTGTTAATAAAGAATTAAATATGCCTTATGTTCCAACAAAAATTGAAAATGAGCTAATTAATTTTAAAATATTTCTTGAGACTAAAGAAAATTTTAAAAAAGAAAAAAAATTAGATTTTTTTGATATTTTAAAATTAATTAATTCATCAAAGTTATCAAATAATGAAAAATATGAAGTATTGAATTTGCTTACAAATTTTAATTTAAGAGAAAATTTTTCTGAAATTAAGGAAATTCTTATAGATGAAACAATAGAAGATTATTTAAAATTAAAAATAATAAATGAACTTAAAAAACAAAATATAAAAGATAAAGTAACTTTGTTTTATAAAAATAAAAAGAGAGTTTTATTTTTGGAAAAATTAACAGAAGTTTCTTTTAATAAAAATTTTGTAAATGATTCAAATAAAATTGAAAAATTTTTATTTAAAGATCCTATAATTTGTAATTTTTCATTAAATTTTTTAGAAATACTTTATTTAAATAATTTTGTGTTAAATAAAGAATTAAAAGATATTTGAATGGAGGTAATTTATATTGTCTCTAAATCATTAAAATATCAAGAAATTTTGGATAAATTAGAATCATCCATTGTTAAAAAAACAAATTTTAAAAGTAGTTTAAATTATATTTTAAAGCACACTAATTTTATATAAATAATAGATAGAGGTATAATAATCTTGGATTAAATTTAAAAGATTTAATTTTTACTTATTATGTTAAGAATCTAGTTATTTTAAAAGAGGGGAATCATGTCAAAAATTATCGTAAAAAAAGAAAAAGATATTTTAAAAGTTAAGCTTGTTTTAGACGGGGAAAACTGAAAAAATTTTATTGATAAATCAGAGAATGAATTAATAAAAAATGTAGAAATTAAAGGTTTTAGAAAAGGAAACGCACCAAGAGAAGTAGCTCTAAAAAATATTAAAGTTACAGATATTCATGCAAAAGCAATTGATTTTGCTGTAGACTCAAATTTTGAAAAAGTAATAGAAGAAATGAAAAAACATAAAATTATTACAAAACCACATTTAACAATAGATGAAGTTTCAAATAAAACTGCAACATTATCTTTTGAATCACATTTATCACCAGATATTAAACTGCCAAATTATTTAAACTTTAAGGTTGAATATAAAGAAAAAGTTATTACTGAAAAAGATATATCAGATGAATTTAACAAATTCAAAGAACTTTTTAAAGTTAAGAAATCTATAGAAAATAAAGAACATAAAATTGTTCTAGGAGACGATACAAAAATTGATTTTGTTGGAAAAATTAATGGAAAAAAATTTGAAAATGGTTCATCAAAAGATTATGAATTAAAAATTGGTAGTAAAAAATTTATTAAAGGATTTGAAGAGCAACTAATTGGATTAAAAATAGGAGATAAAAAAGAAGTTAAAGTTACTTTTCCAAATACTTACCCTGAAAAGAGTTTGGCTGGAAAAGAAGCAACTTTTGATGTTGAAATAAAAGATATTACATTATCAGAAGAAATATCTAAAGAAAAATTACTTGAAAGAATAAATAAAATTGGTTTTAAATCAGTGGAAGATTTTAAAGAAAAAATCAAAGAAATGCTTGTTG
Organism: Candidatus Hepatoplasma vulgare; assembly: GCA_027925225.1. GTDB lineage: Bacteria > Bacillota_I > Bacilli_A > Mycoplasmatales > Hepatoplasmataceae > Hepatoplasma > Hepatoplasma vulgare. The sequence goes on from AP027131.1 coordinate 187,921, forward strand.
AGCAAGCTAAACAAAAAGCAACAGATATTTTTATCGGTAAATTAATAAGTATGATTATTGATCATAAAGATACAGAAATTAATATACCAAAACAATTACTTGATGATGAAATTGAACATCAGTTTAAACATTTTAAAGAAAACTTAATAAAACAAAACGTAAAAGTTGAAGATTATTTTAAAATGCTTCAAACGGATGAAAAAAAATTTAAAAAAGAAAATTTAAGCAGCGCTGCTGAAAAAAATGTAAAAGATGGACTTATTTATGCAAGACTTGTTGAAGAAAACAATATAAAAGAAATTAGCGAAGAAGAATTTGAAAAAGAATATAGTAGACTTGCAGCATTACAACAAATGAAAATAGAAGATGTTAAAAAACAAATAACTTTAGAAAGACTTAATGATTCATTAATTTTCTTAAAATTAGTTGATTTATTAAAAGAAAAATTAAATAAATAAAATTAAAAAAGAAATTACACACAAACATTTTAAGGAGTAAATTGATTTAACCATGGCATTAAAAAGAAAAGTTACTTTAATACTTACACAAGGAGATATTGTATTTCCCAATTTTTCGATTGCTTTAAAATATAAAGAAAACGATATTACAAAAAGCTTACTTTCGGAATTTGAAAAGAAAAATAATTTAATGGTAATTACATCATATGAAGAAGGAATATGAAATAGTGATAATAACCATTATGATTACGGAACACTTGTTAAAATTACAGCAATGGACTATGATAAAACACAAGGTATTTATACAGTTTTATTAAATGGTCTTTCAAGAGTTAAAATAAAAAATTCAAAATATTTTAATTCTAAGAAAATAATGGAAACAGATTATGAAGTTCTTGAAGATAAGAATGATTGAACAGCAAAAGCAATAGAAGCAAAAAAAGAAATTGAAGTATTACTTTCAGACAGATTAAGAGAAATTGGATTTGATAAAAAGCATATGAAAAGTCTTTTTCAAGTTCCAGCAAATCCATTTTCATATTCAATTTCATCAATAATTCCACTTACTCTTGATGAAAAATTACATATTTTAAAAGAAAATGATGTTGAAAAAAGATTAACTTTTATAAAAGAAGTTTTTAATTATCATATCGAAGAAGCTCAAAATGTTGCAAATTCAATTAATGACAAAGTAAGAGTAAAATTAACAAAACAACAAAAAGAATTTTACTTAAAAGAACAGTTAAAAGCAATAAAAGAAGAACTTGATTTTATTAATGGTGAAGAAAGTGAAGTTAATGGACTTCAAAAAAAATTAGATAATGGTGATTATCCTGATCATATTAGAGAAAAAGTTTCAAAAGAATTAAAAAGATTAGAAGCAACTCCTTCTTCAGCTCCAGAAGCAAATATTATAAGAAGTTACATTGATTGATTATTAAGTTTACCTTATAAAGAAAAAACAACAGTAGAAATTGATATTAAAGCAGCAAAAAGGATTCTTGATGAAGATCATTATGGTCTTGAAAAACCTAAAGCACGTATAATTGAATATCTTGCTGTTAAAAAACAAAATCCTAATGCAAAAGGTTCAATTATTGCTTTAATAGGTCCTCCGGGTACAGGTAAAACATCATTTGCTCGTTCAATTGCAAGAGCAATGAATAAAGAGTTTGCAAAAATTTCTTTAGGTGGAGTAAAAGATGAGTCTGAAATTAGAGGTCACAGAAGAACATACATAGCTGCGATGCCAGGTAAAATAATTCAAGCAATGAGAAAAGTTGGCGTTGTTAATCCAATTATCCTTTTAGATGAAATTGACAAAATGTCATCTGATTTTAGAGGAGATCCTACTTCAGCAATGCTTGAGGTTCTTGATTATGAACAAAATTACAAGTTTCAAGATCATTACATTGAAGAAGAATATGATTTATCACATGTAATTTTTATTGCAACAGCAAATTATTTAGAAAATATTCCAGAAGCACTTTTTGATCGTCTTGAAATAATTAATTTACATTCTTATACTGAAATTGAAAAAATGCATATTGCAAGAAATCACTTAATTAAAAAAGTTATTGATGAAACAAACATAAACCCAAAACAATTTAGAATTTCTGATGAGATTTTAAGCATGTTAATAAGACATTATACAATTGAAGCCGGAGTTAGACAATTACAAAGAGTATTAGAAGAAATTGCAAGAAAAATAATTGTTGCACAAATGGATAAAAAATTAGGGAAAAGTTTTAAAATTGATGAAAATTTTATTTTAGAATATCTTGGCAAGAAAAAATACGATTTTACAAAAAAAGAAAAATCACCGCAAGTTGGTACAACAAATGGTCTTGCTTGAACTGCTTATGGAGGAGATATCCTTCCAATTGAAGTTACACTTTATCCTGGTAAAGGAGATTTAATAATTACTGGTCAATTAAAAGATGTGATGAGAGAATCAGCAAATATTGCATTAAGTTACATTAAAGCAAATAGAGAAAAATATGATATCAAAGCAGAAAGAAATGGGAAAGATTTATTTAAAGATTTTGATATTCATATCCACTCACCAGATGGAGCAACACCAAAAGATGGCCCTTCTGCTGGCGTAACTTTTACAACATCAATTATTTCAGCACTTACAGGTAAAACAATTTCGCAAAACATTGGTATGACTGGAGAAATAACACTTAGAGGAAAAGTGCTTCCAATAGGTGGCCTTAAAGAAAAATCAATTTCAGCTTTTAGATCAGGATTGAAATTAATTTTTGTTCCAAGAGAAAACTTAAAAGATTTAGATGAAATTCCACAAGAAGTAAAAGATAATTTAAAAATAGTTTTAATAGATGATTATGATGAACTTTATAATTATTTAGTGGATGAAAAATATTTACAAAGCAAATAATTTTGAATCAGAAATTCAAAGTTTTTGAAAAGAAAATAATTATTTTAAAAATGCAAGAGAAGGAAGTAAAACTTTTTCAATAATTTTACCACCCCCTAATATTACGGGTGATTTGCATTTGGGACATGCTTGAGATTCTTATTTTCCTGATTTATTAATAAGATACAAAAGACTTAAAGGATATGATGCAATTTGATATCCTGGTTTAGATCATGCAGGCATTGCAACTCAAGTTAAAGTAGAAGAAAAAATTTTAAGAGAATTAAATAAAAATTTATCTGATATTTCAAAAGAAAAATTTATTGAATTAACTTGAAAGTGAAAAAAAGATTTTGAAAACAATATTAAAAACCAATGAGAAAAATTAGGTATTGCTTTAGATTATAAAAATCTTAAATTTACTTTGGATCATGATGTAAATGAATTTGTAATTGATACTTTTATTCATTTTTATAAAGAAGGTTTAATTTATGAAGATGAAAGATTAATAAATTGAGATAAAAAATTACAATCAGCAATTTCTGATATTGAAATAATTCATAAAGAAAATAAATCAAAACTTTATTTTATTAAATATAAAATAAAAGATGAAAATGATTATTTAATTGTAGCAACAACACGACCAGAAACAATGTTTGGCGATGTTGCTCTTTTTATTAATTCAAATGATTTAAAAAATAAAAAATTTTTAAATAAAATTGCAATAAATCCAGTAAATAATAGAAATCTTCCAATTCTTCATGATAAAGAAATAGATATGAATTTTGGCACAGGGATAATGAAGGTTACTCCAGCACATGATTTTTTTGATTATAAATTAGCAAAAAAATATGATTTACCCTTTATAAAAATTTTTAATAATAATGGTAAATTAAATGAAAATGTTGAATTTGAATATCAAAATCTTTCATCAGAAGAAGCTAGAAAAAAAATAATAAAAGATTTTGAAAACAAAAAAATAATTAAAAAAATAGAAGATATTAATAATGTAATTCCTATTTCTTCTCGTACTAATGTAATTGTTGAACCAATGATTTCAAAACAATGATTTTTAAAAACTTCAGAACTTTCAAAAAAAATAAAAAAATATCAAAAATCAAAGGACAAAATTCTTTTTTTCCCTTTAAAATTTGAAAAGGATTTTTTAAATTGAATAAATAAAATGGAAGATTGATGTATTTCTAGACAGATAATTTGGGGACATCGTTTACCTGTTTGAAAAAAAGGCGATGAAAAAAAAATTCAAAAAGAATCACCTGGAATTTCTTGGAAACAAAGTTGAGATGTACTTGATACTTGATTTTCTTCTTCTCTTTGGCCAATTGTTTTTTCAAATGATAATATAAGTAAAAAATCTGAAAATCCTAACTTTTTAACTGATACGCTTTTTACTGGATATGATATTATCTTTTTTTGAGTTGCAAGAATGATAATGCAATCATTACATTTAAAAAATAAAGCTCCTTTTAAAAATGTAATTCTTCATGGACTTATAAGAGATAAAATTGGAAGAAAAATGTCAAAATCTTTAGGAAACGGAATAAATCCAATAGAAGTAATTAATAAATGGGGTTCAGATTCTTTGCGATTATTTTTATTAGGCAACTCAACTCCGGGGAATGATTTAAAATATAATGAGAAAAAAATAAATCATTATTGATCAATTTCTAATAAACTTTTTAATATTTTTAATTTAATTTATACATATTCAGATTTAGAAAATTTTAAATATGAAGATGATTTAAATAAATTGTCTTTAAATGATATTGACAAATACATAATAAAAAGGATAGATCAACTTATAAATTCAATTGAAAAAAATGTTGAAAAATATAATCTTTCAATTTTAATAAATCAAATTATTATTTTTATTAATGATGATTTTTCAAGTATTTATTTAGAGTTAATAAAAAAATTTTCTGATAAAAACCAAAAGAAAAATACACTTAATATTTTTATAAGATTAATTATTTTATTACACCCTTTTATTCCGTTTTTAACTGAAAAAATTTATAGAGATTTTTCAAAAAAGTATAAACTCAAAGAATCCATTTTATTAGAAAGTTTTCCAAAAGAAAGTAAAATGAATTTCAATAATAAAGTATCTATTTTATTAGATTTAATTAGAGCTACAAGACTAATACATTCACAAACAAACTATAAATATCTTAAAAATTTAAATTTATATTTAAACAATATTTCGATAGATAATGAAGTTTTTTATAACAAGTATTTAAATGTTTTTAATGCAAATGTAAATCAAAGAGAAAAAAAAGATTTGTTTAATGGCATAGAAGTTTCTTTACATGCTGGTGTAATCTATTATACTTTTAAAGAGGAAGAATTAATTAATTATAAAATTCTTGATAAAAAAGCTATTTCTAAATATGAATTTGAATATGAAAGAGCAAAAAATATATTAAATAATAAAAATTTTCTTGAAAAAGCAAATTCTGAATTAATTAAAAATGAAAAAATTAAGAAGGTTTTTTATAATAAATTACTTAAAATTTTAAAAAATGAAAATTAATATTAACTATGATTTTGGGATTGAAAAAAGAATTGATCAGTATTTGGTGGATTATTTTTTTAATAATGAAACAATTAAATTCTCAAGAAGTCAAATAAAACACTTAATTAATAATGGAAGAATAAAAGATGGAGATTTATTAATTAAAAAATCTGGTTATTTGTTAAAAGGTAAAGGTATAATTACCATTGATATTCCAGATAATAACAATAATGAAAAGTTAATGAAATGGGATAGATGAGATTTAATTAATATTGTTTATGAAAATTCTGATTATCTTGTTATAAATAAACCAGCAAATTTACCAGTACATCCTGGGAATGGTAATTATGATAAAACATTGGTTAATATTTTGGTATCTAGGTATGATAAGCTTGCAAATTCTAATACTATAAGACCAGGAATAGTTCATAGAATTGATAAGCATACAACTGGAGTTTTAGTAATTGCTAAAACTGATGAAGCTTTTTTTCATATTCAAAACCAGTTTATAAATAGAGAAGTAAATAAAATATATTTTGGACTTACAAAGGGTAATTTTAAAGAAAAAAAAGGAAAAGTTTTTCTTCCGCTTATAAGAAGTAGAGTAGATCCTAGAATGATTACAGTAGCAAAAAACGGAAGAGAAGCTACTACTTTATATCAAGTTATTGAACGTTTCGATGGTTTTGATTTTGTTGAATTTAAAATATTAACAGGAAGAACACATCAAATTAGAGTTCATTGTAAATACTTGAATGCTCCAATTTATAATGATTATCTTTATGGAAAAAAAGAAATTAGTAATCCAAATATCGGACACTTCTTACATGCAAGAAGTATTGAATTTAAAGATTTGAATAATAAATGAGTAAAATATGAAGCAGAATTACCATATTATTTTAAAGATAAATTAGAAGAATTACGGAAGGAAGAAAATTAATATAATGTCAAAAATAAATTTTTTAGCACTGGGTGGGTTAGACGAAAAATATAAAAGTTTAAATATTTTAGAAATTGATTCTAAAATGTATATTTTAGATGCAGGTATATATGAACCATTAAAGAATAACTTTGGAATTCAATCATTTATTCCAAATCTTGATTATATTGTTGAAAATAAGGATAAAGTTAAAGGTATTTTTTTAACTACAGCAATCTATCACCAAATTGGTGCAATAATAAATATTTTAAAATTAGTTCCAGATATTAAGATATATGGTTCAAGAATAACATTGAATACTTTACATATCTTTTTTGAGAAATTTAGTTTTTCTAAAAATTTTAATTTTTTAGAAAATGGAGAAGAATATGAAATAGGAGGTATAAAAGTTTTTCCTGTTGAATTAAATTCATCAATTCCAGGAACTTTTGGTTATATTTTTAATTCAAAGGATGGCAATATTTTTTATTTTAATAATTATGCATTTGATTCACTTGATGAATATAAGATTCCTTTGCTTAAAAATTTAAATAATTTTTTTGATAAAGATAATTTATTATTTATTTCTGATTCTTTAAATATGGAAATTGAATCATCAGTGTCTCCAAAATATAAAATTACAAAATACATTCAAAATTCTTTTTCTCTTAAAAAAAGAATAGTTTCTTTTATTTATGAAGAAGATTTTATAAATATAATGGAACTTATAAAACTAGCCAAAACTTATAATAAAAAGATTTATTTTTATGAAGAAAAAATGCTTAATTTTTTAAATATTATTTTTAGTGAAACAAAAATGAAAAAATATGAAAAAATATATTTTTTAAAGAAATTAAAACCAGAAAATGAAAAAGAAGCATTAATTATAATTACTGGAAATAAGTCAAATCTTTATAAAAAAATTCAGGGTATTATTGCCGAAAATAATGATGAGGAATTTAATTTTTCAAAAAATGATGAAATTCTTTTGGCAGCAGAACCAATTCCAGGTAATGAGCATATATTTCAAGACATTGTAAACGGACTTTCAAGATATGATTCTACAATAATTATTCCTAATAAAGGCGAAAAATTTTCAATTCACCCTTCACGTTTTGATTTAAAAAACTTTTTAAGTATTTTAAAACCAAAATATTTAATTCCTATAAGAGGTTATTATAAAGATTTTTTTCTTGCTAAAAAAATGGCTGTTGAATCTGGTTTTCCAAATGAAAATATAACTATCATAGATAACGGTGATGTTGTTGAAATAAATGATAAAAGATTAATAGGTAAAGTAAGAAAAATTAAAAATGTTGGTTCAAAAGTTATTGAAACAATAAATGATTCAGAAATTCATTCAGCAATTATCGAAGAAAGAAAACAACTCGGTAAAGATGGAATATTAACAATTAGTTTTATGATTGATAAAAAAACAAAAGAAATAATTTCTAATGTGGATGTACAAATGCGTGGGGTTATTTTTATAAAAAATCAAGAAAATTTAATGAAAAATATTGACGAAATAATTAAAAAAAATGTACTTGAATTAAATGAAAATTGAAATCTAAATAAGTTAATAAGTAACATAAATAAAGAAGTGATAAAATTATTAAAAGCTACTATAAAAAAAGTTCCTATAATTATTATTAAAATAAAGGAAAATGAAAGAAAATAAAAATCAAAACACATCAAAAAATTTAGAAAATGACGAATTAGAAACTTTAGATAGATCTTCTATTTCTTTTAAAAAAATTTTTAAAAGAAATAATAAAAAATCAATAGAAAAATCTAAAAATACAACAAAAATTTTTTCAACATCAAATTTAGATAAAGAAAAAGAAGAAGAAATTTCAATAGAAAAAACAGTTCCCGAAAAAATAAGAGAGAAGATTGATTTTTCTTATATTTTAAAACAACAAGATAATAATAAAATAGAAAAAGAAAAATTTGAAAATCTTAAGAAAAAAATAATAAATTTAAGAGAAGAAGCAAAGGTCGGGAATGATATTTCTGAATATAATAAAAATTCAAATATTTATTTAAATCATGATTATGATATCCCTGGATATAATGATAAAAGGATTGAAAAAACAGAAAGAAATAATACAATGGAATTAAACAATAAATTTATTGAACTTGCTAAAAAAAATATAAAAGACCCAACAGGAGAAATGCCTTCTTTTAAGGATGCTTTAGCTCAAAAAAATAAAATTGATAATGTGGTAAATAAATCTTTTTTAGAAGCAACAGGAGAAATTTCTTTTTCAAAAGATGAAAATTCTTTTTCAACAAAAGAAACAATTATAAAATCAATTAAAAATTATGAAAATGACAATTCTTTTAAAAGCGGTTATATTATTCAAAATAATATTCCTCAAGCAGAAGAGCAAATAAAAGAAAAAGATTTTTTTCTTAATAATAATGATTTTGAAGAAGATAAATTGGATTGAAATTTTAATGATACTTTTGTAAATGAAGAAATAAATTATTTTAAAGAATATAAATATCCTCCTTTAGATTTATTTCTTAAAAAAGAAAGAGACACTGCACTTTATATTAGTGAAAGAAAATACGCAGAAGAAATAAAATTAAAATTAGAGGAAATATTTAAACATAATAATTTAGATTTAAAAATTGTTGATTATGATTTATCAAATAGAGTTATAAGTTATTCTGTTAAGTTACCTGCACATACTAATATAAATGATATTGTTGCTTTAGAAGAAAACATAAAAATTCATTTAAATGTAAAAAATGTAAGAATACAATTACCTATACCCGATAAATCTCTTATTGGTATTGAAATTGCTTTTACAAAAGGCGGAAATTTATCTTTTATTGAAACTTATTTAAATATTAATAAATCCTTTAATAATAATACAAAAGGTAAATATAAAATTTTTTTAGGTAAAGATATTTATAATAAAAACTTATCTTTTGATTTATTAAATTATTCAAATATTTTAATTATTGGTAATTCGGAGAATGGGAAAAATAATTTAATAAATTTATTTATAATTTCACTTTTAATGAATTATAACCCACAAGAATTAAATTTTATTTTAATAGATCCAATAGGGACTGAATTAATGAGTTATCATAATCTTCCTCATCTTTTAATGCCAGTTGTAAATGAAACGAAAAAAGCATTTGATGTTTTTAATTCAATTATACAAATGCTTAAAGAGAGATATATTTTAATGATGAAAAATCATGTAAGAAATATAGAAGAATTAAATGAAAAGTTAAATGATAATTCTCTTGCAAAAATTCTTATAATAGTAAATGAATTTAGTTCACTTTATACTTTTAATCCATCGCTATTTAATAAATTTGTTTCTTTAATAAAAGAAAGAGGAAAAAAAGCAGGAGTTTTTTTTGTTGTTGCTTCTGATAAACCCAAAATTGATTTTTTAAATAGTGATTTTTTAAGAGATTTTGATTTAAGATTACTTACAAAAACAGAAGATATAAATATTTCTAAAGCTATTATTAAAAAAAACGGTGGTGAAAAACTTCTTTTTGGTGATGATTTTTTAATTTGAAAAAAAAATGATATATCTTTTAGAGCGCAAAGTTCTTATATTTCAAGAGAAGAAATTGATAAAATTGTTTATTTTTTAGAAAGAAAAACAGCACCCAAATATCAAATGCATGTCGAAGAAGATAATTTAAATTCAAAATATTTTTTAGAAAGTAGTAATTATATTCAAGCTGCAAAGATAATTTTGTGTAGAAAATCTTTTGTAAGTATTCCTCTATTACAAAGAGAATTAAATATTAATGAAACAGTAGCAAAAAAAATAGAAGATACTTTAGAATATTTAGGAATTATTGAGAAAAAAAGAGAAAGTATAAATAGAAGATATTTATTAAAAAAGGAAATTTGCTATGATAAAAAACATTGATAATGATGAACTAAATCAATATATAAAAACTTCTAAATTTGCACTTGTTCTTTTTTATGTTGATTGATGCGGTCAATCAATTATGACTTTAGATCTTTTTGATGATTTAGAAAAAGAATTTTCAAAAAATGAAATAGATTTTTTTAAAATTAACTCTGATAAAAATTTTTTATGAGAAAATGAAAAAAATGGAAAATTTGGAATTAAAAAATCTCCTACTTTTATTTTTTTTAAAGAAGGTAAAGAAATAAATAGATTAGAACAATTTCAAAATAAAAAAATAATTTTAGATTATTTGAGAAATGAATTAAATGGAGAGTAAAAATAATTTAAATAAAATCGAAGAATTACATTTAACTTTTGAAGAAAGAAAGTTAATTTCAAATTTAAATAAAAATATTAAATCTCTACAAATTAAAACAGATGAATATTTAAATGCAAAAGGAGATCTTAATATTAATACAGAATCAGCCTTTATTTTTAAGTATGAAGATAGTAAAAATATTTTAGAATTGAAGAACATTATAAATGAATTTAATGATGCTATTTTTGCAATTGAATCAAATGAAATAGATTTAAAAATAAAAGAAAAATCATTTCCAAATCTTCTTAAAAGTGAAAATATTTCTTTAATAAAAAATACTTTAAATGAATATAATAATTTTTATTTGAAAACATTAAAGCAAGAAGCTTTAAATATTTTTTCTAAATTAAATTTAGAAAAAAATAAAGAAAAAATAGATGAGTTAAATAAAAAATATAAAGAAATATTACTTATTTTAAAAGAAAAAGTAAATGATAAAGATGTACTTGTTTTAGAAAGTTTAAAAAATGACTATAAACTTTTATTTTCTTTAAAATCTGATAAAAAATATGAATTTAAAATTTCATTAGCTTGAAAATTTTTTTTGCTTGCTGCATCTTTTATAATAATTTTACTTTTTATTTTGATTCTTGTATTTAATGTTTAATTAATTATTTTCTTTCTTTTTAAGCTAAACTTTATTATTATTAAAATAGAGTTTTAAAATGAGTATTATTACAATAGATGGTGGAGCAGCTTCGGGGAAAAGTTCAATTGCGAGTTTACTTGCAAAAAAAATAAATTATTTTGCAGTAAATTCAGGTCTTATTTATAGACAAATAACATTTTTTCTTATTCAAGATGATTTAAAAATTAATGTAAACAACAAAGAATTTTTAAAAGATAAAAATTCTTTAAATGAATTTAAAAAATTTTTATCTTCTTTAAATTCTGAAAAATTAGAAAAAAAACTTAAAGAATTTAAAAAAAATTATTTTAAAGAAGAATTAGTAAGTGATGATATTTTAATAAAGTTATTTTCAACAAATAATAAAGAATTATTTTCAGAAAAAATTTCTTATGCTACCTCTTATTTTTCAACTTATTTTCTTTTTTTAAGAGAATTTGTAAATGAAATTTTAATTTCAATTTCAAAAGAAAAAGAAAATGTAATTTTTGAAGGAAGAGATATGGGAACTGTTGTTTTTCCAAATGCTAAATTAAAAATTTTTCTTAAAGCTGACCCAAAAATTGCAGCCAGAAGAAGACAATTACAGATTAATGATGAATCATATGAAGAAATATTAGAAAAAATAAAATATAGAAATAAACAAGACCAAGAAAGAAAAACCGCTCCACTTATTCCAGCGAAAGATGCAATAATATTTGATACAAGTAAATATAATAATGCAGAGGATGCAACAAAAGAAATTATTAAACTTATAAAAGATAAAATGGATTTATAATAAAAAGAATATGAAAAGTAAACTTCCTAATGTTGTAATAGTTGGTAGATCAAATGTTGGAAAATCAACATTATTTAATAAAATAATAAATAAAAAATTTTCAATTGTCCATGATGAAGAGGGAGTTACTAGAGATAGAATTTATTATCAAACAAATTGACTTAATTATTTTTTTAATTTAATTGATACGGGCGGAATTTCAAAAAATATTAATTTACCTTTTCAAGAGGAAATTAATTTTCAAATAGAAATTGCTTTAAAAGAAGCAGATGTAATTATTTTTTTAGTATCAGGGAAAGAAGGTCTTCAAGAAGGAGATTTTTTTTTAAATAAAAAACTTAGACAATTAAAAGATAAGAAAATAGTTCTCGCAGTAAATAAAATTGATAATATTGAAAAACAAATAGAAGAATATCAATATGAAAAATTAGGAATAAAAGATATTTTTATGATTTCTTCTATTCATGGTCATAATGTTGATAAACTTTTAGATAAAATTATTTTTTATCTTCCAAAAAAAATTGAAAAAGTAGATGAAGAAATAAATATTGGAATTGTTGGTAAGCCAAATGTTGGCAAATCAACTTTACTTAATCAATTATTAAAAGAAGAAAGAGCAATCGTTTCTTCGATTCCGGGAACAACAAGAGATAGTTTTAATACAAAAATTAAATACAATGATAAAACTTATATTTTAAAAGACACGGCGGGAATTAAAAAAAACAAGAAAAGTCTAAATGATGTAGAATGATATGCTGAATTAAGAGCTAATTTAGCAATAATAGATTCTGATATAGTTTTGCATATATTAGATTATGACCAAGAATTTACTTTTATTGATGAAAAAATTTTAGGAATTTTAAAAAATAATTTAAAACCAACAATTTTATTAATTAATAAATTAGATCTTTATAAAGGAGATAATTTAGAAAAAATAAAAAAAGATTTAAAAAATAAAATGAAATTTTCACCCTATTTAAAAGAATTATTTATTTCTGCAAAAAATAATAAAAATATAGACAAAATTTTTCCTTTAATAGAAAAAATAATAGAAAATTCAAAAAGAAAAATCTCAATTTCAAAGTTAAATGATTTTTTATTTGAATTACAATTAATAAAAAAGGTTCAAAATTATCATGGAATAAATGTAAAATTGACATACATTACTTATGTAAATAAAAATTATCCTCATTTTATAATATTTTCAAACCATCCAGATATGATACATTTTTCTTATAAGCGATTTATTGAGAATCAAATAAGAAAAATTTTTGATTTTGAAGGTGTACCTATAAAAATCACTTTTAAAAGAAAGGAACAATAAAATGGAAAGTAAATTATTACGCGATAAAATAACAATTTTTGGTTCAGGTGCCTTTGGAACAGCAATGGCTTATCTTTTATCAAAAAAAAATAATTATATTTGTATTTATGGAATAGATGAAGATGAAGTTAATGATATTTTAAATAATCATAAAAATAGTAAAATTTTTGAAAAAATATTACCTTCTTCAATAACTGCAACAACAGATATGAAGGAGGCATTAAAAGATGCAAAAATTATTATGATTGCTACACCTTCTTTTGCTGTGAGAGATTTGCTAAAAAGAATTGTAGAAAATTTAGATCATCAAATTTATATTATTAATTTGTCTAAAGGATATGATCTTGAAAAAAATGAATCTTTATCAAGTCTTATTTATGAAAGCATTCCATCTAAATTTAATTTAGGAGTTATTAAATTGTCTGGTCCATCTTATGCAAGTGAAATTATAAGAGATGAACCAACAATTTTTAATTTTGCCTCTTTAAAAAAAGAAGTCTTTGAAAAATTAAATAAATATTTTAATATTGAAAAAATTAAATTAATTTATACTTCGGAGTTAGAAGGAGTAGAACTTCTTTCAGTTTTAAAAAATGTTTATGCAATTGTTCTTGGAATAAATAAAGGCTTAGGATATGGCAAAAATGCTGAGGCTTTACTTTTTTATCAAATTTTAGAAGAAATGAAATTAGTTTTAAAAACATTAAAAGTTAGAGAAGAGTTAGCTTATACGGTTTCTGGTCTTTGAGATTTATATTTAACGGGTACATCAAGAACTTCAAGAAATTTTAATTCTGGTTTTTTAATTGGAGAAAATAACAAAGTAAATAAAGAGATTTTTGATACTTCAAAAACAACAGAAGGAATTATTTCTTTAAATGCAATGAATAATTTTTTAATAAAAAATAAATTACATTTGTTATCTTTTGAATTACTTTATAAAATAATTTATGAAAAAAGTAATCCTAAAGAAGCATTTAAAATTTTTTATCAAACATATAACTAATTTTTTTGTTTTAAAAAAGACAATAAGTATAATTCATATTGCTTAAATCATTAATAATAAAGGAGAATATTTGAAAAATGGCAATTAATAAAAAAAATTTAATCGATAAGGTTGCTTCTGAAACAAATGAAAACAAAAAAGTAGTTGAAGAAATTTTTAATTCTATTTTTTTACATTTAGGAAAAACAATTAAAAATGAAAAAAAAGTAATTGTTCCTGGTTTTGGAGTTTTTAAAATTGTTGAAAGAAAAGCAAGAACAGGAATTAATCCAAGAACAAGAGAAAAAATTGAAATTGCAGAATCAATTTCTGTAAGATTTAAACCTGCTAAAACTTTTAAAGAAGACTTACAATAAATAAAAAATTTATTAAAAAAATAGAGTATTTCTCTATTTTTTTTTATATTTTTCTTGAAAAAAAGAAGATTTTATCAAGAAAATAAAATATAATAATAGATATATTAAAAAAGAAGGATTAAATTAAAATGTCAGATTGAGCTTTATTTGGAATAATAATGGGAATTATCCTTTCATTAGGTATTATTTCTCAAATTGTTTCTTCTAATTTTAAAAAAAAGAGAATGGAGTATTCTTCTATACCTTCTTCAGCAAGTAAAACTGGTGCACAGGTAGCTGAAGAGATTTTGTCTAAAAATAATATAAAAAATGTTCAAATTGTAAAAGATTCAAAAGAAGGAAGAGATCACTATGATCCTCATAAAAATATAATTGTTCTTTCTCCTTCGGTATATGATTCTTCATCAATTGCGGCAATTGCAATAGCAGCTCATGAAACAGGACATGCCATTCAATGAGGTCACAGAGAGATTGGTATTAGAATAAGAGACACAATAGCGAAACCAGTAATGATTGTGAACCAGCTTACAAGTGCTGTATTATCTATGTGAATTTTATTGGCTATCTTTGGTGTTTTTGTTGAAGCGGTACTTTGACTTGGGCTTGTAATGTATGCATCAACTGCAATTTTTCAATTAGCTACACTTCCTGTTGAATATGGAGCAAGTAGAAAAGCCAAACAACAACTTATAGAATTAGGTTATACTTCAAATCCCGATGAAATAGCTGGAACAAAATCTCTTTTAACAGCAGCGGCTAATACTTATTTAATTGCAACTTTAAGTACACTAATAATGTTGGCAACATATATTCTACTTATTCTTGCAAGAAGTAGAAGATAATATATAATTTAATAAAAATTAATGAATACCGAACAACTTTTAATTGATGGGGTTTTAAATTTAGAAAGTTTGCTTTTGAAAAAAAGCAATCATTTAAAACTTGAAGCAGAAGAAATAATTTTTATTTTAAAAATTATTCCTATTTTAAAAAAAAATAAAATTACAGAAAAAGAAATTTATAAAAAGTTAATAATTAAAAAAAAGGATTTAGATACATATCTTTCAAGTCTTTTAAAGAATAAATATGTAAAAACTTTTTTTAGAAAATCTGAAGATAATGTTATTTTTGATTTTTTCCCACTTTGAGAAAAACTTTTACAATTTTATCAAACACCAACAGAAGATTCAACTTTTGAAGAGAAAAGTAAATGATTTTTAAATATGTTAGATTTTGAAAATGATTCTTATATTTTAGAGACATTATCTAAATGAATAAATGAAAAAGATTTTAAACATATTGTTGATCTTGTAAGTAAGGTACAATTATCAGAATTAAAAAACATTTCCTGAAATAGCTTTGTTACAATTCATGATAAATTATTTGAAAAAAATACAAAAAATAATAAAAATACATTAAAAGAAATAATAAACTTAAATTGATTAGAGTAAAAAAAATTATTTATAGGATATATAAATTTTAAGAATATTTAAAATGAAAAATAAAAATTTAAAAATTAACGACAAAAAATTATTTTATGATGAATATTTAGAAGAAATTAAAAAATTAAATGATGATATTTTAAATAACAAACCTATTTGGGGCGGAATGAAAAATTCTTCTAAAGAAGTAAAAATAATTTTAAAAGATGATAATGATTTAAGAGAAGAAACTAAATTTAATATTCTAATTTAGAAAGACCAATTTTTTTTTAGAAAAAAAAGATATATATTTTTAATATCAATATTTTTTATTTAATTAAAAATATTGGTTATATTATTGATTTCTATATTTATTGTTTTTAAAATTATATTTTCCTTTGAAATACTTTTCATTTTACTATTTTTAATTATTTCTCTAAAATCATTTATATTTGTGTAACAAATTTTTTCTTCATTTATAAGATAAAATATAATCAATGAAATTCCTCCCAATTTATCAATTATTTCTAATTGTTCTAATTGATGTTTTTTTAATCTTCTAAATTCAAAATTTTTTGTAATGGTTTTAATTTCTATTAAAATAAATTTTTGATTATATATTCCAATAAAATCACAAAGTGCTTTTTTAGCATAAATTATTTTTTTATCTTTTGTTATTCTTATTGGTGTTGGTGATTTAATAAAATAACCATTTTTTATTTTATTTAATTCTTTTTCTATAATATTTTCAATTCTTTTTCCATTGTTCATTTATATAAAGTTATTTAATGTTAATTATTTTTTCTTATTTTTAAATTTAAAGTATTTCCATCCTTATATAATTTTTTTGGTGATAAATAATGAGTATAACAAAAAATTTTGATGGATTTGTTGAAAGAATAGATTATAATAAAATAATTTTTAAAGATGATAAAGTAAAATTTGTTGAAAAATTACAAAAATTAGAAAATTTTGCAAATGAATCTGAAAAAAGAATATTAGAAAATTCTTCATATATTTCTACAGATTTAAGACAATTATTAGAAATATTTTTAGAGAGATTTATTTTTTTAAGAGTAAAAGAAAATTATAAAGAAATTGATAATAGTGAATATTTAAATTCAATTTTAGAAGACAAAATAAAATATTTGGATAAACTTGGTTATTTACCAAAATATATAAAAAATATCTTATTTTGAATTAAAAATAGAACTAATGATAATTTACATTATAAAAAAGACGACGGAGAAGCAGAAGCAATTAAATTTAATAAATCATCACTTGTTGATTCTTTACAAAATATTTATAATCTTTTGTATTGATATTTTGGAGAAAGAAAATTAAGAGAATTTAATTCAAGTAGATATTATAAAATAACCGACGAAAGAGAACCGAATGCCGAGGTTAAAGTAAAGGAAATTTTTCCAGATGAAAAATTTAAAAATATTGTAATCAATGATCAAAAAATATTAAATATTTTATTTGATAAAAAAATAAAATTTATTATTCCTAATTATCAAAGAAAATATGCATGAACCGAAGAAGAAATTGATGAATTATTTTTAGACTTAAAAAAAAGTGTAAAATATGAAAAAAATCATTTTTTTGGTTTTGTCATTTTAAGTAATCTAGGAATATCAAAAAAGAAAATAAATATAGCTAAAGTTATTGATGGGCAGCAAAGATTTACAACAATAACTTTAATTGTAAGAGCACTTTATAATACTTATAATAGTTTAAATAAAAACAAAAAAATTGATGAAAATCTTACAAATTTTTTAACAAATAAGAATATTCCAATTGATAGATTTGATAATGAAAATTCAAAAATTGTTTTTAAAAAAATTTGAAATGGAAGTCATAGGGAATTATATGATCCTCAAAGATATAAAATTGAAGGTGATTATGAAGATTTCACAAATACAAAAATTTTTAAAGCTTTTTCTTATATATTAAAAATAATTAAAAAATATAATGAAGAAGAATTAGATGATCTTTATACTGGTTTAAGAAATTTGGTTGTTGGTGTAAGTTGAATTAAAAACTATGATGAATTTGAATTATTTGAATCAATTAATTCAAAAGGTTTAAGACTTACTAATTTTGATATTTTTAAAAGTTTTATTTTATCATTAGCCGATAAAAGCGGCGATGAGGATTTTGAATTATATGAAAAAGAGTCAAATTTGCTTTCTAATTTATTTGAAGAATACATTTCAAATAAATTAACTTTTATTGAAAAAAAAGGTGATGATTTTGAAGAAGTAACTGATAATTTTTTCTTGTCTTATGTTAAATATTATTCAAATGAAAAACCTAATAAAAATAGAATTTTTACACAATTTAAAAGAGAGTTTAATAAAAAGTTAGAAAAAAAATTTAATAAAATAAAAGATTTCTATCTTGATGAATTTACAGAGATTTTATATGAATTATCAATTTATTTAAATGCATTTCTTTTAACTGAAAGTGGTAAAAAAGAAGTGTGGAAAAAAAGTGTTGCACTAAAGAATTATTATAAATATTTTTATTCTTATGAAGCTACTGTTTTTTCACCAATTTTAATAAGTTATTTTTTAAAAAGCAAAAATATAATTTATTCAGAACATGGGAACATAGTTAAATTAAACGAAGAAAATGAATTAATAAAAATTTTAAAACTTATAGAAGCATGAAGAATAAGAGTTCTTATTTGTACAAAGCACAATAATCAAATAAATATAAGTGGGATGCCAAATTTTATAAAAAAATTTAACAAAAAATATAATGATAATAATATTGAAAATTTTTATGAAATTCTCAAAAAAGCAATTGATGATGAAAAAGATGGATTATTAGAATACTCAACAGACAATGAGTTTTTATTTTCCTTACAAGAGCCAATTGATAATTTTAGTACTATAAAAAATATTATTTTTAAAATAATTCAAAATAATGATGCTGATTTTGATGTATATAATCAAGAAAAATATGATGTTTATTCATTGATAGAAAAAACTGAAAAAAAGAGAGGAGAGTATTCAAAAGAATTTTTAAATTTAACAGAAGAAAAATTGTCAAAATTAGGAAATTATTTTTTTCACAGTAAAATAAAATTAAAAAGAAAAAAAGAATATTCTATATCTTCTTTAAATTATTTAAATGACGACAATTTTACTACTAATATAAATAATAAATTTGAAGTTTTAAGTGTAAAAGATTTAATTAAATATAAAAATAAAGATATAGATGACTATATTATTCCTCGTACAAAAACTATTGCAATAAATGCAGTAAAATTATTTAAAACACCAGAAGATTAGTCTTTTAGGGTGTTTTTTAAGGTATAATTATATATGACTATCAACCAACCGCTGATACAAAATTATTGTATTAGAGGAAAGTCCATGCTGGTACAAACTGCGATGTTTGTAGTGTTTGTGAGGTAGGAAGAAATAACTACCTAGACAAGAGAAGTACTTGTTATGACATGAATAAACCTAAAGCTTTTGCTACGGTAAATTCTATAAAGTGCCACAGGAACGATGTTAAGGGAAACCTTAAATTGAAACGAGGTAAACTCCACAAACCAGTAATCCAAAATTTGGTAGGAGCACCGAGATAGGGAAATTGAACTAAATCTTGGAGTAATAATTAGTCATACTAATATTGCTAGATAAATGGTTGGTAAAACAAAACATGGCTTATGATAGTTAAAACTTAACAGCAACATAAATGAAAATTAATGTTGCTGTTTTTTATTGTATGGAATAATAATAGAATCTTTTATTATAATTTATATTATTAGGTAAAAATATGAATGTTGGTGGAATAGTTTTTCTTTGTATATTCTTTGGAATTGTTGGATTTCTTATTTTTCTTGCTATTTGAGGTTCAAGAAAAGATAAAAACAAGCGTCAAAGGGAAGTTGTTAAAAGAAAAAAAGATGATAATCTTTCTAAAGTAAAACATATTGAGCTTTATTTAAAGCTTTATTTTCTTATAGAAGATTTAGAAAAAAGAATAAAATTTTTTGATCCACTTACAGGTATTTATTCAATTGGTGATATTAATAGAAATTTTTCACAAGCAATTCTGGAAATTAAAAATTCTGCAGATCTTAAAGATGTTTTTTTATTTGAAGAAAGAAAAGATGAATTTAAACCTATTGTTGATGAATTATCTTCTATAAGACCAACAAAATGAGAAAGCGAATCTATATTTGCAGTAAATATAATTAAAGCAAAATCACAATTTATAGTAAAAGACCCAAAAAATATTGAATATGTTAAAATAGCAAAGGAATGAGTTAAAAATAAAGCCAAAAAAGAATAAAATGAACAAAGAAGACTTGCCAGATAATAAAAAAGAAGACACCAATAAAACTATTGTTAAAACAGGAAAACAATATAGACAAGATAATTATAATTTTCCAAATGTACTTATTTTATTAAGATTTGTTTTAACAATAGTTTTATGAATATTATTATCATTAATACCAATGAGTATTGATAAAGGTCAATATTTTGATATTCTTAATGGTTCTATTATTTCTTATTATTTAATTGCTTCGCTTTTTATATTTCTATTAGCATCATTTACAGATTTTTTAGATGGTCATTTAGCAAGAAAAAGAAATCAAATTACTAATTTTGGTAAATTCTTTGATCCATTAGCAGATAAAATTTTAATTAATTCTGTTTTAATATTTTTTGCTGCTTATGCCTATATTCCAATTTGGGTTGCAGTAGTTTTTATTACTAGAGATGTTTTAGTAAGCGGATTAAGAATGATGCTTGCCACAAAAAGCAAAACTTTAGCAGCAAATAAATATGGTAAATTTAAAACATTATTACAAGTACTGGGACTTACAATAGTTTTTATAATTCATCCAGAACCAGTATCAATAACAAATAATTCAAATGCATTTTTTAGATATGATTATGGTAGTATTTTACAAACAGGAATAATAATTCTTTACATAGGTTTAGGTGTTTCAATTTATTCTGGTATAAAATATTATTATGATAATTGAAAATATTTAGAGGACTAAGATGAAAAAAAAGGATGCTAATTTAAAAGTAACAAAAGAAGAAAAAGAAAAACAAGATAAAAAGAAATTAACATCAGAACAAAAAAAAGAAATGCGTATTTTTATGTATAAAGGTGTTTTTTGAATATGTATAATTGGGTTCTTTATGATTATGATAAGTATAATAATATATCCTAGCACATTAGGAGATGGTGAAACAACCGAAAATGGTTTATTAATTTTTGGTTATACAATGTTGGGTGTAACTTTTCTTGCAATAAACATATTAGGTTATTACAGCGGGATTTATAAAAAAATTTATGGAAAATTTAAATCAAAATCTAAAAATATTTCTATCACAAATAAAAAATAAAAATTTAAAACTTTCTGTTGCTGAATCAGTAACAGGAGGGAAATTTGCGAGTTTAATTACTTCGATTTCTGGGGCAAGTAATTATTTTAAGCTTGGAATTATTTGTTATTCAAATGAAGCAAAGAAAAAAATTTTAAAAATAGATCAATTAATTTTAAAAAATAAAGGCGCTGTTTCAAAAGAGACTGCTGAAGCTATGCTTAGAGGGATTTTAAAATTAATTTCAGTTGATTTTGCTTTATCTTTTACAGGTAACGCTGGACCAAGCATTATGGAAGACAAAGAATTGGGTTTAAGTTATATTGGAATTTATTATAAGGGTAAATTTGAAATTTTTAAATACAAATCAATGCTAAAAAATAGAAAAAAAATAATTTTAGATACAATAAATTATTCTCTAGAAGAATCAATAAAGATTTTAGAAAAATAAGAATATTTATTATTATTTAATAGTTTTAAATTATGAATGAAAACGATATCAAAGAAATAATTAAAAATATTGAAAAAGATTTTGGAAAAGAATCTGTAATTAATTTTTTTAAAAATAAAAATGATGAAAAAATTTCAGCAATTTCAACAGGTTCCTATTTAATTGATGAAATTACTGGAATAAATGGTTATCCAAAAGGTAGAATTATTGAAATATTTGGTCCAGAATCTTCAGGTAAAACAACTCTTGCACTCCATTCTATAGCTTCTGCGCAAAAAAATGGAATAATTTCTGCTTTTATTGATGCAGAACATTCAATTGATGTTTCTTTTGCGCAAAGAATTGGTGTAGATATTAAATCATTAATAATTTCTCAACCAAATTCTGGCGAACAAGCATTAGAACTTGTTGAACATCTTTTAAATACAAAAAAAATTGGTTTAATTGTTATTGATTCAGTAGCGGCACTAACCCCTCAAGAAGAAATTGATGGAAATATTTCAGATAAAACAGTTGGTTTACAAGCAAGGCTTATGGCAAAGTCTTTAAGAAAACTTAATTCTATAATTTCAGATACAAAAGCAGTTGTTATTTTTATTAATCAAATAAGAGAAAAAATTGGAGTAATTTTTGGTAATCCTGAAATAACACCCGGTGGAAGAGCATTAAAATTTTATTCAACACTTCGAATTGAAACAAGGTTGAAAGAAAGAGTGGGGACACAAAATAATTTAATTGGACAAAAAACTACTGTAAAAATAATAAAAAATAAATTAGCAGTTCCTTATAAAAAAACTGAAGTTTTAATTTATTTTGATAAAGGAATTAATAATGAGGAAGAAATTCTTGAATTAGCTTTAAAATCTGAAGTTTTAACTAAAAATGGTTCTTGATATTTTTATAAAAACAAAAAAATTGCTCAAGGAAAAAATGAAACATTAAATAAACTTAAAATTGAAAATTTATTTGAGGAAATAAAAAAAGAAACTTTAAAAAAAATGTAAATTAAGTTTTACATTTTGCTTGTATTATAATTCTAGTATGATAAATATTGTACTTATTGGTGATATTTTTGGTAAAGAAGGAAAAGAATTTGTTGCCAAAAAGATTTATTTTATTAAAAAAAAATATAACCCTGATGTAATTATTGCTAATGGTGAAAATGTTTCCTTTGGTGGGAAATCGATGATAAAAGAAGATTATATTTTCTTAAAAAATTCAGGAATTAATTATTTTACGATGGGAAATCATACTTTTAGAAATTTAAAAATAAATGAATATATAGATGAAACAAATGATTTAGTAAGACCAGCAAACTATATAGAAAATGTTAAGGGAAAAGGTTTTTTGACATTTGAATTAAAAGGTAAAAAAGTTTTGCTTTTTAACCTTTTAGGTGAAACATTTATGAATATAAAGGTTAAAAATCCTTTTAAAAAAGCAGATGAAATTTTAAGTAAAAATAAATATGATATTGCAATTTTAGATTTTCATGCTGAAACAACTTCAGAAAAAATAGTTTTAGGGAATTATCTTTCAAATAGAATTAATATTTTTGTTGGCACACACACACATATTCAAACTTCAGATGAAAGAATTTTAAATAATAAAATGGCTTATATTACAGATTTAGGAATGTGTGGAGTTTTTGATTCTGCAATTGGAATGGATTTTCATGCTGTAACAAATAGACTTATTCATCAAGGCAAAGGAGAAAGATTTATAGAGGCCAGAGGAGGAAAAAAAGTCCTTTGTGGACTTTTTGTTCAATTAGATTCTTTTAATTTAAAAGTTAATAAAATTGAAAGAATTCAAATTAGAGAATAAATTTTTTATAAAGCCATTATTATTCCTGCGGCTATTGCTCCACCGCATAGTGGTGCAATAGTTCCTACTATTGAATACATTCAATTTGAAGATCCTTTTTCTTTAAGGGGTAGAAACATATGTGTTAATCTTGGCATTAAATCTCTTGCAGGGTTTAATGAAAATCCTGTAATTGATCCAATAGACATTGCTATACCAAATACTACAAGTCCAACAAAAATAGGACTAAATGCTGGTCCAGCTGCATCAACTACTTGTGGTAGTAAAACAGCAAATACTAATGTAAATGTACCAACTAATTCAACAGTAAAATTTCTTGTTCAATTCATTGTATTATTTGTTTCAAATGAGTTTCCTGTTACATAAATTCCTGCAACTTCATCTTTGTTTTCATGTTTTTCAATTCTTGATCAAAATACAAATGAAATAAACATTGCTCCTAATAATGCACCAACTAATTCACCAGCTAATGCAACAAAGAAATCACTAACATCTCATGTTCCAGTAATTCAATATCCAATACCAACAGCTGGGTTTATTGCTGCACCTGTGTAAATTGCAAAATATACACCCATCATGATTGCAACTCCTCAACCAAGAGATACAAATAATCAATTACTTGTATTAGCATTTGGAGAAGCATCTTTTGGTCTTGCGTGAGTACCTTTTAAAGTAGCGGTTGCATTTACTCCTAGACCTATAATCAAAAGTATCATTGTTCCTATGAGCTCATAAACAAATACTTGTCAAAGTTCCATTTTAATTTTTCCTTTTTGTTAATTTTAATGTGTTTTTGCATTTTTTAAAATGCTAATTAATTATAAATAAAGTTATAAGATATAAAAAAAATCAAATTTTAAAACCATCATTTAAAATATATATTAGTAAGGTTTATATTTATGATAAGTAGTAGAAGAACAATTGAATTAGTTGGATATGGACATCCTGATAGATTTGCAGATTATATTTCCGAAAAAATTATGATGGAACATTTTAAAAAAGATATTAATTCTAAAATTGCAGCAGAAGTAATGGTCACAAGAAATATTATATTTTTGGGAGGGGAAATAAATTCAAAAGCTAAAATTAATCATGAAGAATTGGTATATGAAGCAATTGAAAAAGTTTATGGACAAAAATGATGACCAAATTATAAAAGTGAAGTAGAAGTAATTGATAATATAAAAAAACAATCTCCAGAATTAAATAAATTACAAAAAAAGGAAATCGTTGCAGGAGATCAAGGTGTTGTTTTTGGATATTATGGTAAAGAGAGATTTAAACAAATAAAAATGCTTTATAAATTAATAAATGATTTAAGAGAAGAATTTGTTGATATTTGACCCGATTGAAAACTTTTGTACAATGAAAGTATAAAAGAATTATCTATTTCAATTTGTGGTTTAAAAATTAAAGAGCACAAAAAAATAAAAGAATTTTTAGAAGATAAATTAAATAATATAAAAATTATTGTAAATCCTGGTGGTGAGTGAATGATAGGAGGGCCTCATTCTGATACTGGTGTTACTGGAAGAAAATTAATGATTGATACTTTTGGAGCTGGAATTCCTCATGGGGGAGGGGCATTTTGCGGGAAAGATTTTTCAAAAATTGATAAATCTGGTGTTTTAATTGCTTCGGAAATTGCTTATAAATATGCAAAAGAAAACAGAAAAGAAGAAGTGCTGGTTGAACTTCATTATAAGATTGGTGATAAATATCCAGAGATAATAATAAATGGAGACAAGGATTTTAGAACCGGTCAGGAATCATTAAATAATTGGATAGAAAGATCTAAATTATTAACTTTTGATTGACCAGAAATAGTTTTAAAGGGTGGAGTTATTTTTTCATTTGGATTTTAAAACAAAGTTTTTTTGCTTTGTCTTTTTCTAGATTTTTAAAATTTCATCTTATTTTAATTGATAATTTTAATTAGAAATTAAGTATAATTTATATGATGTGGCGAATGTGGTGAAGTGGTTAACACATCGGGTTGTGGTTCCGACATGCGAGGGTTCAATTCCCTTCATTCGCCCCATTTTTTTTATTCAAAAAAATATTAATGAAAAAAGAATATTTCACAAATAGTGAGACCGAAACAATAAAATTAGGTGAGTTTTTTTTTGAATTAGCAAAAAAAAGAAATGTAAAATTAATTTTTTTAAAGGGTAATTATGGTTCGGGAAAAACTTTCTTCACAAAAGGATTTGCTAAAGCTCTTTCAATAAATGAAAAAATAAAATCTCCATCTTTTAATAAAAAATTTGTTTATAAAAACTTTGTTCATTATGATCTTTATAATTTAAAAAGATTTGAAATAGAGGATTATAAAAATCAAATATTAGAAGATATTGAATTTAATTTTGTTATTGTAGAATGAAGTGAAAATATTTTAATAAAAAAATATAAAAAATATTTTTATAAATATTTTTTAATAAATTTAGAAGTTATTAATGATAATGAAAGAAAATTTATCTTAAAATATATTAATAAATAATTATGAAATTATTCATAGATACGTCTAATTCAATTTTAGTTTTTTCTCTAATAAATAGCGATGATAATGTTGAAGATTTTATTGCTTATAAAGTAAATAAAAATGCAACAGTTATTTCAATTGATTTATTAAAGGCTTTTATGAAAAAAAATAAATTTTCTTTTGTTGATATTGATACTTATTATTTTATAATTGGTCCTGGATCTTTTACTGGAATTAGAATAGTTTTAAATATTTTAGGTTCTATTAATCTTGTTTATAAAAATTTAAATTTTTATACAATTAGTTCATTTGATTTTTTTAAAGAAAAAAATAAAAAATTTGTTTATGTTCCTTTTGGAAAAAATAAATTTTATTTAAAAAAATATTCCTTTTTTAAAAGAAATTTTAAAATTGTAAAAAATATAGAGAAAAAAAATAAAAATTTGTCAGTAGTTGCTTACAAAAATTTTAATGAAAATAAATTAGAATATTTAATTAAAAATAAAAAATTTAAAAAGTTAAAATCATTAGATAAAGTTAAACTTATATATGGTGTTAAGTAATGAATGAAATAAGAGAAGTTTTGATAAACGAAAAATATTTAAATAAAAATGTAAATGTTTTTGGCTGAATTAAATATCGTAGAATTTCAAAAGAAATTGGATTTTTAACTATTACAGATGGAAGCAATATTGAAGGAATTCAAATAGTTTTTAAAAAAAATTTATTATCAAAAGAAAAGTTTGAGAAATTGCTAAATATTAATTTGTTTACTCCTGTTAGTATAAAAGGTAAATTAATAAAAAATTTAAGAAATAATTTAAATGAAATAAATTTAGAAGATTTTACTGTTTTAAATAATGTAGATAATGATTTTATTTTAGGAAAAAAAGAGCATAGCCTTGAATATTTAAGAGAAAATGCGCATTTAAGAATTAAAACTACATTATTTCAAGCAATAATGAAAATACGTACAACTCTTTATTCGGAATTAATTTCTTTTTTTGAAAAGGAAAACTTTTATTATGTTGCAGCCCCAATAATAACTTCTAATGATGCTGAAGGAGCTGGAGAAACTTTTAAAATTTTAAAAAATAACGATAAACCATTTTTTAATAATGTAGGAGGAGTTCTTAGTGTATCTGGACAATTACATGCAGAATCTTATGCTCAAAGTCTAGGGAAGGTTTATACTTTTGCCCCTACTTTTCGTGCCGAAAATTCCAATACAACAAAACATGCTGCTGAGTTTTGAATGTTAGAACCCGAAATGACTTTTTACGATTATTTTAAAGCAATGGACTTTGGTGAAAAAATGCTAAAAGTTGTTGTGCGTAAAACTTTAGAAAAATGTAAAAATGAATTTAAGGTTTTAGAATCAATTTTAAAAATTAAAATTATTTCAGAATTAGAATTATTTTTAAAAGAAGATTTCATGAAAATTTCTTATAAAGAAGCTATTATTATTTTAAAAAATGCATTAGAAGAAAATAAAGTAAATTTTGATGAAAAAAATATTAAATTTGGTCTTGACTTCGGAACAGAGCATGAGAGATATTTAACAGAAAAACATTTTAAAAAACCAGTTTACATTTATGATTTCCCTTTTAAAATAAAATCTTTTTATATGTTTAAGAATAATGATACAGATAATACTGTTAGAGGATTTGATCTTTTAGTTTCTGGAATTGGTGAACTTATAGGAGGATCGCAAAGAGAATATAGATATGAAACTCTTTTACAATCATTAAAAGAAAAGAATATTAATTCTAAAGATTTAGAATGATATTTAAATCTTAGAAAAAGTGGATATGCTCCTTCCTCTGGATTTGGACTTGGTTTTGAAAGATTGATGATTTTTGTTACAAAAATGGAGAATATAAGAGATGTTATTCCTTTCCCCCGCACACCAGGTAAATTATTATTTTAAGATATGAAAATTTTAGCAATCGAAACTTCTTGTGATGATACATCTATTGCAATATTAGAAAACAATATTGTTATTTCAACTGTTATTTATTCACAAATTAATGAACATAAAAAATTTGGTGGTGTTGTTCCAGAAATTGCTTCAAGAATTCATTCAAAAAAAATTTTTTTATTAATTGAAAAAGCTCTTAGTGATGCAAATATTAATATTAAAGAAATTGATAAAATTGCAGTTACTGGCGGTCCTGGGCTTATTGGAACATTACAAGTAGGTCTTATTGTAGCAAAAACTCTTTCTCTTATTTTAAATATTCCTTTTTATATAATTAATCATTTAGAAGGTCATATTTATTCTGCTTTTATAGGTGAAGAAGAGAGTTTTATTCCTTTAAATGCTATTTTTTTAATTATTTCGGGCGGGCATACAATTATTGGTATTAAAAATAAATTTGAATTTAAGTATTTGGGCGAAACAAGAGATGATGCTATAGGAGAAACATACGATAAAGTTGCAAAAATATTTAATTTGCCTTACCCTAGTGGAAAATATATAGATGAACTTTTAGAATATAAAGAATTTGATAATTTGTATGATATTCCTAAAGTAAATTTAAAAAATTATGACTTTTCATATTCCGGATTAAAAACATGAATGTTTAATGCTTCAAAAAAAGAAGAATATAAAAAAGAAAAATTACTATTTTCTTTTCAAAAACAAGCAATAGAACAATTGTTTTTGAAAATTGAAAAAGCTTATAAAGAGTTTAATATAAATAACTTAATAATAGTGGGCGGAGTTAGTTCTAATAGTTATTTAAGAAAAGAAACAAAAAATAGATTTAAAGACAAATTAAATATTTTTTTTCCTAAAAAAATTTATAGTACAGATAATGCAGCAATGATTGGGTATACTTATTATTTAAAGAGAAATAAATTAAAAGAATCTTTATATAGTGAAGATGCAAAACCAAATTGAAAGATTGAATAGTTTTATGAGCATAATAGCAGACGGAAAGTTAATAGCAGAAAAAAATATTTTAGAATTAAAAACTAAAATAAAAAAAAGTAATTTTAAAACTTCGCCAATTTTTGTAATTATTCAGATAGGCAGAAATTCAGAATCAAATTTATATATAAAAAATAAAAAAACATTAGCAGAAAATCTTGGTTTTATATTAGAGCATTATAAATTTGATTCAGATATTAAAACTAAAAATATTATTAAAAAAATAAAAGAATTAAATGAAAATAATGATATTTGTGGAATAATGGTTCAATTACCACTTCCTAAAAAATTAAATACAAATAAAATTTTAAATTCAATTTCAGTTAATAAGGATATTGATGGTTTAAATAAAAAAAATCAAAATTCAATTTTAAATGGAAAATCAAAATTTATTTCACCGACAGCACTTTCAGTTGAAAGTGTTTTAGATTTTTATAATATAAATATTAAAAATAGAGATGTTATTGTAGTTGGCAAGGGAAGAGTGGCAGGAAAACCAATTTCCCTTTTAATGAAAAAAAGAGGTGGTAATGTTAAGGTTATTACAAAAAGAAATTCTTATAAATTAGAAAAAAATTTACAATATTCAGATATTGTAATATCTGCTGTAGGAAAAGAAAATTTAATTAAAAAAAGAATGGTTTCAAAAGATGCAGTTCTTATTGATGTTGGAACAAAAATTAAAAATGGAAAATTAGTTGGAGATTTAGATTTTAATTCTCTAAAAGATAATGTTTTTTTAATTACACCTACTCCTGGTGGAATAGGAGTAATTACTGTTTCTTTTTTAATGAGCAATGTTTTAAAGGCTTATAAATTGAATTCATAATTATTTTTAAAAACATTTTAAATTAAAATTTTGTCTTTAAAAACATTTTTATTAAGGACATTTATTAATTTTCAACTATTTTTTTCTCTACAAATTATCATTTTTAATTTTATAATAATTGTAAGTTTGATTTTATTATATGAAGACTGATAAAAAATTAAAAAGACAATATTTTAAAATAGAGGGAGATAAAGTAATTTATCCGGCCTCAGTACTTTCTCGTGTGGGCGCAAGATTGATTGATTTTATAATTATTTGATTTCCTGCATTTCTAATTGTAAGTATTTATGTTCCTTTAAATGTAGAAGGGACATCTGATGCCACATCTTTTTCGCAAGTTGTTCCTAATCAATATGATCCAGTTTTAATGTTTTCTTGAGCTTTTACAGTATTTTTTGCTTTTTTTATTTTAATGATATTACCTTATTACAGTAAAAACCCCGGACAAACATTAGGTAAAAAATTATTTAAAATAACCCCATTATATTTAGGCGAAAAAAATGAAAAGTTTGCTTATATTTTAAGAGAGTTACCTATTACTATCCTTTTTATTTTACCTGGTATATTTGAATTGGCATTAGGATTTGATGCACAAGCATATTATCTTCAGTATAATGCTTATTTAAGAAATAATCCACAATTTGATACTGGGAATCCAGTTTATCCTTCATTATTTACTTTTTTCAAAGATTACTGAGGAGGTAATGCTGATATAACATCGGGAAATAATGTTTTTGATGGTTCTCCTGGTCAGCATCTTAATACTTCTGGTGTAGCAATGTGTTATTTACAAGTTATTACTTCAATGATATTTTTAATAGTATTAATTGTTCTTTGAATTTCAATGCTGATTGATTCACAAAAAAGAGGATATCATGATATCGCTTCAAAAACAGCAGTTGTTAATTTAAAAACAATTACAACATTAGAAAATGCTGAGAAAATGTACAATGAATTAATGGGTGGCATTCCAAGCATTGTAGATGAAAATCCTCAAGATACACCAATTAAGCTTGATACAGATTTAAATGAAGAAAAAAAACAAGAAAATAATGGAGAAAATGAAAACTTAATAGTAGATAAAAATAAAGAATCAAATCAAAAAAAGGAAGAACTAGAAGAAGAATCAAATAAATCAAAACCAGAAATAGAAAAAGAAATTGAGAAAGAATCTGAAAAAACAAAACCTAAAGAAGAAATAGAAAAAGATAATAAATAGAAATAATTAATTATGTTATTTGAAAGTTTAAATAAGTATCAAAAAGATGCAGTATTAAATACAGAAGGCCCAATAAGAATAATTGCTGGTCCTGGTTCTGGTAAAACAAGAACAATAATTGCAAAAGCAGATTATATTTTAAAACACAAATTGGCCTACCCTCACCAAATTTTAATTCTTACTTTTACGAATAAAGCAGGAAATGAAATTAAAAAAAGAATAGAACATCAAAAAGAAGAAATAAAAAATGTTTTTACTTTTCATGGCTTTGCAGCATTTTTTCTAAGAGTCGAAGCAAAAGAATTAGGCATTGATGGTAATTACATTATTTTAGATCGAACAGATCAAAGAAACATTATAAAAAGAGAAATGAAAGATTCTCTTTTTGAGGAAGCTTTTTTAGATAAAGTATCATTAAATGATATTTTTGAATCTTTTTCTAAATTTAATACTAAAGAAAAAGCTTTAGAAGATTTTTCTCCTTCAGAAAAATTAATTTATGAATTATATAAAAAATATAAATTATATAAAAAAAGAGTTAATGGATATGATTTTGATGATTTACTTATTAATTTAGAAAAAATATTAACTGAAAATGAAGAGATAAGAAATAAGTGAGAAAAAAGATTTAAATATGTTTTTGTAGATGAATTTCAAGATGTAAATAAAATACAATATTCTATTATAAAAAAACTTACAAATAGAAATTCGAATATTACAGTTGTAGGTGATCCTGATCAAAATATTTATTCTTGAAGAGGATCTGATATATCCTATATTTTAAATTTTGAATCAGATTATGATAATGTAAAAACTGTTATTTTAAAAATAAATTATCGTTCTACTGCTAATATAATTGATATTTCAAATAGATTAATTTCGCATAATAAAAATAGAGTTAATTTTGAAGTTGAAAATATAAAAGATGAAGGGGCAAAAATAAGAGTTTCTAAATATAGGTCAAAATATGATGAAGCAGAAAAAATATCTAATGAAATTTTAAATTTATTTAAACAAGGAATAAAACCTAATGATATTGCTATAATATATCGCACAAATTATTTGTCTTTAAATTTTGAACAAACATTTCCTTCTTATGGAATAAAATACAGATTAGTAGGTGGACTTAAATTTTTTGATCGAGAAGAAATTAAAAAAATTATCTTTTTTTTAAGATTTTTAGTTTTTCAAGACGATTTTTCATTTTTGAATATTATTAATTTTCCTTCAAGAAAATTTGGAGAAAAATCTATAGAAAAATTAGATAACTTAAGAACAATTACAACAAATGGTTATTGAGATGATATAAAAAATAATCAAGACAAATTAAAATTAAAACCTGAGGTAAGAAATTTTATTGAAATAACAGATGAATTAATTAATAAATTTAACGATTCAAAATTAGGCAATGATTTTATTGAATCATTTAAGGAATATTTAGTAAATATTAATTTTTTAAAATTTTATGAAAATGATTTAAATAAAATTGATAACATAAATAGTTTTTTTGAACAATTATCAAAAACTTTTTCAAAAAGTTTTAATGTGCGTGAAGAACTAGTTGAATTTTTAAATCAAATAACATTACTTTCTTCTAATGATAATGAGGAAATTGCAAATCATGTTACTTTAATTACTGCTCATGCAGCAAAAGGTACTGAATATAAGGTTGTATTTTTAGTTTCTTTTAATCAAAAAATATTTCCTTCTTATCAAGCGTTAGATGGTGGAAGCTTAGAAGAAGAAAGAAGAGTTGCGTATGTTGCAATTACGAGAGCAAAAGAATTACTTTATATTAGTTATACTTATGATTCAGATTTTGGCGGAAATATGCTTCAACCATCGGTTTTTCTTTATGAAATGGTTTTAATTGATAATAAAAAAAATAAAATAAAAGAAGACAGAAGCAATTTCTTTAAAAGGTATATTAAAGATACAGAAGAAGAAATTAAAAATTATTCTACATTAGTTACGAAAGACAATTATCATGTAAGACCACAAAGTATTATAAAACATAAAAAATATGGAGATGGTGTTGTAATCAATGCTGATGATGAAGTAATTACTGTTGCTTTTGAAAAAAAATATGGAATTAAAAAAATACTAAAAAATCATAGTTCATGATATTTATTTAAAAAATAATATTTTTTATTTTTTGCTAATTAAATGTTTAAGTTAAGAAAATATCATTAGTTTATAATTAGTTTAGGATAAAACTCAATATGGATGATGCTTTCTTTATTTCTTTTATAGTAATTTTTTTTGTATTTATTTTTTTAATAATAGGTTTTTTTTATTATAAAAACTTACAATTTAAAAAATATAAAAAGGATTTTTTTTCTTTTTATAAATATATTCTTATTATTGATATTAAAAGAAAAACTTTAAATTTAAGAGTATTTGAAAAAAATCAAGAATTTCTTTGAACAAGAAATATTAAAATTTCAGATTTCCTAAAAAAATTTCAATATGAAAGTAAAAATTCTAAAAATTTTTTCACATTGTTAAATGGAATTTTAAAATTAAATTTTTTAGAAGATTCATATAAAGATTTTTTTAAAAATTGAAGATTTTATAATAAAAATTTTTTATTTTATTCTACAAGAAAAAATTTACTAGGAAGAAATATATTTTCAAATCTTATTCTTGATCTTTATGTTAAAGAAGAAGACTTGATTTATGCTCATGGGAATTATATTAATTTTAAAAAATTAAATATTGAAAAATTATTTACTGAAAAAGATATTGAAATAATAAAAGAAGGAAAAATAGAAAATGCAGTATTAAAAGATATAGAAAAGAAAAAATTAAAAAAACACTTTCTTATAAATATTTTTGATCTTAATATTGAAAAAAATAATAAAGAATTAAATAGTTTTAGTTATTTTTTAATTTATATTTTTGCTATTTGAATGAAAAAAGAAAAATTTGAAAATATTTATATTACAAGTGATTACAATATTTATATTCTTTTGAACAAAGCATTTTATACTAACAATTATTTAAATAATAGATATTGATATGAAAAAATAAATATTATTTATAATGAATTTTTAAATGATTTATCAATAAAAGCAAAATATAATTCTTTAAAAGTTATTTCTTCTTATCAATATGATGAAGATTTAGAATCAATAAATAAAACTTTAATTACTTTTAATATTATGCAAGATTTAATTAAAACACATAAAATACTTGATTATAGTTATGTCGCTAAAATGGCTAATAAAATATACAATTATGAAATAAATTTTAATAAAAAAACAGCAGGAGATTTAATTTATCAAAAAGAATTTAAAAATAATGGTTATACTATTCTTTCAATAAATATTAATCTAAATGAAAATATTGATTTAAATTATTTTTTAAATTGAAAGAAAATTTATCAAGAATTTTTTAAGCAAGTTAAAAAAGTATGTATTAAAAATAAAAGTAAATCTTATCGTGTGGTAATTCCAATTAATGTTTTTTATGAATTTGATTTTTCAGATTTTGCAGATTTAATAAATGTTAAAATTTATGTTTCATCTTTTAAGACAGAAGAAGAATATTTAATGTATAAAAATTATTTTTTAAAAATTAATTTAAATAATAAAAGATTTGGACTTTATGTTGAAAATATAGAATATGCATGAGATATTTTAAGAATTGCAAAACCAAAAAACCTTTGAATAGTTAATTCTATTTATAAAAATAAAAAATTTGATTTAAATATTGAATATTTTCTTGAAAAAGTTAAAAGTTTTGTTGCTGTAGAAAAAATAAATTTAGATAAATAGTGAATATAAAAATTAATACATTTTTTTAAAAATAATATATTATTCTCTTGATATTATTTATCAAGGTAATAATAAAGTTTTCATATATATGTTTCAAGTTAGGTATTGGATAAAACAGGTTAATTTAAAAAAAATATTAATTACTCTTTTGCTCATAATAATATTAATATTTTTTATATCTTCTTTAGTTTTTAGTTTAGTGGTAAATAACGTAAATATTTACGCATATAATCGAGATGCAAATTCTGGAACAAGAGAAGCCTTTAATACTGCAATTGATTTTGATTCGCAAAATGATAAATATAGTGAAAATGTCTTTGAAACAAATGGAAATGATATGATGTTTGATCGTGTTGCAAAAACAAAAAATTCAATTGGCTATGTCTCGCTAGACACTCTTTATGATGATGCGGGTAATGTTTCCCGTGATGGAATAAAACCACTCGGGACAACGGCTGTACCAAATCCAAAAGATATAAAAGAAAATATTCAAAATTATGAAGCAAAGAGACCGTTTAATGTTTTTTTTAGAATTCCTCAAGATGTTTCTGAATATTTGCATTTGCCAGATAATCTTTACATAAACAGTAGTGAAGCATCAAGTAATGGAATAGATAATATTTTTAGTGAAAATTTTGTAATTCCTTCCTCTTGAGACTTGCCTCCAGATGTTTATCAAGTAAATGATGAATATGAAGCAAAATTTGCAGTTTCATATTTATTTTTTAATTGAATTTTTTATTCAAATGAAGCAAAAGATTTAATGGATTTAGCTTATGAGCCAATAAATTTAACAAAATATAGTTATTTTGATTCTATTCCTCAATCAGGTGAAGAGGATGTTGTTGAAAACTATATAGAAAATACTGGGCTTGATGATTATTTTTCTTCTGGTGGATATGATGAAAATAATCGTTTAAAAATAACAACACAGGGTTCTACATCTGTTGTAAGTTTATTAAATACATTAATGACGGATGAAGAAGAGGGATTTATTTCTATTTTAGAAGATCACAATTTATATATTACCTATGAACAAGTACATTTGGGATCTGGCGATGCTTTCAAGAATTCAACACCTACTTCAAGTGAAATATTTTTGGGATTTCAATCTAGGGGATTTGAAGATGAAGAAATTACAGGCGATGACTGAGGATATGATTTAGACTTAACACAAACTTATGATTTAGTTAATCAAGATGATTTTGTAGTAGATCTTAATTCAGAAATATTAAGTGGTTTTTATAATCCTCTTGCACTTTATGAAAATGGAAGTTATCTTCTTTATGGTAGTTTTTACATTGATGCAATTGTTTTTATAATTAATGATGAAATAGAATCGAATGAAGGACTTGATTCAAGTGATATTGGATATATTGATGTTAAGGGTGTAAAAGATATATATACAAATAACGTTACTTGAGATGATCTTTATGATGATGGCTTAATAGGTAATTATGAATAATAAAATGGAAAATAACAAAATATCAAAATTGAAAAAGAAGCATGATGATATTTTTAAAACTTCTCTTTTCATTCTTGCTTCTATGATAATTTTCTTTGTTATTATTTCTTTTGTTTTAATTTTTACAAAAGGAATATCAGGATTTTTTCAATATGATGAATTAAATATTTCTGATTTTCTTTTTGGAAATTATTATGATGGAATAGCATATTTTGCTGCAGGATTTATGGTAGTAAATACTGTTTGACTTTCTTTAATTGCTTTGCTTATTGCTGTTCCTATTTCTCTTTTTACTGCAATATTTATAACAAAAGTGGTTCCAAAAGAATATCGTGGATTTTTTTATTCTATAATAGCAATTTTAGCAGCAATTCCTTCAGTAATTTATGGAGCTTTTGCAAAAGCAGCACTTGATAGTGCTGTTACTGCAATTTTTGGAATTCCGCCAGGTTCAGCACTTACTGTTGTGATTATGCTTGCATTTATGATAATGCCTACAATTACAATTTTAACTATTACTTCAATAAATTCAGTTAATACAAAAATGGAGGATTCTTCTTTAGCTCTTGGAGCAACAAGAACACAAACATCATTTTATGTCACTTTAAGAGCATCTTCTAAAGGAATAATTGTAGCATCCTTACTTGGCCTTGGTAGAGCAATTGGTGAGGCTACAGCAGTTTCTATGGTCGCCTCGCAGCCAAATGGTGGACCGACATTTGGACTTTTTGAAAATATTAGACTTCTTACATCTACAATGCTTCAAGGTTTTATTGAAATAGCACCTGATACTTTACAAGAAGCATCACTTTATGCAATGTCAATTCTTTTAATTCTTACTATTGCGATTATTTTTGTTGTAATGAGATATTTAGAGAAATCATTAGATGAAGATTTAAAATCTAAAAAAGCATCTGAAAAATTAGATATAAATCGAGGTTTAATAAAAAAAATAAATGATACTGGACTTGAATCTCTTACAAATATAGAGCAAAAACAATATGTAAAATATAGACTTGAAAAAGAAAATAGTATTGAAAAATATCAAAAGCAAAAGCAGAAAAAACAAGAAGTAAATATTAAAGCAAATAATCTTTTTGCATCAAGTGGAGCAAAATACAAGAAAAAAATAACAAGAAGATATTCAATTTCTACACTTATTTTTTCTATGATTGGTCTTCTTTTACTTGTTTCGATTATAATTTTTCTTCTAATAGGAGGAACACAAGCTCTTAGTTGAGATTATTTAACTACAAGTGGTGTATTTCAAACCATAACATTTGATAATGGCGAATCGGTGGTTTTATATGGGCTCTCCACGGCAATTTTTGGAACAATATTTACAATTGTTCTTACACTTATTATTGCAATTCCAATTGGAGTTTTAATAGCATTTTATTTTACGCTTTATAGTAATCCAGAATCTAGATTTGGAAAAATATTTTCATTTTTTATTACAATACTTACTGGCATTCCTTCTTTAATTTTTGGAATTATTGCAATAATTGTTTTTATCCCAATAGCTAATGCAATTGGAATGTCTTCTTTAGCTGGCGCACTTATTATGTCTATTGTTGTTCTTCCTGTTGTTATAAAAACAACACAAGAAGCAATTCTTTCAATTAATAAAAATCAAGAACAAGGTTCGCTTTCATTAGGAGCAACAAAATTTATAACTTCAAGAAAAGTAATTTTAGTACAAATTACACCTGCAATAATTTCAGCATCAATTCTTTCTATTGGAAGAGTAATGGGAGAATCAGCAATTTTTATTGTAATTTATGGTACTGCAAGTTCACAAAATGCATCTGAATGAATTTCAAATGGAGGAACAACATTAGCAACTGAAATTTATAAATTAACATTATTAGAAACAATTCCTTGAGATTATGTAAAAGCAATTGGAATCATTATTGTTGCTTTAATTTTTGCAATTTCTCTTTTATCTCATTATATTGATAAGAGAAAAAAAATTGAGGGAATAACATTTGGATTTGCTTTAATATTAATCTTCTTATCAATTTTTATAGCTCAATTTTGATTATTTATTTTTGCATTAATATTAGCTTTCCTTGCAATAATTTTTAAACCAATTTATAATAAAATATGTAAAATTAAAAAGAGTAATAAGAGCAATAATTTTATTAAAAATTTCTTTTATGATTTAAGAATAAAATTTAAGTGATAAAAATGAATTCAAAAGAAAAAGCAAGTATTGAAAATTTATTAGATGAAAAAATAAAAAATTTAAATGAACAAGAAAAAGTTTATGGTTCTTATTATAAAATTCACTCTGATATTAAAAAAACCAAAAAAAAAATTAAGAATAATAAAAGTAAAAAAGAAAATTCAGAATTAATTGATCATTTAAAAATACAAGAAGCGCATTTAGAAATAATCACATCAGCTGAAAAGGAAATTTTTAAAATTCAAAATTTATTGAAAAAAAAAATGATTTCTAAAAATGAAATAAAGAAAAGATATGAGTTAAAAGTTAACAAACAAAGAAGAATTGATTATGATATTAAAAAATATATTAAAATCATAAATAATCAACCTTATAAAGAAGATAAGATTGAAAAATTAATAATTAATATAGAAGAACTTGAAAGAAAATTAATAATTTCTCCCAAGAATTTAGCAATTAAAGTAGATTTATTTGATAAAAAAAGAAAATTACATAGTATTACAAAAGTATATTCTGTTGCTTACTTTAAAAATTTAGATAAATTAAATGATAAACATTATGATAAAATCAGAAAAATAAAAGATTTAAATGAAAAAGTGGATTTTTATAAAAAAGAATTAAGTGAATATAAAATTATTTATGATAAAACAATAGCGGCGCTTACAGAGTTTGGAGAACCAATTAACAAAAAATCTTTTGTAATTCAAAATTTAAATGTATATTATGGGAAAAGACAAGCACTTTTTGATATATCTATTGAAATTCCTAAAAATAAGGTTATTTCAATTATTGGTCCTTCAGGTTGTGGAAAATCTACTTTTTTAAGAACACTAAACAGAATTAATGATGAAATTACAAATTTTAGAGCAAGAGGTAAAATTCTATTAGATGGAGAATATGATATTTATAAATTAAAATCAATAAGAAATAATTTTGACAAAATTGAACTTACAGAACTTAGAACAAAAGTTGGAATGATTTTTCAACAGCCCAACCCCTTTCCTATTTCTATTTTTAAAAATGTTGCTTATGGACCAAAAATAAACGGATATAAAAATAAAGCATTATTAAATAATATTGTTAAAAACTCTCTTATAAAAGCAGCGCTTTGAGATGAAGTTAAAGATAATATTCATAGAATCGGAACTTCTCTTTCTGGTGGACAACAACAAAGGCTTTGTATTGCAAGAGCAATTGCAAATAAACCAGAAATTTTATTAATGGATGAACCAACTTCAGCACTTGATCCAATTGCTGCATCAAAAATCGAGAGTTTAATTTTAGAACTTAAAAAAGATTATACAATTATAATGGTTACTCATTCACTACAGCAAGCAGCAAGAATTTCTGATTTTACAGCATTTTTTTATGGTGGTAAGATTATTGAATTTAGTGAAACAAAAAAATTATTTTCATCTCCCGATAAAAAAAGAACAGATGATTATATTAGAGGAAGGTTTGGTTAAAAAATTATGATAGTTTTTTCCCCAATTCAAAAACAACAATACAAATCAAGAAATTTATTATTAGAATTACTTTCTACAATAATTTCTTCTTATGAGGCAATTGATACTGCGATTAGGAGCAAAAATCCTGAAAAATATTTAATTAAAGTTTTTTCAAATGAAAAAAAATATGAGGAATCTTTTCCTCCAATAAAAGATTACATTTTAAAAGGTTTTCTTCAAGCTCCTCTTGGAAAAGATTTGAGAAGAAATATTGCATACTTTCAAATACTTAATTCTTATAAAACAATAAATAAGTTTACGGTTCAAATTTCAAGATATATTTTAGAAACAAAAAATGAAAAATTATCTTTTGATTGAATAAAAAACTTTTTAACAGTAATCATAAATAAATTAAAGAAAATATTAATTATTTTAGAAAAAGAAGATGTTGATTTAATAAAAGAAATTATTCAAAATGATAGTGATGTAAATATTCTTTTTGAAGATGCAATTTCAAATATTATTCATACTAAAACATTAAATCCCAAAAAAACACAAGATATAAGAGAAAAAGAAATAAACATTTTATTAATTACAAAAAATTTAGAAAGAACAGGAGATAAAATAAGAGAAATAGCAAATCAAATTTATTTTATTGCAACCGGAGAGGAATACTTTGTTTAAATGCTTAAAATAGATTCTATTTCTAATAAAAAAATAAAATATTTTTATTCTTTAAAAGAAAAGAAAAATATTTTAAAGGAAAAAAAATTTCTTGTAGAGGGAGAGAACATTATAGGAGAAGCTCTTAAAAATAATTTGGTTCTTACATTAATTATTACTGATGAAAATCTTTATGAAAAAGAAAGTGTAGAAAGAATTTTAGTTTCCAAAGAAATAATAAAAAAAATATCTTTTGTAAAAACAAACGTCGGTGCTATTGCAATTTGTAAATATCAGCCTTTACAAATTGAAGAAAATAAATTAAATAAAATTATAGTTCTTGATGAAGTAAGAGATCCAATGAATTTAGGATTAATTATTAGAACTGCAAAAGGTTTTAATTATGATGCCTTAGTTTTGCTAAATAATTCTGTTTTCTCTTTTAATGAAAAAGTAATCCGTACTAGCCAAGGTTCTATTTTTTCATTTCCTATTATTGAAACAAATAATTTAGAAATTTTAAGAAATTTTAAATGTTTTTATTTTATTCTAAGGAATGAGGATTCCTATATGAATGAAATTAAAAGTATTTCTTCTAAATTTGCTTTAATTTTTGGAAATGAAAAAAAAGGAATAAGTAATGATTTATTAAATAATTTAAAAGGAGAAAAAATTAAAATAAAAATTAACTCTGATTTAGAATCATTAAATTTAGCTATTTCTTCTGCAATTGCAATGTATTATTTTAGTAATATAATTTAAGTGTTATTATTTATTTATAAAATGGGGGTCAAATAGTGGCTATTGAAATAAAAAAAATAGACGAATTAAATAATATTTTACAAAAAGAAGAAAATGTAATAATAGATTTTTATGCTAATTGATGTGGACCTTGTCAAATGTATACACCTGTATTTAATGAAGTTGCTTTAAAAAGAAAAGATGTAAAAATGGTTTCTATAAATATTGATATAAATACAGAAATTGTTAAATTTTATTCTGTTCAATCAATTCCAGCAACATTTTTATTTAAAAAAGGGAAGCAAGTAAATAAAATTTTAGGTTTTATGAGTGTGGAAAAATTAAATCATAATATTGATGACTTAGTAAAATCATAATTTAATCATTTTTATTTATA
The DNA here is from genome assembly GCA_027925225.1 of Candidatus Hepatoplasma vulgare. Taxonomy (GTDB): domain Bacteria; phylum Bacillota_I; class Bacilli_A; order Mycoplasmatales; family Hepatoplasmataceae; genus Hepatoplasma; species Hepatoplasma vulgare. Next base: position 229,786 of record AP027131.1, read on the forward strand.
ATTATTTTGGCTATTTATATGGAAATATTTTTAACTGTACTTATCTTTTTGGCAATAATCTTAGTAATAAGTTATTTTTTCTACGAAAGACGTAAAAGAAGAAGACGTGGGACAAAAGGCAAAAAAAATAAAAAAATAGAAGAATTAAAAAAACAAAATGATATGCTAAAAGACTTGCTATCAAAAGATAAATAAATTTTTTGTTATAAATATTTTTATTCAAATATACTAATTTTTAATAAATAAAATTTATGTTGTAAATCATTAGTTATAAATATTAATTAATATTTATAATTACTTTATATTTTAAATATTTAAGAAATAAATTAAATTATTAAAAAATGGAAAATATAGAAAAAATTCTAAAAATTATAGAAAAAGAATTAAGTAAAATAAACAATTTAGAGGAATTAAAAATTTTAAAATCAAAATATATTTATAAATCTATTTATTTAAATGAATTAAAAGAAAAAATAAAAAATTCTTCTAAAGAAAAAATTGCATCTTTAGGTAAAGAGATTAATTTTTATATTAAAAGTGCAAATGAATTATTTGCAACAAGAGAAAAAAAAATAATAAAAAGTTTTTCTTTAAATAAAAATAAAGATATTTTAATATCTAAAAAAAACATGGAAATAGAATTGCCTATTAAAAAAGGATTTATTCATCCTCTTACTCAAATTACTTTTAAAGTGCAAAAATATTTTGATAAATTAAATTTTTATTATTCACATAGTTTTGAAGTTGAAAATGAAAAATTTAATTTTACATTTTTAAATATACCAAAAGATCATCCTGCAAGAGCAATGCAAGATACACTATATCTTTCTGAAAAAGATATGCTTTTAAGAACACATTCTACAAATATGACTTCAAGAAGATTGTTTAATTATGATAAAACTCCAATTTCTGGTTATTCAATAGGCTCAGTATTTAGAAATGACGATAATGATGCAACTCATTCCTATCAATTTAATCAAATTGATTTTTTTGCTGTTGATAAATTTTCAATTGCAAATTTAAAATTTGTAATTAATAATTTACTTAAAGCTGTTTTTGAGAAAGATATTAAAACAAGATATAGAGTATCTTTTTTTCCTTTTACTGAACCTTCCTATGAAGTTGATATAAATTGTCCAAATTGTAATGGTGATGGGTGTAATATATGTAAACATACAGGTTGAATAGAAATTCTTGGTTCAGGAATGCTTCATCCTAATGTTTTAAAAAATTCATCAATTGATATAAATGAAAATTTTGGCATAGCAGCGGGAATTGGACTTGAAAGACTTGCAATGATAAAGTGAAATATTACTGATATTAGAGATTTTTTTAATAATGATTTAATTTTTTTAAAGAGGTTTAATTAAATGAAATTTATAGATAATTACTTAAAAATATTTTTGCAAGATAAAAATATAGATTTAAAAGAAATTTTTATTGCTTTGGGTTTTGAAGTAGAGGGAATAATTAAAAAAAATAAGACAGATAATATTTTTATTGCAAAAATAGTAGAAACATTAAAACACCCTAATGCTGATAAATTAACTTTGTGTAAAGTGGAATTAAATGATAATTTACATCAAGTAGTTTGCGGAGGAAAAAATGTTGATAAAAATCAATATATAGTTTATGCGCCTTCGGGAGCTAAAGTAAATAATATTTTTCTTACAAAAAAAATATTAAGAGGAATTGAATCAGATGGAATGATTCTTTCTGTTTCAGAAATTTTAGGAATTGATAATTCTTTAATAGAACAAGAAGAAGAACACAATATTTATGTTTTTTCACAGGATTTAGATTTAAAAAATAAAGATTTAAAAAAACATTTTGAATTAGATAATAAAATTTATGATATTTCAATTTTAAATGACAGATCTTATGCAAATTCTTATCTTGCAATGTCAAGAGAAATTTCTGCTTATCAAAATAAACCTTTTATATTAGAAATTCCTAAAATAGAAGAAACATATAGAAAAGAAGATATAAATTTTAAAATAGATGAATATGTAAATGGATATTATTATTCAAGTATTGAAATTAAAAAATCCCTTACTCCGCTTTGAATAAAATCTTTTCTTTATTATCACAATATAAAACCAACAAATACTTTAAAAGATATTATTTCTTATGTTAGTTTAATTACAGGAAATATTTATCTTTATTTAAATAAATATATTGAAGAAATTAATATAAATAAAAATATGGTAAATGAATTTAATTTATTTACAGATGATGTAATTCAAAATGATGAAAATTATGGTATTTTATTTGCAGTTTCAAGTTCATATTATGGGAATCTTAAAGATTACAAAAATATAAATAAGGAATTTGGAATTAGACAAATAAAAGGTAGCAATTCTACTTATTTAAAATATGGAATTTCTCTTATTTTAAAACTTGGAATTGAATATGGATTTATTAGAAGGAATTCTGAAATATTAGGAATAGAATATAAAAATAACAAAAAAATAATTTTGAAAAAAGAATATTTAGATAGTTATATAGGAGAAAAAATTGATTTAAATGAAATAGAACAAAAATTAAAAATTTTAGGATTTATTAAATTAGGCAAAGAAGAATATTCAATTCCAACTTATAGACTTGATATAAAAACAACACAAGATTTAATAGAAGAAATTGTAAGATTTTATGATGTTAATAAAATTGCACAAAAAGAAATAAAATTAGAAAAAGATAAAGAAATTTCTTATGAAAATTTTGAGAAAAATACAACTTTTAAAATAGTAAAACTTTTAACTAAATATGGATTTAATGAAATTAAAACTTATCAACTTTTGAATGAAAATGATGTTAGAAAATTTAATTTTTTTAATGGTAAAAAATTTTGAAAAATAAGAGATGAATATAATTTTAAAAATAATGTACTTCGCAGCTCTCTTTTTAAAAATTTATTAGAAATACATAATGAAAATTATAGAAAGGGATTAATTCTCAAAGAAGTTAAAAAATACAATAAAGAAAAAAAAATTCCTAATATTAATTGAAATCCAGATAAAGAACCAAATATATATGATAATAATAATTTATTTGAAATATCTAATATAAACATTGATTCTTATTCAAAATTACATTTGGGAATTATTCATGATGATAATTATTTTAAAGAAGAACCTATTCTTGCGACAAAACAATTGCTTATAGAAGTATTAAAAAAATTTAAAAAGGAATTAAATTTTAAAATAAAAAATCTTAATTTTAAATCAGAAGTTATAAATATTTTTGATAAAAATAATTCATATAAAATTTATTATAATGATTTATTTATTGGAATAATTGGAGAAGTTTCTATTGATATTTTAAGAGAATATAAATATATTAGATTAGATAAAATTAGAAATACTCTTTATTATTTAGAATTGAATTTAGATTTTTTAAAATCTTAGTTTTTATTTTTCTCAATTTTTAAAAAAATAATAAAAATTATAAAATATTTTAGATAATATTTTTTATTTTTAAAATTTTTATAATGGGAAAAACTAATAAAAATGAAATACATGAACATTTATTTGAATCTAATGTTCCTGTTTGAAAACAATTAATTAAAGTAGCAACGCCAATGCTACTTTTATCTCTTTCTAATGCTTCTTATGCATTTATTGATACATTATTAGCAATTCTTTTAATTACTGACCCTTCTTATTCTGCTGCTCAAATATTAGGACTTACTTATCCTTTATTATTGCTTGCAACATCTTTTATTGCTATTATTTTTTCTGGATTAAGTCTTTATTTACCAAGAACTCTTGGAAGAGAAAAATATGAAAAAGGTAGAAATTTAGTAATTCACACTTTTGTTTACGGATTCTTTCTCTCGCTTGCTATTATTATTATTCTTTATTTTTTGGCTCCGTTATGAATGAATTGATTAGGTGGTTTGGGTAGTCCTCTTACACAACAAGAAATTGATGGTGGAATAATTTATATTAGAATTTCTTCTTTAATGATTATTTTTATTGCAATGAGAGATATTATTCTTAGAACAATAAGAGTAGAGAATAAGGGATTTATGGCCTCCATTATTCCTATTGTTGCTTTACCAGTAAATTTACTTTTTGATTGAATTTTTATGGGTCCTCTTGGTTTTAAACTTGGAGGAGCTGCTCTTGCATCGCTAATTGGAGTTTCTTGTGGTTTTCTTTTTGCTTTTATTTATTCGTTAATTTTAATTAAAAAAAATGAAACAATAGTAAATTATGAATTTAGTAGATTTAATATAAAAGAAGGAAAATATATTAAAGGACTTTTTATGTTTGGATTTAATTCCTATATAAGAATGGTCACCTTAATAATTTATAATATTTTTCTCACCTTCTTTATTATTCAACTTAATGGAAATAATGGAAGTGATGATGATTATTGGAAAGAATTTGTTACAGTAACCCAAAGATTTGTTTCAATGGCTACTATTTTTGCATTCGCTTTTGTTCAAGCTTCTATTACATTATTTGCTTTTAATAAAGGACAAAAAAATTATGCTCGAGCCAAAGAGTTTTTAAAATTAGGAGCAATTTACTCATTCGTTTCTTCTATTATTGTAATTATTATTTTAGCAATTTTTGTAAATCCTGTTCTTGTGCTTTTTGGTGTTGATGATCCTTCAGGAAATCAAATTTATGCAAATGCTTTTTATATTAGACTTATTGCAATACCACTATCTCTTTTACAGTATTATTTTATTTCGTTTTTTTCAATTACAAAAAACTTAAAAGAGACAATTATAAATTCTATTATTGGAAATATTATTGTAGCAATATCAGTGCTTTCAATATTCTTTTATGTAGGTTATCAAAATAATGGAAATAGCACAATCTTTTTTTCATCTTTAATAGTAATAGGAGTAATTAATGCAATTATTTTTACTCCTAGATTTATTATTAAATATAAAAAAGAGTTTAACTATCCTAAGGAGAAAGTTAAACAGTAAGTGTTATTGTAATTACTCCAATAACAACAGTAATTAGTAAGAATATTCAATAATATGTCATCATAATTTTATTTTAAATTATCTTTTGCAATATTTATTAATTTTTTAAATTCTTCTTTATCATTTAAAGCAATGTCTGCAAGCATTTTTCTATTTAATTCAACATTTGCTCTTTTAAGTCCATTTATAAAATTTGAATATGTAAGATCGTATTCTCTAGTTGCAGCATTTATTCTTACAATTCATACTTTTCTAAAATTTCTTTTTGTTTGTTTTCTATCTCTAAAAGCATATTCATTTGATTTTCTTACTTGCTCTTTTGCTGATTTAAAACCAATATGTTTATGTCCATAATAACCCTTTGCTTGTTTTAAGATTTTCTTATGTCTTTTTCTTTTAGTTATTGCTGATGTTACTCTAGCCATTTTCTACCTCCTATTACTTTAACACATCTTTATATCTTTTAGCATCACTTTTATTCATATCAATTTGTTGTCTTGCTTTTCTTTTATTTTTTTTTGTTTTGTTTAAAAAAAGGTGTGATGTTTTAGCTTGTGATCTTTTTATTGAACCATTTTTTCTAACTTTCATTCTTTTATTTACAGAACTTTTTGTCTTCATTTTTGGCATTATTATTCACTCTCCTTATTTTTCTTGTTTTTTTATTGTAGGTATTAAAAATACATTGTAAAATCTTCCAACAAGTTTAGGTGATTTTTCAACTTTAGCAATATCTTCCAATTGTGAAATAACTTTTTCCATTAATTCATAGCCTTTTTCTTTATTAGACATTTCTCTACCTTTAAACATTAAAGAAATTTTTACATGATAACCTTTTGCTAAAAATTCTTTTGCTCTTGAAATTTTAAAATTTAAATCATTTTCAGCAATGTTTGCAGTAAGTCTTATTTCTTTTTGAGAAATAATTTTTGTTTTCTTTTTAATGTCTTCTTGTTTTCTTTTTCTTTCATAAGAAAACTTTCCATAATCTATAATTTTTGCAACTGGGTTCTCTGAATTTTTAGAGATTAGTACAAGATCAAGATTTCTTTTTTCAGATTCTTTTAAAGCATCTTCTCTACTCATAACACCTAATTTTTCACCATCGTTTGCGATAACTAGAAGCATAGGAAATCTAATTTTTTCATTTATTATGTCATTATTGAAATTTCTTTGTCTGCCTTGATATCTCTTTTTAATTTTTATTGCTATACTAAATCAACTCCTTAAATAAAAAAAATGTGCAAAAAGGAAACTTCTCACACAATTTATATTTTGTATTTTAACCTAATCTCACTTTTAGAGGAAATTTAGGTGAAAGATTCCATTCTTCTTTACTTTAAAATTTTAATACACAGCAATTATATATTAATTTTATTAAAATATTGATATTTGTTATAATAATTTGGCTTATTTTTTAAAAGAATATTTAATTATTTTTTAAAAAATAAGGAGTAAAAAATGCCAATTTGAGGATGAATATTAATAGGAATTCTAATAATACTTATTGTATATATTCTTTTATTTAGAATAATTTTTAAAACTGGTTTCTTTATTTTAAAACTATTTTTTAAAATTATAATAATTGCAGGAATTTTATTTTTAATAGCAGTATTTATTATGTGAATTGTAAGTTTATTTGGTGTAGATGTACCATTCGATTGATTGAAATAAAATTAATTATTAAGAAAAATAAAAAAAGAGGAATATTCCTCTTTTTTTATTTTTCTTTTTTTATTCTAAATCTAAATTATCTATTTCATTAAATTCAACTGTTGTTTCTAATTTATTTTCTTCTATTTCTTTTGTTTGTCATCTTTCTAATTTAGAAACTCTTTTATTAAAGTATTTTATTAAAAAATTTGGATAATGCATTTTTTTCATTACATCTCCATTTTTTTTCTGAATGTCTCCTATTTTACAATCTTTACAAACAAATTCTCCATCTTTATAACAATTTGAACAATATTTTTCTGAAGGTGTTCCATCGATTTCGAGAGCTGGTCCATTTTTATCATATTTAAGTGGCATTCCACATGATTGACAACTTTTTTTTCCTCTTGCCATTTTAAACTTCCTTTTAAATGTTAAAGTACTTACTAATATTTGATTAGTATTGCTAAATGTAGAAGCTAAAATAATTTTATTGCTTATTTTACAATACCATATTAATTATAACTTATATATTTCTTAAATTTTTTAAGAAATACCCCAATTCATTTTCATAATAATTTTTAAGAATTTCTTTTAATATCATTTCTTCTTTGGGATTAAAATTTAATTCATTTATATTTTTTATACTTTTTATATTAAAAAGCATTTTTACTTTTAAAAGAAATTCATAATCTATTTTTGATTCTTCGTTAAAATAACATTTATTACAAAATACTCCACCTTTATGAAGTAATAAATAATCTAAATCATATTTATTTCCACAGTTTTTGCATTTATTTAATTCAAAATAAATACCTTTATCTTTTAAAAATAAAACAAGTAATGCAAATAAATAATTTTCTATTTCAAAACCATTATTATATTTATTAAAAAGATAATAAATTAATTTAATAATATTTGAATTTATTTTTTCTTCATTTTTAAATAATTCATAGATTATTTCTTTTATAAATATTATTTGTTTGCTTTGTTTATTTGTAAATAATATTTTTTCGCCTCTTTTTAAAAGTTTTGTTTTTCCAAGGGTATCAAAATACTCAGTTTTTATAAAACTCATTGGTTCAAAAATCAATCTATTTTTTGATTGCTCTTTTTGATAACCTTTTGCTCTTAAAATTAATTTTTCTCCATCTATATTAAATGCATTTAATAGAGCTTCTTCGTTTTCTTTTTTTTCATAAATAGAAAAAATAAAAAGCGATTCATTAATTTCTTCCATTTAATAATTTTCTCCAATTATATTTGCTTTGTTTTTTCAATCCTTTTCAACTTTAATAATAAATTTTATAATAATTTTTTTATTATATTTTTTTTCTAAATCATATATTACAAATTCCTTAATTTTATCTATCATTTCTCCATTTTTTCCAATTATTATCCCTTTATGGCTATCTCTGTTTAAAATTATTTTTGCTTCTAATTCTATTTTTTTTTCATTTTCTTTTATATTAGTAATTTGTATTAATAATTGATGAGGAATTTCATAATTTAAATTTAAAAGTAATTTTTCTCTTATTATTTCTTTTATGAAAAATTCTTTTTCATAATTTGTTTTATTATCTATTTCAAAATGAGGTGAATCTAATGGTAAATCTTTTTTTAATTCTTCTATTAAATTAGTAACATTTAAATTTTTTCTAGAAGAAATAGGAATTATTTTATCAAAAGTTTTTTCTTTTTGAAATTTAGATGCATATGTAAAAATTTCATGTTTATTTTTAGATCTGTCTATTTGAGTTATTAATAAATATTTTTTAACATTTTTTAAATTATTAATTCTTTTTAAATCATTATCATTTATTTCTTTTCAAAAAGGAGTAAGAAATAAAAGAATATCAATTTCAGAAATTGAATTGCTTATTTCTTTCTCTATTTTTTTATCATATATATTTTTAGTATTTTTTATAAATCCAGGAGTATCAATAAAAACAATTTGTGAATCTTTATCATTATATATTCCTTGAATCATATTTCTTGTTGTATTTTTTCTTCTTGTAGCAATTGAAATTTTTTCTTTTAAAATAGCATTTAAAAGTGTTGATTTGCCAACATTAGTTTCACCCACAATTGCAACATAACCAAATTTTACTTTTTTCAATTCTTAAATATCCTCTTTAAAAGAATTGGGTAATAATTTTTTTATATTATATTTTTTAACTAAACCATTTTGATTATATATAAAAATTTTTGCATTATCAGTGGATGCTTCTGATATTACTTGTCTACAAATTCCGCAAGGAAATGCAAAATAATCTTTATTGTTTGTTTTTTTATAATTTGACATAATGTGTACTTCTTCTAAATCTCCCATTTTCATACCATTTGCTACTGCATTAAAAATAGCATTTCTTTCAGCACAACTTGTCGCACCAAAAGAAACATTTTCAACATTAACACCCTTGTATTTATTTTTATTTTTATCAATTACTATTGATGCACATTGATAATCTGAATAAATAGAATAGGTATTATTAAGTAATAATATTAATTCTTTTTTTATTTCATACATATTTAAATATTTAAAAACTCCTTAAATTCTGGGATAAATATTAGTAATCCTATTACTATTGCAATTATAGTTACAAAAAGAGTGGCCATTGCCGCCACATCTTTTATTTTTTTTGCTTTTACATTATATTCAAATGAAAATATATCCACCAAATATTCAATTGCTGTATTCATTATTTCAAAACCAATTACAAGTCCAATTGAAAATACAACTGCCACTCATTCTCAAGTAGAAAGATCAAAAAGAATACCAAAAAGAATCACAAAAAAAGTTACAAAAAAGTGAACTCAAAGTGACTTTTCCTCACTGATTATTATTCATAATCCTTTAAGAGCATTAGCAATTTTTTGACTTACTCTTTTGAATCAATGTATCATAAAGCATATCTATTATACATTGATAAAATAATAAAGATATTTAAAGTAATTGGATAAAAATAATAAAATTAAAAAATAAAATTCTTTTTTTATACTTATTAAGATATGGTTTCAGATAGTTTTTCCAATTTCATGTTTGATTCAATAGGTGAGGCATTTTATTCAATCATTATATGGGTTGTTATTGCTTTTTTAATTACACAAATAATTCTATTTTTTTATAAAGATAAAATTTTAATAGCTGTAAAAAATAATAAAAAAACAGAGGTAATTTTTGCCTCTTTTTTAGGAATAATTCCAGGTTGTGCTGGATCAATTTTTCTTATTCCTCTTTATAAAGAAAAAATAGTAAGTTTCGGTGCTCTTATTGCAGCATTTATAACAACGCTTGGAGAAACAACTTTTGTTATTCTTTTATTTAATCCAATGGCTTTTCTTATTTTTACTTTATTAAGTATTATTACTTCAATTATTGTTGGTTATTTAGTTAATATATTTAAAATTGAAGAAAAATTGAAAATAAATATAGAAATATCAAAAACAGATGATGTTTATAAACATGTTGATAAAAAAAATTTAAATAAAAAAGCAAAAAAAAAATTAAGACCAGAATCAATAAAAGCTTTTGAAATGGCTGATAAAATTATCCTTCCTTGTTTACTTTTATTTTTTACTATTATTCTTTTTCCGCTTACCATTATTACAAGTTTTATTCCAGATAATAGTAGAGGAGCATGAGTAGATACTTATATTACAGTTGGAAATTACATTGCTTTAATAGTATTTTTTGTTTTTGTTCCATATAAATTAATAAGAGATTTTTTTGAAAAAAGAATTTCAGATTCTCATGACTATGATCATTATCATACTTTGCATTCAAACGACGAACATACTGAAGTACATAAAAAACACAGAAATTCAAAGAAAGAAGAGTTTTATCATGAATTTAATCACACTTTTATTACATTAGTATTTATTATTTTTTGAGTTTATCTTTCAATGATATTAATTGGTTTAATAGTTTATGCAGTAAACGCTTCAAGTAATTCAGATTTCTCAAATGCTTCTGATTTTGCAATAAAGCAAAAAGATATTTATAGATTTTTAATTATTTTAATAGCACTTTCAATAAGTTTAATTCCTGTTTGTGGACCTCAAATATTTTTAGTTACTCTTTTTGGACAAGGATATATTGCTTTTTCTGCTCTTTCTGCAAATAGCATTTCTCAAAATGGTCATGCTGGACTTGCGATGCTTTCTGTTGATAAAAAATCATATCTTTGAATGAAAGGAATCATATTGATTCCCGCCATTATTATAGGAATGATATTTTTTACTATAGAGATAACTATGGGTACTACAGGTACTAGTTTTTCAAATTGAATAAATAGTTATAATAGATCAATTTCATAAATTTTATATATTCAAAACAAAAATATTTATAAATAAATATTTTTGTTTATAATGAAACTATAAATTAAATGAAGTTATAAAATAAAACCATTTTTTTAAAAGGAGATTAAAATGTTTGGAAAATTTAATGTTGTACCTTATTCTAGAAATCCAATTCAAATTAAACAAGATTTAGAAAATAAATGGTTAGATTTAAATCCAAAATATCAGAGAGGATATGTTTGATCGAAAAGATTTCAAAGAGAATTAATTATTAGTATTTTTTCTGGATATCCTATTGGAACGGTAGTAGTAAGAGGACAAAGCAAAACAAGAAATCTTGAATTAGTTGATGGTCAACAAAGAATAAAAACAATTATAAGATTTATGGATGATGAATTAACATTAAATTCAACCCATTCTGTAAAGGCCAAAGAAATTTTGAATTTAAGAGGAGAAAATTATGATAAATATCAAAAAAATATTTATAAATTTTCTAATTTAACTTTAAGAGATCAATCTGATTTTAAAAATTCTTTTTTAATTTCTGGTTTTCAGATTCAATATGATAATGATGAAGAAGTAAAAAATTATTTTGATAAAATACAAACTCAAGAAAAACTGTTAGCAGGAGAATTAATAAATAATTTACCAAATAATATTTTTGATGAAATATTTGAGGAAAATGAAAATAATATTGATAATTTTTGTAAATTTATTGGATTTAATAATAATAGAAAAAATTTTCAAAAAGCTTTATTTAATTCAATTGGATTTAATCTTGAATATATTGAATTAGGAATTATTGACGACAAATTAATTAAATTTGTTAATGATTTATCTTCTAAAGAAATGAGAAAAAATTTAAAATATGATGAAGTACTTTTTAAAGAAAAAATAAAGGAATCATTATTTCAAATATTAAAACTTAATAAAAATATAGATATTAATAAAAAAGCAAAACAAAGATTTTTAAAATTATTGTTTTTATTAATTAATTATTTAAATATGAATGATTCTATTAATTTTGAAAGACTTGCACTTATTAACAGAAATTTATCAGAATATAATACAAAATATGCAAGAAAAAATGAAAATAAATTTATTGAAAATTTAATTACAGATGGAATAATTAGTAATCAGAATGATTTTCATTTATTTGAAGATTTATATGATTTATTTTATAAAACACAAAAAAATGATAATGAAGTCAAAGCTTTATTAAAATACTGATCAAATGAAATAAAACAAAATTCATATTTAGAATCATTAAATGATTTTAATGCAATACAAAAGGATTTGAATTAAATCTAAAAATTTATTAGTTTATTATTTTATTAAAAAAAGAACAATAAATATTGTTTTTTTTAATTTTTTTAAAATTAGTTTCTTATTTTAGTGTTTTTAAAAATTTCTTTTTGTTTTAAAATCATTTTTTTTTCATCTTCTTTATTTTGATGATCATATCCTAATAAATGTAATAGTCCATGCATAAACAAAAATTTTAATTCAGTATATTCATCTGAATTAATTTCTTTTGCTTGTTTTTTTAAAATTTCTCCATTTATAAAAATATCCCCTAAATCTAAATATTTATTGTCTCTCATATAATTTGGAAAAGAAATTACATCTGTTGTTTTATTAACATTTCGATATTTTAAATTAATTTTATGAATTTCATTGCTATTTTTTATATTTAATGAAACCTCACATTTTTTATTTAAATCTTTTGTTGCTTCTAAAAAAATTTTGTACAAATCTTTTTTAGATTTTTTTAGTATTTCTTTTGCTTCTTCTACTGTAGAAGAAATGTTTATTTTATTCCGCATTGTTAAATACATTTTGAACATCTTCGTTATCTTCAAGCAAATTTAGAATTCTATCTAATTTTTTATGTTTTTCTGGTGTAAGTTTTGTTTTTTGTATTGGTATTTTTGTAACCTCTGTTGTAATAAAGTTATTTATATTATTATCTTCTAAAATTTTTTTTGCTTTTAATAAATTAGAAGGACTTAATTGTAATATGATTACATCATCTTCATTTTCAATATTTTCAAGTCCAGAATCTATAAGTAGTTCCATTATTTTGTCTTCGCTGTAATTAGTATTTTCTAGTGCTATGATTCCTTTTGTTTCGAAAAGATAAGCTACTGATCCCTTTGTTCCTAAATTACCATTATTTTTAGTAAATATAGCTTTTACATTTGCTGTTGTTCTATTTAAATTATCACTTAGACATTCAACAAGAATAGCAATACCGCTTGGGTCATAACCTTCATAAGTTATCTCCTCAAAAATCTTTCCTTCTTTTGATTGTCTTTCAATAAGTTTTTTGATATTATCATTAGGTACATTTTGACTTTTTGCTTTTTCAATAGCAAGTCTAAGTCTAGGATTATTATCAGGATCTTTATCTCCAGATTTAAGAGCAACAATTATTTCTTTTGATAATTTTTGAAATAACATACCCCTTTTTTGATCTTGAGATCCTTTTCTATGTTTAATATTTGCTCATTTAGAATGTCCAGACATAATCTCTTTTCTCTTTCTCTGCTTTTAAATAATACTTTATTATTATATTATAATTATCTTATGGTAATGTGATTTTTAGAAAGACATAATGAAGAAACTCTTTATTGATTAACTCATAATAATAAAAAAACAAAAATTGTTTTAAAGAGAAACATTAAGTTTACTAATCATCTTGATAATTTAATATATAGAAAATATTTTGATAGTAATCAAGGGTATTTTAAATATAAAGCAAAAGGATTTAATTCTCTATTTATAAGTTTTAATGTTGATTTAATATTTGTAAATTGAGATAACATAATTATTAATTTATATGAAAATTTTTCTACAAATAAATTTTCTAATTTTCATAGTGATGCAAAATTTTATTATGTACTTCCAGTAGACACTATTAAAAAAAATAAATTAAATATAGGAGATGCATTAAATCATCAAAGGCTTTCTAAAAAAGAGAGTAAAAAACACAATAAAATAGATCAATCTTTTTATTAATTTTTTTAAAAGAAGTATTAAAATTGTAGTGCTAATAATTTAAATACGCAAATAAAAGGTTGTATATTTTGATATGAATGATTTTCGTGAAGAAAAATTAGTAATGAAATTTAAAGATTTTTCTAATTTAGTCGATATTAGCACTTTAGGTGTAGAAATCCACTTTTTAGAAATTTTCAAAGATGAATTAATAAATATTTTTAATTTAGATTCAGATGATATAAAAATAAATATTCCAGAAAAAAAAGAAGGTTCTGTAATTCTTGTTTTTTCAATTATTGTTACTGTAACCCCTATTGCAATTAAGGTTTATTTTTTATTAAAAAAATATTTTGCATTTAAAAATTTTTTAAAAGAAAGTTTTAAAAATAATGAAAAAGTAATTCTTATTAAAACAGAAAATTCTAAAGGGTATATGGAATATGTTATTGGTAATGAAAAAAAAGATAATACTTTCACTGTTCCAAGATTTATGTATAAATGATTGTATGAAAAGAAATTTTTAAATAATGATAGAAAACTTTGAAAAGAATTATCGATTAAAAAAACTGATTTTAGTATTTCTGATGGAATTGAAGAATATTCTTTTAATAATAATGATATAAGATATATTAGTAAGAATTTTTTAAAAATTAATAAAAATGTATCAATAATTAAAGAAATTACTATATTAGAAGAGAAAAAATTAATAATAAGTATTATTTCTATTAATTATGAAGATAAAAAAATAAAATTTTATTATCCTCCCCTTAAGAAGAAAATAATTGCAAAAATAATTGACCCAAATTTTAACCCAAATAATCAATACTTTTCTTCTGGAAAATATATGAAAATTGTTTTAAAAATAATTCGTAATAAATTAACTAATTTTGATGAATATGAAGATGAATATGAAGTTACACAAATAATTGATTCAAATTTTAAATATTATGGAACAAATATATTAGAAATGACAGAACAAGCTGAAGAATTAGAAAAAAAATATTAGAATCATATAAATAAATTGATTTAAAAAATAATTTAACTAGCAATTATTTTCTTTATTTGATTATTATCATTTATTAATATTTTTAAATCTATTTGAATTTGATTTAAAAGTTTTTCTATACTTTCAATTTTGTAATTTAGTCTATCAATTTCTTTTCTAAAACCACTTGTTTCATATTCAAATTTATCAGATTTTTTTTCAAGAAAATTAACTCTACTTTTTAAATTATGAAATTCATTTTTATAATAATTATTTCAAGTTATTTTAAAATTAAAAATTCTCATAATAAATACCTCAGTATTTAATTTATTTATTTTTAATATTTTTTCTTATTTTTAAATTTTTTTAACTTCAATATTTCCAGTTTTTTCAAATTCTTTATTTATTATTCCTATATGAGTTGCTCCATTTTTTTTTGCTTGCGCTATTCTTTTTGTTAAATTTTTATCTGAATTATATTTTATTAGAACATTATATTTTTCTCTTAAAATTCTAGCTGCCCTATTTAAATATTTTTCTTCCTTTGGTGTTTTTGCTAAAAGATATAAGATTTCTTCTTTTTCGAGATTTTCTTCATTCATTAAAGGAGAAGCAGAAATTAATCTTTCAATTCCTAATGCAAATCCAATTGCTGGAACATTTTTTTTATGGTTTAAAATTTCTACTAAATCATCATATCTTCCTCCGCCTATTATTGTATTTTGAGCACCAATATTTTTATTGTCAGAAGAAACAAATTCAAAAACTAAATTATTATAATAATCAAGACCACGAACAAGTTTTGGATTTAAATTAAAATTAATATCATTTTCTTTTAATTCTTTTAAAATATTAAAAAAGTTTTCCTTTTCATCACTTTCTAAATAATCTGTAATTTTTGGAGCATTTTTTAATATCTCTTTATCATTTTTGTCTTTTGAATCTAGTATTCTTAAAATATTTTTTTCAAATCTCTTTTTTGAATCAATTGAAAGATTTGAAAAATCTTTTTTTAGATATTCTTTTAAAGCAATTTTATATTTATCTCTACTTTTTTTACTTCCTAAATAATTAATTTCTAAATTAAAATCTTTTATTAAAAATTCTTTTAAAATCATAATTGCCATTGAAATTATTTCAACATCTTTGTGGTATTTTTTTTCATTAAATGATTCTATTCCAAATTGATAAAATTCTCTTTGTCTTCCTTTTTGAGGATTTTCATAACGAAACATTTTATTTATATAAAAATAATTTTTCTTTGCTTCAAGTTCTACTAATTTATTTTCTAAAATCATTCTTACCACAGAAGAAGTTCCTTCTGGTCTTAAAACTAAATTTCTTTCACTTTTATCTTTAAAAGAAAACATTTCCTTTGAAACTATATCAGTTTCTTTTCCTACTGCTCTAGAGAATAATTCTGCATGTTCCAAAATTGAAAAATCAACTCATTTATATCCAAAACTTTTTGCTATCCTATTTAGTTTTAAAAAAGCAAATGATAGTATTTCTGCTTCTTTTTCAAAGTAATCTCTTGTTCCTTTTACTTTATTTATTGTAGACATATTATTTGTTAATTCCTTTTATATATTCTTCAGAAACATTTTTATGTTCTTTTACATACTCTTCATCTTTTAATTTTAAATATTCAATATTTTTACTTCTTTTTTTAATTAAGCTTGATGTTAATTTTGGATAGATATATATATTAGTAATTGTATAAATAATTGAAAAAATTATAAAATACACAAAAGATACAGCAATTGAAATTCCAAAAAAGAATGCAGCAAATAAATTAAGAAGAATAATTATTGACAATAAAGCATTGGGTATTATTGTTTTAGAAAAAATTATTGTAGTTTTTTCATTTTCATCTTTTTTAAGCATTTTTAATTTTGCAAAAACAGAAATCGATATTGATGTAATTATTGCAATAAAAAGCGCCATTGAAATTGGAATATAAAAGATAAACAATATTAATGTTGTAAGTAAAACTTCTAATATAAGTGTTAGCATAATTGAAAATGTTATTGCTCACCTTTTAGATATTAAAAGCATTATAAAAATTAATATTAAAAATAGTAAAATGCCCATTGAAATTCTTAAAATATTATCATTAAAATTGTAATTTTGAACTATAGATATATCATTATAAGTTTCATTATAATTTTCACTATAAGCTAAGAAATTATAAGTTCCAGTAATTGATCCTGTAGGAATTAAAACAAAATGAAATGAATAATCTGTTATTGGTTGAGAATCAATATCATCTGTTACTTTGTAAGAAACAGAACTTTGATCTACTATTTCTTTTAAATCATTGTTTATGGAAATATAAGTTTCAGAATCCATTTTATCTTTTGAATAAACTGAAAGCCCATAGCTAAATTCATAGTAAAATTCATAATTTGTAGGTGTTGGAAAATCAGGACTAGAATTATCTAAAATTTGATAATTTTCTTTTTTTATAATTTGTGTAGATTCTACATCTATTCCATTATCATTAAATACATTAATTATTTTATCTTCATTTCTTTCTACTTCATTTATTAATTCTTTTTGATCATATCTATCATTTTTATTATCACCATATGCATCATCCATTGTAAGCGGTATAGTACGAATAACATTATATTGATAATATTTATCATTTAAAAATACTTTATTTATTCCATTATCTGATGTTTTTTCTAAAATTAAAGCCGAAAAACCAAGAATTGCTATTACAAAAAAAGATATAAGAAGAATTTTATTTGATTTTTTTGTTTTATTATCAAACTTTTTAAGAATATTATTATCTGTAAATTCATTAAATATTTTACTATCTTTTCCAATTAATAATTTTCAATTTTCACTATCATTTGTATATCTAAATGAATATTTTGATAAATAATCAATAAAAGTTAAAAGAGGAATTCAAAGAATATATGCAAAAGCATAAAATATTACTATCATTACAATTGTAAATAAAACATAATATTGAATTTGTGTTGTAAAAAGAAAAGATGCAATTGCAATTGTAAATAAAAGAACAAATATATATATTATTGTATTCCCTGAAAAATCTTTTGTATTTTTCTTAAACTTATTTAAAGTGCTTGTATTTTTGCTTGTATTTTTTTTATAAATTTTTAATATATTATATTGTAAAATTGCAACAATAAAATATGCAATAGTTAAACCTGAAAATAAAATTCATCCTACTGGTATTACAAATAAACTTATAAGAGTAACAATAATAATTCCTGGTATTATTGAAGACAATACTACAATAGCTCCCAAAAGCCCAAATCATCAAACAAAAGAGAAAGAAACAATAAGTATTATTAAAAATAATAATGAAAAGAAAATAATTAAAACAAGATAATTATTTATATCATTACTATTTAATATAAAATGTTGATCGATAACAGATATATCAAAATTATGAATTGAGAAATTTATTTTATTTGCTATTGCATTAGCTTCATTTAATGAGAAATTACCATATATTGCATAGCTATCATCATAATTACTGTGTGTTTGTTCTATTCTTCCTGATGTTATATAAAATGGTTTGGAAGTTTTTCTTGGTTCGTTTTTTATTTGCCCCGTTACTTCATCGTAATAAACATATTGAAGTAGTGGATCGGCTTTTACTTGCTCTTCATCAGAATTTGCATTTGCAGAACTATAAGCACCACTATCAAATGTTGAAGCGAGAAAATCATAAAGATCATAATTAAATCAAAGGGTATAAAAATTACCATATGGATTAGTGCTTTCATCATAGAGGGCAGCCATTTGATTTACACCATCATTAAAAATTGCAATATATTTTTCTTTAGGGTGTATTTCAATATAAGGGTCTCCATTAATAAATTCTACATTTGCAGAATCTATTAAGGAAATATCATATGTATCATAAGCTTCATTGATATCACCAAGATTATATGTAGTTGATGAAGTATCTGTGCTTGTAGCGGGGGGGATAAAAATTACTTCTTTATTTTCATCATCATAATCAAATAAAAGATCACC
Source organism: Candidatus Hepatoplasma vulgare (assembly GCA_027925225.1). GTDB lineage: Bacteria > Bacillota_I > Bacilli_A > Mycoplasmatales > Hepatoplasmataceae > Hepatoplasma > Hepatoplasma vulgare. Next base: position 248,697 of record AP027131.1, read on the forward strand.
TGTATAAGAACGAAACTCTACATTTGCTGTATTAAGTAATGTTCCTTCTATTGTTATTAATTCCTTTAAAAATTCATCTTGAGTTTCAAGAGAAAATTTATCATCCTTATTATTTTTTATTGTAGAAATAGGAAATTCAATTATTAAATCATTATTATCTAAAACTCCTACTTTACTGCTATTTAAACCTAAATTATTAAGTTGTGTATCATAATAATTTGCAACATAATTAATATCATAATCATTACTTAAATTTTCAACATGTACTTGTATTTGATATCTATTTTCTAATTCTTCGTCTTGTTTTATTGTTCCATTATCAATTATTTTAAACATCCCAAAAACTGTAGAAACAAATATTAAAATTACAAAAATAGGAAAAACAAAAAATTTTAAAATAAAATCAAAATTTATTTTCTTTTTATCTTTTGTCTCACTGTTTTTAAACATTTATAGATATTATAAAAAAATATCTTTTTAATTTATTTTAAAATTATTAAAATTACTTTTAATTTCTTTTAAAATTAATACCTTTTTACAATAAAGTTATAATTACTTTGTTGTTAAATAAAATAAGAGGTTAAAAAATGATAAATAATAATGAAGAAAATCAAGCTTTAACAAATAATTTATTAGATGAAAATTTTGGAAATATAAATCTTAATAAAAAATTAATGCTTTCAACTGGAGATATAAAAAAAGATTATGATATTTTAGGATTAGTTTTTGGCAATTCTGTTTCTTCAAAAAATGTTTTTAAAGATATGGGAGCACAACTTAAATCCATAGTAGGTGGTAAAATTGGTTCATATGAAAAATTACTTTTTGAATCAAGAGAGAAAGCAAAAAATCAAATGATAAAAAATGCAATTCTTCTTAAAGCAGATGGAATTATTTTTATAAAACAATCAACTTCAGCAATAATGCAGCAAGCTTCAGAAGTAAGTTTTATGGGAACGGCAATAAAATTTAAATAATTTTATTAAAACAAAAGGAATAATTATGAAAGAAAAAATATCTTTATTAAAAATAAAACTTGGTTTATCTTTTTCTGAAAAAGAAAAAAATATTTATGTAAGTAAAGTAGATTTTGAAAATCTAATAGAAAATTTTAAGGATAAGGAGTGAATTAAAAATTATTTTAAAAATTATTTTTTTTATAAAAAAACTTTAAAATACTCTTTTCCAACAAGCTTTTTCTTTATCTGAAAAGCAAATGGAAGAAAAACAAATAAAATTTACTTTAAATTTAGAAAAGATGAAATAAAAGAAAGAATTTATAGCGGTGAATTTAATTCTGAAAAAGAGGGAGATATTTTTGAAGAAAATTTTAAATTAATAAAAACTTATGTTGAATCTCTTTCAAAATTAGTTAATCATTTTTTTGATTTAGTTGATTTTTCAAAAGAAGAGTGTGATGTTAGATTAAACATTTTAGATACTTCTTTATCTTTAGAAAAATATGTAGAAAGTATTTTGAATTTTTATAAAGATATTAAGAAAAATAAGCTTTTTCAAAAAATTTATGTTGTTAATACAAAAATTTTAAATAGCATAATAAAAAATTCTAAAATAGTTTCAAAAGATGAATCATTTATTATAGATTCAAAAATTAATAATTCAAATTCAAATACAAATAAAATTGAAATTATTTCTTCTAAATTAAAAGATATAAGAAATATAAGAGATTTGTCCGAAGGGAAACAAGTAATTAAAAATTATATTATTAAATCATCATTTATTGAAAATTATTGTTTTTCAAGCGAAAAATTTAATCCTAAAATTAATTTTGTAAAAGCTTCTAAATTAAAATCAGTGGAAAATTCAATAATAGAAGATTCTTATATTAGTTTTACAAAAATAGATACAGAAAAAACAGAAATATCAAAATCAAAATTAATAGGAAATAGAATTGATTTTAAAATAAAAAACAAAGTACAAATTATTAAAAATTATGAAATTAATTTTTCTTCTATAACAAATATAAGTTTTGTAGGAGATGAAAATAATGATGAAAAATATTTTGTTAGAAAATCAAAATTATTTTCATTAAATGAATCAATTTTTGAAAATACAAATGCTAAATATTCTTTAGTTGAAACAAATAATTTATTTAATATAAAAAATTCAAATATTTTAAGAAGTAGAAGTAATTGAATTTTAAAAGATGAATCACAAATAATAAAAGATTATTTTATTATTAATTCAAATGTTAAAAATGTTTCTTTTTCTTCTGATGAGTTTGAAAACATAAAAGAAATGTCTTCTTCGCTTGAAACAGCAAATAATTTAATTGATAAATCACTTGGTAAAATTAGTCCTGATATTATAAATAAAAGTTTAAATTTAATTGGAGATGAAATTAAATCTACTGAAAATGTCTTAAAAAATTCTTCTATCAAATCTTTTAATTTATCTAATATAGATAATTCTTATATAAAGAGAGTTAAATTTGAAGTAAATAAACTTAAAATATCTGGATCTAAATTAATAAATATTAAAGGTAATTGATATTCTCCTAACGGAGTTCAAAATATAATAAATTATTCATTAAGTAATTCTACAATTAAAACTTAAAAGAATTTTATTTAAAAATTTAGTTATTTAAACTTTTTTGAAATAAATATGTTTCAATTTTTGAAAGAGTTATTTTAATTTCTATCATTTCTTTGTTATGAATCATTATGGTTTGATTTAAGATTTTAATATCTTGTTTAACTTCTTTTAAATTATTTTCAATATTATCTATTTTAATTTCAAAGAAATCTATTTTATTTTCGACGGAATTTAGTCTATTTTCAACAGAATTTAGTCTATTTTCAACAGAATTTAATCTATTATCAATGCTTATAAGTTTTGCGCTATTTCAAAAATGAAAGTTTATTTTCATAATTATAAATTAATATATTTCATTTAAAATTCTCATATTTCTTAAAAAAAAAATAGATCTTAAGATCTATTTTTTTTTAAGAAAATTATTAATAATGACTTGTTGCTTCTGTTCCTTCAATAAGTGAAACTCCATTTGAAGTTCCTATTCTATCTGCTCCTGCTGCAATCATTTCCTCTGCAGATTTTATTGTTTTAATTCCACCAGAAGCTTTTATTTTAGATTTTCCTTTAGTAATTGCATAAATTAATTCAACATCATGTACAGTTGCTCCTGTTGTTCCAACTGCTGTAGAAGTTTTTATAAAATTAAACCCAGCATCTACACCAAGTTTTGCTGCAAATTTTTTCTCTTCATCATTTAGCAATCCGGTTTCTAAAATTAATTTTATTGTTGTTCCTTTTGTTGCTTCTCTAATTTCCTTTAATTCTTTTTTTAAATAAGCTTCATCTTTTTCATGTACTTTAGAAACATTTATTATAAAATCCAATTCATCTGCACCCCTTTTTAATGCATCTTTTGCTTCAAAGATTTTTGTTTCTGTTGTAAATTGCCCATATGGGAATCCTATTACAGTAACTACAAGAACATTATTTGCATGTAATCTTTCTTGCACATAATCAATTCAAACAGGTGTAACACAAACACCCTTAAATTTATATTTAATTGCATCGTTTACAGCTTTATCTAAATCTTTAGAAACTGGATCTCTTGACACTAATGTATGATCAATATATGTATTTATGTTTTTCATTTTTTCCATTTTTAAACCCTCATTTTCATTTCTATTTTATAACATTTTAAAAAATATAAAAAATGAAAAATTTTCTAAAACATATTGCTTTTAAATTCAAAAATAAGTGAACTATTTTTTACTGTAACAAGATCATTTTCTTTTACACCCATTTTTATAAGTTTTTTTATTATTCCGTTTTTTTTAAATTTCATTAAAAGTCTTAAAAAATTTTCATGTGTATCTATAGGAATTCTTTGTGCTCAATATTCTGGAAATTTCCCAGAAATCTCTCATTGATTTTCACCCTTTACTATTTCAAATTTTTCATTTTCAAAATTATCTTTTATTTTTAGTGAAATTAATTTGTAATCATCTTCTTCAAGTTTTTCTAAAATTTTTTCTTCCTCTTCTTTTTTTATTAAATTAATTTTTTGCCCTAAATAAATAAGTAAATCATTTAATCCTTCTTTTTTTAAAGTAGAGATAAAAAAAATTTTTTTATCTTTGAAAAGTTCTAAAATTTCTTCTTCTTCTTCTTTTTTTATTAAATCAACTTTATTTATTGCAATTATTTCTTCTTTTAAAAAAAGTTCTTTAGAATATTTTTTGAGTTCTTTTCTTAAATTTTCATATCTTTCTTTTTTATTTTCAAATGAAGCATCCAATATATGTAATATTATTTTTGTCCGAGAAAGATGTTTTAAAAATTCTTTTCCCATTCCTTTATTTTCAGAAGCCCCTTCTATTAATCCTGGTAAATCAGTAACTACATATGAATATCCTTTATAATCTATTACTCCTAATTTTGGAATAAGAGTTGTAAATGGATAATTTGCAATTTTTGGTTTTGCATTTGAAATTACAGAAAGAAATGTTGATTTACCCACATTTGGGTAACCAAGTAATCCAACATCAGCAAGAACTTTTAAATTTAAAGTTAGAGAAACTCAATCTCTTTTTTCTCCGCTTTCGTGCAAAGTAGGAGCCTTATTTTTAGAAGATTTAAAAGTTGAATTTCCTCTTCCACCTCTTCCTCCTTCTTCAATTTTATAAATTTGATCATTAAAAAAAAGATCTGTTATTTTTTTATTATTAATTATTATTTCAGTACCCAAAGGAACTTCTATTATTAAATTTTTACCATTTTTACCAGTTTTATTATTTGTTCCGCCATTTTTACCATTTTCTGCTTTAAATAATCTTTTTCTTTTAAAGGTAATAAGAGTATTTAAAGCAGAAGTAGCCTTAAAATATATATCTCCACCATGACCGCCATTTCCGCCATCTGGACCGCCTCTACTGATATATTTTTCGCGTCTAAAAGAAGAGATGCCGTTTCCTCCATCTCCTGCTTTTATTTTAATATTTACTTCATCAATAAAACTTATAGTTTCCATTTATCGTTTTTATTATCTTTACCAAATTTAAAAAGTTCCAACACAAGAAGAATCAAATGAGGAATAAAAAGTGCAAATAAAATAATTTTTACATATATATTTTTACTTTCCTTTTTTTCTTTTTCTTCTTCTTTTTTGTCCCTATGTTCAATTATAGGAGCATTCTCATTTATTTTCATTTTTATTCTATCAAATATTTTCTATGTTTATTGTTTGTTCTTTTTTAGGGCCTACCGAAAACTGAACTACAGGAACGCCGGTATAATTTTCAATTGCTTCTAAGTATTTTTTTGCATTTTTTGGTAAATCATAAAATGATTTTACTTTGCTAATATTTTCATTTCATCCAGGTAAAATAACATAATTTACTTTTACATCATTATAAATTCTTTCAGAAGCCGGAATTGATTCTAAGATATGTTCTCCTATCGTATAATTTATTCCAATTTTTAATTCTTTAATTCCTGTAAGTACATCTAAAAGAGTAATAGAAATACCAGTAAGTCCACTTACTCTTTTTGCGTGTTTTATTAAGGTAACATCAAATCATCCAATTCTTCTTGCTCTTCCTGTTGTTGTTCCGTATTCTTTTCCAACTTCTCTTATTTTTTTTGATATTTCATTTTCAAATTCAGTTGGAAAAGCACCTTTACCAACTCTTGTAACATAAGCCTTTGTAACTCCTATTGTTTGAGAAATAGAATATGAAGGTATACCTACATTAAGCGGAATAGAAGAAGAGGTTGGTGAAGAAGAAGTAACAAAAGGATAAGTTCCATGATCTAAACAAAGAAGAATTCCTTGTGCACCTTCAAAAAGAACTTTTTTTCTTTTTTCTAAAGCTTTAAACACTAAAAGCGAAGAATCGACAACATAATGTTTTATTTTTTCTCTTGCTTCTAATGCAAATTTATAAGTTTCTTCAAAATCAATTTTTTTATCTATTTTCATTGCTTTAAAGATTCTATTTTTTTCTTCTATGTTTTCTTGTAATTTTTCTTTTAGGTAATCATCATCATAAAGATCAATAATTCTTATTCCAATTCTTGCGACTTTATCTGTATAGGCTGGACCTATTCCTTGTTTTGTTGTTCCAATAGTAGATTTTCTGTTTTCTTCTTGCAAAGCATCTATTTCTTTGTGATAGGGGAAAACAATATGAGCTCTATCTGAAATAAATAGTGAAATGTCTACTATTCCTGCTTTTTTTAATCCTTCAATTTCATTTAATAAACCTTTAAGATCGATAACAACACCATTTGAAAGAACATTTTTAACATTTGTATTGAATATACCAGAAGGAAGGAGATGGAGCCCAAATCTCTCGTTATTATAGATTATAGAATGCCCAGCATTTCCTCCGCCTTGGTAACGAACAACATAATCTGCTCTGCTTGCAAAATAATTTGTTATTTTGCCTTTTCCTTCATCGCCTCATTGTGTTCCCACAATAGCAATTGAATTATATTTTTTCATTTTTATAACCTTATTTTCTTTATTTTTTAAAATACTCTTTTATAAATATTATCTACTTCTCTTAAATAATATTTATAATCAAAAAAATTATTTATTTCATCCTTATTAAATAATTTATTTATTTCATTATTTTCAAGTATTAAATTTTTAAAATCTTTATTTTCTTTCATTGATTTAAGAGCTAAATTTTGTATTAAGTCATATGCTTTTTCTCTTGAATATTCTTTTTTTATTAAATTGCTTAATATTCTTTGAGAAAATACTAATCCTTTTGTAATTCATATATTTTCAAACATTTTTTTTTCATTTACTATTAATGTTTTTAATGTATAAGAATATCTTTTTAATGCATATTGAATAAGTGTTGTTGCATCAGGAATTATTACTCTTTCTACTGAAGAATGAGAAATATCTCTTTCATTTCAAAGAGGAATATTTTCATAAGCAGAAAAAACATAACCTCTTAATATTCTAGAAATTCCTGTAATATTTTCTGAAGTTATTGGATTTTTTTTATGAGGCATTGAAGAAGAACCTTTTTGTCCGGTGCTAAAATATTCTTGTACTTCACCTATTTCGGTACGTTGAAGTGTTCTTATTTCAATTGCAATTTTTTCTAATGAATTTCCTATCATAGCAATGCTATGAATATAATTTGCATAAACATCACGTTGGATTATCTGTGTTGATATTTTTGCTGAATTTATTTTTAAATTTGAGCAAACCATATCTTGTATATTACTTTTAATGTTTGCAAAATTTCCCATTGAACCAGAGATTTTTCCTGTTTCTATTTCTTCTCTTGCATTTTTAAATCTTTTAATGTTTCTAGACATTTCGTCATATCAAAGTAATCATTTTAAACCAAAAGATGTAGGCTCTCCGTGAATTCCATGTGTTCTACCAATTATTGGTGTATTTTTGTATTTATTTGCATTTTCTTTTAAAACTTCTAAAAAAATTAATAATTCCTTTTCTATTTCATTATTTGCTTCTTTAATTAATAAAGCATTTGCTGTATCTATTACATCACTTGCCGTTAATTTATAGTGAATTCATTTTTTTTCATCACCTAATTTTTTAGATATTGATCTAGTAAAAGCCACTACATCATGTTTTGTTATTTTTTCTATTTCTTCTATTTCTTTTAAATTAATTTTTGCATTTTCTTTTAAAATTTCATAGTCCTTAATTGGAATTACTTTTATTTTCACAAAAGAATGAATAACTTCTAATTCAACATCTAAGAATTTTTGAAATTTATTTTCTTGAGATCATATTTTTTGCATAACCTCATTAGAATATCTTTTTATCATATAGAAATATTATAAGTTATTTTAAATATTAATTTATTATTCAATATCATTAACAATAACAATAAAACTTGAATTTTCATAATCGGGTCCTATTGGATAATAATATTTATATCCATTTTCTGAATCATAAGTTAAATCTCTAGGAAAAGAGAAATTAAAATCTCCAAAAATCATTTCTTGTGCATAATATTCTTCACTATCATATATTCAATCATCTTCATCAGGAAGAACTAAATAATAGGTATAATTCAATGTTCGATTTGTAGTTGCTTTTATATCTGAATTTTGATAATAAAGTCCTGGTGTATTGAGAAGTGTAGAATTAATTTCGGAAACTTCTTGTGATTGATAATTTATTTCTTTTTTATCTCATTCATTATGTCCCCCATAAGGATCATCAACATTAACTAATATATTTCAATTAAATCCTATTTTTATATTTTTTGTAAACTCCATAAATGATTTAGTATTTTCAACATTTATTTTTTTCAAATTTATATTAAAAATTAAATAATTATCGCCATAAGCACTTTCTTTGGGATTTACATCAATGCTTTGAACATTTTTTTCATGTATTGATGGTGTAAAATAATATGTTTTTTCATCAAATAAATATGAAAAACTAGTTGTTTTATAGTCATTATTTAAAAACATAATTACTGAATCATTTACATCTTTATATCCATAATTAATTGGCATTTCAACTTCATTATCAGAAAATTTAAATTCTTGTGTGTATAAACCATCTCCTTTTGTGCTTGTTATTTTACTTGCGCTACTTATTGGAATTAATTTATATTTTTCTTTAATTAAAAGTTTTTCATTGTTTGTATCATAAAGATCATAATACTCTGCATAATGATAAAGAGAATAAGAAGAATAATCATAAAAATTAAAACCATCTCCATCAGAATATGTAATTTCAATTTTATTATTTATTCCTTTTTTTGCATTTATAATTTTTGGATAACTTTGATCTCCATTATCATAAATCGTTCGACTTGTTTTTATTTTATAATCTTGTTCATATGTTGTATTAATAATTGTATTATCAATATTGTTTATTGATAATGTTGGATTTAAAATATAATAAATATTATCACTTTTTAAATATTCAGGATATATTGAATAATTATAATAAACAGGTAATTCAACATAAAAATAAGTTTCTAGATTTAAGTTTTTAATTTTAAATAAATTTTTATTTATATAAAAAGAAACATCATGATAACTATCATCATTTTCAGATTTAATTTGATAACTAAATGTTATTGAATTAATTTGAGAGATATCTCCATTATAAATTCCTGTTGTAATTAAAATTGTCATATCATCTTCAGCATATTCTCTACCCATATAATCTAATGTTTCATGATTAAAATATGAAGAAATAATTTGAAAATTTTCATCTTCACTAATATTTTTATTTTTAAAAGAATTATTTATAAAAGGTAATCCTATTATCAAAAATATTGGTAAAAAGATAAAAGATAGTATTTTTTTATTTATTTTTTGCATAGCTATTTCCTTTTTTATTATTTCTTAAATTAAAGACAACATCATTATAAAATACTTTTTTTATACTTAATATATTTAATTAAAAAAAACACAAATGTAGATATATAAAATAGTGAAATAATTAAAGATAAAATTACTATTAATTTTTTATTTTTTGTTTTTATCGATATATTCTCATAATTATTTGGATAAATATAATCATTAAAATATGAATAAGATCAATCATATTTATAATCATTATTTAATTCATTTATTGCATAAATATTAAAATTACTATATTTAGTATTATTTTCTAAATTTGTTAAAGTATATTCATATTGATTTTCATAAATTATAGAATTACTAATTAAATTTTCTTCTTTTAAACTATCATATTCATTATTATTTGAGTCTTTATAAGTAATTCTTAAGTTATTGGCTTGAATTTTTGAAACATCAGAATATGTAATTTCAAATGTAATTGAATTATTTTTTATTTTCTTAATTTTTATGTTTTCTATATTTACATTTGAAAAATCAGTTACATAATTTTTTTTATTTAAAAAATATTTTTCATTATATTTAAAATTTAATTTACTTAATGAAAAATTCATATTTATATATATATTATTTTCCTCAAAAGTTGGTATTTCATAAATTGCTTCTATATTATTTTTATAATTTATAAAATTTATTTTAGAATAATATAATTTTTTTGAATATTTTTTAATTTTATTATTTTGATTGTCATATAATGAATAATTAAAATTAATTTCCTTTATTAAATTTAAATTCCCATTTTTAGTATTATTTCAAATTTTATTAGAATGATAAAAAACATCTAAATAATATTTGTTTCCTTTTTTTGTAATTTTTGAATCAATTACATCAATATTTAATTTATTAAAATTTTTTTCAAAATTTATTTCTTTAAAAAAATACTTATAACCAGTGGTACTTAAATAATTTTTATTATCTTTATAATTTTTAACAAAAGAATTGTTTAAATAATCATATTCAAAATATCCACTATTTATAAAAACGAAAGATGATAAGTCATTTGTATTATTTTTTTCAAAATTTATTTCATATTTATAAATATCCAAATTTTCCATATAAATTGGATTTGTTAAAACTTTATATTCTTCTTTTCCATTATTTTTATAAGACAAAACTAAATTATTAGCTAATTGATAATTTATTTCATCATTATATTTTATAAAGATGTAAAAAGAATTATCATAATATTCATTTTCTTCATAATAAACATTTTCAATTTGAGGGGGGTGGATTGGGGTAATTATTTTGTAATTATCAACTCACTCATTTAAAAATATTTCTTCATTATTATAAAAAAAAGAAAAATTATAATAAATCATTCCTTCTTCCTTTGAAATATTATTTATATAAATTGTTTCATTATATCAATTACTATTTCCGTATTTGTAATAGTTATCATTATATTCAAAATTTAATTGGTAATTATTTTCATTTTTATCATTATTATAGGATCTGTAATCTGCATATATTTTTAAATTATTTAAAAATTCTTTAATTGTTATTTTTTTAGGAATTAAAACATTTAAGTTAATTTCAGCTATATTATTATTTAAAAAAATAAAATCATTTATTATAATTTTTACATTATTTAAATTAAAGTTTTCTTCATAATTTAGACTAAAACTATTAATACATTTTTGTATTGGTTTTAATAAATAAGTTGAAAAATATCCATTTTCATAGTAAATATTTACTTCAAATGAAAAATCAGGATTTAATTTATATAAATTTTCTAAATTATTTATTTTAATATTATTTATATTTAGTTTAATAATAAAAAAATGATTATGAAGGTATTTGTTTACATAATCATTTTTTGTTACATTGTTAATTAATAATATTTTATTTTTGCCATTTGAATAATTAATATTATTTAATTTTTCTATTATATGTATTGAATCATTATCCGATATAAGAGAATATTCAATATTTATATTTCAACTTTCAATATTTAAAATAGAATTAATTGTATTTTATTTCTATTTTGGTTATTAACAGCATAACCCACAAAAGAAATACTTGAAAGCGTAATCAAAAATATTAAAGAAATAAAAAGAAAAGGAGTAAAAAATTTTCTCATTGTTACTTAACACCACCCAAATTTGTATATTTTTTTGTTATTGTTTTATATTTAATTAAATCTCTAAGTACATTATTTATAGCAAAATTATTTTATTAAAATATTAAAAATTTAAATTAATCAATAAGTAATGATATTTCTTCTTTTCATCTTTTAAAGTCATCTTTTCCATAAGGCGTTTCTAATGCTTTTGGTAAGTTTATTAATTTTGGGTGAAATACAATTTTCTTTAAAGCTTCAAGTCCTATCTCTCCTTTTCCAATATTTGCATGTCTATCTTTGTTAGATCCTAATTCATTTTTTGAGTCATTTATATGCATTCCTTTTAAATAATGGAGTCCTATTATTTTGTCAAATTCATTTAAAACTTCATCAATATTTCTAATATCATATCCTCCATCTCAAATATGACAAGTATCCATTACTACGCCAATTCTTTTTTTGTTTTCCGCTAAATCTATTATTTCTCTTATTTCATTGAAATTTTTTCCAATATAATTTTCTTTTTTCATCATTGTTTCAATACAAAGTATTACATTACTATTTTTTGTTTTTTCAATTATTTCATTTGTCCCAAAAGCGCATCTTTTAATTCCCTCTTCTCTTTTTCTAAAAGAAACTGGGTGAAAATTAAAATATTTAAGTCCCATTTTTTCCATTAATTTCACATCTTCTGTATAAGAATAAACAGTAGCATTAAAAATTTTTAAGTCTTCATCATTATTTGCTTTTTTAATTAATAAAGCATTTGCTGTATCTATTACATCACTTGCCATTAATTTATAATGAATTCATTTTTTTCATCACCTAATTTTTTTGATATTAATCTAGTAAAGGCTACTACATCATGTTTTGTTATTTTTTCTATTTCTTTTAAATTAATTTTCGCATTTTTTTTAAAATTTCATAGTCCTCAATTAGAATTACTTTTAATTTAACAAAAGAATTAATAACTTCTAATTCAACATCTAAGAATTTTTGAAATTTATTTTCTTGAGATCATATTTTTTGCATAACCAAATTAGAATATCTTTTATCATATAAAAATATTATAAGTTACTTTAATATTAATTTAATTATGGTTAATTTATTATTGGTATTATTAGATTATCATTTTCATAGTCTGGAGAAAATAAATAATAATATTCATATCCAGATTTTGAATCATAATTTAGCATTGATGGAAAAAATAAGCAAAAATCACTAAAAATCATTTTATTTGCATATGTTTGTTCATCTTTATATATTCAATAATTTTCATCAGGAAGAACTAAATAATATGTGTAATGTAACATATTATCACTTGTATTTATTATGTCTGAGTTTTGATAATAAAGTCCTGGCATATTGAGAAGAGAAGAATTTATTTCAGATACTTCTTGTGCTTCGTAAGTTACACTTTTGCTATCTCATTCATTATGTATGCCATAAGAATCTTCTACATTTAATAAAATATTTCAATTAAATCCTATTTTAATATGCTTTGTAAATTCTTTATATGATGAATTATTATTTGCATCAATTCTATTTAAATAAATATCAAGTTTAAAATAATTAGGATTACCAATTTTTTTATTACTATTTAATGTTATATTTGAAATATTTTTTTCATAAACAATAGGAGGATGAAACACAGTATTAGAAGATGAATTAACTAATGCATAACTAATTGATTGATAATTTTCATTTAAAATCAAGAATAAAGAATTGTTAACAGATTTGTAACTGTAATTTAAAGGCGGATCAATTTCATTTTCAGATAATTTAAATTCTTGTACATATAAACCATCAAATAATTTATCTTCTATTTTTTTTGCTTTGCTTATTGGAGTTAATTTAGTAAAATTTTTTAATAATAAATTTTCATTATTTGTATCATAAAGATCATAAAATTCTTCATAATGATAAATTGAAAAAGATGAATAATCAAAAAAATTAAAATTATCTCCGTCAGAAAAAAGGACTAACATTTTTCCTGCATTTTCTACTTGAACACCTTCAATCTTTGGATAACTTTGATCTCCATTATCATAAACTGTTTCACCTGGTATTATTTCATAATCTTGTTCATAGGTTGTACTAACAATTGTTCCATCAATATTATTTATTAATAATGTTGGATTTAAAATATAGTAATATGTTCCACTTTCTAAATAATTAAAATATGTTGAATAATTATAATAAATGGGCAATTCAACATAAAAAAAAATATTTGAAGACATGGATTTAATTTTAAAGGAATTTTTATCTACATTAAAAGAGACATTATGATATTCGGTATCATTTTCAGACTTAATTTGATAATCAAAAGTTATTGAATTAATTTGAGAAACATCTCCACTATATATACCTTTTGTTATTAATGAAGTCATAAATATATCTGAATCTACTTTGCCATCGTAAAGCAGTTCATCAATATTAAAATAAGAAGATATAATTTTAAAATCATTATTTTCATTAATATTATTTTTCTTAAAATTAATATTTTTAAAAGGTAAATTAATTATTATTAAAAATAATGGCAAAAAAAGAATTATGATTTTTTTTTTCATTTTTTTTATATTTATTTCCTTTTTTATATTTATTATTTAAAATTCAAAATTATTATAAAATACTTTTTCTGTATTTAATATACTTAATTAAAAAATATATAAATGTAAATATATATATAAGTAAAATTGATAAAGATAAAACAATTATTAACATTTTATTTTTTGTTTTTATTGAAACATTTTTATAATCTTGTGGATAGATAGAATTATAAAAATATGAAAAATTTCAATCATATTTATAATCACTGCTTAATTCATCTGATATATAAATATTAAAATCTTCATATCTAGTATTATTTTTTAAATTAATTAAAGTATATTCATATTGATTTTCATAAATTTTTGAATTACTTATTAAATTTTTTTCTATTAAAGTGTTATATTCATTGTTATTTGAATCTTTATATGTAATTTTTAAATTATTAGCTTGAATTTTTGAAATATCAGAATATGTTATTTCAAATGTAATAGAATCATTTTTTATTTTTTCAATTTTTATATTATTTATATTCGAACTATAAAAACTAGTTAAATATATTTTTTTAGATAAAAAGTATATTTCATCATATTTTTCATTTGATTTATTTAATGAAAAATTCATATTTACATATATATTATTTTCTTGAAAAGTTGGTATTTCATAAAGAACTTCTATATTATTTTTATAATTTATAAAATTTATTTCAGAATAATATAATATTTCTGAATATTTTTTAAATTTATTATTTTCATTATTGTATAAAGAATAATTAAAATTAATTTTTTTAATTAAATTTAAATTTCCATTTTTTGTATTATTTCAAATTTTATTAGAGTGATAAAAAGAATCTAAATAATATTTATTTCCTTTTTTTATAATTTTTGAATCAACAACATAAATGTTTAATTTATTTGATGAAACTTCTTTTAATTGCAAGGTTTTAAAAATATATTTATAACCAGTAGTGTTTACATAATTATTATTATCATAATTTTTAGTAAAAGAATTATTTAAAAAATCATATTCAAAATATCCGCTATTTATAAAAACAAAAGAAGATAGCTCGCCAATCTCATCAAATGTTATTTCATATTTATAAATATCAAAACTTTTTATATAAAATGGATTTTTTAAAAAAATATATTCACTTTTATCATTATCTTTATAGTATAAAACAAGATCATTTGCTAATTGATAGTTTATATTTTTATCATATTTTATATATATATAAAAAGAATTTGCATAATATTCATTTTCCTTATAATAAATACTTTTTATATTTGGAGGATATATGGGTGTTATTATTTTATAGTTATCAACTCACTCATTTATAAAAATTTCATTAGAATTATAAAAAAAGGAAAAATTATAATAAATTATTCCTTCTTCTTTTGAAAAATTATTTATATAAATAGTTGCATTATATCAATTGCTATTTCCATATTTATAATAATCATTATTGTATTTAAAATTTAATTTATAATTATTAACATTTTTATTATTATCATAAGATTTGTAATCTGCATAAATTTTTAAATTACTTAAAAATTCTTCAATTTTTATTTTTTTAGGAAGCAAAATATTTAAATTAATTTCAATAATATTATTATTCTGAAAAAAAAAATTATTTATTATAATTTTTGGATTATTTAAATAAAAATTATTTTCATAGCTTAGATTAAAACTATTAATACTTTTTTCAAAAGATAAAAAATAAAAAGAAATATTTTTTTCTATATTTGTTTGAATGGAAATATTTAAAAAACTATCTTCATCTAAATAATAATGTTGTGAAATTTTATTGGCCTTAATATTGTTTAATTTGTATTTAAATATAAAAAAATGATTATTAATATAAGAATTTAAATAATTGTTATTTGTATTAATATCAATTTTTATAATTTCAATATTTTTTATTTTATTTATATTTTCTGGGGTAATAATTCTATGTATTTTAATTTTATTTTTATTATTTTCTTTAGAAATTAAACAATAATTAATATTAATTAAAAAATCAATAATTCCTTCTTTTTTTATTAAGTTTAAATCTTGATTTAAATAAACAAACATATAAGATGTTAGTGAATATATATCTTCAAATTTTTCATTAGATTCATAAGAAGCATAGTAATTTCAAAGAACTAAATCTGGGTTATCATTTAATCATTTTTTAATTTGAGAATAATTCATATTCTCAACACCCTTATTTATTATATTTTCTTTATTTTCTTTAATTTTTTCTATCTGAATTTTATGGTTAAATATAAAGGCATTTTTTACCTGTTCTCCCATATCAATATTTTGTTCTGTATCAACATTATTTCTATTTTGATTATTAACAACATAACCTATAAAAGGAATACTTGAAAATGTAATAAAAAATATTAAAGAAATAAAAAGAAAAGGAGTAAAAAATTTTCTCATTGTTACTTAACACCACCCAAATTTGTATATTTTTTTTGTTATTGTTTTATATTTAATTAAATCTCTAAGTACATTATTTATAGCAAAATTATTTTATTAAAATATTAAAAAATTTAAATTAATCAATAAGTAGTGATATTTCTTCTTTTCATCTTTTAAAGTCATCTTTTCCATAAGGTGTTTCTAATGCTTTTGGTAAGTTTATTAATTTTGGATGAAATACAATTTTCTTTAAAGCTTCAAGTCCTATCTCTCCTTTTCCAATATTTGCATGTCTATCTTTGTTAGATCCTAATTCATTTTTTGAGTCATTTATATGCATTCCTTTTAAATAATGGAGTCCTATTATTTTGTCAAATTCATTTAAAACTTCATCAATATTTCTAATATCATATCCTCCATCTCAAATATGACAAGTATCCATTACTACGCCAATTCTTTTTTTATTTTCCACTAAATCTATTATTTCTCTTATTTCATTGAAATTTTTTCCAATATAATTTCCTTTTTTCATCATTGTTTCAATACAAAGTATTACATTACTATTTTTTGTTTTTTCAATTATTTTATTTATCCCAAAAGCACATCTTTTAATTCCTTCTTCTCTTTTTCTAAAAGAGCCTGGATGAAAATTAAAATATTTAAGACCCATTTTTTCCATTAATTTCACATCTTCTGTATAAGAATAAACAGTAGCATTAAAAATTTTTAAGTCTTCATCATTATTTGCCAAATTTCCAATTAAAGGTGCATGAACAATAATATTTTTAATATTAAAATTTATTTTTTTTGCAAATTCCTTTGCTTCTTTTAGATTATCTTCATCTAAAATTAATGTTTTTTTATAAGCTCTTGAATTTGAAATATACATCGCACCAGATGTTGCTTCTATTTCATTTAAGTCATGTAAAGTACCTAATAATTGTGTTTTTTGTTTAAAGGATACATGAGCACCAATTAAAGGTTTTTTCATTTTTATTCCTATTCTTCTTTTTCTTTATAATTTTGTTCTTTTATTATTTCAATGTAATAAGGGGTTTCTTTTATTACATTAGAGCATCTTTCACAAATATCATCAATCATTTCTTCTTGTGAATAATATTTTCAACATCTTTCACAACGTATTCCATTATATTTTTTTATAGAAATTTCTAAAGTATCTTTTTCATTAGTGAAAAAAAGATTTATTTTTCCCACTAGTAAAAGATCTTTTAAATTTTCATTTGCTAAAATTTGATATTTCTCTCCAAGTGTAATATTTACTTCTGCTTCAAAAGATCTATTTAATATTTTTTTTACTCTTAGTTCTTCTATTTTTTTATTTAATTCTTCTCTTATTTTATTAAATATTTCTCAATTATTATTTTCTTTAAAATCAAATAATTCTTTTTTTGCTAAAAATATACTTTCGTTATTTTCTTTTAAATGATAGTTTTCATAAGCATCTTCTATTGTGACAGGCAATATTGGAGAAAGCGCATAAATTAGTATTTTAAAAGCATAATTTAAAATTGTTTGTGCTTCTCTTCTAAGAGAAGAATTTTTTCTTTCGATATATATTACATCTTTTACATATTCAAAATAATAAGCAAGTGATTCAGAAGTAACTTCATTTACAATTCTTTTTAAAATATTTGAAAATTTATAATTTTTATAATTTTCTTCTATTTCATTTTGTAGTTTAATTAAATTACTTAACATCATTTTTCCTAAAAAACTATATTCTTCTTTATAAACTTTTTTTAAATCACTAATATTCCCTAAAATATATTTCAATGAATTTCTAATTTTTTTATATGCTTTTATATTATTTTCAACTATTTCTTTTGAAAATTTTAAATTTGAAAAATAATCAGAATTAGCAACTCAAAATCTTAAAATATCAGAACCATATCTTTCAATAAATTCAATTGGATTTATTACATTTCCTAATGATTTAGACATTTTATTTCCATTTTCATCTACAGTAAAACCATGTGTAATTACTTTTTTATAAGGAGCTTTATTTTCTAAAATAGTTTTTGTTATTAAAGAAGAATTAAATCAACCACGATATTGATCGTTTCCTTCTAAATAAATGTCTGCCATTTTTCCTTTTAATACACTTAAATGACTTGACCCAGAATCAAATCAAACATCTAGAATATCTGTTTCTTTTTTAAATTTTTCATTAAATTTAATTTCTTTAGGTAATAAATCTTTTATATTAGCATCTCTTCAACCAATAATTCCTTTTTCGTTAAAAAGATTTTCAATATTTTCTTGTAATTTTTTGTTTACAATTGGTTTGCTTTTTTCGTCATAAATTATTGGAATTGGCACCCCTCAAATTCTTTGTCTTGAAATACATCAATCATCACGATTTATTACCATTTCTTTTATTTTATTTTTTCCTCAAGAAGGTATTCATGTTACTTTTTCAATATTATTTAATAAATCATTTTTTATTTTTTCTATTGAAACAAATCATTGTTTTGTTGCTCTATAAATAATTGGTAGTTTTGTTCTTCAATCAATCGGGATAGAGTGAGTAATTTCTTCTGAAAATAATAGTGCGCCTTTTTTTGTTAAATCATTAAGAATTATATTGTTTGCTTTTTTATAAAAAATTCCATCGTATTCTTTTGAGTTAATCATATTTCCATCATCATCTGTTACAACAAAAAGTCTTAAATTATTTTCCTTTGTAACAAGATAATCATCCATTCCATGGCCGCCTGCAGTATGAACAATTCCTGTTCCGCTTTCAGTTGTTACATGATCTCCATATATTAATCTACTTAAATCTTTATTTAATGGATTAATTGCATCTTTTCCAATATTTTTTTCTAAATTAAAATCTTCCAATATTTTTATTTTTTTATTTATCTTTTTTTCTAATTTTAAAATTAATTCTTCTGCAATTACATATTTTTTATTTTCAATTTCTGTAATTTTATATTTTATATTTTTATTAAATGCCAATGCAACATTTCCAGGTAATGTTCAAGGTGTAGTTGTTCAAATTAGAATATTTAAAGAATTATTAAATTTAAACGCAACATAACAAGAATCATCTTTTGATTTTTTATATTCAATTTCCGCTTCTGCTAAAGCAGTTTTTGAAGAATAAGATCAATATATTGGTTTTAAACTTTGATAAATTAATTTATCGTTTAGCATTTTATGGAAAATTTTTATTTCATTTGCAATGTAATCATTTTTTAAGGTAAGATATTTATTTTCAAAATCAAATAAAAGATTTAATTTTTTAAATTGCTTTTCTTGTCTCTCAACTTGCTTTAGTGCATAGCTATAACATTTTTTTAAATATATTTCCTTTTCGGTATTTTTTAAATTAATTCCACTTTTTTGAATTTCAGTTTCAATTGGTAATCCAAAAGTATCTCAACCAGGAATTGCATTTAATTTTGAACCATTTAATATCTCTCTTCTTATTATTATGTCTTTTAAAATTTTGTTTAATGCATGCCCCAAATGAATATCTCCATTTGCATAAGGCGGACCGTCATGTAGAATAAACTCATAACCATCCCTATTTTTTAATTTATTAATTAAATCTATTTCAATATTTTTTTTAAAAAAATATTGATCTTTTTTAAAAAGATCACCTTTCATTTCAAAATTAGTTTTTGGCATTAACAAAGTCTTTTTATAATTTATTTTCATTTTTTATTTTAAAAAAAGTATACAAGAATAATATTCTATTTTAATTAAACATTAGAAATTTTGATTTATTTTCTTTATTTTTTTAAAATTAAAAGAAATCAATATAATTCAATCGCAACAAATTAGAAATATTATATTTATTTAATATATATTAATAATTTAAAGCAAATTGTAATATATTTTTTTTGAGGGTAATTAATCCTTTTATTAAGTAATATAAACACTTTATTACATAAATTTTTATTTTAAAAATATAAATACTATTGGAAAAGAGTCAAAATTATGGATATATCATTAGGCACAATATTTTTATCAGAAATGTTGGGAACATTTTTCTTGATTTTAATAGGTTGTGGTGTTAACGCAAGTGTTAATCTTAAAAAAACCCATTCAAGTAATTCGGGTTGAATTGTAATTTGTTTTGGTTGAGCAATGGGAGTATTTGCCGGAGCATCTGTTGCTTTTGCTTCTGGGGGACATTTAAATCCTGCTGTTACTTTAGCAATGTGAGTAGAACAAACAATTGATGTTGGTCAAGCATTTATGTACTTTTTAGCAGAGCTTGTTGGAGCATTTCTTGGAGCTTTACTTGTTGCATTTTTATTTTGAGGACATTTTAAAGCAACAGAGGAAAAAGAAAAAGTTGCAGGAACTTTTTATACATCTCCTGCAATTAGAAATTGACCTCGTAATTTAGCAACTGAATTTTTTGCTACATCAGTTCTTATTTTACCAATATTAGTTTCTGGTAATACTGATATAACACCAGGCTTTACAATGTATGGTCCATTATTTGCTGCATTGTTAGTACTTGGAATTGGATTAACTTTAGGTGGACTTACTGGATATGCAATAAATCCAGCAAGAGATTTAATGCCTAGATTAGTACATACTGTTGTTGCGCTTCCTAATAAAGGAGGAAGTAATTGAGATTATGCATGAGTTCCAACTCTAGGGCCATTAATGGGTTCACTTTTTGCAGTTGGAATGTATGAATTAATTTTAGTTACACTTTAATTAAGGAAAGAAGAAGGAATGAAAAAAAAATACATATTATCATTAGACTCTGGGACAACATCTACAAGAGCAGTAATTATTGATGAAAAAACAAATGTTGTTTCGATAGGTCAAAATGAATTTGCTCAATATTTTCCAAATCCTGGATGAGTTGAACATGATGCAAATGAGATTTATGCAAATCAAATTTCTGTTGTAATTCAAGCAATTCAGAAAAAGGAAATTGATATTAAAGATATTAAGGGAATTGGAATTACAAATCAAAGAGAAACAGTTTTAATTTGAGATAAAAAAACTGGAATTCCTGTTTATCATGCAATTGTTTGACAAGATAAAAGAACTGCAGATTATTGTGAAAAATTATCTAAAGATGAAAAAATATTAAAAATGGTTAAAGAAAAAACAGGCTTAGTTTTAGATCCCTATTTTTCAGGAACCAAAATTAAATGACTTTTAGATAATGTAAAAGGTTTAAGAGAAAGAGCAAGAAGAGGTGAAGTTTTTGCTGGGACAATTGATACTTGATTAGTTTGAAAATTAACAAAGGGAAATTCTTTTTATACTGATTATACAAATGCTTCAAGAACTTTACTTTTTAATATTATTGATTTAAAGTGAGATGATGAATTATTAAAACTTTTTGATATTCCAAAGGAAATTTTACCTGAAGTAAAAAATTCTGCTGATAATTATGGAATAACAGAAGTTGATGCATTTAAAGGAATTCCAATTTTATCAGTAATTGGAGATCAACAATCTTCACTTTTTGGACACAGGTCAAAAATAGGAGAAATGAAAGCAACTTATGGAACTGGGGCTTTCTTGATGTTAAATACTGGAGAAAAAGTTGTTTATTCAAAGAGTGGACTACTTACAACAATAGCATTAGGTTTAAATGGGAAAATTACATATGCATTAGAAGGATCGATTTATATAGCCGGGAATGCTTTAAAATGAATTAAAGATGAACTTCATCTTATTCAAGAATATGAACAAATTGATTATTATTTAAAAGATGAATTTGATACAAAAGGAGTAAGTGTTGTTCCTTACTTTGTTGGAGTTGGATCTCCATATTGGAATACAAAAGCAAGAGGTATTATTACTGGTATTACAAGAGGAGTGAACAGAGGAGATATTATTAGAGCCACTGCTGTTTCTATACCTTTACAAACTTATGATATTTTTAGAGCTTTTGAAAAAGATTATAATAAAAAAATATTAAAAATGTCAATAGATGGAGGAGTATCTAATTCAATCAATTTAATGCAATTACAAGCAAATATTTTAAATGTAAAATTATATAATCCAAAATCTAGTGAAACTACAGCATTGGGTGCTGCATTTCTTGCTGGTCTTAAAGCTAAAATTTGAGATAATCAAGCACATTTGGATAAAATAATTACTTATGAAAAAATATATGAACCAAAATTTGATGAAAAATTAAATGAAAAAATTATTGAAAATTGAAATTCTTCAGTTGAATTAGCACTAAAATGAAATAAAAATAATTAAAGGATTACTATATGAATAATAAAAATAATGCAAAAATATATGACATTTTAATAATAGGTGGAGGAATTATAGGAATAAGTATTGCTAAAGAATTCATCGATAATAAAAAAAGTGTTTTTTTAGTTGAAAAAGACCCCAAAATATTACAAGAAACTTCTTCTCATAACAGTGGAGTAATTCATGGTGGTTTTGATGCGACTCCTGGAACATTAAAAGCAAAATTTAATGTTGAAGGCCGCCATCTTTATGAAAAATTATATTTTAAAAAAGAAACATCTTTTTTATGACAAAATTCTGATTCTTATATTTTGGCTTTTGATAAAGAAGAAGAAGAGGAATTAGAAAAACTTTATAATCAAGGAATTAAAAATGGCCTTAAAGCAAAAGAAATGGCAATAATTTCTAGAGAAGATATTTTTAAAGTTAATCCTTATATAAATAAAGATGTTAAAAAAGCATTAGTTTGTTATACATCAAAATCAATTAATCCTCAAGAATTTGGGAATTTTTTATTTCTAAAAGCAAAAGAAAAAGGATTAGAATATAGTTTAAATTTTAAAGTTAATGAAATTTTTAAAAAAAATGATTATTGAATTGTTAAATCTGAAGATGGAACAAAAATTAAAGCAAAATTCATTGTAAATGCTTCTGGAGTTTGAGCGGAAGAAATTGCGAAACTTGTTGAAAAAAATCCAAAATTTAAAATTAAAACAAGAAGAGGACAATATTTAATTATTGATAAAACGCAGAGAAAATATACAACTAATGATATTTTCTTTCTTACTCCAACAAGACATGGAAAAGGAGTAATTGTTGCTCCGCTTTTTGATGGAAGAGTTTTAGTTGGTCCAACAGCAGAAGATAATGTTCCAAAAGATGATATTCAGATTGTAAGTGAAAGGGTGCTTAAATCTATAAAAAAAATTGGTCGTAAAATTAATTGAAAAATTAATTTTGATCGAATAGAAACAGTGGCTGCTGGTTCTCGCGCAATAAATGAACTTACAAATGATTTTTATATTGATAAAAGCGAAGAAGTAGATAATTTCTTTCATGTTGCTGGAATTCAATCTCCTGGTTTATCAAGTGCACCAGCAATTGCAATATATGTTTATAAAAAATATTTAGAATTTAAAAAATAGTAATTATATTAAGAAAATAAAAAACATAGAAATTTAAATTTCTATGTTTTTTATTTTGATATATTCTAAAACTTATTTAATAATTTTTTTCTTTTTTATTTAAAAAAGATATATAAGAATTTAAATTTTGTTCTCCAACGAGTTCTAAAGTTAAAGAGTGTATTAATTCATTTTTTTTCTTTTTTGGGAAAAACGAATTTTCAATTTTTATTTCACCTTTTTCATTTTTTCCTATGCTTTTTATTAATTCGTTTTTACTAAATATATACAAATCACTAAGATTAATAACAGCATCCTTTTTATCAAATGTTTTTATAAAAAAAAGATTTTTTGCATTATTTTGATAATTATTATTTTTCTTTGTAAACATTCTTGCAAAAAGATATCTATCATTAGATAACTTTTTTAAATATAAAAAAGGTCTTTTATTTTTATCTTCAATTCCTAGATAATTTATATTTGTTTCACTTTCTTTTATAAAAACAAATGAGAACCTTTTTATAGATAAAATTTTTTTTTCGTTTTTCATTGTATTTAATTTAATTATTTTATAAAACTAAAGTGAGTGCCCACTCACCAGATCTATCGATTTTACACTAATGGGCTTTTTAGCAACAATCAATAATCCATCAGAAAGGAGGTTAATAATGAAAACCTCACCAACATTATATATTTTAAATAAAAAAATTCTCATTTATAGAGAATTTTATTTAAAAAATTTTAATAAAGATCATTTGCGAATTTATCTAATAATTCAACAGATGGTGAAAGAAGATAAGTTTTAGAAGAGACTTTTTTATGTTTTCCATTCATTGCATAAAGCACACCCGAAACGAAATCTACTATTCTTAAAATTTCATTTTCACTTACATTTTCAAAATCAACAATTAAAACATTTCCTTTTCTAAGCTCGGCAGCCATTTCTTTTGCATCTATAAAAGATTTTGGTTGAAATTTTAATAATTCTGAGTTTTTTATTTGTTTTTTATTTTTTTTATTAAATGCCATGATTCCTCCTAATTTTCTAGTAGTGATAATCCTGAAAAGATATCATCATCCTTCTCTTTTTTAACTTCATTTTGTTTTTTATTTCTTAAATTCATTTCTTGAGTTACATGTTGTTTAAATGATTCAAGATCAATTTCTTCATAATCATCTTTTCTATTTGCGCTTTTTTCTGCTGGTATTCCTTCAAATTCTTTTATTTGAGTAAGGCCAGTTGCAATTACAGAAACAACAATTTCATCACCCATTTCTTCATTTATAGTAACTCCGAATATTACATCAACAGTTGAGTTTGCTGCTTCTTTTATAGTTTGAACGGCCTCTTGCGCTTGTTTTAAAGTAAGTGTTGCTGGTGAGCCAAGAACATTCACAATTGCATTTTTAGCTCCTTCAATTGAAGATTCTAAAATTGGAGATTGAATTGCTTGAATTGCTGCCTCAACGGCTGCATCTTCCCCTGATGCTTTACCTGTTCCAATTAATGCTAATCCTTGATTTTGAATTACAGCTTTTACATCTGCAAAATCTAGATTAATTAAAGAATGTTTATTTATTAAATCTGCTATTGTACGAACGGCATTTTTTAAAGTTGCATCTGAAAAACGAAAAGAATCAGTAATTGAAAAAGAACCAAGTTCAGCAAGTAATCTATTATTTGAAACTACAATAATTGAATCTACATGGTCTTTTAATTCTGTCATTCCTTGTTTTGCATTTTTTCCTCTTGTTATTCCTTCGAAATCAAAAGGTGTAGTTATAATACCAACAACAAGTGCTCCTGCTTCTTTTGCAATTTTTGCAATTATAGGAGCGGCACCAGTTCCTGTTCCACCACCCATTCCTGCTGCAACAAATACAAGATCAGTATTTTTTACTAATTCTTTAATATCGTTTGCTGATTCTTCTGCTGCTTTTTTTCCAATCTCTGGATTTGCACCAGCACCAAGTCCTTTTGTTAAACTTTCTCCTAAAATAATTCTATTTTCTGGAGGTAATTTAGAATCATTTAATGCTTGTACATCAGTATTTGCAACATAAAATTCAAGTCCTGTGATTTTGTCTTCTAACATTTTATTTACAGCATTAGAACCTCCGCCACCTACTCCAAATACCTTTATTTTTGCTCCTTTTTTTTCTTCTTTATAAAAATCAAGAGTGTCAAAATTTTTGTTTGTTTCCATTTTTTTCTCCATCCTCAGGTTATATGTAATTGTAATATTTTCTTAATTTATCTTTTAACATTAATATAATATTTTTTCTTTTTAAAAAAGAATTATCTAATTTAAAATCTTGATTTTGCTTAATATTTATTTTCATAATATTATTATTAATATTTTTTTCAATTTCATAAATTGAACCCATTGCAATTATTTCTGTAGTTGAATTTATTCCAACAAGATTTGATTTGTAAATTGAAACATTTTTAATATTTAATCTGTTTTTTGCATAATCTTCAAAACCATTTAACCTTGTTATTTGGCCAGAAAATACAATTTCATAATCATTAATGTTTGTCTCTCTTACTTTGTTTATTATATCCTTTAAAATATCATTTACAGCAAATGTAATTATCTTTGAAAGATCTTTTTTAGAAAAAATAATCTTTTCTCCTATAAGATTTCTGCCATTAAAAATTATTCTATTATCTTTTATTATTTCAGGTGGAATATTTCCAAATGTAAAAAATAAATATCTTGCATAATCAATTGTAAGTTTGTACTGATTTGCTATTTTTCTATAAATAAAATTTAATCCTTGGTTTCTTTTTAAAAATGAAGCTAATTTTTCTTCTCTTAAATAATAGAAAGAAGTAAATTTATCTTCTACTTGTATATTAATTATTTTTTTGGATTTATTCATATAAGGTTTAAGGGCCTCAAAAATTGCATCTTTAGATGAAATTATTTTTGTTATTCTAATATCAAAAGTTTCAAGATATTTTTTTATATCTTCAACAATTTTTTTATTCACATATTCATAAGAAATTTTTAATTTTTTGTGAAGTGGAGTTTCTGTTTTTTCTTCAAGTTTATAATTTATGAGTAAAAGTTTTCCATCATTATTTAATTCTCCATTTATTATGTTAAAGAAAGTTTCAGTTGTTTTTTCAGTTGTTTTAATATCATAATTTTTTACTTCAATTAATGTACCAAAAGTGTTTATTGTTAAAAAAATATCATTAATTTTATTAATAGCAATAATTTTATTTACATCTTGTTTCATTTTTGGAATTCATGATAAATCAAAACTTGCAAGATTGTCTTTGTCTATTTCTCTTGTATTATCTGATTCATATTCATATTCTTTAGAAAGTAAAACATGTCAACCATTTGATGTTTTCTTAAAAAGAATGACCAATGCATTTGTATCCTTGATTTCTATTAATAAAATTTTATTCATAATATTTTTTTATACTCCTTAGTTTTGCTGATCGTGCTTGTTTGTTTTTTTCTATTTCTTCTTTTGTTGGCCGAATAGATTTTGATGTTTTAAATTTAGACTTAATTTCAAAAGGTGTTATTTCTTGAATTTTTTTTGCTTCTCCAAATATCTTTTTTATTGTTCTATCTTCTAATGAATGAAAACTAATTACAATAATGATTCCGCCTTTTTTTAAAACATCTAGACTTTGATTTAAAGCAGATTTTAGATTTGAAATTTCATCATTTGTTTCAATTCTTAAAGCCTGGAAAATATTTTTAGAAGGATGTTTTCTCTTATCGTATCCTTTGGTTTTTTTTATAATTTCATTCAAGGTTGTGTTTGTTAATATCTTTTCTTTTTCTCTTGCTTCTATAATAATTTTTGCTAAATAAGAAGCTCTTTTTTCATCTCCATATTCTTTAAAAATTTTTGTAAGAGAATTAAGATCATATTCATTTAAAATTTTTATTGCATCTTTTTCTTGTTTTTGATTCATTCTCATATCAAGTAAAATATTTTCTCCATGATATGAGAATCCTCTATCTTCTGTTGTTAATTGATAATATGATGTACCTAAATCAAATAAAATTCCATCAACTTTTTCAATTTTTAATTCTTTTAATGTTTCTTCTATTTTATTAAAATTCTTATTTATAAAAGTTATGTTTGTAAATTTTTTAAGTCTTTTTTTTGCAAATTCAAGTGCTTTTTCATCTTGATCAAAAGCAATTATTTTTATTGTTTTATTTTTTTTTAAAATTGCTTCACTATGTCCACCAAGTCCAAGAGTTGCATCAATATAAATTCCATTATCTTTTATCTCTAATCTTTTAATAACTTCATTTATAAGAATTGAATTGTGGTAGAACATTTTTTAATCCTTATTTTTTTTATTTTCTGAAATTTTTTCTGCTGCTTCTTCGATACTTATTTTATCTTCAGACATTAGTTCTTCTCAAGCTTCAGAAGCAATAATTTCTATTTTATTTCCTGTTCCAATTACTTGCACAGTTTTTTTCATTTTTGCTTGTTCTAATAAAGATTTAGGAATAAGAATTCTTCCTTTTAAATCTATTGTGATATACATTGAATTTCCAAGTATTTTTCTTTGTAATATACGAGCTTCTCTATTTAAGTAACTCATACTTAGTAGTAGTCCAGATCATTTTTCAAATTCGTTTTGTGGTCTGAGAACAAGGGTGTTTTCAAATTCTAAAGAAATTACAATTTCTTTTTCAAGAAAAGTTCTGAAGGCTTTTGGTATCATAAGTCTTCCTTTTTCATCTACTGAAGTGTTGTAACTTCCAATATTTAATTTTTTCCCACTTTTTCCCACTACACAATTATTATAGTCATATTCTTTAAATTTATATTTTCAAAATAAGCTAAAATTAAAAAAACCTTATTTAAAAAGGTTTTTTATTAATTATTTTTTTTACTAGAATTATTTTAGTTTATCTAGAATTCCATTTATATATTTATAAGAATCAATATTACAATATTTTTTTGCAAAAATAACAGATTCATTAATAACTATTTGTTTTTTGTTTTTAAAAATAATTATTTCACAGGAACCATTAATTAAAACAGATTTTTCAAGATAATCAATTCTACTTCAATCTCAATTTAAAGATTTTTCTTTTATTAGTTTTTCTATATAAGGAATATTATCGAAGATTTTCTCTATAGCATTTTGTTGCTCTAAAGTAAAATCATATTCTTCTAAATTTTGATGTAATTCTTTTTTTGCTTCTTCTATATCTAATTTTAATAAATAATATTTATAAATAAAGAAAATTCTATTTTCTCTATTTCTAAGATCAAATTCATGTAAGTAATTCATTATTTTTCTTTTATATCAATTACTTTTTTATTTTTATAATATCCACAATTTTGACAAACATTATGTGCTTTAAGAGAAGCTCCACAATTTGAACACAATGATGTGTTTGGAACATCAACTTTTTGATGAGTTTGTCTCTTTGCTTTTCTTGTTTTTGAAGTTCTTCTAAACGGTATTGCCATAAATCCCCCTCTTTTTATTTATAAAACCATTAAATACAATAAATATTGATAAAATAAAATTGTTATGTTTTTTATTAAAATAACTTTAATTATTATAACAAAATAGTAATTCTATTATGAAAATGATTAAAAAAAGTTTGTTAGATTTAAAGAAATGGGAAAAATTTTTATTAATTTTTACTTTGGCTTTTACTCTTCTTTATTTCATTTTTTTTCTTACTTTTGTAAATTCAAAAAGTAATGAGTGAATACTTATTTTAATTGCAACAATTACTATAGATTTTGGTATTGTGGGTGAAATATTTAGCGAAAAAAGAAATATACATAATTATTTAGTGGGTGGAATCCATGTTCTTTTTTATAGTCTGCTTGCTTTTAATGCGAAATATTATAGTTCTTTTGCTTTAAATTTTTTCTTTTTTTTACCAATGCAATTTATTGGATTTTATTTTTGAAGAAAAAATGTTGATAGTGAGCAAAAATATGAAAATGTAAAAACTTTTAAAAGAACAAGTTTAATATTTTTTCTTTTTTTAACAATTTTATTTTATTTTGTTTTTTCTTTTCTTTTTAAAAGTAAAACAGATGATCCTTTACCATTTGTAGAATCGGCTGGCACATGACTTTCAATTGTTGCGATGTTTTTAATGATTTATGGTTTTTGGGAACAATGAATACTCTGAATAATTGTTAATTTAATAACAATTGGGATGTGAGCTTATAGTTTTAGTAGCTCAATTGGTACATATGATGCATCATTTTATTTTTCATTTGAATTAATTTATATGTGAATTATTTACTTAATTATTTCAATAGTAGGACTTACAAATTGAAGAAAAAAATATAAAAGCGAAAAGGTTTTTAAAGTTTTGAAAAACAAAAATATGATAAATATATCTCAAGTATCTTTAAGTAAAAAATTTAATGTTCAAAACTACAAATATTATTATTCGAAAGATTTTTTAACTTATAATTTTGAAAATATTAAAATAAATTTTTTTGATTTGAATTACTTAATTCCTAAAAATATTTTAAAAGATATAAACTTAGAAAATAAAAATTATTTTTTATATAATTAGTTTTTAAGAGTAAAACTAATAATGGAGATAAAATTATGCCTAGTAGAAAAACAATTATCGGAAGTAAAGCATTATTAATAAGTGCAATTGGAGAGCATGAGTTTGCTACTCAAATTTTTGATTTTACAAAGATAAGAGAAATTAGAGCCGATTTAGATGCTTTGGAAGTAAAAATTCTTACAACATTTGATGATTCTTTTTATCGTGTTTTTAAAATTAATCTTGAAAATTCTGAAGATAAAGAAAAATTTGAAGAAGGAAAAAAAGTATTAATAAAATTTTATAATGATTTACTAAATGCTTCAATGAGATTTTCAAAAGAAGAAATTGAACAATTATCAAAAAACATAAAAGAAAGACAAAATGAAAAACAATCAAGAAAACAAATCAAATAAATTTTTAAAATAATATAAAGGTTTAAGAAAATGAGTAATAAAAATTTAGTTTTAGTTATAGCAACAGATGGTTTTGAAGATGTTGAATTAGTTTTAGTAAGAGATATTCTTATTAGACAAGGATATGATGTTGATCTTGCATTTGATACTGATAAGGAATATGTATTTTCAACTTATGGATTAAAAATAAAAGTAGATTTAAGACTTGACAATATTTTAGGTTCTTTAGGACAATACAGAGCATTATATATTCCTGGGGGAATTGGTGTTGAAAAATTAGAAAAAAACCCTTCGGTATATAAAATAGTTCAACATTTTTATGAAAATAATAAATATATTGGTGCATTATGTATGGCTCCAATAATACTTGCGAATGCAAAAATTCTTAATGGTAAAAGAGCAATAGTTTATCCAAATAAAAAATATCAAGAAATTTTAATTAAAGAGGGAGCTCATTTAGAAGCAACTAAATGTAAATATGATGAATCTTGTTCTGTTGTAATAGACGGTAAAATAATTACTGGACTTGATATGTATACTTCATTTAAATTTGCAAATGAATTTGTTAAACTCATAGGAAAATAAAGTGATAGAAAATAATTTTAAAATTAATAGATTAAACTTAAATGAAACTGTTAATTTATATGGTTGGATTAACAAAATAAGAAAAATGGGAGATATCATTTTTCTAGATTTACGTGGAAGTAATGGTATTGTTCAAATAGTTCTTGAGAAAAATCATTTAGATTATGAGAAAGTTTTAAACTTTAAAAATAATGATATTATTTCAATTTCGGGAAAAGTATTTGAAAGAAAAAATAAAAATAAAAATATTTTTTCTGGAGACATAGAAATTATTGCTAATAAAATAAATTTAATTTCCGCAGTTTCGAACCAACTTCCTATCTTACCTTTTGAAGAAATAACTGCTTTAGAACAAGTGAGAATGAGATATAGATATTTAGATTTAAGAAGACCTAATATTTTTAATATTTTTAAAATAAGAAGCGAATTTAATAAATATACAAGAAGATTTTTTGATGAAAATAATTTTCTTGAAATAGAAACGCCTTATCTTACAAAGAGAACATATGGAGGAGCTTCTGAATTAATTGTTACTTCTAAAAATCACTTAGGAAAAGAATATGCATTAGCACAATCGCCACAAATTTATAAGCAGCTTTTAATGTATTCTGGATTTGAAAGATATTATCAAATTGCTAGATGTTTTAGAGATGAAGATTCAAGATCGGATAGACAACTTGAATTTACACAGTTAGATTTAGAAATGAGTTTTATAAATGACAAGGAAATAGAAGAAAAAATTTATTTATTAATTGAACTTTATTTTGAATTTATTTTAAAAAATGTTTTTAAAAAAGAAATTTTGCTTCCTTTTAAAAGAATTACTTATAAATACGCATTAGAGAATTATGGTTCTGATAAACCTGATTTAAGATATGAAAATAAAATTTTTGATTTAATTAAAAATAATTTAATTAAATTAAAAGATAAAAAAATAGCAAAAGGGATTGCTTTTGAAAAAAATATTTCAATTAGTCAAATTAAAAAAATTAAAAAAGATTTTAAAGATAATTCTATAAATTTTTCTTATTTTTTTGTAAAAGATGGAATTTATTCTGAAGGAGAAATTAAAGAAGAATTTAAAAAAGATATTAATAAATTTAATAATTTTTTAAATTTATCAAATTATTTTGTAATTTTTTTAATTTCAGAAGATAAAAATAAATTATTAAATACACTTGGAGAAATAAGAATTAAGGTTGCAAAGAAATTAAATTTAGCGAATAAAGATAAATTAAAATTTTGTTGGATTACTGATTTTCCTTTATTTGATAAAGATAAAGAAAATAATTTGGTTTCTAGTCATAATCCTTTTGTTGCATTAAAAGATGAAAGTGATTTAGAAAAAATAAATTTAAAAAAGGAAAATGAATTATTAAATTTGATGTCTAGATCTTATGATTTAGTTCTAAATGGTTATGAAATAGCAGGTGGATCAATAAGAATCAGGGATAAAGAAATTCAAAGGAAGATTTTCAAAATTCTAAAATTAACAAATGAAGAAATTGATAGAAATTTTGACTGACTTCTTACGGCTCAATCTTTTGCTACTCCATATCATGGTGGTATTGCACTTGGGATTGATAGAATACTTGCAATACTTTTAAAAAAATCTTCTATAAAAGAAGTTATTGCTTTTCCTAAGACTTCTCAAGGTACTGATGAATTGAGTGGCGCTCCAAGTGAAAAAAATTAGAATAGGTTTTGCTTTATAATTAAAATGATTAAATGAAATGGCAAGAACTAAAATATTAAAAAATAAAAAGTTTCGTATCCTCTGTATTGATGGAGGAGGACTTAAGGGTGTTTTTACAATTTATGCATTAATGCAGCTTAAAAAAGAATATGGAATTGATGTTTATGAAGAATTTGATATGTTTGTTGGTACATCAACAGGTGCACTTATACTTGCTCTTATTCTTTCAAAAAAAAATTTAGAAGATGCTTATAATGAATATATTAGAAAACCAAATTTTATTTTTTCTGAAAAAAATAGTCTTTTAAAACAATTAAGAAGTACTTTTTTCTCTCAATTTAAAAGTGAAAATTTAGTAAAAAATATTGAGCAATATGTTGATGATATGAGTTTTGAAGAATTTGAAAAAATTGCTAAAAAACCTTTTTTGTTTACAGCGACAAATATTACTGAAGCAAAACCAGTTGTTTTTGGTTCTAGTCATTTTAATTTTGTAAATCAAAGATATAGAAATACCAAAATAAGAGATGCTCTTTATGCTTCTTCTGCAGCACCTTTTTATTTTGAACCGCTTATTGAAAAGGGAACTGATAATATAATTGCTGATGGCGGACTTTGAGCTAATAATCCAGTTTTGTTGGCAATTATATATGCAATAGGAGATTTAGAAGTTAATTTTGATAATATTGAAATAGTTTCTTTTGGACAAACAAATACAGAAAAATTAGCTGTAAATTTTACAAAAGGATTTACACCAAAGGAAATTTTTATGTTAATTTCTTCTTCTTTAGTTGCAAGACAAAATTTTGATAATTTTGCTTCAACAATTTTATTAAAAGATAGATTATTTAGATATTCTCCTGAGGAAGAATTTAAAGGAAATAAATTAAGTAATATTTCAGATGAATTTATAAATTACACTCATATTTATTGAGAAGAAAATAAAGAAAATCTTTTAAAATTTATTAAAAAAAGAAAAAGAAAAAATCTAAATTACTTTTTAGGAAAAGAAAAGCAATATAATTAGATATAATAATAAAAAATGTTTTAAAAAAAAGATGGAAATAACTACTACTACAGGACAATTTTTCTCATTGTTTTTCTTATTTTTTGGAATACTAACAATTCTAATAATTGTTATCTTTTATTCTAAATGACAAATTTATGGACCAAAATGACATAATTTTTCAACAAAGGTTAAATCATATTTTAAAAATAAATTTGATAAATCAAAACCAAAAGTGCAAAAAGGCGCAGTTATAGAAAATGAATCTTTAAAAGAGGAATTAGAAAAAAAAGAAAAACAAGCCGTCAGTGCACAAGAATTATTATCAATACAAAATAAAAAATTGCAGCATCAAAAAGAAGTGCAAAAAATGCAAATTGAAATTAATGAAAAAGCAAAGAAAAAAGAAGGAAAAACAAATGAAAAGAAAGAGCAAAAAGATTTAAAAATAGAAGAAAAAGAATTTAAAAAACAAGCGAAAAAAGAAAAAAAAGCAAAGAAAAAAAAGGGGAAATAAAGGAGAAAAAATGGAAGCTTGAGAAATAGTTGGAATAACATTTATATGTTTATTACCAGTTGCAATATTTTTAACTTTTTATATTACTAGAAAATTAATTGAAAAACAATTAAAAGAAAATCCACCAATTTCTGAAAAACAAGTACGTGCTATGTTTCAGCAAATGGGTAGAAAACCATCAGAAGCACAAGTAAGAAATACTTTAAATGCTTTAAAGGGTAGCAAAAGCAAAAATAAATATAAAAAGAGAAAATAATGTCAATTGAAATTAAAAAGATTGTAAATAAAGAGGACTGAAAAAAATTTAATAATTGAATACAAGAAAATAAAATTTTTTCAAATGATTCAACTTTCTTCACAGATCTTTTAAATATTAATCAAAATAAAAAGTATAAAAACTCTTTTTATGAGTTTTATTTTTTTAATTCAAAATTTTTAGATAATGCTTATACAATTTTTGATGACTATACAGATAAATCTGAAAAAAAAATTTTAAATAATAATAATAATTTTTTAAATTTTTTTTTAAGTCTTTTTATTTATAAAAACCCTAAATTAAAAAATGAATGAGAAATGCTTTTTATGTTTTTTAAAAATCTTGATGAATATTTAAAAAAAGATAAAAAAGATTATAATAGGGAATTTGAAATTGTTCAAGATTATTGAAATTTTATTAATTTCTTATTTGAAAATAAAATAAAAAATTTTAATAATTGAGTTTTACTTATTAATAGTCATGTTTATAAAAAATCTAAGGGATTTATTTAGTTTTTCAATTAATGATATTTTTATGTAAAATTATTATTTTTATATAATTATTTTAATTTGTTTTAGTAATGTTACTTTTGGAAGGTTATTTAAAATTTTAAATGGATAAAAAATATAATGCAAATTCAATTGAAGTAATTGAAAATTTAGAAGCAGTTAGAAAAAGACCGGGAATGTATATTGGTGATACAAATTCAAAAGGATTACATCACTTAGTAAGAGAAATTTTAGACAACTCAATTGATGAATATCTTTCTGGTTTTGCAGATAAAATAATTGTAACCTTAAATATTGATGATTCTGTTGAAGTTGAAGATAATGGAAGAGGTATTCCTATCGATATTCATTCAAAAACAAAAAAACCTGCAATTGAAACAATTTTTACAACTCTTCATGCAGGAGGGAAATTCGGAGGAGAAAAATCTGGATATAAAATTTCTGGTGGACTTCATGGTGTCGGGTCTTCTGTTGTGAATGCACTTTCTGAATTTCTTGAAGTTATCGTTTGAAAAGATAAGGAAGAATATAGTATTAAATTTTTTAATGGTGGAAAAATAAAGGAACCACTCACACTTGTTGGTAAAACTTGAAAACATGGTACTAAAATAAAATTTAAAGCGGATAAAAAAATTTTTGCTACAACAACAATAGACAGTCAAATAGTTTATGAATTATTAGAACAAACAGCTTACTTAAATTCAAAATTATCAATTATTTTTATTGATAATAAAAATAATAAAAAAACAGAATTTAAATTTAAAAATGGCTTAATTGATTATGTAAATTTACTTACAAAAGAAGAAGAAGAATTAACTCCTCCTTCTCTTTTTTCTGTAAAAAATGATGAAATGAATATAATGTTTGCTTTTAAATACACAACATCAATTGAAGAAAAAATTTTTTCTTTTGTAAATAATATTGAAACAAAAGATGGTGGATCTCATGAAGTTGGATTTAAATTAGCTTTTACAAAAGCTATAAATGATTATATAAATGAAAATAATTTACAAGAGGGTGGAAAAGTTTTAGAAGGCTCTGATATAAGAGAAGGAATATGTGCTGTAATTTCAATTTTTGTTGTTGAAAAATATTTACAATTTGAAGGACAAACAAAATCTAAATTATCTTCAAACAAAGTAAGAATGTTTGTTGATAAAGCAATTTATGATAATTTAAGACATTATCTAAATAAAAATAATAAATATGCTTTAACAATTGTAAAAAAAGCATATGAATCTAAAAGGGCTAAATTAGCTGCAAGAAAAGCAAGAGAAGTTTCTAGACAACTTATTCAAATAAAAGGTAAATCAGTAATAAATAAACTTGTTCCTGCACAATCAAATAAAGCAGAAGAAAGAGAATTATTTTTAGTTGAAGGAGATTCGGCTGGTGGTTCAGCAAAAAGAGGAAGGGATAATAAAACACAAGCAATTCTATCTTTAAAAGGTAAAATAATAAATACAGAAAAAGCAACAATAAAGGCAATTTTAGAAAATGAAGAGCTTTTATCAATAATAGCAGCAATCGGAACTGGAATAAGAGGAGATTTTGATATTAGAGGACTTAAATATGGGAAAATCATCATAATGACTGACGCAGATACTGATGGTGCTCATATCCAAGTTTTACTATTAACGTTTTTTTATAGATTTATGCAAAAACTTATAAAATTAGGAAAAGTTTATATTGCTTATCCTCCTTTATTTAAGGCAAAAGATTTAGATAGTAAAAAACAATTTTATATTTGAACAAATGATGAAATGAAAGAAATTAAAAAAAAATATAGTAAATTAGAAATTCAAAGATACAAAGGTCTTGGAGAAATGAATTTTGAACAACTTTGAGAAACAACAATGGATCCAGAAACAAGAACTTTAATTAAGGTTCATGTTTCTGATCTTGATGTTGCAAATAAAAGGATTGAAACATTAATGGGAAAAGATGTAGACATTAGAAGAAAATGGCTTGAAAGAAATGTTGAATTTAGTTTTGATGATGATTTTGATAAGGAATAAATTATGGCTTTTGAAGAAAATATAAAAATTGAAGAAATTGATAAATTAATAGGAGAAAAATTTGGTAATTATTCTAAATATATTATTCAAGAAAGAGCATTACCTGATTTAAGAGATGGCTTAAAACCAGTACAAAGAAGAATTCTCTTTGCCATGAATAAATTAAGTCTTTATTATCGAACTCCTCATAAAAAATCTGCTCGTGTTGTTGGTGATGTTATAGGTAAATATCATCCTCATGGTGATTCTTCGGTTTATGAAGCTATGGTAAGAATGTCTCAACTTTGAAAAATGAATCTTCCTCTTGTTGATATGCACGGAAATAATGGATCAATTGATGGAGATTCTCCTGCTGCAATGCGTTATACTGAATCAAGACTTTCTAAATTAAGTAATTATTTACTTTTAAATATTGAAAAGGAAATTGTTCCTTTTGTTTTAAATTTTGATGATACAGAAAAAGAGCCTGTTGTATTACCTGCTTTATTTCCTAATTTACTTTTAAATGGATCTACTGGAATTGCTTCTGGTTATTCAACAAATATTCCTCCTCATAATTTGCACGAATTAATAAATGCATTAATTTTTGTTTTTAGAAATAAAGGAAATAAACTTTCATATTCAAGTTTAAAAAAAATTATAAAGGGTCCTGATTTTCCAACGGGAGGTATTATAAATGGTAGAGAAGGTATTGATGAAATTTATCGCACTGGAAAAGGAAAAATAAATTTAAGAGCAAGATATGAAATAAATAAAAATGAAAATGAAATTTATATTATAGAAATTCCTTTTGAAACTTCTAAAAGTGAAATAGTAAAAGAAATATCAAAAATAATTGATGAAAATAAACTTCCAGGAATTTTAGATGTAAGAGATGATTCTGGAAGACACGGACTTAAAATAACTATTTTATTAAGCAGCGATGCTAATTTTGGATTAATTTTAAATTATTTATTTAAATATACTTCTTTGGAAAAACCATTTCATGCAAATTTAATTGCTATTCAAAATAAAAAGCCAGTTTTATTAACTTTAAAAGATACTTTGGAGAATTTTGCTAATTTTCAAATAAAAACTTATTTAAGTCTTTTTGATTTTGAATTAAAAAAATATCAAAAAAGATTAGAAATTGTAGATGCTCTAATACTTTTAAATAAATCAGTAAATTTAGGAATTAAATTAATTCAAGAAGCAAAAAATAAAGAAGAAGCAAAGGAGAAATTAATTGAATTTTATAATTTTAACAATAATCAAGCAGAAGCAATTGTAAATTTAAGATTATATAGATTAACTTCTACTGATGTAAATAATCTTTATGAAGATTTTAAATTTCTAAAAGAAAAAATTGCATTTTATGACAAAGGATTAAATGATAAATCTTTTTTAATTGAAAATATTATTGGAAATCTTGAAATTTTAAATAACAAATTTTTGCATAAAAGAAAAACAAAAATTTTAAGTAAAAAATTAGAAGAAGAAATAAAAGAAATTGATTTAATATCAGAAAAAAATATAATTTTTGGAGTAACTTTTGAAGGATACATAAAAGTTATTGATAAATCATTAAATCAAAATTATAAAGAAGAAGATTATAAATTAGTAAATGGAGACTTCTTAATTTTTACAAAGGAAGTTTCTAATTTAAAGAAAATTTTTATTTTTACAACAACAGGAAAATATTTTGTTCTTCCGATTTATAAATTTAATGAACAAAAATGAACAGATCTTGGAGAACATTTATCAAAATATTTTTCTATTGATTCCAAAGATCATGTTCTTACTTGTGGTTTTTTTGATGATGTAAAAGAAATAGAAGAACAAATTCTTATTTCTACAAAAAAAGGAAAAATAAAAAAAATGAATATTTCCGAATTTGAAAATCAAACAACAAAGCGTGGATTAAAATTTATTTCACTTTTAGATGTAAATGATGCTGTTGTTAGCATAAATTCAATTTCAAATGAAAATCAATATGTTTCAAGTGTTTCTAAAAAAGGATATTATATTAAATATAATTTAAAAGGTATTCCTTTATTTGGTTCTAATTCAATGGGAATTACAAATATGAAATTAAATCCTGATGATTATGTAGTTGGTACTGTTGTTGTTGAAAAAGATAAAGATATTTATAATGCGGCGCAAGTTCTTTTTGTTTCAAAATATGCAAGAGCAAAAAGGGTAAGATTTTCTGATTTAAAAATAACTTCAAGAGCAAGAAAAGGATCTAGAATTTTAAATAAATTAAATAAATATGAAAATGATGAAATTATTAGTTATGTTGAAATTAATAAAAATAAAAATATATATTTAATGTTTAAAGATAACAAAATTGAAAACTTTTTAACAAATAGGATTATTGCAATTTCAAATATTGATTCAAATTTTAATTGAATTTATACAAATAATAAGATTATTAAAAATTTTGCTGGAATAGAATTAAAGTTTTCAGAAAATTTAAATTTAGATAGAAATAATATTGAAACAGAAGAATCTGAAGAAACAGAGGAAACACTAAATTTAGATAAAATTTTTGATGATTTAAAAGATTTAGATTAGTATTTATAATGTTAAAATTAATAGATTTTTAAAAATGTGTTAAAATTATTGTTAGTTAAAAGTGTGGTGAATTTATAATGAGACAAAAATTAATGTTAAAGTGTTCAGTTTGTGGTAATAACAATTATATTTTGGATAAGAACAAACAAAAACATCCAGAAAAATTAGAAGCAAAAAAATATTGCAAATTTTGTCAAAAACAAACAAAACATATTGAAACAACTAAATTAAAATAAAATGAATGAAAAAAAAACAAAAGATTCAAAAAGCGTAGAAAGTTCTAACTCTTTTTTGTTTGGCTTTTTTGTTAATTATTTTAAACCTTCAGCTTATATTTCATCAATTTCAGATATTAGTTTAAAAAAATTAAAAGAACAAGGAATAAAAATGATTATTTGCGATTTGGATAATACACTTGTTCCACATTACACAAAATTTCCTTCAAAAAATGCAATAAATTTTGTTAATGAAGTTAAAAAATTAAATTTAATATTTGTAATAATTTCTAATAATACAAAAAATAGAGTTCGTTTTTTTGCAGAAAAATTAAAGTTAGATGACTATATTTATAATGCCAAAAAACCTTATACCAAATATGTAAAAAAAATTTTAAAAAAATATGAAATTTCTACGGATGAAGCATTAATAATAGGAGATATGATAGTTACAGATATTTTGCTTGCAAATATTTTACATATTGAATCTATTTTAGTTACTCCGATTATAGATTATGGAAATACAATTAGTAGATCATTAAAATTTTTAGAAAAATATGCTTTTTTAAGACTTTCGAGAAATAATTTGATTACAAGTGATAACATTTTAAACAAGAAAGATTTTTATGAAGAATATGATCTCTTATAGTTATGAATTATAAAAAATATTGTTTGGGTTGTGGTGAAATATTACAAATAGAAAATAAAAATTCTGATGGATATACTCCAGATATTAATTTAAAATTTTGTAAGAGTTGTTTTCAAAATAAAAACTATGGAATTATAAATGATAATAAAACCTTTTTAAATATTGAAAAAACTTTAATAAAAATAAAGCAAAAAAAATTAAATGTAATTTTAATAATTGATATTTTAAATCCTTTTGAAACATTATTAAAAAATATTAATAATTATGTAAATAAAAAAAATATTATTTTAATTGTAAATAAAAGGGATATTTTTCCTAAGTCTATATCTGACTTAAAAATAAAAAAATGAATAGAAAAGATTGCTTTAAAAGCAAATTTTTCATTTAAAAAAATTTTTATTATTTCATCTTTAAAACATAAAAATATTGATAATGTTTTTGAATTTTTTGATTCCTTTAAATTTAAGGAATTTGCGGTTATAGGATATTCAAATGTTGGTAAATCACATTTTTTAAATTCTCTTTTTGCTTCAAAAAAGGTAAAAATAGAGAATTTAATTTCTAATTCTTTAAGTACAACAAAAAAAGAAATTAAATTAAATTTAAAAAATTTAATTTTTTATGATTATCCCGGTTTCTTTTTGGAGGGCAACTATTTAAATTTAATTAAAAATTTAGAATTTAAAAAAATAAGTCCGCAAAAAGAAATTAAAGTAATTAACTATAATTTAAAAGATTCTCAATTAGTTAAGATTGATAATTATGCTTTTCTTGCTATAAATAATTTAAAAGAATTCAATAATTTTCAATTTATTTTTTCAAATAATTTAAAAATTTCAAGACACAAATTTGACAAAAACATTATTGATAAAAAATTTAAAAACATTATTTTTAATAATTTAAAAAGTTATGAAAAATATGATTTAATAATTTCGGGTTTAGGAATAATAACTTTTAAAAAATTATCAAATGATTTAACTTTATTTCTTCCTGAAAATGTAAAATATAATTTGCTTGAAAGTATTTTTTCTTAAATATTTATAATTTTAATTTAATAATTAAATTTTTAAAGTTAAAACAGAAATTTATATTCACATAAATGAATCTGGTATTTTATATAAAAATGAAATTTTTTTATATGTGAAATTAATTTTTTTAAATAATCAATAACATAAAAATTTTTTAAAAAAATATAATAAAAAGAAATAAAATAATTGGTGTTTCTAAAAGATTAAATAATTTAAAAAAGAAAAAAATCTTTTAGAAAGTTAAGAAAAATATAACTTTTATCATATTTAATATATTTTATACACTAATGTATAATCTTTTTGAGGAAAAATGTTTTTTATTCATTTTTTTTCTAAGATTTTAATTAATTAAAGCGTTATGCGACTAGAAAACATGTGTATTCATTAATCGTAATCTAAGTACGGGCTTCTAGTGCAAGCAACACAATATGTGTTGCTTTTTTTATTTAAAACAAAAGGATTTATTTTTTTTATCTTAAATAATGTAAAGTATAATTCTCTAGAAAGTTTATTAAATTAAAATGAAAATAGGAATTTTAGGTGGCACATTTAACCCTCTTCACAAAGGTCATTTACATATTGCAAGAAAAATATATGAAAAAGGAATTGTGGATCAAGTTTGAATGGTGCCAACTTATAGAACACCTAATAAAGCTTTTTTTCCTGAAAAAATTTCTTCAAAACATCGTATGAAAATGATTGATGTTGAAATAAAGCATAAAAAATATAATAAATGATTAAAATTAAATGATTATGAAATAAAACAAAAGAGAACTTCTTATACTATTTATACAATAGAGTATTTTATTTCTAAATATCCCGAACATGAATTTTATCTTATTATGGGTGATGACGTTTTTAAGACATTTAAGAATTGAAAAAATTATGAAAAAATTCTAGAAAAAACAAAATTAATTGTTTACAAAAGAAATGGTCTTAGTGAAAAAGAACAAAAAAAATATCCAATTATTTATATTAATGATATTGTTTATAATATTTCATCTACAGATATATTATCAAAACTTTTATGGGAAAAAATTCCAAATAACACAAGAAAATACATTGCAAAGAAAAAATTATATTTAAAATCAATTATTTTTTATAAATTATATGAAACAAAAAGATTTGAGCATTCTCTTTCGGTTGCCAGTTATGCAAAAAGGCTTTCTCAAAAAAAAGAAAATATAATGATAACCTTTTCAGATAATTCTGAATTTTATTTTAAAAAAATTTTTAAAAAGGGTAATTTAAATAAACAAGAAAGAGCATATTATGCTGGTCTTATGCATGATATGTTTAAATATGACAGCGAAGCGAGTTTAATAAAAATTATAAGCGAAAACTCTAATTGAGCACTTCCTCATAAAGATGTAATGCATGGTTATGCTGCCGCAATTTGACTACAATCATTTTATTGAATAAAAGATGAAAAATTAACAAATGCTATTAAAAAGCATACTATGCCTGATGATAATATGAAATCATTAGATAAAATTGTTTATGTTGCTGATAAAATTTCCGGTGATAGAAAAGGTGATGAAATTCTTCATTTAAGAAAAATGGCTTTTTTAGATTTAAATGAAACATTTAAAAAACTTTTAAAAAAACAATATGATCAATTAGTAGAATTAAAATTAAAAATTCCTGAAACTTTTGAAAATTCATATAAAAAATATGTTTTAGAAGAGAAAATAAAAAATAAAAAAGGAAAATGAAATAAAAATGTATTCTTTAAACGACTTAATTAAAAATAAAAATATTTGATTTAAAAATCCTGATGATTGTTTATATCTTACAAATTTTGAATCAAGCAATTTAAATGTTTTTTATATTTCTGGAGAATGATATGCCTTAACAGATGATCGTTACATTGAAGCTGCGAAAAGTAAAATAAAAAATATGAAAGTTATAAATATTTCTGATTTTTCTTTTAAAAACAATTTTCTTCCTAAAATAATAGAAACAGACAATACACTTTATATTGATGAAAATAATTTTACATTAAGAGAATATAAAAATTTTAAAGATAGATATAAAAAAATAAAAATATTACATATTGATTTATCAAATATTAGAACAATAAAAAATGATGAAGAAATTAATTTAATAAAAAAAGCTTGTAAAATAACAGATTCAATTTTTAAAAAATTTATTGAATATGTAAAACCGGGAATTAGTGAAAA
The DNA here is from genome assembly GCA_027925225.1 of Candidatus Hepatoplasma vulgare. GTDB lineage: Bacteria > Bacillota_I > Bacilli_A > Mycoplasmatales > Hepatoplasmataceae > Hepatoplasma > Hepatoplasma vulgare. Next base: position 292,594 of record AP027131.1, read on the forward strand.
AAAATTAGAAAAAGTAATTTTAAAATTAATTATAGAATCAGAAGCTGATAATATTTCCTTTTGACCAATTATAGCAGCGGGGGAAAATTCTGCAAGTCCGCATTGAAAAGCAAGTGATTATATTTTAAAAAAAGATGACATTATTACATTAGATTTTGGAGTAAAATATAAAAATTATGTTTCAGATATGACAAGAACTTTTGCTGTAAAAAATGATGTTTCAATAGAAGAAGAAAAAATTCACTCTTTAGTATTAAGGGGTCTTAATCTTGCAATAAAAAATGCAAAAGTAGGTGTTGAAATAAAAAAATTAGATGAATTGGTAAGAAAGGAATTTGAAAAAGAAGGATATGAAAAAAATTTTAATCATGCCTTAGGCCATGGAATAGGAATTAATATTCATGAAAATCCATTAATTTATTCATATAATTCTGAAATTCTAAAGGAAAATATGATTATTACAATAGAACCAGGAATTTATATTCCAGGAAAATATGGTTGTAGAATTGAACAAGATATTTTAATAAAAAAAGATAAAGCAATTGAATTAAATAAAGCAAATAAAAATCTTAATTTAAAAAGATAATTATTTTTTAAATTAATTGTTGAATGGAATTGTATAAGTTATTTCATCTATATAATTAGCAGAAATTTCTCCTGTGAGATCACCAAATCAATCATATTCAAAAATTGTCGTATCTAAGTAAATTTCTATTTCATCTCCAGCAAAAAATAAATCATCATTTGGTGTTGGATCGTTGTTAAATATAACATAAGTATTATCTTCGCATAAAATATCATAAACATCTTCTTTAAATAATATTGGTTCACTATTATTTAAAGAATAATAGATATCAATTTTTGCATTTGGATTATATGCTACATTACCTTCATCATTTCTTCAAATATTCTCTGTTCTCATTGTAAGAGCATAAGGAGAATCTGGGTTTGTTGTATTATAAAGCGTATCAAAAGTTAATCCACCATAATGTATATTAGAAGAATATAAGTAATTATTATCTGCGCCATAATATACTTGTGGTGCTGTATATGCTTCACTGTGTTTAAATGAATCGTAATTCCCGCCACTAATCGAATCATAAACTGGTGTTAAATCACTACCATATCACATTTCTGTTTGCACTGTAAATATTAGTGAGTTGGGTTCATATAATGATATTAAATTTAAACAAATATCATTATGAACAATATCATAAAAATAATAGGTATAAAATGAACTGTATGAATTAATTTCAAGAAAAGCATCTGTTAAATATTGAAATGTATCAATGTTGTCTTCTTCTTGAACATAAACTGTGTAATGAATATAAGAGTTTTCAGATTTGTCATAATTATTATCATTAATTAATGTATTTATTTGTAAATCATCATTTGAAATAAAGTATGCTGATGATTGAATAAATGGAATTCCATAAATGTCAGCATAAAAAGGTTTAGAAAAGGTTAAAAATCAAGGTTCATCATTTTCAGAATCAGGATATGTATTTTTTGCAATACCAGCACCAATCATTAAATATTGATCATCAAAAGTTAAATTTTTAGTTTTTTCTAAATCATAATTTGAAGTCTTTACATTATTAAAAGTATAATCATTTATACCATCAGGTATTTCAAATTGATAAATAATAACATCTAAAATATTATCAATAACATTTTCATAATCTTCTTTTCTATTTTTGTCATTTAAAAATTTATTTGCTTTTGTAGCTAATGTGATAATATCTGTTTCTTTAATTTTGTTAATATTTGAAATTGAATCTTCATTTATAAAATATAATGCAGCAGAAGATTTATTGTAAAAATATGAATCAACATTTGGAGCAATTTCTCCTATTGTATAAAACTCTCCATTTCTATTTGTGCTAATAGTCATATCTTCTTCTGATTTTGACTCTACTTCAATATCTATATTTGAAGATTTATGCATTGTATAACTTCCAAGTTCTCCAGTTTCTTTTCCTCAAAGTGACCATTCTATTTCATAATAAATATAAAAAGTTTCTTCATCTTCGCTTCCTGTACTTATATTTTTAAAAATATAAGTATTTGCATCTTCTTTTAATTCTTGATTTTGTATTTTTGAAGCATCTTTTGTTTCTGTTTCTTGCATTCAAACATTTGCTTCTTTGATATTTGAGTGATGTGTATTAAAATCTATATTTACTCATAATTGATCATTATTTTGATAAAAAGAGGGAGTATTATCATTTGATATTAAACTTACATCTGGCTTTTTTCAATCTCAAAAAACAGATGAAATTATTCCTGTATATCTTAAAAAAATAAAAATCATACATAAAATAATAAAAAATATAATAATAATATTTCTTATTTTTTTTCAAAAAGATATTAAAATAAAATTTCTATTTTTTTCTTCCATGCTACTAATCCCTTCCTAAAACTTCTATTGCATTTTGCCTTTTAAATGTTCAATAAACAATATAAATTAAAATTGCAAAAAATACAAATATTCCTAATATTATATAAATTCATTGCAGATAATTAATTCCTAGACTTATTGAAAATCCCATACCAAAAATTGAAGAAATATATTTTGATAAAAATAAAAAGAATAAAACATTTATTGGAATAATTATTAAAAATGATAAAAACATAATTAAAAGATATGGCATTATTACTAAAAAAGTTGCTCTTTTATTAGAATATCCTAATGCTTTAAGTGTTGATACTTCTCTTCCAGAGTCATTTGCTATTTCCTTTATTGAGATACTTATTAATGAAATTGCAATAAAAATTGAAAAAAATATAAAAACAAAAAATATAACAATTATAATTGCCGCAATAAAATTAACTTGATCTTCTATAACGGATTTACTTACGATATTATCATAATCACCATAAAAATCATTGTATAAAAAAGAATTTAATAATGTATCACCATCAGAAAAATTATTTGAAGTAAAAGCGTAATATTCTTCTTGTTGAGATTCTACTTGAAAAATAATATGAGTTTTTAAATTATTTTCATAATTAGAAACATATTGAAATAATGTGGCTGCTCCAAAAGGAAAAGTATTATTATAAATTCCAACAACTTCAACAGCAACAGGACCATTTACACCAGATAATCTTAAATCATTATAAAGTTTATTATTTTCTTCATCAATAAAACCAGAAGTATAAATATCACCTACATTAACATTTAATCTTTCGGCATTATGGTTATCAATTACTATAGGAATTGTTTCTACGGTTTTTTTATCTCCTGATGAATTTGATGTTACTTCAATTTCTTTGGGTTGATAATTTTCTAATATTTTAGCATCAGCATCATCAAAATTTATTATTTTACTAAAATCGTTATAGTTTGGAACCATACTTATTCATTGATCATTAAAATTATCACTTTCTTCGGCTGTGTTATCTTTATATTTTGTAAGATTATATTCTCTTGTTCTATAAGATTGATCTTCTGAAATAACTCATGATGTTGGTTGTTTTTCAGAAATAACTTCTTCACTTTCTGGAAGATCTTCATTTATTTGAGCAATAAATTCATCAACTGTAGGATTACCAAAAACATCATTTGAAGTTTTATCATGATCATAAGAATATACATATTCTTCTCCTCAAGATTCATTTTGATTGTAATCTTCTCTTGTATAAAGCACACCATCATATCCAGAAACAACATGTACTCCTAATTGATTAATATTTGTTATTTCTTTATTTGTATAAGAATCTATATATGTATCTCAGCTAAATGAGGAAAACGTTGCTTGGGTTTCGTTTTCTGAATTATAAATTACTTGATTCATTGTGATATCTGGTCTTATAATTTCTGCATCATCATCTTTTTCTATTGATGAATTGTAATTTAAATATTTAATATATTGTGCATAAATATTTTCATATTGTCCCATTGTAAGACCTGTTGTTGAAAGTGAAGTATTTTTTTCACTACTTGAAGGAGAAGAATCTCCATTTACATAATTTATTCCAGCATTTAATAGTTCAAATGCTTGTCAAGGAATTACCATTGTGCTTTGATAAAATTTTGTATTCTCAATATAACTACCATAAGTTAAATCAAATCATTCTGCTCTTTCCGAATAAGTGTTCATATATGTTTCGGGAGCAATATAGTTATTAAAAAAATCATTTATTTCTTGTTCCACTTCTTCATCATTGCCATCAATTTGAAGTAGTTCTGCTTCTTGATTAGAATCAAGATTAACAAAAGTGTAATAACTTAAGACTAAAGGATCAATATCAGAACTTTCTATATAATTTGTATCTTCTGTGTTATTTATAATAAATGCATTTTCAAATGTTAAAGATTCATTTATTAACTCTGTTCCACTATTTACTAAATTAACACCAGAAAATGAAAATGAAATAATTAATACAGAAAATAAAACTGAAATAAAAAGAACTGATGATTTCCCAATGCTTCGCAAGGTTATTTTTATTCTATAAGCATTTTTAAAATTATGTAATCTATTAGTAATTCCACTTGTTGCTCTTATTAAAATATTTGGTTTATATTCATCAACATCATTTATTAAATTTAAAGTAGGTTTTTTAAGCATTTTTAATGTTGAAAAATACGAAATTACTAATAAAATAACTATAGGTAAAATGAAAACTACAAATATTGTTATTCATGGGAAAGCAATACTACCCGCGGAAATTAAGTAAGTTTTTTTCCATATAAATATTCATAAAAATTGTACAAAAAAACCAAGAATTATCGCTAAGATGCCACCCAAGAGAATAATCATTATTGGAAAAGAAATAAAAGAAATTGCAATCTTTTGCGGAGTTCAGCCTAATGCTTTTAAGGTTCCAATTTCTTTTGCGGAGCTTTTTATTTTTTTTCTTATTAAAATAATAAGAGTAAAAATTATAATGATAAGAAAAAAAATAACAAATACAACAATAAGTAAATTCATTAATTCTGCTTCTGCAAAAACCGTTTCTACTTGAATTGCATTATAATCGTTTATATTATTAAATTTTCTTACTTGCACATTTGAAAAAAATGTAAAAAGTAATTTGTTTAATTGTTGATTATAATTATCAATTTGTTTTTCTATTATATTACTTGTGTAGTCATTATAATGTTCTACATCATTATATAAATCTGAAAAACCAATAAATAACATTGGCTGTGCTACTGGCGCAAAATATTCTAAAAATGATTTTGTATTCATTAATACATATGTTTGCTCGCTCACATCTGGAATTGGTTTAGAAATTGAAAAAGATGGAAAAACATATTCTGGCGCTCTAAAAGTAACAACAATTTTAGCTTGTATGTTTGTTCCAAAAGGCTGAGGAAGAGATATTATATCTCCGACTTCCTTATTATTTAATTCGGCCCAATCAGCTCCAATTCCAATTTTTACATCATAATCATCTCCTGATGCAGGAATGTTATTATCTAAAAACAAATCATTGATTCCTGCTGGTGTAAGAGAATCAACAACTTGATAATCATCTACTAAAACATTATTTGTTGAGCTACTTGCTGAATTAGTAGATTGTGTTAAAGTTGATTGACGATAATCTGTTAAAAGATATGAGTCAAGAGATTGCGGACTTCCTCTTACATAGTCATAAAGCATTTTTGTAATATCATAATTATTTAATGCGATATATTGATAACCTTCAGCGCTTATCTCATTAGACATATAATAAGTTAATTCATATTTTCAAAGAAGATTTTTCATATCATCATTTTCTAGATAAATTGAAACCTCTTTGTATCCAAGCAGATATAGCATTAAATCAGTAATATCAGGATTAAAATTAAAATATTCTAAAAGAAAATTTGATATTTCATCATTTTCATCAAATGTAAAAAAAGAATCGCTATATTTTTCCACATTTTTTAAGTCTAAATAAGAAAAATGAAGATTCTCTTCTATGAATAACTCATCAAGAGAATTTCCAATTCTTTTTGAAGCTTGAATAGTTCCTGCCGCGATTGAAAAAGTTACTCCAAAAAATATAATTAAAAGAATGGAAGAAAACAAACTTTTAAAAGTTGAATTAAATGAAGATTTAAAAAGTCTTCTTGATGTTTTAAAATAAAATAAAGTTTTGATTAAAACATAAACTGTAATAATTGCAAAAATAATGATAAGGAGGATTATAATGAATCTTACTATTTCATATCACATTTTTTTATTAAACCTCCATCTTTAATGAATCAACTGAAATTTTGTTTTTATTTTTTGTAAAAGATTCTATCTTTCCATTTCCAATTGTTAAAATATAATCTCCAATTTTTTTTATTTCAGTATTATGAGTAACTAAAACAATTGTAGTTTTATATTTTTCTATAATATTTTTAAAAATTTTAAGTACATCTTTTCCAGTTTTTTTGTCTAATGCACCAGTTGGTTCATCGGCTATTAATATTTTTGGATTTTTTATTAAAGCTCTTGCAATTGATGCTCTTTGCTTTTGCCCTCCTGAAAGTTGGTGTGGGTATTTTTCCAATTGCTCTTCAATATTTAAATCTTTTGCAATATCTTTTAAATCTAATTTATTTTTTTGATTTTGCAAAAGATCTGCTCCTAATAAAATATTATCTTTTATTGTTAATGTTGGAATTAAATTATAAGATTGAAAAACAAAAGATATATTTTCTTCTCTAAATTTAGTCCTTTGTTTTTCATTCAGATATTTTAAATTTCTTTTTAAAATAACAATATCTCCATCTTCAGTTTCTAATAAACCTGAAATTACATTTATTATTGTTGATTTTCCTGCGCCTGATGGACCATTTATTATTAACATATTTTCTTTTGGAATTTTTAAATCCAAATCTACCAAAACATGTTCAATTTTATTTTCATAAATAAAAAATTTATTTACATGTTTTAAATCAATATCATAATCTGATTTTTCAAAACCAAATTGGTATTTTCCAATATATTCATTTAATTCTTTTAAAAAACCTTTTTTAAAAATATTTTTAAAAATTTTATGTCTGTAAATATTTCTTTCAAATTTACTTCTATTATTTAAAAGTTTATTTATTTTTTTAAAATCCTTTTTTGAAAGAAAATCAAATTCTTTTTGATTTGTTAAAAATGTTTTTATTAGTATTAAATTAATTAAAAGAGATTTTGGAGTTTTGTTATCAATGTTTTTTTCTCCTAGTTTTTTTAATGTTTCTACTAATTCTTCTTTTTTCTTTTTTTTTCAATATGAATTTTCTAATATTTCTTGATTATGAATAAAATTTTCATATTTTTCTTCATTATTTTCAAAAAAATCAATTAAAAGTAATTTTAATTTTTTATAACTCAATTTTTCATCAAAATTTATTTGATATTTTAGTAATTGATTACCTAACAATTCTTTATTGCTTTTTTTTATTTTAATTTTTTTATTTTTGTTCACAATTTTATTTTTATTTTAAAAATTATAAATTAAATATTTTTTACTAGATTATTTTTACATTTATAAATTAGTAATATTCCTTTAATTTTTTAGATTTTTATTTAATGGTAGAATTGAAATATTATTAATAAAATAAACACACAATTTTTTATAGGTAAATAAAAATGGAAGAAAACACAAATTTAAATATTTTAAATGTAAATGAAAATGAACTTAATTTTTTTAATTATAAAAAATTTTCTAATTTTAAAACAGCAAACAATACTGTAAAAAATCTAAATAAATTACTAATTAATTTAAATAAAATTTATTCATCTATTTTTCATAATGAAAATATTAAATTAAATAAAAAGGTAAATAAGAAATATAAAAATGATTTAAAAAAAGGTTTAGAAAATAATTGACTTGAAACACAAATTAGGGAATTGAAAGAATTAAATGATTTAGAAAAGCACCTTTTATCTAAAAATTTAAGAGAAAATTATTTAAAAAATGAAACAATAAATTTTAAAAAAATTAATATTAAAAAAATTCTTTATTTAAATAAAGAAGTTTGAAAAAATCTAAATATATTAACAAAATACACTGCTAAGAAAATAGATTTCTCAATAAATGAAAATTTAATTGAGGCTAATAATTTAATAAATTCATTTCACAAAAAAATGAATCAAAATAATTTGTTAGTAAAAAAATGAAATAACAATAAAATGTTTTTTAATAATTCATTTAACTTGACTTCGGATAATGTTAAAAATAATAAAAAAGATTTATCAAAAATTTTAAGACAAAATGAAAGACTATATGATAAATTTTCTGATTTAAATCTTTTAAGTAAGAGATTATTTCATGTTCTTGATGTTGATAGTGAACTTTTTTTAGAAAAAGACCAAAAGAAATTAGAAAGTGTTTTATTTTATGAATTATCGAGAGCTGGAATAATACCTTATTCTAAAAAGCAAAATAATTACTTAGAAAAAACAGTAAGAAATATTATAAATGAATCTGAAAATATAGAAAAATCACTTTATGATATAAAAAATCAAGAAAAAAATGCAGTTAATTCTTTTAATTTTTTATTAGAAAAATTTAAACAAAATGAATTATTTAAAATAAATGCATCTATTTTGAGCTTTGAAAATACAAAAAAAGAAATTATTCAAAAATTGGATTTATTAAAAGAAAGAGGAGAAATTCTTTCAGACAAAATTGATTTTTTAACTGAAAAATTAAGAAGACATGTAATAGGAAAAATTATTAAAGAAAATAATTTAGAGAAACAAAGTGACTTAATAATAAGTTTTGCAAATTTAAGACATCCTTTATTAAATGAAAAAATTGGACAATTATCAAAAATTTCTCAAGAAGAAAAAATAGCTTCACCTTCAAGCTTTCCTCAAAAATCATTAAAAAAACAAATAATAATATTTGAAAATATTTATGATAATGTTTTATCACTTTGAAATTTAATAAATGATCTAAGGGAAAATAAAATTATTTACAATGTTTCAGAATTAAAATTTGGAAATTTAAATAAAATAAGAAATCCAAAAAAAAATAGCAATTTATTATTAATACAAAAAAAAGAAAGACATCAAGGTGTTAAATTAAAAAATATACTTGAAAATCAAATGAATGATATTAATAAATATTTAAATAGAATTATTGAAGTTCAAATTGATTTTTTAAAAAAATTTAATAAACCAAATGAGGAAGGAGAAAATAAAAATATTGTTTTTGATTTTTCTGAAATAGGGAAAAAGTTAAAAGATAAAAATTTATTAACTCAAAATGATATTCTTAATTTTGACAAAGAAAAAATTGCTCAAAAAATAGATTTTTTAGTTAAAAATCAGAATAAATTTTTTAGTAATAATAATTTAGAAAATTTTAATTATAAAGTAATTAATTTAGGTGAAAAAATATTTCAACATAAATATTTAGATAAATATTCTAATAAAAATATAAATGTTAATCCCAAAAAAATAAAAGTATCCAGTATAAAAAGAAAAGAATTATTCAAAAAGGAAATAGCTGAAATTAAAGGATTTGATGAAAATAAAAATAAGAGTATTTTTTTATTTGATTTTAATATAGAAGAATTAAATAAAATTGATTATCATGAAATAATTGAAAATAGAGAGATGAGAAATGATTTTAATAAAATTTTTGAATATTTTACTAGTAATTCCAATAATATAAATGAAGCTGTTCTTGAATTTAATAATTTAAAAAAAGACATAAATAAAAGAATGGCATATTTGATGGAAAAATATAAAACATTAATAGAAGTAATAAATGAATTTAATCATAAAATTTTAGTAGAAACAGAGATTACAAAATCAAGTTTAGAATCTAATAAAATTATATTAAATCAAATAGAAAAATTAGAAGAAGCAGTTATAAAAAAAGAGAAGGATTTTAATATTTCTAAAATAAAAGGAGTAGGTCCACAAACAAAAAAATATTTATTAAAAAATAATATTAAAACTGTTAGAGAATTAATAAATTATTCAAGAAATAATGATATTACAAATTTTATTGCAAATATCCCAGGATTAAAAAATGAAACTTATAATGCAAAGATTGATAAATTTAATGATTTTTTAATGCAAGCAAATGAGCATATAAAAAAAAGCAAAGAAGCAAATAATAAAAAAAATATTAATAAAAACTAAAATTATCAACAATAATTTTATTTATTAAAAGCCAAAAATATAGTAAAATAACTTTGTTGATAAAAAACAAAATAAGTAATTAAAATGAGTGAATTGATTAATGTAAATGATTTTAAACCTGGAATTACTTTTTCAAAAGATGGAGAAGTTTATATTGTTATTGAATCATCGCATGCTAAATCTGGAAGAGGGCAAGCGCATGTTAAAGCCAAAGTAAGAAATCTTTATACAAATGCAATTCTTACAATGACTTTTACAGGTGCTGAGAAAGTAGAAAAGGCATTTATAGAAAAAAGGAGTGTTCATTTTCTTTATTCGGATGAATTACATTCATTTTTTATGGATATGGAAAATTATGAACAATTTGAGATTGAAAATGAAAAAATAAGAAATAAAATTCATCTTTTAGTAGAGGAATTAGAATTATTTATTATTTTTTATAAAGAAGATCTTATAGGAATAGAACTTCCTAAAAATATTTCTTTAAGAGTTGTTGAAACAGCAAATGCAGTAAAAGGTGATACTGTAAACAAATCGACAAAACGCGCTAAATTAGAAAATAATATTGAAATCGACGTGCCACAGTTCATAAATACCAATGACAAAGTAATAATTAATACAGAAAATTTAAAATATGTTTCAAAGGTTAAAGGTAAATAATTATGAGAATAGTAATATCTGGTACAGTCGGAGTGGGAAAATCAACAGTTTCTTCACAATTGGTAAAAGAATTTATAAAACAAAAATATGAAGTTAATTTTTTAAATGAAGAAACAGTAGACTCAATTTATTTGGATTTTTATTATAAAAAACCATATGATTGAGCATTTCTTGCACAACTTGATTTTCTTTTTGGCAGATTTAAGCAATGGTTAATTGATGAAAAAAAAAGAAGTAATTTAACTATAGAAAAAAATAAAAAATACATTACAGTTTATGATCGTCATTTTTTAGATGACTATGTTTTTGCTGAATTACATACAATTAAACAAAATATCTCAAATTTTAATTCAATCACATATCAAGCAATTTATAAAGAGCTTTCAGATAAAATGAATAAATTAAAAGCAAAACCTGATTTCTTCTTTTTATTAAAAGCAAATTTAGATGTAATTGTAGAAAGATTAAAAGGAAGAGGAAGAAGTGAGGAATTAGATGTTTCTCTTGAATATTGGAAAGACTTATATAAAAACTATTATATAAGACCAACATTTAAAAATCACTTTCAACAAAACGTAATTAATTTTGTTGAAATTAATACAAATAATAAAACATCAGAAGAAGTAGTAAAAGAAATATTAAATTATATTAGCAATAATTATGATTATTCTTTTAATGAGGCAATTGAAAAAAAGCAATTAGAAAATAATAATATAAACACATTTAAAAACACAATATTAAATTAGCATTAAATATTAGAAGAAAATATTTAGTGATAATTGTGAAAATAGTAATTACCGGAACAACTGGAGTAGGAAAATCAACAACTGTAAAAGGTCTTGATGATTATTTTTTAAAAAAAAATAAAAAAGTAAAACCCTCAAAGGAACTTGTTGTTGATTCTCCTTTTTTTGATCTTTATTTTGAAGACTTAAAGGAATGAGGTTTTCTTTCGCAACTTGATTTTTTACTTACGAGATTTAGACAATATGTAAATAATGAAATTTCTCAAAAAAAAGATAAATCTAAAAAAGACATAATTTATCTTTTTGATCGTCATTTTCTTGAAGATAAAATTTTTGCTGAATTAAAAATAATAAAAGAATCTATTTCTGCAAAAAATTCTGATATGTACCTTTATGTATATAATCAAATTTTAGAAAGATTAGATGAAGATTTTACTAAGATAGATTATATTATTTTATTAAAAGCAAATTTTGAGGAAATAATAAATAGGATGAGAAAAAGGGGAAGAGAAATAGAAGAAAAATTTTCAAGAGAATATTGATTTGATTTGTATAATGGATATTACAATAATGAAGAAAATTTAAATCTTTTTAGAAAATATTCAAAGCACTTACTTATTATAGATACAACAAATTTAAATCCAGATGAAGTATTAAAAACAATTATCGAAAAAATAAAATCAAATAAAGGATAATGAAAATTATGAAAATAATCATATCAGGAATGGTTGGTGTTGGAAAATCAACAATTTCAGAAAATCTTTATAATTATTTTATAAAAAACAACAATAGAAATTTAAAAATTGGTTTTTTAAAAGAATTACAATTTGAAAATCCTTATCTTGATTTTTTTTATAAAGAAAGATGTGAGTGAAGTTTTTTAATTCAAATAGATTTTTTATTAGAAAGATATAAAAAATTAATAATTGAAGATAAGAAAAATAATGATATTACAATATTTGATCGTCACTTTTTGGATGATTATATTTTTGCAAACTCTGATTCTATAAAAGAAGATATTACTAATATTCATTTAAATATTTATTTAGAATTAAATAAATATTTAAGTTCAACTATTTCTGAAAATGATAGACCTGATTATTTTTTTCTATTAAAAGCTGAATATAATGAAATTATTAATAGAATAAATAAAAGGGGGAGAAGTTTTGAAAAAAGTAGCGATTTAAATAAATATTGAAAAAGTATGTATAAAGTTTATTATGAAAATAAACTAGTTCAAGAATATTTATTAAGAAACACAAAAAACTTCATTATAATAGATGCAAATAAATCAGAAAAAGAAATATTAAATGAAATCTTAGATATTTTAAATTCTAAAAATTTATGAATTTCAAGATTAATAAGAGAAAAAAATAAGAATTTAGATTTTAAATTTCTTAAATATTAAGTTTTTATTTTTATCTTTTATTCTTTCTAACTTATCATTATCTTCTTCAGAAATTAAATCATATATTGTTCCGCTTATTGTATTTAATCTATTTGTTCTTCCGATTCTATGTTTATAAAATATAAGATCTGAAGGATAACTAAAATTTATAATGTGTGTTACAATAGGAAAATCTAATCCTCTTGCAATTAAATCTGTTGTAATTAAAAATACAATTTTGTCTTGATGAATTAATTTTATAATTTTATTTTTTTCTTTTGTATTTAATTGATTATTAAAAAAATATAAGTTTTCCACTTTTTTTTCTTTTAAATATCTATAAATTAAATTTACTTCATTATTTGTTTTTGCAAATATCAAACAAAAATAGGGATTTAAATTATCAGAAGTTATAAGTTTAAATAATTTTTCTAGTTTTTCTGATTCATCTACCCTTATTAAATTTATTTTTATTTTTTCCTTATCTAAGTCAACTATTTTAATGTTTTTTGTATTTATTATTTGTAATTTATTTTTAATAAAATTTTGTAAAGGAATAGGAAAGGTAGCAGAAAATAAACCTCAAGTTTTATTATCTTTTTTTATAACTTTTTCTTTAAAAATTAAAATTTCTTCTAAAAAACCAAAATTATAAATCATGTCAATTTCATCAATAATTAAATATTTTAAATTATCAAAATTTATTTTTTCTCTTTCAATTATTTTAAGTAATTTACTAGGAGTTGTAATTATTATATTTGGATCTTTTTTAAGAAAATAAATATCTTCATTTGTTGAAAGATTATTTATTAAATTAAAAAAAGTAAAATTTGGGAAATTTTTCTTTATTTCAGATAAAACACTACTAATTTGAATTGCAAGTTCTCTAGAGGGCACTCAAATTATTGTATTTATTTTATCTTCAGATTTTAGATTATTTAAAATCGGAAGAAGAAATGCTAATGTTTTTCCAGATCCAGTAGGAGCTTCTACCGTGACGCTTTTATTTTTTGAAAGTAATGGAATTACATCTTTTTGAACTTTTGAAAAATTTTTAATATTTTTGTAGATTAAATATTCTTTTAATTCTTTATTTAAATTAGATTGTTCTATAAACATGATCTTCCTTATTTTTAATTATTATCAATTCTTTAAAATAATCATTGCTTTTAAAGTAATTTTTTATCATAGAAACAAATATATCTTCTGTTTGATGTCCTATTTCGATTACCTTAACATTATTATCATTTGCATAAATTCAATGATGATATTTTAATTCGCCTATTACAAAAATAGAGTCTCTATACTTATAATCATATATTAAATCACCCATTGCACCTGAAGCAATTATTAATTTTTTTGTAGGAAGAAGATTATTAGGAATATTTGTTCTTATTTTATTTTTTATATCAAAAGTATTTTTTATATATTTAATAAAATCAATTAATGTTTTTTCTTTTCTCAAATTTGCTTTTACTGCTTGATTTAAATCTATTTGATTTATATTTTCAAGTTCCAATGCAAGCGCTTGAGAATATGAAATAGAAATTGGATTAAAATCTGCATTTGTATGAATAATATAAACATTAATATTAAGTTTTTTTAATAAATCTACTTTTGATTTTAAAATTAAATCTTTTTTTATTAATTCTTCTTTTTCTCCATAAAAAAGAGGATGATGAGCAATTATTAAATCTACTTTTTTATTGATTGCTTCTTCAATTACTTTTAATGTTATATCTAAAGTAACATATACTGTTGTTATTTCGTCTTTTCCTTTTAACTGCATTCCAATATAATCTTCTAAATATGCTGATTCAATTGGATATTCTTCATTTAAAAAGTTAATAATTTTTTCTAACTTCATAATAATTATTTTAATATTTATTAATTTAAATGTTGTTTTATTTTTTATTTTTTTTGCTTTAATTATTTCTAAAATAATTAAATAGTTCTTCTTTTAAGCCATAAAAATCATATATTAAATCATTTAATGGGATATTAATTATATTTTTTGCTCTTGTATTTAAAATTTTAATATTACTAATTTTTTGTTGATTAAATTCACTTTCACATAGAATTGTATAAAATAATAACTGATAAATTCAATTGATATCTATTTTTGATTTTAAACTTGTTTTTATTTCTATTAAACTATCATCTATTATTAAATCAGCTGTTCCTAATATTAAGTTAGTTCCAATTGATTGCTTAAATTTTTTATCAAAAATAACATGTTTGCTTGATTCTAATAAATTCTCTATTAATTTGTTTTCTTTAACATTATTTTTTATTTTAGAAAAATCATTTAGAAAATTATTATTATATTTTGGATTTTTGATTCCTTCTAAAAAATTTCCATTAATTCATTTTTCCTTAAAGAAAATATCTATTATTGATCCCATTCTTTGAAACTCTTGGTGATTTGGATTTTCTACAACTATTTTAAAGTTTTCAAAATTTATTTTATTTAAATGATTATCAAAAATTTTTGCTATTTCTCTATTTTTTATTATTTTTGTTATTTCTTTTTTATTACTTTTAGATTCTTTTTTTTCTGCTTTGCTTTTGTTATTTTTTTTTATAAAATTAGATTTTATTAAAAATAAATAAATTAAAAATAAAATAACTGCTGTTACTATGATTATTGAAACAAACAATGGAAGCAAAGATAATATATAGCAAAAAAATAATAATATTAAAATTATTAAAAATCATCGATTTGATTTATTTTTTTTATTATTCATTATTTCTTATTTATAAAATTATAAATAAGAAATAATTATATATACATGTTATTTTTTATCTGAAACTAGTTTATTTAAAATAATTTTTATATCACCAATGTCTTTTTGCACTAAATCAAATTTGTTATCCATTTTTACTTCAATTTTTAAAACTCTATTTTCTAAAGAAATAAATTTATTATCAATATTCATAAGTTTATTATCAATGTTTAAAAATTTGTTATCTATATCTTTAAAGTTTTTTTCAAAAGCAATAAGCTTATTATCTATATTTAAAAATTTATTGTCTATATCCTTAAAGTTTTTTTCAAAAGCAATAAGCTTATTATCTATATTTAAAAATTTATTATCTATGTTTATAAATTTATCATTTATTCATTTATGGTTTTTTTCTGATTTTCTAAAAATATTAAGATTTACTAAGTTCATAATTATCTATATTAAATTAAACTTTATTTTAATAAATTCTCACTTTATTTATATTTTTTTAAAAAGAAAAGTAATATATTTTTTGTTTTTTTCAATTATTTTTTTTTCATCTATCATTTTGTAATTTAGTTTTATAATTTCTTCTTTTAATAAATTAATTCCTACAGTTGGTTGAAGAATTAATTTTTGATTTATCAAAGGATATTGATTTAAAATATCTAAAATTTTTCTAGCGCCAAGTCCTGAAATTATTATTGTATTGTATTTAGATAAATCAATGTTCTTAAATCCATCAGAGATAAAAAGCTCTATTTTTTCTTTTAAGTTTTCATTTAAATTATTTCTTAATTTTTCTATTGCTTTTTTACTAATATCGGAACCATCTGCTTTAAGACAAAGATTATTTTCTATTAAAAAAATTGGCACTTTCAAATGATCAGTACCAATATCAATTACTTTATCTTCTTTTTCAATAAAAGAAACAATTGTTTGTAATCTTAATTTTAATTTTTTAGTCATTTTTTAAATGTTCTAAATCTTTTCTTACATTCTCTTTGTCTTTAAGTTTTTTCATCGCTTTAGATTCAATTTGTCTAATTCTTTCTCTAGTTACATTAAATCTTTGTCCAATTTCTTCTAGAGAATATCTTTGTTTAATTTCATTTGAACCTTCTTCAAGCCCATTTCTTAATCTTATAATATCTACTTCTCTTTTATTTAAATATTTTGGTAAAATTTCATTTATTTTAGAAATAATTTCTTTGTTGGTTGCATATTTATCGGGAGATATTGTTTGTTTATCTTCTACAAAATCATAAAGAAATGATTCGTTATCAGAACTTATTGTTTTATCAAGTGAGGAAGGATCGATATTTATAAGTCTTATTTGATTTATTTTACTTTCAGTAATATCTCCTCCCATTTCTTTTGCAATTTCAGCATCGGTTGGTCTTCTTCCGAGTTCTTGCATTAATTCTCTTGTTATTTTTGAAAGTTTATTAATAGTTTCAACCATATGAACAGGAATACGAACAGTACGAGCTTGATCTGCTATTGCTCTTGTTATCGCTTGTCTAATTCATCAAGTTGCATAAGTTGATATTTTATATCCTTTTTTATAATCAAATTTATTAATTGCTCTTATAAGTCCATTATTTCCTTCAGAAATTAAATCTGAAAAAGGGAGTCCTCTACCTTTATATTTTTTTGCTATATTTATTACAAGTCTTAAATTATGATTAATAAGAATTTCTTTTGCAATTCTAGCTCTATCTTTTTGTGCTCAAGTTGAATCTAACTGAATTCCTGCTTCGATTTGCTTTGCAAGCTCTATTTCTTTTTCTGCAGTAAGAAGAACACCATATTTTCCAACTCATTGCATATATCACTTAATATGATCATCGGTATCTATTAATTCATTATCAATAACAGTATCATCAATATCTTGATAATACTCAAGGTCATTTTTTACTTCGCTCTCAGCATTTGCTGTAATTTCTTCACTTGATTTTTCTAAATTTTCTTCTTCTGTTGAATTTTTGTCTTCTTCAAATGTATAAGATGTATTTGTTTCTTCTTCAATTTTAACATCATTAAGATCAACCATTTTTTGTTCTTGTTTTTGGTCTTCTTGAATAATTCTTTCAGCAATAAGAAGATCGAAGAAATTTTCAGTTTCATCATCATTTGTCATTATAAGATTATGATTATCTAGAAATTTAAAAACTTCTTCCTCAGTAAAATATTCTTTTTTGCTCTTTTTTAATTCACCTTTTAAAATCTTAATTACAGTCTCATATTCATTTAAATATATTTTTTTCTTATCATTTTTTGCCATATAAATTATTTATTCACCTTACTTGTTAATCATTTCAAATCATCATAATTAAAATCATCTTCATTACGAATTTGCTCTCTTAATTTTAGATTGTTATATTCTTTGACTAAAAAATTTATTTTATCTTTCCTATTGTTTAACTCTTCTTTCATATATTCATCATTTTTATTTGCATTTTTATTGATTTTAACATCTATAATTTCCTCATAAAGCAATAATTCTTTTTCAGTAAAATTTTCTTTTAGTCTATTAAAATCCAAATTTTCATTATTAAATTTTAGGATATCAATAATTTTATTATATAACCTTGTTATTTTTTTTGTAAAGAAGATATTATTTTCTTTTAGTAGATCTTTTTTTTCTAAGATTAAAGCAAAGACAAAAATCTCTTGCTCCATTATTCTATATGATATTTGCTCGATTTTGAAATAATTATTGTTTTTTATATTTACATTTTTATTTGATTTAACATTTTTGTGATTTATAATATTTTCTTTATTTTCATCTACAAGTATTTTCACATAATCAAATATTGTCTGTTGTTTAATAAAATTAAGATATTTTTCTCTATTAATCCCATCTTTTTCTAATTTAATAATTTTAAATAAATTTAAAATATCTTCCTTTTTTGTATTTTTTTTCGAAAGTGTTTTATTAATAAGAAATTCAATAAAATCTATTGGATTTTCTATTTCTTTTTTTATATTTTCTTTATTTTCTAAATTTAAAAATTCATCAAAATCTTTCCCTTTTTTTATTTGAATTATTTTTACAATAAAACCTTCATTTATTAATTGTTTTCCTACTTTTTCTGTTGTGTTTATCCCGGGTTCATCAACATCAAAACAGAGATTAATTTCTTTTGCTAAACTTTTTAAATATTCAAGATGATATTTAGAAAAATTAGTTCCCATTGTTGCTATTACATTTTCATATTCTAATTTATCAAATGCAATAGCATCCATAAATCCTTCTACAATAATAGCTTTTCTTTTTAATTTAATTTTGTTTTCAGCATTATTTACATTGTAAAGTGTTTTTTGTTTATTAAAAACTTTTGTTTCTTCTGAATTTAAATATTTTGAATATGTATTTTCCTTTCCTATTATTCTTCCTGAAAAGGCTATTATTTCATTGTTTATGTTAAAAATGGGAAAAATAATTCTGTCTTTAAAAAAATCATATACTTTTGTTTCTGATGTTCTTACTAATTTAGATTTAATAATTTCCTCTTCTTTAAAACCTTTTTTAAGTAAAAAATTAAAAAGAGAATTATTTCCTTCTGTAAAACCAATTTTAAATTTTGTAATTATTTTTTCATTAATTTTTCTTTTGTTTAAATATTCTTTTATTTCATTCTTATTTTTTTCATTTAACTTGTTTTCTAAATTAAATTTAAAAAAATTGCTTGCTTCTAAATTTATTTTTTTTAATAATTCTTTTTCGGGATCAATAAAAACTTTTCTTTCATTTATGTATATTTTTCAATCGATTCCTGATAATGTTGATATTTTTTTAATTGAATCTATAAAACTTAAATTTTCATAATTTTGTACAAATTTTATAGTTCCTCCACCTGCATTACATGAAAAACATTTAAAAATTTTTTTATTAGGAGAAACAATAAGTGATGGATTTGAATCACTATGAAATGGACAAAGTCCAACATAATTGTTTCCTTTTTTTTCTAAATGAATATAGCTTGAAATTATATTTTCAATCTTAACTTTGTTATCGATTAAGTCTATTAATTCACTTAAATTATTTTGCATTTTGCTTAATGTATTTTCTTAAATCTCCAAATTTTATTCTTTCCTGCTTTTTATTGTCTCAATGTCTAATTGTAAAGGTTTTATCATCTTTATATTGTTTATCTATCGTAATAACAAAAGGTGTACCAATTGCATCTTGTCTAAAATATCTTTTCCCAATGCTTCCACTTGTTTGAAAAATTATTGCACCAAAATCTCTTTTTGCTATCTTATTAAATATTGCTTTTGCATCTTTTTCTTCATTTTTTGTAAGTGGACATATTGCAATTTTATATGGAGCAAGAGAAAAAGGAAAATAAATTTTGTTTTTATCTTTATTATAATTCTCTATTAAAATTGCAAAAAGTAAACGTTCAACCCCCATAGATGTTTCAATAATATTTGGAATTATTCTTTTATTTTCTTCGGTACAATGAAAATTTGTTTTTGAAAAATGTTCATGATTTTTTAAATCAAAATCGCCTCGATCTGCAATTCCTAAAATTTCTCCAAAACCAAAAGGGAAATTATAATTTATATCAACCGTTTTTTTTGAATAATGTGCAAGATCAGATTTTTTTACATTTTCATATTTAAGATTTTCTTCATTTAATTTAAGTTCTTTTGTTAAAAAAAGCTTTACTTTTTTTAGTGTTTTATTGAATTCTTTTGTATTTGTTTTTGGTAAAATAAATGATTCCAGCTCTAATTGCTCAAACTCTCTTGTTTTAAAGATAAAATTCCCAGGAGTTACTTCATTTCTAAAAGATTTACCAATTTGGCCAATTGAAAAAGGAAGTTTTAAATGTAAAGTGTCTTTTAAGTTTTTAAAATTTATAAATATTCCTTGTGCTGTCTCTGGTCTTAAATAAAGTTCTTTATTTCTTTCTGTTTTTGAATTAATTATTTTAAACATTAAGTTAAATATTTTTATTTCACTTCATCTAGTTTCAGATTTATATTTTATTTTTTCCATAGCTTCAGACTCAATTTGAAATATTTCTTCTGCGCTTATATTAAATATTTGGCTAATTTCTTCTGAAGAATATTTTTTACCAATTTTATTAGAATTTTCTTCAATTCCGTTTATAAGTCTTATAATAGATTCTTCTCTTTTATTTAAATATTTTGGTAAAAATTCATTTATTTTAGAAATAATTTTTTTATTTTTATCATTTTCTTTATTTGAAGTGTTTTTATTTTTTTCTAAAAAATCATAAATAAATGATTCTGGTAATTTTATTTCTTTTTTTATTAGTTCTTCTATTTCTTTTAAAGAGAGATCGCTTATATTTTTTTTTAGATATTCTTTTAATAATTTTTCAACATTATATCTAACATTATCATTTAAGCGTTCAATCATATAATCATTAAATTTATTTAAATGTCCAGAAGCCTCTCATACTTTATTATTCAATATAATAGATGAATCAAATAAAAATGATTTTTCATTATTGATTACAAAATAATTTTTTCAAAGAGATTTTAAATTATCTTTAAGCAATGTTCCAATTGGTCCATAGTCGAAAGAATTAGCAAGTCCACCATAAATTTCTGAACTTGGATAAATAAATCC
Source organism: Candidatus Hepatoplasma vulgare (assembly GCA_027925225.1). Taxonomy (GTDB): domain Bacteria; phylum Bacillota_I; class Bacilli_A; order Mycoplasmatales; family Hepatoplasmataceae; genus Hepatoplasma; species Hepatoplasma vulgare. The sequence continues at coordinate 313,803 of AP027131.1, forward strand.
ATTTTCTTTTAAATGAGAAATTAATAATTGTATTTCTTTTTGCATATCTACTTTATTTTAATACTTAAGAAGATTAAAATGAATAATAATGTTTTTTAATTTAATTTATAATTATTTATCCTAAAATTTAAAAATTTTTTTCTTTCATTATTTAAAACATTGTCATAAATTAAATCTATTTTTTTATTTTTTACAAGCTCATCAAATTCTTCTTGTAATAATGAAATATTTATTATATCTCCATTTTCATTAATAGCTATTTTGCCTTTATCTCATAGAGAGTGAACATTGCAATCTAATAATAAGTAATTATTATTAGAAAAAAAATAATTTAAATTTTCATCTAAATATTTTTCATCAGTGTTCATTAAAATTTTTAAAAATTCTTTATTTTCAATAATATGAGCTCTTTCAAAATTAGAAAAACTATTAACAAAATCTTTTGTATATTTTTTATTTTTTCTATCATTCTCTATTATTTTTGATCATATATATCTTAAATCAGTTTTATTAATTTTTTCTTTTTCTGTTTTTATTTTTTTAATAATTTTTTCTTTTTCATTAAAAATGAATTTATCAGGTACTATTAATAAATCTAAAAATTTGTTATTTTTAAAAATTTCATAATTTTGTGATGCAAATGCATTTTTTATTTCTCTTCATTCTTTCTCTTCTTTTTTATTGATTTTATATTTTTTTTTAATTTTCATTTTATTTTCTTTTAATAAACATAAAATATTTTCCTCTTTTATGTCATTTATTAAATTTGTATTAAAAATATTATTATTATTTTTATTTTTTGAATTTGAAATTAATGAAAAAAATTTAAATTCATAATTATTATTTATTCCATCTTGTTCATAAATTTTTTGTAATTCCTTAATTTCAATGCTATTCAAAATTAATCTTATTGGATCACTGTTTGGATTTGATAATCCGCCAGAAGAATGTGATCCAGTTATAAATGCATCAACATCTTTTATTGTCAATTTAAAATCAATAATATTTTTATTTAACTCCTCTATATTTCCCTTAAATTTAACTTCTTCTTTTTTCATATTTTTATTATTTGTTTTATCAAAGTTTTTATTTCTATATTTTAATAATTTTAAATATTTTGGTTTTTTTAAAAAAAAATGTTCACCATATCTATTAGAAGAAGAACCTATTATTTGTTTTTCATCATTTAAAAGCATAGTATTAAAAACCAAACTGTGATCACTTTTTTTAAATATCATTATTCCTTTACCTGAATAAAAATATTTTGATTTTTCTTTGCTTTTTAAATTAACAATAATTTTAAAATATTCTTCCTTTTTCATTTTATTTTCCCTTTTATTTTTGAAAGCACATCTAAAAATTTCTTCTAACACTGGTACAACAATTGAATTTCCGGCTTGTTTTCTTAAAAAATTTTCTGAAATTAAATTTTCATTGTTTATTTTATCAAAATCTTGTTTTTTAAATCCCATTATTTTTCATAATTCAGAAGCACTTAAAATTCTTATTACATTTAATTTTTTATCAAAAATTTTTATTCTATTTAATGCGCCAGTTGCAGTTATTGTTGGAGATATAGATTTGCTGGCATTAAAAACCATATTCTCAGATTGAAAATTTGAATAATTTTTTAAAATTATTTTTTGTATTCCGTTAAAATGATTTTTAAAAGAATTTTCATCTATTTTTTCATTTATTTTAATTTCTTTTTTATAATTATTAGTATCTTTTTTATCAAAAAAATTGCTAATTCTTAATTTTGTTAAATTAATTTCTTTTGGAAAAATAAATTTATTTTGTTCAAATTCAGAAAACATAAAAGCTCTTTCTCTATTTTGAGGTATATTAAAATATTTGGCATTTAATGTAAACTTATGATTAACATATCCTAATTTTTCTAAAAATAATTCTCATTTTTTAAAATTTTTTTTATTTTTTTCAGAGAATATTGCTTTTACATTTTCCATCAATAAAAATTTAGGTAATTTATTTAATTTATTTAATTCATCTAAAATTCTTTTAACTTCTCATAATAGAGAAGAACTACTCCCATAAACTAATCCTTTTTGCAATCCTTGTAAAGATAAATCTTGACAAGGAAAAGAATAAGTCATTAAATCATGTTTGGGAATATTTTCTCCTTTTAAATCTTTTATACTTCCAATATTATTTGTTATATTTAATGATTTTTCTAATAGTCATAAAAATTTTATTGATAATGATCTTAAATTGGTATATTTGTTTTTTCCATCTTTTGATAAATTATAATTTTCAAGTTTTTTTAATATTTCTTTTTTTAATATTTCCTTTTCTGTATTTGAAGCTGAATTTAAAATTTTGTCAATTTTTTTTCTTTCATTTTTAATTATTATATTTTCATGAACAAACGCATAAGAAATAACAGAATAAATATCTCAATCACAACATAAAACAACTTCAAATTTTAATCCTATATTTTTAAATGCTTTAGCTTGTGCTCCAATACCAGAGAATAATTCAACTATTTTCATTTATAAAATAATACCATTTAATATGCTACAATAAGGCATTGAAACACAAAACAATATCTAATTTTTTTTGTGCTTAAAAATAATCTTGTTATCCTACTATGATTAAAAAAATTGATTTTTAATTATCATATATTAAAAGAAAATTTCTTTCTTTAAAAATTATCTCTCTCAATAATTATTTTTTTTCTTAAATTAAATTAAGTATCTTTTTCTAATATTTTATTATTTTTTATATTTTTATTTATTTTTAATAATTTGTTATTTATTCTTAAACTTTTATTTGTAACACTACTATAATTTTTAATCTTGATTTTTAACATTAATAATAAAAAAATGACTATTCAATAATTTTTTTAATAATTTTCTGATATTATATCTAACATTATCATTTAAATGCTCAATTATATAATCATTAAATTTATTTAAATATTCCAAAGTATCTCATAATTTATATATTTAATATAATATATAAATCAAATAAAAATTATTTTTTCATCATTTATTACAAAATTATTTTTTTTAAATAAATTTTAAATTATTTTTAAGTATTATTATTATTTTACAATAGTAAAAAGAATTAGTTATATCACTACAAATTTTTGAATTTTGATAAATAAATTCACTTTTTTTAAATAAGAAATTAATAATTTTATTTCTTTTTACATATCTATTTTATTTTAATGTTTGAAAAAATAAATTAATATAAAATATTTTAGGTTCTAAATAAAATTGCTAATTAATATAATTTTTTAATATTTTTTTTATTTTTAAAATTGTTTTGTTAAGTTATATACAAAAAATATTCCATACTTACAATATATATTGTATATTTAATTTATATGAAATATGTTATTTTGATTGCAAATAGTGAAAAATATGATCATTACAAATGATTAAGAAAAGAAAAAAAGATAATATGATCTTTTTCAAAATATTTTCATATTCAAAATGATGATATAGTATTGTTATATTCTACTAAAAACAAAGAAATAAAATTTTTGTTAAATTCTGAATTAATTTTAAAAAATTCAAATAAAAATGAAATTTTAGAAAAAATGGGAGAAAAAGAATTATCAAAATATAAAAATAAAAATTTTGAAAATAAAACTTCTTTATTTAATATGAAATTAATTAAAGAATTAGATTTACCTATAAAATTGAATGAAATAAGAAATAAAAAAATACCAGAGGTTCTATTCTATATTGAAGAAGAAAGAGATTCAGATTTATTTAAAAAAATTACAGATTTAATTTTATAAAAATTAAAAAGATTTTTAGACAAAAAAATATATTAAAAATATAAATATAATTCCTTTTAGAGATATAAAAAATAGGAAAATAAATAAATAAAAATTTATACATCATATTTAATAGTTGCTCTAACACCATTAATTGTTAAAATTAATATATCTAATGAAAAAAGAAAATATCAGAAACTTTTCAATTATTGCTCATATTGATCATGGTAAATCTACGCTTGCAGATCGTATATTAGAATATACTGGTTCTATTTCAAAAAGAGAAATGAAGGCACAAATCTTAGATACTATGGATCTTGAGAGAGAACGTGGTATTACTATAAAATTAAATGCTGTTCAAATTTCTTATAAATATAATAATGAAGAATATATTTTAAATTTAATTGATACTCCTGGACATGTTGATTTTACATATGAAGTATCCCGCTCATTAGCTGCAAGCGATGGAGTATTACTCTTAGTAGATGCAACACAAGGCGTTCAACCACAAACAATAGCAAATATGTATCTTGCGCTTGAAAATAATCTTGTTATCTTACCTGTAATTAATAAAATTGATTCTGAATTAGCAGATATTAAAAAAGCAGAAAAAGAAATAAAAGAAATTTTAGGTCTTGAAATAAATGACATAGTCTATATTTCTGCTAAAACTGGGAAAAATATTGACAAAGTATTAAAGCTTATAATTGAAAAAATTCCTGCTCCTCAAGATGCAGATGACAAAAAACCTCTTAAAGCACTTGTATTTGATTCTTATTTTGATTCTTTTAGAGGAATTATTGTATTTATAAGATTATTGCAAGGAAGAATAAAAAAAGGAGATAAATTAAAATTTTTACAAAATAAGCATCAATTTGAAGTTATTTCAGTAGGTGTAAATACACCTTTTGAAACAGAAAAAGATCATCTTGAAGCAGGGGAAACGGGCTGAATAGTAACTAATGAAAAAGATATTCATTCTTTTCATGTGGGAGATACTTTAACTTATGAAAATGAAAATAGTATAACTCCTATACAAGGATATAAATCATCAAAACCTATGGTTTTTTCTGGTTTTTATCCAATAGATACAAATAAATATTTACTATTAGAAGAAGCATTGGGAAAAATTTCTCTTTCAGATTCTTCACTTACTTATGAAAAAGAAAGTTCTAAAGCATTAGGATTTGGCTTCAGAATTGGCTTTTTAGGATTATTGCATCTTGAAATTATTCAAGAAAGAATTGAAAGAGAATTTAAAATAGATATTATTTCTACTGCACCTTCTGTTATTTATAATGTTTATTTAAAAGATAAAAAAGAACCATTAGTAATTAGAAATCCTTCAGATTTTCCTGATAAAGTAAATATAAATTATGTAAAAGAACCTTATGTTAAACTATCTCTTTTTTCCCCACAAGTTTATGTGGGGAAATTAATGGAATATATTCATAGAAAAAGAGGTAATTATATTGATTTAGAGATATTTTCTGAAAAAATGAATGCTTTAATTTATGAAATTCCACTTGCTGAAATTGTATTTGGTTTTTTTGATTCTATTAAATCTATATCAAAAGGTTATGCTTCTTTTGATTATCAAGAAATAGGATATAAAAAATCAAATTTAGCAAAACTTTGAAGTTTTAATAGCAGGAGAAAAAATAGATGCTCTTTCTTTAATTGTAGAAAAAGATAATGCTTATTATATTGGAAGAGATCTTACTCAAAAATTAAAAGAAACACTTGTAAGACAGAATTTTGAGGTTGCAATTCAAGCAAGCTTAAATGGAAAAATTATTGCAAGAGAAACATTAAAAGCATATAGAAAAGATGTAACTGGTTATCTTTATGGTGGAGATGTTTCAAGAAAGAAAAAGCTTTTAGAAAAACAGAAAAAAGGGAAAAATAAAATGAAGCAAATTGGTAAAATATCTATTCCTCAAGAAGCTTTTATTTCTATTTTAAAAAATAATAATAAATAAAAAAAATACACATTTAAAAATGTGTATTTTTTAAAATAGTATTATTTTATATTTATGCTGTTCTTTTGAAAACTCTCATTCCTGTTCCAACTCCTAAATCATAAGCTTTATTTTTATCTTTGCTACCAGTTAATGAAGTTCATGCTGTTTGACAATTATCAGCACTTTCACTAGGAACTGTATTTCCTATTATTTTTGAATTTCCTCCTTGATCATATGTATTAAATTTATTTATACTATTACCAAATCCTGTTACTACATCTGCAGCAAAATTTGTTATTCTTGCTGATCATTGGTGATTATGAGAAATTATATTTCCATTATTTGAACTGCATCCAATTATAGCTTGCCCTTCTGATAATATTCCTAAACTTTCTCAAAATCCATATCTTGGTGGCATTAGAGAAATAATAATTGATCCAATTGGTAATTTTAAATTTTCCATTTGATTTTTTAATTCTAAAATTTCATTTTGATTATTAATAATTTGATTTAATGATTGATTTATACCTTCTGTTGGATTCATAGTACTATCATCTGCCAATTCTGAAGATAAAGAAATTCCTTCTTCAAATTCTGGTCATTGATTAATTGTTTCTCCATTTAAAGTAAGTTGAGGATAGTTATATATACCATTTTCTATTTCAATTAAATCTGCACTATTTTGATTAACAATTTTATTTGTTTCATTTAAATTTGCTTGATCTGCTTTTAATGAAATATCTCCTGTATTTTTATCAATTTGTGTTTTTCAAGGATTTATTCCAAAAGTTGGATTTGAAGTACTATTATTTGCTAATTTTAAAGTCTTTTATTAATAATGTGAAAATGATTATTCAATTATTTTTTAATAATTTTTTAACATTATATCTAATATTTAAATATCCAGAAGCCTCTCATACTTTATTATTTAATATAATAGATGAATCAAATAAAAATGATTTTTCATTATTGATTACAAAATAATTTTTTCAAAGAGATTTTAAATTATCTTTAAGAAACGGTTCAGTTAGACCATAGTAAAAAAAAAAAATTAGTAAGACCACCATAAATTTCTTAGCTTGAATAAATAAATTCATTTTTATTTTAAATAAAAAAATAATAATTGTATTTCTTTTTGAATATCTGCTTTATTTTAATAATCAAGAAAATTAAAATGAATAACAATTTTTTTTAATTTAAATATAATTTTTTTTCATTATTTAAAGAATTATTATAAATAATGAAATATTTACTTATTTAATAATTCATAATTTTGTTTAATATTTTCATAAAATGTTTTCATTTCTTTACTTCAAATTTTTAATTTTTCTTTATTTTTAGGTATTGGAATTAAAAAATCATAAAAATTTATAGAAATAGTAGGTATTGTACCTTGAATAAAAATTGCACTTCTAACTTGTTCTTTAAATATCTTTGAAGTTGCAAATATTTTGCTTAATGAATAATTATCTAAATTTAAAACATTTCTTTTATTTACTTTTATTATATATAAATGAGATTGTATAACTGATTTAATGTCATTTTTATCTAAAATAGCAAATTGACCAACTCTACTTTTTCCATCTTTTACAAAAATAATATCTCCTTCTTCTAACTTTTGTTTATTTTTAAATTTTGATTCAAAATATTCTTTTGTAATATATCATTGTTTATTTAAATTTATTTTATAATCTTGAATATCAGAAGTTCTTATAAAAGGAATATAATCTTTTTCATTTAATTCTTCCTCAATATCATCCAAACTAAAATAACCACTACTTTCTGGCCCATTGCCAACAGGTATTAATTTTTTTTTGTTAGAATATAACACATCAATTTCAATTAATTCTTTAATTGTATAAAAATCATATATATTCTTAAATTCTTTTTTCATTTTATTTTGATAACTTCTATATTTTATATAAAAGTTTGTGTATAAAGAAAGATTATTTTCATTATATATGTCTAACATTTTAATTTTAAAAATTTGTGAATTTTCTTTTTTATTTTTAAAGTCTTGGTATAAATTTTCAAAATCACTTTTTATTATTTTCTCTTTTTTTTCATTTTGTAATATATTTTGCATCAAATCTTTTTCATATTTAATTTTCCCATTTTTATCATGACCCACCTCAAATACATTAAAAAGAAAAACATTTTTATTAGAAAACTTAGAAATTATTTCTTCTTTTGTTAAATTATTTTCAAATTTTCTTAAAATAAGAACTGATGTCTTAATACCTGTATGAGGTTTAAATGTTTCGGTTGGTAAGTTTATTATTTTTTCTACATAACATTTAGAAAGAATAAATTGTCTAAGTGAAAGTAATGTTGGATTTCCAAATATTCCTTCAGGTAAAATTATTGCTAATTGTCCACCTACTTTTAAAAAATTAATACATTGTTCAATAAAAAGGTATTCTGGATTAACTGCTTTTTCAATTTTGCCATTTTTCTTTGCTACTTCATAATTTTTCAAAATTTCATAATCTTCTACTTGAATTTTTTTTCCAAAAGGAGGATTTGTAATAATTAAATCAAAATCTTTTTTAATAGTTTTTTTACTAACTTTTTCACTTGATAAAGAATCAACATCAAAAATATTAGTAACACCATCACCCATGATAGACATATATGCTTTTGATATTTTTGCAACTGTTTTATTTAAATCAAAACCATAAATATTTTTACTAGCTATTTTTTGTTTTAAATTTTCCTTTTCTTCTCTTGAAATTTTTTTTAATTCAATAATCTCTCAAATATTTTTTAAATACTCAACAATAAAACCACCAGTACCACAAGCAGGATCTAATATTTTTTTGTTTTCATCAATATTTAAAAAATTAAGAATAAATTTTACTACATTTCTAGGGGTAAAAAATTGACCATGATCTCCTTTAAGGGTTTTAGAAATAATAGTTTCAAATGCATCTGTAATAACATCACTGGAAGAAGTCATAAAACTAACTTTTTGAAGATTTTCAATTATATAACTAATTATTTCTTCGCTAAATTCAATTGTTTCATCTTCTTCAAAATTATCAGCATAACTTTTTTTGACATTATTAAATATTTTAATTAATTGATTCTTATTGGGTTCTGAATCATTTATATTACTTTCTTTTCAAACAAATTCTAAATTATCTTCATCTTCCTTATATCTTTCATCATAAATTTTGCAAAAAAGCACTCTAATTAAGTTATCTACAATCATTCCATCACTTTCCGCGGTGCTTGCTTTTATATAAGAATGAATTTCTTGAAAAGTTTTTTTTAAATTTTCAAAAGACTTTAAATCTTTTTTTTTAAAATTATCTATAACATTATTAAAATTAGGAATATTATTTATACTAATATAATTCAAAGAATCAGTTTTTTTATCTACAACTTTTTTTAAAAATATTTTTTTCACCCCATTAAATAAAACACCATAATGAGCATCGCAAAGTCCCAAATATTTTTTTAATTGATTTATACCATCTTTTCTGTTATTTCTTTTACATTCAACAATAATATGTAAATTATTATTTTTATCAAAAACAGCAATATCAATCAGATATTTTTCTAAACTTCCAGGAGATTTTGGAATTCTATATTGTGGATGAGTAGTAATATTATTCTTGGGATATCCGTAAATTTTAAAAAGTTCTTCTGAAAAGGGTTGAATTGATTCTACTTCTTCGGGAGTGGCATTAATTTTCTTTGTTGTTATATAATCTGTTATTTGTTTCATTTTATTTTTTCCTTTATTATTTTTAATAATTAGTATTTTAAATAAATTATTTTTTTTCTATATTTATATTTAAACACAAAAAATTTAAATTTTTAATCCTATACTTTTAAATTTTTTAGATTTTTCTTTAATACTAAAAAATAATTTAAATATTTTCATTTATAAAATAATATCATTTAAGATATATATAAATATTAATTTAAAAACTAAAATTAAAATATTATTTTTTTTTAAAAAAGTACTTTTTTATAACATTTATTTATGCAATATAAAAGACAGAAAATTATTATTTTTATATTATTGATATTTTTTTTAATATTTTTATCACTGTTTTTTTTGAGTGTAAATAAAGATAAAAACAAAAATAAAAAAGAAAATTTTAAAAATAATACAGTATATTTTCATAATTTTGCATTACAAAATAAAGATAGTTTTTATAAAAGTGATACATTATTCCTTCTTGATTATTATTGTGATGATTTAAAGTTTAATGAAATAACATGAAAAACTAATAATAAATATTTTAAAAATGTTTATTTAATGAAAAAGATTTTATAATCTCAAACATGAATTCACTAATTATTAAAAAAAGCAAATAAAAAATTTAAACATTATGTTTTAATAAATATTTAATAATTAATATTATTAAAATTAATATATCTAATGAAAAAAGAAAATATAAGAAATTTTTCAATTATTGCTCATATAGACCATGGGAAATCTACACTTTCAGATCGAATATTAGAATATACTGGTTCTATTTCAAAAAAAGAAATGAAGTCGCAAATCTTAGATAATATGGATCTTGAAAGAGAACTAGGAATTACTATAAAATTAAATGCTGTGCAAATTTCTTATAAATATAATAATGAAGAATATATTTTAAATTTAATTGATACTTCTGGACATTTTGATTTTACATATGAAGTATTTCGTTCATTGGCTGCAAGTGATGGAGTATTGCTTTTAATTGATGCAACACAAGGTGTTCAACCAAAAACAATAGCAAATATGTATCTTGCACTTGAAAATAATCTTGTTATCTTACCTGTAATTAATAAAATTGATTCTGAATTAGCAAATATTAAAAAATCAGAAAAAGAAATAAAAGAAATTTTAGGTCTTGAAATAAATGACATAGTCTATATTTCTGCTAAAACTGGGAAAAATATTGACCAAGTATTAAAGCTTATAATTGAAAAAATTCCTGCTCCTCAAGATGCAGATGACAAAAAACCTCTTAAAGCACTTGTATTTGATTCTTATTTTGATTCTTTTAGAGGAATTATTGTATTTATAAGATTATTGCAAGGAAGAATAAAAAAAGGAGATAAATTAAAATTTTTACAAAATAAGCATCAATTTGAAGTTATTTCAGTAGGTGTAAATACACCTTTTGAAAAAGAAAAAGATCATCTTGAAGCAGGAGAAACAGGCTGAATAGTAACTAATGAAAAAGATATTCATTCTTTTCATGTGGGAGATACCTTAACTTATGAAAATGAAAATAATATAACTCCTATACAAGGATATAAATCATCAAAACCTATGGTTTTTTCTGGTTTTTATCCAATAGATACAAATAAATATTTACTATTAGAAGAAGCATTGGGAAAAATTTCTCTTTCAGATTCTTCACTTACTTATGAAAAAGAAAGTTCTAAAGCATTAGGATTTGGCTTCAGAATTGGCTTTTTAGGATTATTGCATCTTGAAATTATTCAAGAAAGAATTGAAAGAGAATTTAAAATAGATATTATTTCTACTGCTCCTTCTGTTATTTATAATGTTTATTTAAAAGATAAAAAAGAACCATTAATAATTAGAAATCCTTCAGATTTTCCTGATAAAGTAAATATAAATTATGTAAAAGAACCTTATGTTAAACTATCTCTTTTTTCCCCACAAGTTTATGTAGGGAAATTAATGGAATATATTCATAGAAAAAGAGGCAATTATATTGATTTAGAGATATTTTCTGAAAAAATGAATGCTTTAATTTATGAAATTCCACTTGCTGAAATTGTATTTGGTTTTTTTGATTCTATTAAATCTATATCAAAAGGTTATGCTTCTTTTGATTATCAATAAATAGGATATAAAAAATCAAATTTAGCAAAACTTGAAGTTTTAATAGCAGGAGAAAAAATAGATGCTCTTTCTTTAATTGTAGAAAAAGATAATGCTTATTATATTGGAAGAGATCTTACTCAAAAATTAAAAGAAACACTTGTAAGACAGAATTTTGAGGTTGCAATTCAAGCAAGTTTGAATGGAAAAATTATTGCAAGAGAAACATTAAAAGCATATAGAAAAGATGTAACTGGTTATCTTTATGGTGGAGATGTTTCAAGAAAGAAAAAACTTTTAGAAAAACAGAAAAAAGGGAAAAAGAAAATGAAGCAAATTGGTAAAATATCTATTCCTCAAGAAGCTTTTATTTCTATTTTAAAAAATAATAATAAATAAAAAAATACACATTTAAAAATGTGTATTTTTTAAAATATTATTATTTTATATTTATGCTGTTCTTCTAAAAATTCTCATTCCTGTTCCAATTCCTAAACCATAAGCTTTATTTTTGCTTTCTGCTCCAGTTAATGAAGTTCACCCTGTTTGAGTTGAATCATTATTATCAAGAAGAACTTTAGATCCTATTGATTTTGCATTTCCTGTTTGATCATATGTATTAAATCTATTAATACTATTACCTATACCAATTACTAAACCTGCAGTAAAACTTGTTACTCCTGCTGATCATTGGTGATTGTGAGAAATTATACTTCCGTTACTTGAACTACCGCCAATTATAGCTTGCCCATCTTCTAGTGTTCCTAGAACCGTTCAAACTCCATAACTTGGTGGAAGTACAGAAATAATAATTGTTCCAATTGGTGATTTTAAATCTTCCATTTTATTTTCTAAATCTAATATTTTATTTTGATTATTAATAATTTGATTTAATAATGAATTTATACCTAAATTTGGATTTGTATTACTGTCATCTGTTATCATTGAAGATAAAGAAATCCCTGCTTCAGATCACTTCGTAATTTCTTCCCCGTTTAGAGTAATCTTTGGATAATTATATGCTCCCTGTTCTATTATTGAAATATCTGTTGTATTTTTATCAATTTCAAATAGCATAGGATTTATACCTAAACTTGGATTTATATTACTATCATTTGTTAATTCTGAAGATTTTGAAATTCCTTCATCTGGTCATTTTGTAATTTCTTCCCCATTTAAAGTAAGTTTTGAATAATTATATGTTCCACTTTCTATTTTATCTAAATCAACTTGATTCGCTTTTAATAAAATATTTGAAGCATTTTTATCAATTTGAGTTTTTCAAGGATTTATTCCAAATGTTGGGTTTGAAGTACTATCATCTTCTGTTGAAGAAGATACAGAATTTGTTAAAATTGTTCCATCTATTATTTTTGATATATCTTCTGTATTTTCATCAATTTGAGTTTTTCAAGGATTTATTCCTTGTGTTGGATTTGTGACACTATCATCTGTTAATTCTGAAGATTTTGAAATTCCTTCTTCAAATTCTGGTCATTGATTTATTGTTTTTCCATTTAAAGTAAGTTGAGGATAATTATATGCTCCCTGTTCTATTATTGAAATATCTGTTGTATTTTTATCAATTTCAAATAGCATAGGATTTATACCTAAACTTGGATTTATATTACTATCATTTGTTAATTCTGAAGATACTGTAGCACCACTCTCAGGTCACTCTGTAATTGTTTCATCATTTAAAGTAATTTTTGAAAATTCATATTTCCCACTTCTCATTCCAAAAATATCATTTTTATTTGAATCAATTTGAGTTTTTCAAGGATTTATTCCTTGTGTTGGATTTGTGACACTATCATCTGTTAATTCTGAAGATAGTGTAGCACCACCTTCGGGTCACTCTATAATTGTTTCATTATTTAAAGTAATTCTTGAAAAATTATATTCCCCACTTCCCATTCTAAAAATATTATCTTTATTTGAATCAATTTGAGTTTTTCAAGGATTAATTCCTACAATGGGTTTTTCAGTACTATCATCTTCTAATTCTGAAGTTTTTGAAATTCCTTCACTTGAAATATCAGATCATTTTGTAATTGTTTCTCCATTTAAATTAATTGCTAAAAAGTTAGTTTTTCCAGTTTGTAATGAAACAAAATCATTTCTAAGAATATCAATACTTCTTTTTCAAGGATTTATACCAGAATTTATATTAGTTTTACTATCATCTGTTAACTCTGAAGTTAAAGAAACCCCTTCAGAAGGTCACTCTGTAATTGTTTCTCCATTTAGAATTAGTTTGGGAAAATTGGCATTTCCTTCTGCAACTGTTTCTAAACCATTAAAAATTTGATCAATTGCATATTTTCAAGAATTTATTCCCTCAAGTGGTTTTAAATTACTATCATTTTGAATTTCACTTGATAGAATTTCCTCTGTAGCTTTTAAAGATTTTAATTCTCTTTTTAAATTATTTTTATTAAAAATATTGTTTGATTTTAATATAGGTTTATTATTTATTTTTTTATTATTTTCCATTTATTTCACCTCATTTAAATAATACATTTTAAATTTTTAAAAAAAAGAATTACAATTTTTTTAATAATTTTAAATTGTTTTTTATTTTATTAAAAATTTTTAATTTAATAACTATTTTAAAAAATATTAATTAAAATCTATTTTTCTCTTCTAAAAATTCTCATTCCTGTTCCGATTCCTAAACCGTAAGCTTTATTTTTGTTTTCTGATCCAGTTAATGAAGTTCATCCTGTTTGAGTTTTATCATTATTATCAATAAGAACATTAGAACCTATAGATTTTGAATTTCCTGTTTGGTCATATGTATTAAATTTGTTAATACTATTACCAATTCCAATTACTAAACCTGCAGTAAAAGTTGTTACTCCTGCTGATCATTGATGATTGTGAGAAATTATACTTCCATCACTTGAATTACCACCAATTATAGTTTGCCCGTCTTCTAATGTCCCTAGAACCGATCAAACTCCATAATTTGGCGGAAGTACAGAAATAATAATTGATCCAATTGGTGATTTTAAATCTTCCAGTTGATTTTTTAATTCTAAAATTTCATTTTTATTTGAATCAATTTGAGTTTTTCAAGGATTTATTCCTTGTGTTGGATTTGTTACACTATTATCTGTTAACTCTGAAGTTAAAGAAACCCCTTCACTTGAAATATCAGATCATTTTGTAATTGTTTCTCCATTTAAATTAATTGCTAAAAAGTTAGTTTTTGCAGTTTGTAATGAAACAAAATCATTTCTGAGAATATCAATACTTCTTTTTCAAGGATTTATACCAGAATTTATATTAGTTTTACTATCATCTGTTAACTCTGATGTTAAAGAAACCCCTTCAGAAGGTCACTCTGTAATTGTTTCTCCATTTAAATTTATTCCTGTAAAAGGAATTTCGCCAAATGCCAACTCATTAACACTAGATATAATTAAATCAATATTACCTTTTCAAGGATTTATTCCATAATCTGGATTTTTACCACTATCATCTGTTATTAATGAAGAATAGATATCTTCTTCAGCATTTATTGATGATTCTATTTTTTTATTTAAAACATTTTCTAAAGAAAATTTAATTTCATAATTAATACTATTTAAAATTAATCTTCCTTTTTTTTCTTTTATAGAACAATCAAAATAAATAATATCTCCTTTTTTAACTTCTAAATCAGTTAAAAGTAAAACATTATTATTAATTCTTTTTTCTATAGGATATTCTATTGTTTTTTTTAATCTATTATTTAGATAAAGATTAAATTCTAAAGTTTTTTTAGATATGTCACTTAAAATAGATTTTACATAAAATTTAAATGTAAATTTACCACATTTAAGTGCATTAAATTTATTTGGATTAATTTGTTCTTTAACAAAATTTTCATTTAAAGAATTTATTTTAATTAAATTTGGTCTTATTTTTTCGCTATTTATAACTTCTAATGATGGAGAGTGATATTTTCCCATCATCAAATCTTTTTTATTACAAATGTTGTTTGATTTTAATTTAGATTCATTCTTTGTTTGTTTAACAATTATTTTCATTTATTTCACCTCAAACAAATAGTAATGCTTAAATTAAATATATTTACATAATTTTTAAAAAATATATTTATTTTATTTTTAAAAAATAAATATATAAAATATGCATCTTTTATTTGTTTTTTAATTATTTTTTTATATTTTTAAATAAGTAAAAATTTAAAACCATTACTTATTTTTTAAGAATTTTATAATTTTCCTGAATTAGTAATAAATTTTTACTTTTAAATTAATTTTAATCTACTCTTTTAAAAACATGAATATCAGATCCAAGTCCAAAACCATAAGCATAATTATTTTCAGAACCAAATAAACTTGTATAAGATATTTGGTTTACTATTGTTCCTTCGTTTTTTCCTAATCAAAATTGATTTCCTTTTAAATCATAAGTATTAAAACCTGAAAAAGCAATATTATCTTGTTCATTTGAATTTCCGATTATTGCGTATTGACTTATTCATTGATGATTGTGTTTAATAATTGATCCTTTTGATGTTTTTCCTCCTATAATAGTTTGCCCATCAGCTAAAACCCCTCAGTCTTCTCAGATTCCATAATTGGGTTTTGTTTTTCCTAAAATAACAGAACCAATTGAAAATTCAGTTTCAGTTATTTTTGATTTAAGATTTAATATTTTCTTTTTTAAATCTAAAATTTGATTTTGATTATTCTCGACTCTACTTAATAAGTATTTTATTTCATTATTTTCTTTTATATTATCATTTCTTTTTTTTGAAGAAGTTTCAAAAATATTTTTTTCAAAAAATTTAATTTCATAATTAATAATATTTCTTAAATTTAAACTTCCTTTTCCTTTTCTTAAAAAATATTCAAAGTAAATATTTTCTTCTTTTTTGATTTCTAAATTAGAAATAATAGTAATATCACCTTTAAAGTTTGCTTCTATTATTTTTTCTGTTGTTTCTGCTAATTTTCCATTAACATAAATATTAAAATCTAAGGTTTTTTTAAATTCATCATTTAAAACATTTTTTAAAGAAATTTTAAAAAATAATTTCCCAAATTCAAGAATTTCAAATTTATTTGGATTAAGTTTTGTTTTAATGTATTTTTCATCAAAATTAATTATTTTAACTAATTTTGGTCTTATTTTTGTATTTTCTAGAAGTCCTAAAGGTAAAGAAATATATTTTCCTGTTATTAATTTTTCTTTATTGGATATACATTTTTCATTACATTTTTTTTTAGATTCTAAAATAGGTTTATCATTTATTTGTTTTTTAATAATTTTCATGATTTTCCTTTCATCAATATTTATTTATTAAAGATAAATAACTTTTAATTATTTTTTAACTAATTCTTTTATAAACATATATGTTATATCCAATTCCCAATCCATAACCGATGTTATATTCAGATCCAACTAAATTTGTATAAGCTAATTTATTTACTAAAGTACCATTGTTAGATCCTATTACAAATGATTTACCATTTTGAAATGTATTAAAACTTGCAAGAGCAGTATTATCATTCTCTAGATTTTCAATAGTTGTATATTTATTAGATCATATGTGATTATGATTAATAATATTTCCTCTGCTTGTTACTTTTTCTATTTCACAAATAATTCCTTTTCCTTCATATAATGCTCCCAAATCTTCTCAAACACCATAAGGGGGTTTATTTAATCCGCTAATAATAATAGTGCCTATTGGCAATTCCAGATTATCTGCTTTTAATTGAAGTTTTGATAATCTTTTTTTTAAGTTTAAAATTTTGTTTTCATTATCAATAATTTGATTTAATAAAATATTTTTTTTGTTATTTTTTATATCATAATTATCATTATTTTCATTTTTTAAAAAATCTTCAAAAAATTTGATTCTATAATGAATAGAATTACTTAAATTTAAATTACCCTTTTTTTCTTTTAATGAATAATTAAAATAAATAAAATCTCCTTTTTTAACATTTAAATCAGCAGAAAGAATAATATTTTTATTAAAATTTTCTTTTATTGGATATTCTACTGTTTTTTCTAGTTTATTGTTTACATAAATATTAAATTCTAGGGTTTTTTTAATTTCATCATTTAAAACAGATTTTAAATAAATTTTAAATAAAATTTTACCACATTTAATAATATTAAACTTATTTGGAGAGAGTTGCTCTTTAATATAATTTTCATTAAAAGAAATTATTTTTAATAAATTTGGTCTTATTTTTATATTATTTGAAATTTTTAAAGATGAAGAAGTGTATTTGCCTATTATTATTTTTTTCTCATTGGATACAAATTTTTCATCACCCCTTTTTTTTGATTTTAAAATATATTCATTGTTTATTTTTTCTTTAACAATTTTCATAATTTCCTCCTAAATAAACATTAAAATCTAATATGTAAAATACAAAACACTTAACAATAAGAATTTTTTATGATTCTCTTCTGAAAATTTTTGGAGATGTTCCAATACCAACACCATAAATTTTGTTGTATATATTATTTTCAATTAATTTTATATTATCAGTCTCAGATGATACAGTTATTTCTGATCCATCTTTTTTACCTAGTCAAAATTGATTTCCATTAATATCATAAGTATTAAAACCTGAAAAAGCACTAATTTGCTTATCTAAACTTCCAATGGTTGTATATTCAGTAGTTCATATATGATTATGTTTAATAATTGAACCATTTGATGATTCGCCACCTATAATTGTTTGACCACTTTCTAATGTTCCTAATGTTTTTCAAGTGCCAAAAAGCGGAGCTTCTTCTCCTATGATGATTGTTCCGATTGGCAATTCTTCATCATCTTCTTGTAATTCTAGTTTTAATATTTGATTTTCTAAATTTAATATTTGATTTTGATTATCGAATATTTTATTTAATAAAATATCTAAATCTTTTTCTAATTTTAAATTAGATTTATTATTTGTTTGTTTTTTTATAATTTCCATTATTCCTCCTCAAATTAATAATAAATATTAAAACATAAAATAAGTTTTTTTATTTTAAAAATATTAAATAATACTTTACCTTCATTTTTTAAATAATATTAAAGATAAAGTATTATTTAATCAAGGAGAAAAATTAAGAAAATTAATTTATGAATTTTTTTGTAAAAGAAAAAAATCACATTAGTTTGGGATTTTCAGTTTCTTTTTTATTATTAACTATTTCTGGTTTTTTAATTTTTATAATAATTGAAGAAAAATTTGGATATTTTCTTCTTTTTCTTCCTATTATTTTTATAATATTTTCTATTCTTAAAATTATAAAATCATTTTTTTTGTTAAAAAATTTAAAAAAATTAGAAAACGAAACTTCTGATGAAAGAACAAATATTTATATTTTTGAAAATTGACATAAAAAAATTGTAATTAATTTTTGAACATGAATAATTTTTCTCTTCTTTTATTTTTACATAACAATAATTTATACATTTTTATATTTTTTTGATGTAAAAGTAGTTGCAGATTTAAAATATTGAATTTATATAATTTCAATTATTATAATTTCAATTATTACTTTTATTTTATATAAAGTTAATTTAACAATTTTAAGTAAAAATATAAATAATGGAAAAAAACATTTTGATAATGTCGAAGATCGAATAAATGAATTAAAACTTGTTTCTTTAAGTGTAAAAAATGATTATAAGTTTTTGCTTGTTTTAATAATTTCAACTTTTTTGGTTTTTCCTTTTATTTTTTGGTTTTTTCCTAAATTTAGGAAAAAATATAAAGAAATATAATTTTAAAATAAACATTAAAAATTAATTTTTTTATTTTTTATTTTTCTGTTTAAATAAATTAATAATAAAAATAATCCCGAATAAATATAAGGTAGTCACATTATTATCATTCAAGAATCATATTTAAAATTAGAGAAATTGCTATAAAATAATGGAAAAAATTGAAGTTGTGTTTGTGGTATTTCATTAAATTTTATTCCTTGATAAGTTAAATTTGTTATATTAGAAATTTGTATTGTAAATATAGAATTTTGAAAAATTAAATATAAAAAATAAAAGGGGTTTAAAGTAAGTAAAATTTTTAAAACTCTAAAACTTTTAATATAATCATCTGACACAATTATTGAATAATAAATTGTATTTGAAGAAACATCATAAAATTGATATGATTGATAATACAAAACTTCTTTATTATTAATACCTAGATATTGAAAAAACATGTCATTAAATACAAAAATTGTAGTAAATCAATAAGCTAACATTAATATAAATATAGAAACAAAAACAATATTAAAATTTTTATTACTCATTATTTTTGATAATAAAAAAAATAATGAATATGAAAACATTAAAATTAAAAATAAACAATAAAGAGATATTGGAATATTTACTTTAAAGTTTTTGTATTTGTAAAGTGATTGTGTATTATTTTCTAAAAATCCAGTCTCAAAAAAAACTTTAATAAATAAAAAGAAAATAATCAAAAAGAAAATATTAATTAAAATAATTACTGTAGAAATGGCAAAATAAAATATAAATTTATCTTCTTTTTCTTTTTTAAAAAACAACCTTTTGAATTTTAAATATATTGTTGTAAAAATATAATAATTTATAAAAATAAAAAGTGCAATAAAAACACCACTGATTACAACTTGTGGCTCAATTCCTATATCATTTATGATTCTTAAAGCCAAAAATAAAATAATAAATGAAATTAAAAAAAATAAATAAATTTTTATATTAAAAAATATTTTTTTAAAAAATAAAATAAAATAATTAAAAAATAAACCCATATACCTTTTTTCTAAAACATCATCTAAAATTCTTATTTGTTTTTTCAATTAAATAAATACAATTTTCTTAATAACAAAATTATACTTTAGGTTAATATTTTTTCATATCTTAAATTAATGAAAAAGAGAGATTCTAACAATAGAACCTCCCTTATTATTAAATTTTAAAAACTAAAAGAATTATTTTACAAAATTGAATAAAAGAAATTTATTTAAAAAATTAAAAGAAATTTGTACACGTTTATTTTAAAATAAGTAAATAGAAACTATTAAGGGTGTAAATTCAAATAAGTATTACTACTTAAATAAAATTAACACCCAAAAAATTTTATTTATTAATATTGTATTAAATGTATGAAAAGATCATTATCTGTATTTTATTTATAAGTCTGTATATAATCTTTTCACTTGTATTATATACAAACAAAATAATAAAAAACTATTTTTAATAATTATTTTCTAAATAATTATTTATTAAATCTTCTAATGATTATTCTTTGCATTAAATTTAAAAATATTAAAAAAAATAGAAATGGAACAAGTATTTTAGAAATATTATTAAATTTCATCATAATAACATTTGAAGAATTATTAAAAATAGCCAAAAGCACAAAATAAAATAAAAATTGTAAAACGAATACTCCTAATAAAAAAATATAAAATAAATTAAAGTTTCTCTCTTTTTTATTTTTAGTTTCATAAATTAAACTAATTATAAAAATAGAAATCAAATTAAAAACAAACATTAATATACTTGCATATATTAATGTTTTATAAATGTCTACAAGATCTCTTTCTTCTTGATTTTTATAATTATTCATTTGAAAAATCATTACAGAAAAAAGAATTACTCAAAAAATAGTTAATATTAAAAAAACAATTATTATGTTTATTAATGTATTTTTATTATCTTTAATTTGATTAAAATTATTTTTTTTAAGATATATATAACAATAATTTGTAATAAAAGTTATATATATTGCAAAAAAACACATTTTGCTTCTTCATTGATTAATAAATAATAAATATTTTTGCGAATCTTCTTGATAAATACTTTTAAAAAGTGTATTAACACTAAAAATAAGTGTTAAAAATAATAATAAAGAAATAATGAAAAAAACAACATTTTTAAAATTAAATAATTTTTTAATATAAAAAATAATTAAATAAAAAAAATTGTAAAATTCATCACTTTTATATTTTTTTGGAGTTTTTAAATTCACATTAATTCATTTATAACTAAATTATTTTTTTATTTATTATTTTTTTTTATATTTCTTACAATTGATCTTTGAAGAAGATTTAAAGAAAATAAGATTAATATTAAAATAAAAAATGTAAAAGATATTATTTTTAAAATTTTTAAAGCTTCATCATTTTCTAATAATTTTATAACAAATAAAAGAAGAATAAATTGTATTATTATTATTGCTATTAAAAATATATAAAATAAATTTGTATGAATTTTTTGATTGTTAAAACCTTCGCTTATTAAGCTTAATAAAAAAATAAATATTAAATTATAAGAAAACATCAATAAATATAAAAATCAAATAATCTTATATCAATAACTCATATCTCCATTTTCATAATTTTTTTCTTTACTGGGAAATTCAAAAATAACTAAAATAAAAAATATCCCTCAAAATAAAAATAAAAGAAAAAAAACAATAAATGCATTACATAAGGTGTTCTTATTAGATTTTATTTGATTAAAATTATTTTTTTTAAGATATATATAAGAATAAATGGTTATAAAAGTAAAATAAATTCCTAAAATACATATTTTAAATCTTAATTCATAAACAATAATATTTGTTTCATTTCCACTATTAAAATTTTCAATAATTAAGGAGATACTATAATAAACAGTTCATAGTAAAAAAAAGAAGACAAAAAAGAGAATTATATTTTTTATATTTAAAAGTTTTCTTATATATAAACTAATTAAATAAAAAAAATTGTTAAATCTTTTCTCAAAAAATTCTTCTTTTCTTTTATCTATCTTGTACAATTTTTTCTTTTAATATAATAGTAATTTAATTTTATTATTTTAAATAATTAAATATTTTTTTTATAAAGTTTTCTAAAGATTATTTTTTCCAGTAAATTTAAAATAAAAAATATAATCATGATGAAAAATAATATAAAGGATGTATTATGAAGTTTATCTAATATTTTATCATTAGATAAACTAATAAAATTTTGTATATTAAAAATAAAAATAATTTGTAAAACAATTACTAATATTAAAAAAATATAAAGAAAATTTGCTTTTTTGTGAATTTTTTTAAAAAATTCATTAATTAAACTAAAAACAAAAAGAAATATTAAATTATAAAAAAACATAATAAAAAAAATATAAATTACAACATTATAATCATAAGAATTATAAAGATCTTTTAATGGCTTTATTTGAAAAAACATTATTGTAAATGTTGTGCCTCAACATAAAATAATAAAAAAAACAATAATGATTATATTTATCATTGTGTTTTTATTGGCGCTAATTTGTTTAAAATTATTCTTCTTTAAATATATATAAGAATAATTTATTATAAATGTAAAGAATATTCCGGTTATATATATTTTTAATCTTCATTGTCTAGTAATTATTCTTTCATCATTTGCGGTAGAATATTTTATTATTTCATTTAAATTTTCATAAAGTGTTCAAAGTGAAAAAAACAAGATTATAAACAAAATTATATTTTTTAAACCAAAAAGTTTTTTAATATGAAAAAACAAAATATATAAAAAATTATAGGACTTATTGAGCGTTTTTTTAGATTCCATTCATTATAAATTATCTTTTAAAAATAATTAAATTAAATAAAAATTATATTCTAATAAATTTTAAAATAATTAAACAAAAAAAATTAGCAAAAAGACTTGACAACTGCTAATCATATATGTATCATATTAGCAGAGACAGTAATGGTTTGCTAATTGTAGAAAAAAAGAAAATAAAATGGAAAACGAAAGACAAAAAAAACTTTTATATCTAATAGTTTTTGATTACATAAAGTATGGTAATCCTATTTCATCTTTTTCCCTTTTAAAAAATCATGATAATATAAATTTATCTTCAGCAACCTTAAGAAATGAAATGCTGTCTCTTGAAAAAGAAGGTTACATTGAAAAAGCACATAAATCTTCAGGAAGAATACCTACAAATAAAGGTTATGAATTTTATATAGAGAATATCGAAAAAAAAAATAGCGAAACAAATTTAATAAAAAATAAAATTGATAAACTTTTTACTAAACGTAATAAAAATATTGATGATGTAATAGAAGAAGCAATATCAATTATTACTGATGCAACAAATACTTTTGCAATTTCGCACGAAGATAATAAAGATGTAAAAATTGAAGATATGCATTTTTATGAAGTGAAAAAAAATAAATTTCTTACTTTAGTGATTGATTCAAATGGTAAATTATTTAATAAAGAAATTTTCTTAAAAAACGATGAAAATGAAATTGAAAATGTTAAAAGTGCTTTAAAAATAATTTCAAAAAGAATTATAGGAATAAAAATTTCAGATATTGAAAAAAGATTAAATTATATTTTTGAACTTATTTCAAAAGAATTAAAAAATATAGAACAAAATTTTCAGGTTTTTATTATAGAATTATTTAAACAAATTACCACAAGAGAAATAAATTATACAAACGGACTAAACAATATTGTAAGAATGGATTTTTATAACAAAAGAGAGCAAATTGAGAAAATTTTTAACATCATCCAAGAAAATTCAATATGAGATTTAATTTCAAAGCAAAAAGGAATAAAACATAAAGATACTAAAATTTTAATAAGTCTTGATAATGAAAATTTAAATGATGTTTCTTTAATTGAAAAAACAATAAAAGTTGGAGATAGTATAAAAAAAATAGCTTTTATTGGTTCTAAAAATCAAGATTATCAAAAATTGGTAAACATGATCGATATTTTGGATGAAAATTTAAAAGAGTAAAAAATGGAAAATGAAAATAAAATAAATGAAAGTGAAATTCTTTCAAAAGAAAATGAAATTGAATTAGAAAAAATTGTTAATACTATAAAGGAGCTTGAAAATAAAAACCTTGAACTTCTTGCTGATATTGACAATTTAAGAAAAAAACATCAAAAAGAAATAATAGAAACTGAAAAATATGCATTAATTAAATTTTTAAGAGATTTTTTATCTTCGTTTGATATGTTTGATTCAGTATTAAATAATAAAAATGTTTCAGAAGAAGTAAAAAATTGATTAAAAGGTTTTGAAATGATACATCAGAATATAAAAAATTTATTAGATCAATATAAAATTAAAAAAGTTAATGCAAAATTAGGAGAAAATTTTAATAGTAATTATCATTTTGCAATTTCAGAAGATTTTTCTTCCGAAATAGAAAATGGAAGAATTTTAAAAATTTTACAAAATGGTTATTTATTAAATGACAGATTGATTAAACCTAGTATTGTTGTTATTTCAAAAGGTTTAAAAGAAGAAGAAAACGAAAATAAAGAGCAAAAATAAAAAAAATATAGGAGAAAAAAATGGCTAAAATAATTGGAATAGATTTAGGAACTACAAATTCTGTTGTTTCTATTATGGAAGGAAAACAAGCTAAAGTGCTTGAAAACCCCGAAGGAAATAGAACAACACCTTCTGTTGTTTCATTTAAAAATGGAGAAATAATTGTAGGAGATGCTGCAAAAAGACAAGCAATTACAAATCCGGATACAATTCTTTCTGTTAAAAGATTAATGGGAACAGATAATGTAATTAAAGTAAATGATAGAGAATATAAACCAGAACAAATTTCAGCAATGATTTTAGGATACTTAAAAGATTATGCTGAAAAGAAAATTGGAGAAAAAATATCAAAAGCTGTAATTACAGTACCTGCTTATTTTAACGATGCAGAAAGAACAGCAACAAAAAATGCTGGAAAAATTGCTGGTTTAAATGTTGAAAGAATCATTAATGAACCAACAGCTGCAGCTCTTGCTTATGGAATTGATTCTAAAAAAGAAGAAAAAATCTTAGTTTATGATTTAGGTGGTGGAACATTTGATGTTTCAATTTTAGAATTAATTGATGGTACTTTTGAAGTATTATCTACAGCAGGAGATAACAGACTTGGTGGAGATGATTTTGATAAAGTAATTATTGATTTTATTGTAAAAGAATTTAAAAAGGAATATGGAATTGATTTAAAATCAGATAAAATGGCAATGCAAAGATTAAAAGATGCAGCAGAAAAAGCAAAAAAAGATCTTTCTGGAGTTGTTGAAACTACAATTTCATTACCATTTATTTCATCAGGAGTTAATGGACCAATTCATTTTGAGAAAAAAATTACAAGATCAGAATTTGAAAATCTTTCAAAAGATTTATTGAAAAAAACTTTAATTCCTATGAAAAAAGCAATAAAAGATTCAAAATTAAACATAAGTGAAATTGATGAAGTGCTTTTTGTAGGTGGTTCAACAAGAATTCCAGCAATTAAGGAACTTGTTGAAAAAGAATTAAATAAAAAAGCAAATACTTCAATTAATCCAGATGAAGTAGTTGCAATGGGTGCTGCAATTCAAGGTGGAGTACTTTCTGGAGATGTAAAAGATGTTCTTCTTTTAGATGTAACACCGCTTTCTCTTGGAATCGAAACTCTTGGAAATGTAATGACTCCTTTAATTTTAAGAAATACAACAATCCCTACTTCAAAATCTCAAATTTTTTCAACAGCAGAAAATGGTCAAACTCAAGTAGATATTAATATTTTACAAGGTGAAAGAGCAATGGCTATGGATAATAATTCACTTGGTAGATTTGCACTTTCAGGTATTGAAAATGCTCCAAGAGGAATTCCGCAAATTGAAGTAACTTTTTCAATTGATGCAAATGGTATTGTTTCAGTAAAAGCAAAAGATAAAAAATCAGGTAAAGAACAATCAATTACTGTACAAGGTAGTGGAAATCTTTCTGAAGATGAAATAAATACAATGATAAGAGAATCTGAAATTAATAAAGCAGAAGATGAGAAAAAAAGAGACGAAGCAAATACAATAAATGAAGCACAGTCAGTTGTTCATATGATAGAAAATGAATTAGAAGATTCAGAAAAAATGAAAAATATTAAAGAACCAGAACAAAATAAAATAAAAGAAGAATTAGAAACTTTCAAAAAATTAATAGAAGAAAAAAATATTAATGAACTTAAAAGTAAATTAAATACCTTTAAACAAATGGCTTCAGCATTTGCACAAGCAGCAAATCAAAACATTGATCCAAATCCAAAAGATTTTAATGATGAAGGAAATAAAACTACAAGCGAAGAAGAAATAGTAGATGTAGAAGAGAAATAGAATGCTTTTAGATTTTGCAACAAAAAGAAGAGCGACAAAAAACTATAATCCAGACATGTTTTTAAAAAAAGAAGATCTGGATTATATCTTTAAAGTTATAAATACTTCACCTACATCAGCGGGACTTGAACATTGGAGAGTTCTTTGTTTTAGAAATAAAGATAAAAAAAATGAAATTCTTTCTGGAATAAATGAAGGAAATAAAAAGAAATTTTTAGATTCATCAGATGCATTACTTTTTTATGTAAAAAAAGAAGAATGATTTAAAAATATAAGTAATGAAGATTTTTATAAAATAGCAAAAAGAAACATAGAACAAGTAAATCAAACCTTTCATAAAGAAATAACAGAGGATCAAATTCAAACTTTTATGAAAAGAATCAGAGTCGATGATCATGCAAATAATGATCATAATTTAACTGAATGATCAAAAAGACAAGCTTATATTGCAGCAGGTTATGCATTTCTTGCCGCAAAAGAGATTAATGTTGAATCTACTCCTATGGAAGGATTTAATGAAAAAATATTAAATAAACTTCTTTTAGAAAAGGGATATATAAATAATTTAGAAACAATAGCTTTAATTGTTTTATTAGGTTATAGCGATGGTGTTTCAATACCATATTTTGGTAAAGAACAAGTAAGAGAAAGTATTGATAAGAAATTTAAAATTATTTATTAATGATAAAATTAGATTTGTTGTTTAATTAAAAAAAGAGGAATTAAATGAATGCAGATTATTATGATATTTTAGGTGTTGAAAAAAAAGCAACACAAGAAGAAATTAAAAAAGCTTATAGAAAAAAAGCTATGCTTTATCATCCCGATAAAAATAAGGGAGATAAAAAAGCAGAAGACAAATTTAAAGAAGTAAACGAGGCTTATGAAGTGCTTTCTTCTCCAGAAAGAAGAAATACTTATGATAGATTTGGAAAAGAAGCAAGCCAACAACAAGGATTTAACAGAGGTGCTCATGGCTTTTCTGGTTTTAATGATTTTAGTGGAAATTTTAATTCTGAAGACATATCATCAATTTTTGAAGATTTGATGGGAGGATTTGGATTTTCTGGCTTTAATCAAAATGCTAAAAGAAAAGGCAGAAATCTTAATTACATTGTTAAAATTGATATTTTAGATGCATTTAATGGTAAAAAAATAAAAATTAAACTTTCAAATGGAAAAATAAAAGAAATTAATATTCCTGCTGGTATAAGAGAAGGAATGATTATTAGAATGACCGGACAAGGGAAACCTGGTATAAATGGGGGGCCCAACGGGGATTTAAAAGTAGAAGTAAATATAACAAATAAAACTCCTTTTGAAAGAATAAAAGATGATCTTTATCATAGCTTGGAATTAAATTATCTTTCTCTTTTAAAAGCACAAACAATAAATTTTAGATTATTTACAGGTGAATTAATTAAATTTGATGTTCCTCAATTTCATGATTATAAAAAACTCATAAGAATAAAAGGAAAAGGGTTTACAAGTTTAAATTCAAAAAGAGGAGATCTTTATATAAAAATAAATATAAAGATGCCGAAAAAAATAACAAGAAAAGGCTTAAAAATTCTTGATGAATTTTTAAGCGAAGTTAAATATTAATACAAAGCTCTACAATTTGTAGAGTTTTTTTATAATAATTTTGTTATTATTATGAAGTAATTAACAAAATTATAAAATTGAAGAAGGAGAATCTAATGAATTTTTTAAATAAAATTACTGAAAATTCTAAATTATTTTTAAATAGTATTTTAAAAAATACTGATGGTGTAAACAGAGAGCTTGTTGCTTTTGTTGTGAAACATAAAATTGTTAAAGTATATTGAGGAATTTCAAAAGAAAATGACAAAATTTGATTAAAAAGTAGCGATGCAGAAATTATTGTTAATTTAACAGAAGAAGATCTTAATTTTTTAGTTAAATATTTAACTTATAGTTTTCATAATGAAAAATATGATATTGATAAAACATTAGAAGATAAAATTAAAAGCTTAAATTTCCCTAAAAAAGAAGTTAATGATTTAGAAGAATAATAATTTCTTTATAAATTAAAATTCTTATATATAAAAATAAATGATATAGTTTGAGATAAAATAATTTTTTTAAAAATCATCATCCATATCATTTATTTTTTTTCTATTTTTATATAAATTTATTAAATAAAGAGCAAATACAACAATAAAAAATATAGGAATTACTAATAAAATATAGATATAATGGTTTTTTTCTAAATATAATTCTTCGTTTGCAAAATAGATTTCATTAGGTTCTTTGTAATTATATTGATAACTTGTTTCATATTTTGTATTTATTAAATTACTTTTACTTCCTATATTATTTGGAATATAAATTTTAAAATTCGAATAATAAGAATCATTATTTAAATTTATAAGTTTAAATTGATATGTTTTTTGATTTTCGTTTTCACTTACTTTTTTTATTAATTGTAAATTATTATAATCACTTGCATATCTTAAATTATCATTAGACTCATAGCTTAAATCTATGTTTTCCATTTGTAGAATTGTTGCATTTTCAAAAGTGACATTAAATGTTAATTTATCATTTTCTTTATTAATTATTTCTGCATTAATTATTTCTGCATTATTATTTATTGTATTTGAAAATTTAAATGGAAGATAATATGGAGGCAAATTTTCATTTTCAAAATAAAAATCTGAATATTCATAACCTTTTTCTTTTTCTACATCATAATTGATCTCATATATCACAACTTTATCATATAAAGTTTCAACATAATTAAGTTCAAGACTTTCTTTAATATCATCATTTAAAATATCATTTTTTTTATCATAAAAAATCGATAATGATAAATCACTATTTTCCTCTATTTTATTTGAGTAATCTACCATTATTTTGATTTTTTTATCATCAGTATATTTTATTATTGGAATATTTTTAATTATAAGATCATCTTTTTTTCAATTTGAGTACTCTACTGTTATTGGTATTGTTGATACATAATCTTTTGGTATTAAATTTTTATAGATAAATTTAGGATAAAATTCTTTATCTAAGTAGTTATATTTAAAGTAATTTGTAGTTTGTATAAAAATATTGTAATTATCTGGTGAAATATTATAAATTTCATATATTAAGTTATCTCCTTTTCTTTCGATAAATTTCATATTTTTATTAGCGTCGGCCAATGTATAAAAATAAAAATCATTTTTAATTTCTATTTTATTTAAAATTCTTATTGAATTTAATTGATAAGAATTATAAATTTTAGTTGAAGGATTATAGATATTTATCGTATATGAAAGATAATCATTATTTATATTTTCTGTATAAGAAATACTCTGAGGGTTTATTGTTAGTCTTTCAAAAGAAGTAAGAACGTGACTATCATTACCATTTATTTTTGATGAAAAAATAGGTTCATTTTCATCATTATAATAAAATTTAAAATCATAATAATCAGTTGCATTAAATATTAAATCATCAATTTCATATACATAAAAATGAGTATTTTCATATAAATTTAATTTTGATTTAATTTCTTTTTTAAAAATTAAATTTCCTTGTTGATCTTCATAAATTTCATTACTATCATATTTTTTATAGTCATAAGTTATTTTTAAATTATCTTTATTTTCAAAAAAATTATCATCATTTGTTACAAAAATAAAATCAAATATATCTTTTTGATTACTTATATTTTTATGTTTATATATACTAATTGGATAATAATTATTATCAACATCATAATTTATTTTTTTTATATTTTCTAAATTGTATTTTAGATTTTTAATAAAAAAATCTCAGTGAGCAAAAATATAATTCACTCCAACTGATCCAACAAAATCTATTAAATATTCTTTTTTATTTAAAATAAATTCTTTTTCGTTTTTTGTAATTCTTATATTTTTTTCATATAAATCTACATCTTTTTTATAAAAAAGAGTTGAAAAAGAAACTATAAAAACACTAAGAGTTATAATAGAAAGAAGTAAAATTCTTTTTTTATTATTTAATTTCATACATTTAATAATTAAATTAATATTATCAAATTATTTTAATAAAATTTTCAATATTTTATTATTAAAAGAGACATAAAATGAAAAAACTTAATTTAAATAAATATGCATTTCTTTTTTACATAAAAGGTGATTTTTATTGCTGAATACAAAACAATGAGAATTTTTTAAATTTAGCAAAAAGAGATGAAGAATTAAAAAAAATAGCACCATGACGTTATAAGTCATTAATTAAAGAAAAAATTAATGATTTTGAAATTCCTGGACCCATTTTAGATGGACTTGATGTTTCAAAATATTCAAAAATATATTTTAAAAAAAAATATCCAGAATTAGAAATAATAAATTTAGAAAATGAATCTTTAGAAAAAGCAAAAAATATAACAAATAAATTTTTAGAGGAAAAAAATAATTTTATTATTTTTGAAGCAGTTTTTACTTACAATGAATTTACAATCAAAACAGACGTTTTAATAAAAAACAATAATACTTTATATTTGATTGAAGTAAAAGGGGTTACTCAACCTTTTTATTATCATGCGTTAGATATAATGTTTCAATATAAAATTCTTAAATCCTTAAAATATAAAATAAATAAAAAAAATTTAAGTTTATTAATTTTAAATAATAATTATATTTATTATAAAAAATCAAGCATCGAAAATACAATATTGAATTTATTTTTAGAAGTAAAATATTTTTATAATTCAAGAGTTGATTTAACAAATTATTCAAATAATATAAATAAACAATTCAATATCTATGATGTTGTTAAAGAAGAAGAGTATTTTAGTTATTTTAATTTTTTTGATTTAATTTTAGAAAAAATTAAAAATGTACAGCTTTTAGAAGAACCTCCCATTTCAATTTTTAAAAAAGAAAACTTTAGAGGAATGAATTCTGATTATGAATCTTATTATTTAAAATTAAAGGGTGCAGGTGAAGAAAATTCTATTTTTAAATATTCAGGGGATAGTTGATTTAGCAAATGAAAAAAGGCCCTTCTTTTTGAAGAAGGTTTTAAAACAATAGAATCAATTGAAAATAAAAAACTTATTTCAAAAAATAAAATAAAAAAATTAGAACCAGAGATAATGAGTTGAATCTCAAAAAATCCACAAAATATTATCCCTGACAATAAAAAATCTTTTGAAAGAATGATAATAGAAGAAAATGCAAATACCTTTAAAAGAATTATTCAAAGAAATAGTTATATGAATAAACATACTATTTTTTTTGAAGAAAAAATAAAAAAATTTTTAAATAATTTTAAAAAAGTTATTTATATGTTTGATTTTGAAACAGTACAAAATTCTATTCCTAGAATTTATGAAACTTCTCCTTATGAACAAGTTCCTTATCAATATTCAATTCATGTTATTTTAGATAAAGACAATTTTGATTTTTACAATATGAAAAATGTTATCCATCTTGAATGATTAGCTACAGAAAAAGATTTTTATGATGAATTTTGAAAAAATTTTTTAAATGATATACAAAAATATGGAGAAGGAAGTTATGTTTCTTTTAATAAATCATTTGAAAATATGATTATTAAAAGAAGAATTCAAAAAATGATTTATGGTGATCCTATTTATTTTATGGAAAAACTAATAGATGAAACAATAGATTTAATGATTCCTTTTTATAATAAATGATATTATCATAATGATTTTGAAGGAAGATATAGTATAAAGGTAATAGCTCCCCATTTTGCGCCAGAATTAAATTATAAGGATTTAGATAGCAGAGTACAAAAAGGTGATCAATCAGCAAAGCAATGCAAAATTTGACTTATGAATGAAAATGAAAAAATTGCAGAAAAAACATGAAAGGATGTAAGAAAATCAATGCTTAAATATTGTATGTATGATACTCTTTCAATGGTTGTAATTTTTCAAAGATTACAGGAATTAGTTAAATATGGTGTAGTTATTAATAATGAAAAAATAAGAAATAAAGAGGAAAGTTTATGAACACAGAAAAAATAAAAATTGTTTTTTTGGGAAACCCAGATATCTCTGTAGAAACATTAAAATCATTATTGGAAGAAGAAAAAATAGAAATTACTCTTATTATTACTAATATTGAAAAAAAAATAGGAAGAAATAAAGTTGTTAGCAATTCAGAGCTTGCAAAATTTTCAAATTTTAAAAAATTAAAAATATTAAAAACAGAAAATATAAATAACGATTATATTTATTTAAAAGAAAACTTTGAATTTGATTATCTTCTTACGTGTGCATTTGGTCAATTTTTATCAGAAAATATTCTTTCTCTTCCAAAAAAAGCTGCATTAAATATACATGCATCTTTACTTCCGAAGGGAAGAGGAGGAGCTCCAATTCATTGAGCAGTAATCAACGGAGAAAAAGAAACAGGATATTCTTTAATGAGAATGATAAAAGAAATGGATGCAGGGGAATACTTTATACAACACAAAGTAAAAATATCAAAAAACGAAACATATGATAGCCTAAAAGCAAAAATTATTAAATCAATAAAAGAAAACATTGTGAGTGATCTCTTAAAATTTGATCAAGGAAAATTAAAAGGAATTGAGCAAGATAAAAATAAAATAAGTTTTTGAAAAAATATAAAACAAGAAGATGAAAAAATAGATTTTAATTTAGAAGCAGAAAATATTTCAAACAAAATAATGGGATTAAATTCTATTCCAGGAGCTTATGGTTTAATTAATGATTTAAATATTAAATTATGAACTTCTAGCTTTGAAAAAAATAATAAAAAATATAAAAATAATAAATTTGGAGAAATTTTAAAAATTGATAAAAATGGAATATTAATAAAAGCAAAAAATGGATTAATTTTAATAAATGAGATAACAATCCCAGGAAAAAAAAGAAATCAATTGGAAAATATTATAAATGGTAAATTGCCATTTAAGGTCGGCGACATTTTTAATTAAATTGACAAAAATGATATAATTTTAGTAATTTTAAAAGAAATATATACACGCTTATAAACACATGAAAAATAAAACTACAAGAACATTTTTATTTTTATCATTTTTATCAATTTTAGTTGTTCTAAATTTTTCAACACAAAATTATAAATATAATGATAATTTTTCTCTTTCTAAAAAAAATGAAAATAATTCTTTAAATTATAATGCTGAAGCTACTCCTTATATCGTAGGAGACAGTTTAAAATGTAATTTAATTACAAATGACACTTTTGAATATCAAATGGAAGTTATTGGTAATTTTGCTAATAATGAAAATATGAGTGTAACAATAAATGGTGATGATCAACCCTTTAAAACCGCAAAAAGGATTGATACTGATGATAATGATAATATTTATGTTTATGAGGTTGAAAATTTAAATTATTCCACTGATTATGATTTTTTTTCTTTAAATAATACTGGTCTTGCATATTATTCGCCCAATAATTTTATAGACAATGAAATTGAATTAAAAAATGAAGCAAATATTGAAAACACTAGTTTCAAAACAAATCAAAATCCAATACTTACAGATTTTTGAATAAATGAAGATTCAATAACAACAACAACAATAACTTTTGGAATTACTTTATATAATTATTCTGATGTTCACTTAGATATTGAAGATTCAATTAATTTATCACTAGAAAAAAAATCTACTGGAGAATATAAAACTTATAATGCATCATTAATTTCTTCTGAAGGAGAATTAGGAAAAAAAGGAGAAATTAGTCTTACATATAAAATTGAAAACTTAGAACCCAATACAACTTATAAATTTATTTCGCTTAATAACACTAATCTTGCTATTACCTCAGGGAATAATCCAATAGATAATGAAATTTTAATAGAAGAAGAATTAAAGTTTAATAATAATGAATTTACAACAGTATATTCAAATCCTTTTATTTCAAGCGGTGGTTTTAAAATAACAAATACACATGGAACAGTTGTTGAATTTTCACTTGAAATAACTGATGATTATAATAATTTTAATTACTACAATCCTTTAAAAGTTAAATTAAATGATAAAAATGGAGAAATTGTTACAGCTCAATTTATAGATAAAAATGAAAATAAATATTATTATCAAATTTCGGGATTAGAAGAAAATACAACTTATAGTATTTATTCATTAATTGATACTAATTTAGCAATAGAAGGTAATGGAAATGTTGTTGATGAAGAAATTTTAATAGAAGAAGAATTAGGGGTTTTAGATAATAATTTTACAACAGAAAAAATGGATAGTATTGAACTCGATGGAATGCCTGTGTACTGATTTCCAATAATTTTTGGAATATTTATTTTAATTGTTGCTGTTTTTATAGGATATAAAGTTAAAAAAAATAATATTTAATAAATATTTAAATAAAAAAAAATTAAAATACATTTTTATATTTATATTTTATTAAAATTTTCTTATATGATTTTAATAATATGAAACAAATAATTCTTTCAAATAGTTTTACTTTTACTAAAAATTACATACAAAAAATAAAGCAAGAAGAAAATATTATTCAAGAAAATATCTATTATTTTGATTTCCTAGAAGATGAAATTGGGAAATCAATTTCAAAATATTTGTCAACTTCAATTTTTGGAGAAAAAAAAATAATACTTTTAAAAAATTCTAATTTTTTAAATAAAGCAAATTTAAATAAAAATTTTATTTCATATTTTAATTTAGTTTTAAAAAATGAAAATAAAAATTTTCTTATTTTACAAATTGATACACTAAAAGAAAAAGATAGTTTTTTTGAAAAAATTTCACCTTTTTTCAAATTAATAGAATTAACAGCAAAAGATAAAAAATTTAATAATATTACTATTGAAAAATATTTAAAAGAAAATAATATTAAATTTGATAAAAATGATGTAAAACAATTATTAAAATATTGTAATAATAATTTTGAATTAGCATTAAATGAAATAAATAAAATTTTTTTAATTAAAGATCAATTTAATTTAAAAACATTAAATAAATATGTGCTTGATTTAAAGGGAGAATCTTTTTTTAAATTACTTGAGGCATTAATTAAAAAAAAATATTTAATATTAAATGAAATATTTAAAACTATAACGGACAAAGGCATTTCTCCCATTGCAATAATAGAATCAATGTTAAAAGATTTAGAAATAATGATTAATATTAAACTTCATGAAAAATTTAATATTAAAAATGATTTTAATTTTTCCGAACTTAATATTTATCCTTTTAAAATAAAAAATTTAATTTGAAATAGTGGATATATTAATTTAAAAAGTGCAATTTTTCTTTTTCGAGAACTTTTAAAATTTGAAAAATATATTAAAAAAAATAATCCTGATTATCTTGAAAAATTATTTTTTGGAAATATAATTTATCTTTCAAAAAAAATATAAAAAAAAGAACTTATAATAAGTTCTTTTTTTTATTTTTCTTCTGTTTTTATTTTATGTACTCTAGAAACATATCTAGATGCTTTATTATCATGAATAATACCAGCAGAAGCAGCTTTATCTATTAATTTTATTGCATTATTTATATCTATAGTAGATTTAGAAGTTTGTGCTTTTTTCATTGCTGTTTTTATTTCATTTTTTTTTGATTTATTTTTTAAATTTCTTTTATCATCTTGTCTTTTTCTTTTTTCATTTGATTTTATATTAGCCATTTTTTCACTCCATATTTACACATAAAAATAACTTTGTTATTATAACATAAGAAAAAAAGTTATTTTTATTTGATTTACATTAGTTAAAGTAATGTGTTAAAAATAACTTAAAAATTAAATAATATTAAAAAAAATTAATTCTTTTTATGTAATGAAAAAATAAAAAATTATAATTTTTATGGTTGTTAAATAAAGATGGTTAACGTAATAAAAAATGAAGATACAGAAAATAGAAGTAGATATGGACTTATTTCTATGATTGCCATTGTTATTGGGACAGTTATTGGTTCAGGAATCTATGTAAAAAATAGTTCACTGTATGAAACAACAAACTCTGCAATATATGTAACAATAGGTTGAATTATAGGTGGTTTAATTGTTATTTCAATGTTTATTGCTTTTATAGAAATAATGTCTATTACCACAAAGAAAAACGAACAAGGTACTTTTGCAAATTGAGGAAGGCATCTTTGAGGAGAAAAAACCTCAAAATATATAGGAATATATTTTATTTTTTTTTATTTTCCCTTTGTTATTTCAGTAGAAACAATATTTTCTTCAAATTATCTTAATAATTTGACATTTGGAGATGCTTCAACAAATGTTGTTGGATCTTTTTTCTTT
This sequence comes from Candidatus Hepatoplasma vulgare, assembly GCA_027925225.1. Lineage (GTDB taxonomy): Bacteria > Bacillota_I > Bacilli_A > Mycoplasmatales > Hepatoplasmataceae > Hepatoplasma > Hepatoplasma vulgare. The sequence continues at coordinate 350,697 of AP027131.1, forward strand.
ATTACATTTTTTGCGTTTATATTTCTTATTTTTACTTATTTTTTAAATATATTTTTTCTTAAAACTAGTAGAGTAATGCAAGTTACAGGTACAGTGATAAAAACAATTCCGCTTTTTGCTGTAATATTTTTAATGATTATAATTGTTGCTGGTGTGATCGTCGGAGACTCAAGCACGGCAACAAATGAAATTTTTAATCCTGATGATCCAATAAATTCAAATCATAAGGGTGTTGCATCAATTTTTTTAATAATTCCTGCGATACTTTTCACATTAGATGGATTCCTTTTTTCTGCTTCGATTTCAAAAGAAGCAAAGAAACCACAAACATTTAAAAATGCAGCAATAATAGCTATTATTTTTATTATTATTATTTATACATTATTTTCATTATCATCACTTTATTTGGGTGGATATGATAGTACTGATAGTTCTGGTTTTGCAATAGAAGGAGTAATTAATAATATATTTTCTGATAATGTTGCAAGTGTACTGGTCACAGTGACAGATGTTATACTTATTATCTCAATTCTCGTCGCCACTTTTGGTTATGTGGTTTCGGCAACTTATTCGCTTTCAGATGCTTCAAATTTTGATGATATTAAAGATGAAAAAGGATTATATTTAAGAAGAAGTGTTGATGGAGTTCCTTATAATGCTGGAATGAAATTACTTACTATTTCTTTTTTATTTGTTTTTATTATGAGATTTTTTGATGGTACAGCTCTAATTTTTATAGATGATAAAGTTGAGGCTACTGGTTATATTGGAATGAGTGATTTTGCTTCTAATTTATTTACTATAACAAACTTTTTTATTTATTCAATATTAATACTTGGTGCTTTTAGAAATAGATGAACTAAAAAAATTGAAACTGATAAAGTAAGGGGGTTTTTCGTATTTTCGATTATTTCTATGGTTCTTGTTTGACTTGTTGTTATAACTTCAATTTATCAAATATTTGATTCATTTTTTGACCCTAATGTAGAAATTTATAAAACAGTTTATCACATATTAATTATTGTTTTATTTGTTTTACTTATAATTATTATTTCGGAAAAAATAATAAAAAAATCTGAAACACTTACTAAAAAACAAATAAAATATAAACAAAATTTTAAAAATGCTTATGATCAACATTTAGAATTAAATCATTATTTAAGAAAAAATAATATAAAAATAAAAGTAGATAAAAAATATTATGGGGAAAAAATAAATTCAAGTATAAATAAATGAAAAAACTGATTTAAAAAGAAAAAATAATATATTAAAATTTATTTTATAAATTTAATAGAAAAAACCCTTAATAATTAAGTATTAAGGGTTTTTTATTTTTAATATTTTAAAACATTATAAAGGATATATTTTAACAAGTAAATTAATGCTATATTTTTTTAATAAAAGTCCTTATTTTAGATGTATTTGCCATTAATAATGAAGAAATAGCTATTGGTAAAAATGTTTTAGTTATTTTTGTAACATGAAGAAGACATAATAACTATGAAGATATAATTATTCTTTATGAAAGACTTGTAAAAGGTAATATTTATACTTCTTTTTGTATAGGAAAACATCGTTTATAACAAAGAATAAAAAAACTTGGTGAAGAAAAAAATAACAAGAGATATTCCTAATTCCTATAAATAATCAATGCGTAATTTAGATGGTGAAGAAATTATTTTTGTTGATTCTGAAATAAAAGTCGAAGGTGTTCTTATCGGAAAAATAACTTCAAAAGGTGTGAAAGCGATCTCTCTCCAGAAGAAAAACCTTTAGATATAATTCTTTGAAATAAAACTCTGATGTAATTAATTTTTTTAAATTTTAATTATATTAAAAAAAATCTCAATAATAAGATATTGAGATTTTTTTGTTTATTTTTAATTGACAAAATATTTATTTTTAAGATTTTCTTTTATAAATATTTAGATTAATAGAATCATTTTTATCATTTAATAAAGTTTTAATTAAAAATCAGTTTCCGTATTTAGGTAAAACTCCATTACTTATAATAACACTACCCACCGGAAGCATTAATTTATTAATCATTAAAATTAATAAATCTAATTGTTTTTGTAAATTAATAATTTCTAGACTTTCATTATTTAAAACGCTTTCTGTGATTCTATTTAATTTAAGATTTAATTCTTTTAAATCTGCTTTATTAGCTTTTGTTTTTAAAGCATTATCAACATAAATTTTGGGAGTTGGATTTGTATTTTTTGTTGGCATTAAAATTTTATTTTTTTCATCAACAATATCTACTCCGTTTGTAAGGATTCTTAATTTTGTAAAACTTTCTGTTTTATCATCAATATTTTTAATATATGGATAAGAATAATTCTCATCATAATTAAATGATCCTAATTTATCAATATTTTTGTCATTTAAAGAAAATTGAATTGATTTATTATTTACTAATTTTTCTAATTTTATCAATCTTCAATTTATATTTTTATTTACTTTTGCTTGACTTATTCCACCTTCTAAAAAATTATTTGCTGTTGGTATTTCTAAAGTGCTTAAAATAGAAACACTATCTTTTAAAATGTGATTAAATCCATAAATAGATATATTATTTAAATTTTCATCAGCAATATTAAGAGTACCAGTTAATTCACTTGTTATTGTAAATGAACTTCTTCCATCTATTGAAAATACATTTTCGATATTTAGCACTAATGAGTTTGTTGGAATTAGAATTCCAGCTAAAGTATTGTTTATATAATAAGAAACAAATATAAATTGATAATTACATCATGTTTCAGAAAATGAGAGATTATTGCCATTTAAAACTGAAATTTCATTTAATTGACGATTATTTTTAAATCCTCATATTCCAGTTAAAGATGAATCACTAGTTGTAAAATCAGTTTTATTAGTAAAAGTTAAATATTGTAATGTTCCAAAATAATTCATTGCAACATTTGAAAATATTTTATCTGTTTTTACAATATTAAAAGTTGTTTGTTGATTATTTGTTACTTGAGATTTAATTATTAAAAAATCATAATTTAAATAACTTTCACTCAATGTTGTATTGGTTCCATCATTAAGATGTGTACTTGGGAAAGAATAAGTAGAAATTTTTTCTATTCCTTGAAATTTATTATTTGTAATTAAAGATTTATTAAATTTTTTAAATTTAATTTCATGATCAGAAACAACATTCATATAAAAACCATAATAATTTGGATTATCATCATTATTATTAATATCACAAATACTATTATTAACATTTTCTCCAACTAAACTAAAACCACCATTTTTAAAATAATTTATATTTGCATCACTTGTTACAGATTTAAAGAAATAAATATTATTATTTGTTATTGAATTAAATGATGTTCTTGAAGATAAACCTGCATTTTGTCCAGAAATTAAATTTGTTTCCTCAAACTCTTCTTCATCTGCAATTTTACCTACTAAATTATTTATTTTAATTTCAAAAGTATTAATAGCATTATGAATGCCAACATGGGCATTTGCATTTTCTACATTTAAATTTTTTTGAATATTAGAATTTTCAGAAATTGATTCTAAAGAAGAATTTTCACTTAATAAAAGAGAAGTAATATTTAATTTTCAAGGTCATTCTCTAATCGTTACATCATTTAAAGTAAGCTTTGGATAATTATAATTTCCTTCTTTTATTGTTGTTAATTCTGATACATTTGTTTCGCCTTGAATTAAATAAGGGTTCATTCCTCTAGATGAATTTGTATCACTATCATCAATTAGTTTTGATGTAGAGATTTTTATTACTGTTGTTCCACTTATTATTCCTGCTACTTCTGTATTTAAAGTATCTAATTCTGTACTTAAACTTTCTATATCTGTTGTATTTGTCTGAGTTTGAATTAAATAAGGGTTTATTCCGTCATCTGGATTTGTAACACTATCATCTTCTAATGCTGATGTATTAGGTGTTGTTGTTATTACTGTTGTTCCATTTGTTATTCCTTCAACTTCTGTACTTAAAGTGTCTACTTCTGTATTTAAACTTTCTATATCTGTTGTATTTGTTTGGGCTTGAATTAAATATGAATTTATTCCGTCATCTGGATTTGTAGCACTATCATCTTGTAATGTTGATGTATTAGGTGTTGTTGTTATTACTGTTGTTCCACTTGTTATTCCTTCAACTTCTGTACTTAAAGCATCTATTTCTGTTGTATTTGTTTGAGCTTGAACTAAATAAGGATTTATCCCTTCATCTGGATTTGTAGCACTATCATCTTGTAATGTTGATGTATTGGGTGTTGTTGTTATTACTGTTGTTCCACTTGTTATTCCTTCAACTTCTGTACTTAAAGCATCTATTTCTGTATTTAAACTTTCTATATCTGTTGTATTTGTTTGAACTTGAACTAAATAAGGATTTATTCCTTCGGTTGGATTTGTAGCACTATCATCTTCCATAGATGAAGATGATGATAATATTTCTATGCCTGAAGGTCATTCATCTATTGCTTCTCCATTAATAATTAATTGCGGATAATTATAAAGGCCTTCCTCTATTATTATTAATTGAGCACGATTATTTATTATATCGTCTTGAGTTTTATTAAAATCTGATTTATTAACTTTGGTTTCAATATTTAAAATATTTTCATCAATTTGTGTTTTTCAAGGATTTATTCCTTCTGTTGGATTTATAGCACTATCATCTGTAATTTTTGAAGAAATAGAAGTTACAAAAAGAGGATCTGTTCCGTCTATTATTCCTGTTATTGTATCATCTAAAGATGAAATTTCTGTATCTAAAGTATCTACTTCTGTATTTAAATTTTCTATATCTGTAGCATTTGTCTGAGTTTGAATTAAATAAGGATTTATTCCTTCAGTTGGATTTTCACTGCTATCATCAATAACTAAAGAACTTAAAGATTTTTTTGTTATAGGTATTGTCCCATTTTTTATTCCTGTTAATTCTGTATTTAAAGTTTCAACTTCTGTATTTAAATTTGTTATATTTTGAGTATTTTCTTGATTTTGAATTAAATAAGGATTTATTCCTTCGGTTGGATTTTCACTGCTATCATCTACTAATTCAGAAGAAGATGGAATATCTTCCTCTGAAGGTCATGATTCTATTATCTCTTCATTTAATTTTAATTGAGGAAAGTTATAATCACCTTCTTTTATTAATTCTAAATCTTCAGTATTTTGAGTAACAATTGTATTCATTTCATCTAAATCTAATTGATTTGCTTTTGTTGATATATTTAATTTATTTTCATCAAGTTGTGTTTTTCAAGTATTTATTCCTTCTGTTGGATTTTCACTACTATCATCTGTAACTAACGAACTTAAAGAATTTTTTGCTGTAGGTATTGTTCCGTCTATTATTCCTGATACTTCTGTATTTAAAGAATCTACTTCTGTATTTAAATTTTCTATATCTGTAGCATTTGTCTGAGTTTGAATTAAATAAGGATTTATTCCTTCTGTTGGATTTGTAGTACTATCATCTGCAACTAATGAACTTAAAGAATTTTCTGCAATAGGTATTGTTCCGTCTATTATTCCTGCTACTTCTGTATTTAAAATATCTATTTCAGAACTTAAATTTGTTATATTATCTGTATTTTCTTGAACTTGAATTAAATAAGGATTTATTCCTTCTGTTGGATTTTCATCACTATCAATTATTAATGAAGAAGTATTTGGAGTAGTTTCAATAGGTATTGTTCCGTCTATTATTCCTGTTACTTCTGTATTTATAGTATCTATTTCGGTGTTTAAATTATTCATTTTTATATTTAAGGAATCTATGTTTGTAGTATTTTCTTGTCCTTGAATTAAATAAGGATTTATTTCTTTGGTTGGATTTTCATCACTATCATCAGAAATTAAGCCTGAATATATTAAATTCCCTTGATTTCATGTTTTTATTAAATAATTATTTAATATCAACTGAGGATAATTATATGTTCCATTTTTTATTAAAATTAAATCTGCAGTGTTTTGAACAATATCTCCATTTATTGAACATAAATCTGATTGATCAATTTTTTCTTCATTTAAATACATTAAACTATTTTGCACATTTTCATTAACTTCAGCTTGATTGCTTCCGCCTTCAAGTATGCTAAAAACTGTTGGTATTTTTGATGTATTTAAACTAGAAATTGCATCTTTTAAAATATGATTAAGTCCATAAATTTCTACATTGCTTAATTTTCAACTAATATTATTGAAAGTTCCTTCTAATTCATTTATTAATTTAAATGAACTTCTTGCATCGATTGAAAACCTATTATTATTATTTAATATTATTGAATTTGTTGGAATTAAAATTCCTGATAATTTATTATCAATATAATAAGAAACAAAAATAAATTGATAATTAGTTCATGTTTCTGAAAATGAAAAATTAATATCACTTAAAACTGCAATTCTATTTAACTGATGATTATTTTTAAAGCCTCATATTCCAAGCAATGAAGAATCACTAGCAATAAAATCTGTTTCATTAGTAAAAGTTAAATATTGTAATGTTCCAAAATAATTCGTTGCAACACTAGAAACAATTTTATCTGTTTTTACAATATTAAAAGTAGTTTGTTGATTGTTTGCTACTTGAGATTTAATTATTAAAAAATCATAATTTAAATAGCTTTCACTTAATGATGTATTAGTTCTATCATTAAGTTGAATATTAGAAAAAGGATATGCAGAAATTCTTTCTATACCTGTAAAACTGTTGGTTGTATTTGAAGACGGAGTAAATTTTGTAAAGGTAATGTCATAATCAGATATAACACTAGAATAAAAACCAAAATAAGCTGAATTTTCACTATTTGTAGTATTATAGGAAATATTATTAATTTTTTCTCCAATTGAATTTATACCTGCATTTCTTAAAAAATCTGTAGTTTTATCGCCTGTTGAAGATTTTAAAAAATAAACATTATTATCTGTTATTGGATAAGGTAATGTTTTTTCAGTTAGACTTGGGGCTTGCTCTGAAATTATATTAATTTCTTCAATTGGTTCTTCATCTGTAATTTTACCTTTTAGATTTTTTATTCTATCTTCTAAAATATCAAAAGTATTATGAATAACTAAATGATCATTGACATTTTCTTGATTTATTATTTCTTGATTTATTGCTGTTCCTGTAATCGACTCTAAAGAGGAATCAGTTGCTTTTACAAAAGAAGTATCTTTTGCTTCATCTTCTAAAAATCATTTTGTAATTGTTTGCCCGTCTAAAATTAATTGTGGATAATCAAAAGTTCCTTCCTTTATTGTTGTTAGATCTGAATTATTTTTTTCAACAATTAAATTTGTTTCATCTAAATTAATTTGATCTGATTTTAATAAAATATCTGCTTCATTTTTATCAATTTGTGTTAAATTTGGATTTATTCCCAGCATAGGATTAATCTCTTTATCGTCAGTCACTAAACCTGAATATATTGAATTTTCTAAATTTCATGTTTTTATTACATAATTATTCAAAGTAAGTTGAGGATAATCATAAATACCAGTTTTTATTGATGTTAAATAATTTTGTACATTTTCATTAATTTCCGCTTGATTGTTTCCGCCCTCTAATGTACTATTTGATATTGATATTTTTGAAGTACCAACACTAGAAACTCAATCATTTCAAATATGATTAAATCCATAAATTTCTATATCAGTCAATTTACCATCATTATCAACTAAAATACCTTCAAAATCACTTATTAATGTAAGATGATTTCTTCCATCTAATGAAAATGTAATCCCTTTATTTAACACTATTGAATTTGTTGGAACTAAAAGACCACCTAAAACTCCACTTATGTAATAAGAAATAAAGATAAATTGATAATTAGTTCATGTTTCTGAAAAAATAAAATTTGCATCATTTAAAATTGCAATTTTTTCTAATTTACGAGTATTTTTAAATCCTCATATTCCAAGTAATGATGAATCATTCATTATAAAATCTGTTTCATTAGTAAAAGTTAAATATTTTAATGTACCAATATAACTCATTCCAACATCAGAAATTATTTTATCTGTTTTTACAATATCAAAAATAATTTGTTGATTAACTTGTATTTGAGATTTAATTATTAAAAAATCATAATTTAAATAACTTTCACTTAATGTTGTAGTTGTTCTATCATTAAGTTTAGTATTTAAAAAAGAATATCCTGAGATTTTTTCTACTCCTTGAACATCATTACTGGCATTTAAAGGTTTAGCAAATTTTCCAAAAGTAACATCATTATCAGAAACAACATGCATATAAAAACCATGATAATTTGAATCATTAGAAGAATCTGGATTATGATGTGCATTAGTAAGATTTTCTCCTATTAAATTTAATCCAAAATTTAAAAAACCGTCTGGATTTTTAGTAATATAAATAAAATTATTTTCTGTTATTGGAAAAAGTAATGTTTTTTCATTAAAACTTGGAGACTGTTCTGGTAATAGAATAATTTCTTCAATTTCATCTTCATCTGCAATTTTACCCATTATATTATTTGCTTCTAATTTTAAATCATTAATAGCATCATGAATAGATAAATGATTATTAACATTTTCCTTATTTACTGCCTCTTGATTTATTTCAGTTTGAGAAATTGATTCCAAAGAAGAATTGAAAAGCGAAAGAAGTGAAGTATTTCCTGTTCAATCTTCTGAACTTCAATTATTAATTAATTCTCCATTTAAATTAAGTTGAGGATAATTATAAGTTCCTTCTTTTATTTTTAATAAATCTGAACTATTTTGATTAACAACTGTGTTTATTTCATCAAAATTAGTTTGGTTTGCTTTTAAGGAAACATTTTCTAAGTTTGTATTTATTTGTGTTAAAAGTGGATTTATTCCTAATGTAGGATTAATATCAATATCATCAGTTATTTCACTAGAAGTTGGGGGTTCTTCTGAATTCCCTAAGGGTCATGTTGTAATTACTTCATTATTTAAAGTAAGCTGAGAATAATCATAAGTTCCAGTTTTTATTTCTGATAAATCAGTTTGTACATTTTCATTAACTTCTTGTTGATTTTCTCCATCTTCAGATGTACTATCAACTGTTGGTATTTTTGATGTATTTAAACTAGAATCTTTATCTTTTAAAATATGATTAAGACCATAAATTTCTACATTACTTAATTTATTGTCAATATTATTAAAAGTACCTTCTATTTGATTTTCTAATGTAAATGAACTTCTACCATCTATTGAAAATATATTTTTATTTTTTATTATTAATGAATTTGTTGGAATTAAAATTCCTGATAATTTACTATCGATATAATAAGAAACAAAAATAAATTGATAATTTTTTCATGTTTCTGAAAATGAAAAATTAGTATCACTTAAAATTGCAATTCTATTTAATTGATTAGTATTTTTTAATCCTCATATTTCAAGTAAAGAAGAATCACTAATTGTAAAATCTTTTTCATTAGTAAAAGTTAAATATTGTAATACTCCAAAATAATTAATTGCAACATCAGAAATTATTTTATCTGTTTTTACAATATTAAAAGTTGTTTGATTATTGTTTGCTATTTTAGATTTAAAAATTAAAAAATCATAATTTGAATAATTTTCACTTAATGTTGTATTAGTTCTATCATTAAGTAATTTGTAATCAGGAAAAGAATACCCAGAAATTTTTTCTATACCTGTAAAAATATTATTTAAATTTGAGGGTTGAGCAAATTTTGTAAAAGTAATATCATAATCAGAAATAATACTCATATAAAAACCATAATAGTTTGAATTATTACTATTTGCAGAATTATAAGAAATATTATTAACCTTTTCTCCAATTAAGTTTAATCATCCATTTTTAAAGAAATCTGTAGTTTTATCATTTGTTGTAGATTTAAAAAAATAAATATTATTATCTGTTATTGAAAAGGGTAATATTTTTTCAGTTAGACTTGCATCTTGATCTGGAATTAATTGAATTTCTTCTATTTCTTTTTCATCTTCTGTTTTTCCAGCTATACTATCAATTCCTATTTTTAAGGAATTAAAAGTATTGTGGATTTTTTTGTGTTCATTAACATTTTCTTCATTTGCTGTTTTTTGATTTAAAGCAACACCAGAAAGTGATTCTAACGAAGAATCAAAAAGAGAAACAGAAGAAGTGTCTATTTCTACTTCATTTTCAGATAATTTATTAATTTTTTTATTATTTAAAAATTTTTTTGATTGATTAAAAACTTCATTCCTAACTTTAATTAAATTTGTGTCATTTTCGGCACTTTTAATATTAATATTATTTAAACTAGTTTGATTTGTTTTAATATTAATATTTTCTAATTCTTTTACATCTAATTTTTTAAAAGGCTTAGAAAACATTTGATTTTCATTTTTTTTAATTGGTGTAAAATTATTATTTTCTTTATTTAAATTTTCGAATTTATTTGTTGTTTTTTTTAATTTCATATCTCCTCTTTTAAAATATGTTTTTAAATAATTTATTTTATTTTAAAAATAAATATCACACATAACAAAGTAAAAAATAATAATCAATAATTAACAAAAAGAAATTATTTCATTATTAAATTAACATAATATATTTTGACTTAAAAAGTCTTGTTTTTATATTCTAGTTTATATTTTATTGAATTAAATTTTTTTATCTTATATTTAAAATTAAATCTAAAAATTCAATCAACATAATTTTAATATGTTTTTAAATTATTTATATTAAATAATGTAAAAAAATAATTTTAAATTAAAAAAATAAAAAAAAGAAGTTTAACTTCTTTTTTTTTATAAATTAAATAATTAAATTCTAAGATTTTCTTATATAAACATTTAAATTATTTATTTCATTTTTGCTTAAATTATTATCATTTGATAATTTTTTTACTAAAGATCAATTACCATAATTTGGTAAATATTTATCACCAACAATGATACTACCTATTGGAAGCATTAAATTATCAACCATAGATACTAATGAATTTATTTGTGTTTGTAAATTAGTAATAATATTATTATTTTTATTTAGGACATCTCTTTTAATTTGATTTATTTGTAAATAAAATCTTCTTAAATCTGTTTTATTTAATTTTTCTGCTAAAAGATTATCAACATAAAGTTTAGATGTTATATTTGAATCTGATTTTGGTAATAATGCATTACCATTTCCGTCAATAATATCTACTCCTGTTGTTAGAACTCTTAATTCTGCAACATTTCCATTTTTATTATCAAAATTTTTAATAAATGGAGAAGCGTCAACATCATTATAACCAAATAATTTCATTTCATCATTTTCATTATTATTTAAAGAAGTAGGAATTACTTCACTATTTATTGATCTTTCTAATCTTCTTAATTTTCTTTGGAATCTTCTATTTACTTCTGCTTGATTGTCTCCGCCTTCAAATCTATTGTTTGTTGTTGGTATTTTTGAAGTATTTAAACTAGAAATTCCATCTTTTCAAATATGATTAATTCCAAAAATTTCTACATTACTTAATTTATTATCAATATTATTAAAAGTACCTGACAATTCATCTGTTAATGTAAATGTGCTTCTTCCTTCAATTGAAAATTTATTTACATTATTTAATGTTAATGAATTTGTTGGAATTAAAATTCCTGATAATTTACTATCGATATAATAAGAAATAAATATAAATTGATAATTACATCATGTTTCTGAAAACACAAAATTAGTATCACTTAAAGTTGCAATTTTATTTAATTGATGATTATTTTTAAAACCTCATATTCCAAGTAAAGAAGAATCATCAATTGTAAAATCTGTTTCATTATTAAAAGTTAAATATTTTAATGTTCCAAAATAATTTATTGCAACATCAGAAACAATTTTATCTGTTTTTACAATATTAAAAGTAGTTTGTTGATTATTATCTATTTGAGATTTAATTATTAAAAAATCATAATTTAAATAGCTCTCTATTAATGATGTATTTGTTCCATCATTAAGTTTAGTATTTTCAAATGAATATCCCGAAATTCTTTTTATACCTTTAAAACTATTATCTGTATTTGAAGGTTCAGCAAACTTTGTAAAAGAAACATCGTAATCAGAAACAATATTCATATAAAAACCGTAATAATTTGAATTATTAACATCTGAAATGTTATAAACAATATTATTAACATTTTCTTCAACTAAATTAAATCCGGCATTTTTTAAAAAATCTACATTTGCATCACTTGTTGAAGATTTTAAAAAATAAATATTATTATTTGTTATTGGATAAGGTAATGTTTTTGAAGAAAGATTTGCATTTTGTCCTGGAATTAAATTAATTTCCTCAAATGCATCTTCATCCGAAATTTTTCCAATTGCATTATTTATTTGTTCTGTAAAAGTATTAATAGTATTATGGATAGCAATATGATCATTAACATTTTCTATATTAACTTCTGCTTGAGTAGAAGCACTTTGAGTAATTGATTCTACCGAAGGATCAACAACTGTTAAAACTGAAGTATTATTTATTTCACTTAATGAAGGTCATTCAGTTATTAAATCACCATTTAAAATAAGTTGAGGATAATTATATACACCAGTTTCTATATCTACTAAATCATCAGAATTTGTTTGAGTTTGAATTAAATAAGGATTTATTCCTTCATTTGGATTTGTGCCACTGTCAACTGTTAATTCTGAAGTATTTGTTGTTGTTGTTACTTCAATTGTTCCGTCTATTATTCCTGTTACTTGTGTATTTAAAGTATCTACTTCTGTATTTAAAATTTCTATGTTGTCAGCATTTGTCTGAGTTTGAATTAAATAGGGATTTATTCCTTCAGTTGAGCTTTCTTCGCTATCAATTATTAATCCTGAAGTGCTTGTTGTTGTTGTTACTGCAATTGTTCCATCTTTTATTCCTGCCACTTCTGTATTTAAAGTATCTACTTCTGTATTTAAACTTTCTATATCTGTGGCATTTGTCTGAGTTTGAATTAAATATGGATTTATTCCTTCAGTTGGATTTGTAGTACTATCATCTATAACTGTTGAAGAATATGAGCTTGTAACAATAGGTGTTGTTCCGTCTATTATTCCTGCTACTTCTGTATTTAAAGCATCTATTTCTGTCGCATTTGTCTGAGTTTGAATTAAATATGAATTTATTCCTTCAGTTGGATTTGTAGTACTATCATCAATAACTGTTGAAGAATAAGAGTTTGTAACAATAGGTGTTGTTCCGTCTATTATTCCTTCTACTTCTGTATTTAAAGTATCTAATTCTGTACTTAAACTTTCTATATTTGTAGTATTTGTCTGAGTTTGAATTAAATAAGGATTTATTCCGTCATCTGGATTTGTAGTACTATCATCTGTTATTTCTGAAGATATAGATGCTCCATCACCCGAAGATCATGTTTCTATTGTTTCTCCGTTTAATGTTAATTGAGGAAAATCATAAGTTCCACTCATTATTTCTTCTAAATCACTACTATTTTTAGATACATTTATTTCCATTGCAAGTAAATCTGTTTGATCTGCTTTTGTTTCAATATTTGATTTATTTTCATCAATTTGTGTTTTTCAAGGATTTATTCCTTCTGTTGGATTTGTAGTACTATCATCTGTTACTTTAGAAGAATCAGAAGTTGTAACAACAGGTGTTGTTCCGTCTATTATTCCTTCTACTTCTGTATTTAAAGTATCTAATTCTGTATTTAAGGCACCTACTTCTGTATTTAAATTTTCTATATCTGTAACATTAGTCTGAGTTTGAATTAAATAAGGATTTATTCCTTCAGTTGGTTTTGTAGCACTATCGTCTGTTACTTTAGAAGAATCAGAAGTTGTAATAATAGGTGTTGTTCCATCTACTATTCCTTCTACTTCTGTATTTAAGATACCTACTTCTGCATTTAAATTTTCTATTTCTGTAGCATTTGTCTGAGTTTGAATTAAATAAGGATTTATTCCTTCAGTTGGATTTTCTTCACTATCATCTGTTATTTTTGAAGAAACTGGAACAATAAAAGGTCATTCTGTAATTTCTTCTCCATTTAATGTGATTTTAGGATAATCATAACTACCATCTTTTATTGTTATTAAATCTGAATTGTTTTGATTAACAATTATATTTGTTTCATCTAAATCTGATTGATCTGCTTTTAATGAAATATTTCCTGTATTTGTATCAATTTGTGTTTTTCAAGGATTTATCCCTTCGGTTGGATTTATAGCACTATCATCAGTTATTTCTGAAGAACTAAAATCTATAGCAATAGGTATTGTCCCATCAATTATTCCTTCTACTTCTGTATTTAAGATACCTACTTCTGTATTTAAATTTTCTATATCTGTAGTATTTGTTTGAATTTGAATTAAATAAGGATTTATTCCTTCAGTTGGGTTTTCTTCGCTATCATCTGTTATTTTTGAAGAATTAGAAGTTGTGACAACAGGTGTTGTTCCGTCTATTATTCCTGTTACTTGTGTATTTAAAGTATCTACTTCTGTATCTAAATTGTTTATACTAACAATATTTTTTTGAGTTTGAATTAAATAAGGATTTATCCCATCATCTGGATTTGTCCCACTATCATTAATTAATGCAGAAGTGAAAAAAGATATTAAAGTTGTTCCATCTATTATTCCTGTTACTTGTGTATTTAAAGTATCTAATTCTGTATTTAAAGTATCTACTTCTGTATTTAAAGTATCTATATTTTCAGTATTTGTCTGAGTTTGAATTAAATAAGGATTTATTCCAAGCGTTGGATTAATGTCACTATCATCAATTACTTCAGAAGATATTAAAGTTCCAATTTCTCCTGAAGGTCAATCTTCAATTGTTTGACCATTTAATGTTAACTGAGGATAATCATAAGTACCATCTTTTATTTCTTCTAAATCAGAACTGTTTTGAGTTATAACAGTATTTATTGAATCTAAATCAGTTTTATCTGCTTTAGATGTTTCTAAATATGTTAAACTATTTTGTACATTTTCATTAACTTCTGCTTGATTTTCTCCACCTTCAAGTTCACTATCTGCTGTTTGTAATTTTAAGGTGTTTATACTAGAAACGCCATCTTTTCAAATATGATTAAGACCATAAATTTCTGTATCACTTAATTTTCCATCATTATTATTAAAAGTTCCTTCTAATTCATTTATTAATGTAAAATCATTTCTTCCATCTATTGTAAATCTATTTGCAGTATTAAGTATTATTGAATTTGTTGGTATTAAAACTCCACCTAAAACTCCACTTAATTTATAAGAAACAAAAATAAATTGATAATTAGTTCATGCTTCTGAAAAGAGAAAATTATTGTCACTTAAAATTGCAATTCTATTTAATTGATGATTATTTTTAAAACCTCATATTCCAAGTAAAGAAGAATCACTAATTGTAAAATCTGTTTCACTAGTAAAAGTTAAATATTGTAATGTTCCAAAATAATTCATTGCAACATCAGAAACTATCTTATCTGTTTTTACAATATTAAAGGTTGTTTGTTGATTATTTATTATATGAGATTTAATTATTAAGAAATCATAATTTAAATAACTTTCACTTAATGTTGTAGTTGTTCTGTCATTAAGTTTAACACTAGAAAACGAATATCCAGAAATTTTGTTTATTCCTGTAAAAGAATTACCTTGATTTGAGGGTTGAGCAAATTTTGTAAAAGTAACATTATAATCAGAAATAACACTCATGTAGAAACCATAATAATTTGAATTACTACTATTTGAAGCATTATTATGAATATTATTAACATTTTCTCCAATTAAATTTAATCCAGCATTTCTAACAAAACTTGAAGTTGAATTTGAATATGAAGACTTAAAAAAGTAAACATCATTATCTGTTATTGGATAAAATAATGTTTTTTCAGCTAAACTTGCAACTTGATCTGGAATTAAATCTAATTCCTCAATTAAATCTTCATCTGGAACTCTCCCTATTACATTATTTATTTGTGATGTAAAAGTACTAATAGTATTATGAAGAACTATATGATCATTAACATTTTCTTGATTTGCTATTTCTTGATTTATTGCATTGCCAGAAATTGATTCTAGTGTAGAATCAACAAGATTTATAAGAGAACTATTACTCTCTTGTCCTCCTTCAATTCAATTATTGATTACCTGTCCATTTAAAGTAAGTTGTGGATAATTATAAGTCCCTTCTTCTATTGCGGTTAAATCTAAATTATTTTGATTAACAATTATATTTGTTGCATCTAAATCAGATTGATTTGCTTTTAAAGAAATATCTTCAGTGTTTTTATCAACTTGTATTAAAGAAGGATTTATTCCAAGCGTTGGATTTAAATCACTGTCATCAGTTATTCTAGATGATGTTGAAGAAGTTAATGAACTTTCTGAAGATCATTCTTCAATTGTTTGTCCATTTAAAGTAAGCTGTGGATAATTATAAGTTCCTTCTTCTATTGAAATTAAATCTGAATGTACATTTTCATTAACTTCTGCTTGATTTTCTCCACCTTCAAGTTCACTATTTGCTGTTGGTATTTTTGAAGTATTTATATTAGAGTTTCCTTCTTTTAAAATATGATTAAATCCATAAATTTCTACATCAGTTAATTTTCCATCAGGATTTGAAAAAATACCTTCCAATTCATTTGTTAATTTGAAATTATTTCTTCCGTCTATTGAAAATATATTTTCATTATTTGATGTTATTGAATTTGTTGGTATTAAAACACCACCTAAAACTCCACTTATGTAATAAGAAACAAAAATAAATTGATAATTAGTTCATGTTTCTGAAAACACAAAATTAGTATCGCTTAAAATTGCAATTTTATTTAATTGACGATTATTTTTAAATCCTCATATTCCAAGTAAAGAAGAATCGCTAATTGTAAAATCTGTTTCACTAGTAAAAGTTAAATATTGTAATGTTCCAAAATAATTCATTGCAACATCAGAAATTATTTTATCGGTTTTAACAACATTAAAAGTTGTTTGTTGATTATTAATTACCTGTGATTTAATTATTAAAAAATCATAATTTAAATAGCTTTCACTCAGTGTTGTAGTTGTTCTGTCATTAAGCTGAATATTAGAAAATGGATATGCAGAAATTCTCTCTATACCCGTAAAAGAATTACCTTGGTTTGAAGGTTGAGCAAATTTTGTAAAAGTAATGTCATAATCAGAAACAACATTCATATAAAAACCATAATAATTTGAATTATTACTATTTGAAGCATCGCAAATACTATTATTAACATTTTCGCCAATTAAATTTAAACCAGTATTTGCAAAAAAATCTCTATTTGCAACACTTGTTGAAGATCTTAAAAAATAAATATAATTATTAGTTATTGGATAAGGTAATGTTTTTTCAAGTAAATTTGCAATTTGATTTGAAATTAAATTAATTTCCTCAAAGGGTTCTTCATCTACAACTTTTCCTGATATGTTATTTATTATCTGATTAAAATTATCAATAGAATCATTAATATATTTATGATCATTAACATTTTCTTGATTTGCTATTTCTTGATTTATTGCAGTACCAGAAAGTGATTCTAATGAAGGGTCAACAAGTGTTACAAGAGAAGTTTTACTATTTCCTCCCATATCAGATCATTCTGTAATTGTTTGATCACTTAAAGTAAGTTGTGGATAATTATAGGTTCCTTCTTCTATTGTAGTTAAGTCTATATTATTTTGATTAACATTGGCATTTGTTGCATCTAAATCAGCTTGATTTGCTTTTAAAGAAATGTCTTCTTTATTTTTATTAATTTGTATTAAAGAAGGATTTATTCCAAGTGTAGGATTTAAATTACTATCATCAGTTATTTCACTTGATTTTGAAGCGGCAACTAAACTTTCTGATGGTCAGTTTGTTATAACTTTACCATTTAAAGTAAGTTTTTGATAATCATAAGTCCCATCTTCTATTTCATTTAAATCAGCGTGTACACTTTTATTAACTTGCTCTTGATTATTTCCTCCTTCAAGCGAAGAATCTACTGTTGGTATTTTTGAAGTACCTAAACTTGAAACTCAATTTTCAAAAATGTGATTAATTCCATAAATTTCTACATCAGTTAATTTTCCATCAACATTATTAAAAGTACCCTCTAATTCATTTTTTAAAACCACGATACTTCTTCCATCTATTGAAAATTTAATATTTATATTTAAAGCTATTGAATTTGTTGGTATTAAAACACCGCCTAAAACTCCACTTATGTAATAAGAAACAAAAATAAATTGATAATTAGTTCATGTTTCTGCAAATGAAAAATTAGCAGCATTTAAAATTGCAATTCTTCTTAATTGACGATTATTTTTAAAACCTCATATTCCAAGTAAAGAAGAATCACTAATTGTAAAATCTGTTTCACTAGTGAAAGTTAAATACTGTAATGTTCCAAAATAATTCATTGCAACATCAGAAACTATCTTATCTGTTTTTACAATATTAAAGTTTGTTTGTTGATTATTTGCTATCTGAGATTTAATTATTAAGAAATCATAATTCAAATAACTTTCACTTAATGTTGTAGTTGTTCTGTCATTAAGATTCACACTAGAAAAAGAATATCCAGAAATTTTTGCTATTCCTCTGAAAGCATTAGAAGAATTTGAAGGTTGAGCAAATTTTGAAAAAGTAATGTCATAATCAGAAACAACACTAGCAAAAATACCAATATAATTTGAATTATTACTATTTGAAGAATTGTAGAGAGTAGTATTAAAATTTTCACCAATCAAATTTAATCCTGCGTTTTTAAAAAAAACTTCATTTGAAGTAGATGATAAACATTTTAAAAAATAAACATCATTATTTGTTATTGGATAAGGTAATGTTTTCTCAGCTAGACTTGCATCTTGATCAGGAATTAAATCAATTTCTTCAAATGCTTCTTCATCTGCTATTTTCCCTAATATATTATTTATTTCTAGCGAAAAACTACTAACAGTATTGTTAATAGAAATATGATCATTTACATTCTCTTTATTTGCAATTTCTTGATTTACTGCAGTTCCGGAAATTGACTCTAATGAAGAATTACTTAATACTAAAAGTGAAGTATCAGTTATTTCTTCATTAATAGATTGATTTTCTGTAATTTGATTTTTTAAAATAGATTTTGAAAAATCATTTAATGATTTATTTTTTATTGATTTTAAATTTAATATTTTTTGATTTTTATTTAAATCAATATTTGTTTTATTTGATATATTTTGATTAATATTTTTTCTATTATTAGAAAAAATAATTTTCTTTGTTTTATTTATTTCTTGTTGAGAATTTACATTTTTAAAAGTTTTATCAACAGGAATAATTTTTGTGTTTTGAAATTTCCTTATATTTAATTTTAAGGGGTCTTTCTTAATAGATGTATTTTTATTAATTTCTAAATTACTAGTTTTATCTAAAGTTTTAGAGTTTTTTTTTGTTTTTTCAAATTTCATATTCCCTCTTTTTATTATTTATGTATTAAAATTAAATAAAATTTTATTTTAATAAAAATATACACACGCAAAAAAATAAAAATTATTTAGCAAAACTACATAATTATTTATTTTTTTTAAATTAACACAATATATTTTTATTTATAATATCTTTTTTTGTTTTATATTCTAGTTTATATTTATTGAATTAAATTTTCTATCTTATATTTAAAATTAAATCTAAAAATTCAATCAAAGTAATTTTAATGTTTTTTTATTATTTATATTAAATATTTTTAATTTTTTTTAATTTACAAATAGACAAAAATTAAATAAATTTAATTTTATGCTTCTCTTTTTCAAATATAAAATTTATTTTCTTTATTTTTAAGTAAATATTTAGAAAAATCAAATGTTTTATTTTCTGATAATTTTCCCATATTAATTCAAATTCCATATTGAGGAGAATCTGAAGAAATAATAATACTATCTATAGGTAAATATAATTTTTTAATAATTTCATTTAAATTATTAATTTGATCTTGAACATTTTCGTTAATTAATTCTTGCGTTTCTCCATCTTTTATTATTTTATTCATTGATAAAATATTTGAAGTATTAGAAGTTGTAGAAAGAAAATTTGTTGCATTCATTAATTCTGCTATATTACTTGTATTTTCATCAATTTGAGTTTTTCAAGGGTTTATTCCTTGAAGTGGATTTGTAGCACTATTATCTATTGTTAATGAAGAAGAAGAATTTATTTGAATTGTTCCATCTATTATATCTTCTATATTTTCAGTATTATTTGATATAGCAACCGCATTTGCATCAATTTCAGATTTTCAAGAATTTATTCCTTCTGTTGAATTCGTTTCACTATCATCAATTAATTCTGAAGTATTAGTAATTAGAGTAATAGATGTTGTTCCATCTATTATTCCTGCAATGTTTGCTGCATTTTCTGTTATTCCAATTGCATTTTCATCAATTTGAGTTTTTCAAGGATTTATTCCTTGAAGTGGATTTGTAGCACTGTCATCTGTTGTTAATGAAGAAATAGAATTTACTGAAGTTGTCCCATCAATTAAATCTTCTATATCTGCAGAATTTGCTGCTATGCTTGAAGCATTTGCTGCAATAGCAATTACATTTGCATCAATTTGAGTTTTTCAAGAATTTATTCCTTCTGTTGAATTCGTTTCACTATCATCAATTAATTCTGAAGTATTAGTAATTAGAGTAATAGATGTTGTTCCGTCTATTATTCCTGCAATGTTTGCTGCATTTTCTGTTATTCCAATTGCATTTTCATCAATTTGAGTTTTTCAAGGATTTATTCCTTGAAGTGGATTTGTAGCACTGTCATCTGTTGTTAATGAAGAAATAGAATTTACTGAAGTTGTCCCATCAATTAAATCTTCTATATCTGCAGAATTTGCTGCTATGCTTGAAGCATTTGCTGCTATAGCAATTACATTTTCATCAATTTGAATTTTTCAAGGGTTTATTCCATCATCTGGATTTTCTTCACTATCATCTGTTAATAAAGATGAAGAAGAAGCACCGCCTGAAGGCCAAGCAGTAATTGATTCTCCAGCTAATGTTAATTTTGAATAATTAAAAGTTCCATCTTCTATTGAAGCAATTTCTGCAGCATTTTCTGTTATTCCAATTGCATTTTCATCAATTTGAGTTTTTCAAGGGTTTATTCCTTGAAGTGGATTTGTAGAACTATCATCTGTTGTTAATGAAGAACGAGAAGTTACTGAAATTGTTCCATCAATTATGTCTGCTATATCTGCAGAATTTGCTGCTATAGCAATTACATTTTCATCAATTTGAGTTTTTCAAGGATTTATTCCATCATCTGGATTTTCTTCACTATCATCTGTTAATAAAGATGAAGAAGAAGCACCGCCCGAAGGTCAAGCAGTAATTGATTCTCCAGCTAAAGTAATTTGAGAGAAATCAAAGTCTCCAGTTTTAATTGAATCTAAATCTTCAGTATTTTGACTAACTTCAGCACTTAAATCGTCCAATGCATCATCAACATATAATTTGGGAACTGCAGAGCTATCACTTATAGGAAGAAGCACATCACCATTACTATGAATTAAATTAATACTATCAGCTAAGATTCTTAATTCTGCATCTTCACTTGTAGTTAGATCTGTTTTTCTAATAAAAGGCGAACCATCTTCTGCATAACCAAATTCTGCTTCTTGGTTAAGCTCTTCATCTAGAAAATAATCATCTAATTTATCTTCTATTTCTAAAAGTTTAGGATTTATTCCTTCTTCTGGATTTGTTTCACTATCATCAGTTATTCCTGAAGAAGCAGAAGCCCCATCACCCGAAGGTCAAGATGTTATTATTTCTCCATTTAAACTAATTTGAGGAAAATCAAAGTCTCCAGTTTCAATTGAATTTATATCATCGGTATTTTCATCAATTGCAGTTTTTCAAGGGTTTATTCCTTCAGTTGGATTTGTTTCACTATCATCAGTTATTCCTGAAGAAGCAGAAGCCCCATCACCCGAAGGTCAAGATGTTATTGAATTTCCATTTAAATTAATTGAATCAAAAGCAACATCTCCGCTTAACATTCCTGCTATATCATCTGTATTTATATCAATTGCAGTTTTTCAAGGATTTATTCCTTGAAGTGGATTTGTAGAACTATCATCTGTTGTTAATGAAGAACGAGAAGTTACTGAAATTGTTCCATCAATTATGTCTGCTATATCATCGGTATTTTCATCAATTTGATTTTTTCAAGGATTTATTCCTTCGGTTGGATTTGTTTCACTATCATCAGTTATTCCTGAAGAAGCAGAAGCACCATCACCCGAAGGTCAAGATGTTATTATTTCTCCATTTAAACTAAGTTGAGGGAAATCAAAATCTCCAGTTTCAATTGAATTTATATCATCGGTATTTTCATCAATTGCAGTTTTTCAAGGGTTTATTCCTTCGGTTGGATTTGTTTCACTATCATCAGTTATTCCTGAAGAAGCAGAAGCCCCATCACCCGAAGGTCAAGATGTTATTATTTCTCCATTTAAACTAAGTTGAGGGAAATCAAAGTCTCCAGTTTCAATTGAATTTATATCATCAGTGTTTTGACTAACTTCAGCACTTATATCACCCAATAAATTGTCAACATATAATTTAGGAACTGCAGAGCTATCACTTATAGGAAGAAGTACATCACCATTACTATGAATTAAATTAATACTATCAGTTAAGATTCTTAATTCTGCATCTTCACTTGTTGTTAGATCTGTTTTTCTAATAAAAGGTGAACCGTTTTCTGTATAACCAAATTCTGCTTCTTGATTAAGCTCTTCATCTAGAAAATAATCATCTAATTTATTTTCTATTTCTAAAAGTTTAGGATTTATTCCTTCGGTTGGATTTGTTTCACTATCATCAGTTATATCTGAAGAAGCAGAAGCCCCATCACCCGAAGGTCAAGATGTTATTATTTCTCCATTTAAACTAAGTTGAGGAAAATCAAAGTCTCCAGTTTCAATTGAATTTATATCATCGGTGTTTTCATCAATTGCAGTTTTTCAAGGGTTTATTCCGTCATCTGGATTTGTTTCACTATCATCTGTTATTTCTGAAGAAGCAGAAGCCCCATCACCCGAAGGTCAAGATGTTATTATTTCTCCATTTAAACTAAGTTGAGGAAAATCAAAGTCTCCAGTTTCAATTGAATTTATATCATCAGTGTTTTGACTAACTTCAGCACTTATATCGCCCAATAAATTATCAACATATAATTTAGGAACTGCAGAGCTATCACTTATAGGAAGAAGTACATCACCATTACTATGAATTAAATTAATACTATCAGTTAAGATTCTTAATTCTGCATCTTCACTTGTTGTTAGATCTGTTTTTCTAATAAAAGGTGAACCGTTTTCTGTATAACCAAATTCTGCTTCTTGGTTAAGCTCTTCATCTAGAAAATAATCATCTAATTTATTTTCTATTTCTAAAAGTTTAGGATTTATTCCTTCGGTTGGATTTGTTTCACTATCATCAGTTATTCCTGAAGAAGCAGAAGCCCCATCACCCGAAGGTCAAGATGTTATTATTTCTCCATTTAAACTAAGTTGAGGGAAATCAAAGTCTCCAGTTTCAATTGAATTTATATCATCGGTGTTTTCATCAATTGTAGTTTTTCAAGGGTTTATTCCGTCATCTGGATTTGTTTCACTATCATCAGTTATTCCTGAAGAAGCAGAAGCCCCATCACCCGAAGGTCAAGATGTTATTATTTCTCCATTTAAACTAAGTTGAGGGAAATCAAAGTCTCCAGTTTCAATTGAATTTATATCATCAGTGTTTTGACTAACTTCAGCACTTATATCGCCCAATAAATTATCAACATATAATTTAGGAACTGCAGAGCTATCACTTATAGGAAGAAGTACATCACCATTACTATGAATTAAATTAATACTATCAGTTAAGATTCTTAATTCTGCATCTTCACTTGTTGTTAGATCTGTTTTTCTAATAAAAGGTGAACCGTTTTCTGTATAACCAAATTCTGCTTCTTGATTAAGCTCTTCATCTAGAAAATAATCATCTAATTTATTTTCTATTTCTAAAAGTTTAGGATTTATTCCTTCGGTTGGATTTGTTTCACTATCATCAGTTATATCTGAAGAAGCAGAAGCCCCATCACCCGAAGGTCAAGATGTTATTATTTCTCCATTTAAACTAAGTTGAGGAAAATCAAAGTCTCCAGTTTCAATTGAATTTATATCATCGGTGTTTTCATCAATTGCAGTTTTTCAAGGGTTTATTCCGTCATCTGGATTTGTTTCACTATCATCTGTTATTTCTGAAGAAGCAGAAGCCCCATCACCCGAAGGTCAAGATGTTATTATTTCTCCATTTAAACTAAGTTGAGGAAAATCAAAGTCTCCAGTTTCAATTGAATTTATATCATCGGTATTTTGACTAACTTCAGCACTTATATCGCCCAATAAATTATCAACATATAATTTAGGAACTGCAGAGCTATCACTTATAGGAAGAAGTACATCACCATTACTATGAATTAAATTAATACTATCAGTTAAGATTCTTAATTCTGCATCTTCACTTGTTGTTAGATCTGTTTTTCTAATAAAAGGTGAACCGTTTTCTGTATAACCAAATTCTGCTTCTTGGTTAAGCTCTTCATCTAGAAAATAATCATCTAATTTATTTTCTATTTCTAAAAGTTTAGGGTTTATTCCTTCGGTTGGATTTGTTTCACTATCATCAGTTATTCCTGAAGAAGCAGAAGCCCCATCACCCGAAGGTCAAGATGTTATTATTTCTCCATTTAAACTAAGTTGAGGAAAATCAAAGTCTCCAGTTTCAATTGAATTTATATCATCGGTATTTGCATCAATTGTAGTTTTTCAAGGGTTTATTCCGTCATCTGGATTTGTTTCACTATCATCTGTTATTTCCGAAGAAGCAGAAGCCCCGTCACCCGAAGGTCAAGATGTTATTATTTCTCCATTTAAACTAAGTTGAGGAAAATCAAAGTCTCCAGTTTCAATTGAATTTATATCATCGGTATTTGCATCAATTGTAGTTTTTCAAGGGTTTATTCCGTCATCTGGATTTGTTTCACTATCATCAGTTATATCTGAAGAAGCAGAAGCCCCATCACCCGAAGGTCAAGATGTTATTATTTCTCCATTTAAACTAAGTTGAGGAAAATCAAAGTCTCCAGTTTCAATTGAATTTATATCATCGGTGTTTTCATCAATTGTAGTTTTTCAAGGGTTTATTCCATCATCTGGATTTGTTTCACTATCATCAGTTATATCTGAAGAAGCAGAAGCACCATCACCCGAAGGTCAAGATGTTATTATTTCTCCATTTAAACTAAGTTGAGGGAAATCAAAATCTCCAGTTTCAATTGAATTTATATCATCGGTGTTTTCATCAATTGTAGTTTTTCAAGGATTTATTCCTTCGGTTGGATTTGTTTCACTATCATCTGTTATTCCTGAAGAATTTAAATTTATTGTAATTGTTCCATCAATTATATCTGCTATATCATCTGCATTTGCATCAATTGTAGTTTTTCAAGGGTTTATTCCATCATCTGGATTTGTTTCACTATCATCTGTTATATCTGAAGAAGCAGAAGCACCATCACCCGAAGGTCAAGATGTTATTATTTCTCCATTTAAACTAAGTTGAGGGAAATCAAAGTCTCCAGTTTCAATTGAATTTATATCATCGGTGTTTTCATCAATTGTAGTTTTTCAAGGATTTATTCCTTCGGTTGGATTTGTTTCACTATCATCTGTTATTCCTGAAGAATTTAAATTTATTGTAATTGTTCCATCAATTATATCTGCTATATCATCTGCATTTGCATCAATTGCAGTTTTTCATGGATTTATTCCTTCTGTTGGATTTGTTTCACTATCATCTGTTATATCTGAAGAAGCAGAAGCCCCATCACCCGAAGGTCAAGATGTTATTATTTCTCCATTTAAACTAAGTTGAGGGAAATCAAAATCTCCAGTTTCAATTGAATTTATATCATCGGTGTTTTCATCAATTGTAGTTTTTCAAGGATTTATTCCTTCGGTTGGATTTGTTTCACTATCATCTGTTATTCCTGAAGAATTTAAATTTATTGTAATTGTTCCATCAATTATATCTGCTATATCATCTGCATTTGCATCAATTGCAGTTTTTCATGGATTTATTCCTTCTGTTGGATTTGCTTCACTATCATCTGTTATATCTGAAGAAGCAGAAGCCCCATCACCCGAAGGTCAAGATGTTATTATTTCTCCATTTAAACTAAGTTGAGGAAAATCAAAGTCTCCAGTTTCAATTGAATTTATATCATCGGTGTTTTCATCAATTGTAGTTTTTCAAGGATTTATTCCTTCGGTTGGATTTGTTTCACTATCATCAGTTATATCCGATGAAGCAGAAACCCCATCACCCGAAGGTCATTCTGTTATTGTGTCTCCACCTAATGTTAATTTCGGAAAATCAATATTTCCACCTTGAATATCTTCAATATCTGATTTATTTGCTCTATTTATTGCTTCTTGATCACCTCCGCCTTCTGCAGTAGAACTAGTAGCTAAAATATCTGAAGTATAAAGTGTTCCGCCACTTCCGCCTGAAGGTCATTCTGTTATTGTGTCTCCGCCTAATGTTAATTTCGGAAAATCAATATTTCCATCTTGAATATCTCCAATATCTGAAGTATTATCTTCAATACTTGTTTTATTTGCTTTATTTATTGCTTCTTGATCACTTCCACCTTCTGAAGCAGAACTAGTAGCTAAAATGTCTGAAGTATAAAGTGTTCCGCCACTTCCTCCTGAAGGTCATTCTGTTATTGTATCTCCACCTAATGTTAATTTTGGAAAATCAATATTTCCTTCTTGAATATCTCCAATATCTGAAGTGTTTTGACTAATATCTGAAGTATTATCTTCAATACTTGTTTTATTTGCTCTATTTATTGCTTCTTGATCACTTCCGCCTTCTGAAGAAGAACTAGTAGCTAAAATATCTGAAGTATAAAGTGTTCCGCCACTTCCGCCTGAAGGTCATTCTGTTATTGTATCTCCACCTAATGTTAATTTTGGAAAATCAATATTTCCACCTTGAATATCTCCAATATCTGAAGTATTATCTTCAATACTTGTTTTATTTGCTCTATTTATTGCTTCTTGATCACTTCCGCCTTCTGAAGAAGAACTAGTAGCTAAAATGTCTGATGTATAAAGTGTTCCGCCACTTCCTCCTGAAGGTCATTCTGTTATTGTATCTCCACCTAATGTTAATTTCGGAAAATTAATATTTCCATCTTGAATACTTTCAATATCTGATTTGTTTGCTCTGTTTATTATTTCTTGATTATTTCCGCCTTCTGAAGTAGAACTAGAAGCTAAAATATCTGAAGTATAAAGTGTTCCGCCACTTCCATCTGAAGGCCATTCTGTTATTGTGTCTCCACCTAATGTTAATTTTGGAAAATTAATATTTCCATCTTGAATATCTCCAATATCTGAAGTATTTTGACTAATGTCTGAAGTATTATCTTCAATACTTGTTTTATTTGCTCTATTTATTGCTTCTTGATCACTTCCGCCTTCTGAAGTAGAACTAGAAGCTAAAATGTCTGATGTATAAAGTGTTCCACCGCTTCCATCTGAAGGCCATTCTGTTATTGTGTCTCCACCTAATGTTAATTTTGGAAAATTAATATTTCCATCTTGAATACTTTCAATATCTGATTTGTTTGCTCTGTTTATTATTTCTTGATTACTTCCACCTTCTGAAGCAGAACTAGAAGCTAAAACGTCTGATGTATAAAGTGTTTCGCCGCTTCCATCTGAAGGTCATTCTGTTATTGTGTCTCCATTTAAAGTAATTGATGTAAATGGTAAATCGCCACCTATAAGATCTGCTATATCTGAAGCATTATCAGCAATATTTGAAGTATTTGTTGCAATGTCTGAAGTATTTGTTGCAATATTTGATTTATTTAATTCATTTATTATTTGTTGATTGCTTCCGCCTTCTAATGTAGAACTAACAGCAGTAATATCTGATGTTGAATAATCTTCTTCGCCAACTGAAGGTCATTCTGTTATTGTATTGCCATTTAAAATTAATTGTGGATAACTAATAATTCCACTTTTAATATCTAAAATATCTGAAGCATTTTTATCAACATTTACTTTATTTGCTTCATTTATTATTTGCTGAGTTCTTCCACCTTCTGCAGCAGAACTAACAGCATCAATATTTGAGGTTAAAGAATTTTCTCCTCCATCTGAAGGTCATTCTGTTATTGTGTCTCCATTTAAAGTAATTGATGTAAATGGTAAATCGCCACCTATAAGATCTGCTATATCTGAAGAGTTTTTATTAATTTCAGAAGAATTTGCTGAAATTGTTTCTTTATTTAATTCATTTATTATTTGTTGAGTACTTCCACCTTCTAATGTAGAACTAACAGCAGTAATATCTGATGTTGAGTAATTTTCTTCTCCGCCTGAAGGTCATTCTGTTATTGTGTCTCCATTTAAAGTAATTGATGTAAATGGTAAATCGCCACCTATAAGATCTGCTATATCTGAAGCATTATCAGCAATATTTGAAGTATTTGTTGCAATGTCTGAAGTATTTGTTGCAATATTTGATTTATTTAATTCATTTATTATTTGTTGGTTGATTCCGCCTTCTAATGTAGAACTAACAGCAGTAATATCAGAAGTTAAGTAATTTTCTTCTCCGCCTGAAGGCCATTCTGTTATTGTATCCCCGTTTAAAGTAATTGATGTAAATGGTAAATCTCCACTTATAAGATCTGCTATATCTGAAGCATTATCAGCAATATTTGAAGCATTTTCTGCAATGTCTGAAGTATTTGTTCCAATATTTGATTTATTGACTTCATTTATTACTTGTTGATTACTTCCTCCCTCTGATATAAAATTAACAGCCAAAATATCTGAAGTTAAAGAAGACTCGCTTCCACCTGAAGGTCAAGAATCTATTGTATCTCCATTTAAATTAATTGATGTAAATGGTAAATCGCCACTTACAAGATCTGCTATATCTGAAGTATTTGTTTCAATGTTTTCTTTATTTGATTCATTTATTATTTGTTGGTTTGCTCCACCTTCTAGTGTAGAACTAACAGCAGTAACATCTGATGTTGAAGAGGCTCCTCCACTTCCGCCTGAAGGTCAAGAAGTAATTGTTTCTCCGTCTAAAATTAATTGTGGATAGTCAATAAGTCCACTTTCAATATCTGATATTTCTGAAGCATTTTTATCAATATTGATTTTGTTTGCTTCATTTATTATTTGTTGAGTATTTCCACCCTCTAATGTAGAACTAACAGCAGTAACGTCTGATGTTGAGGAAGCTCCTCCTTCTCCATCTGAAGGTCAGGTAGTAATTGTTTCTCCATTTAAGGTAATTGATGTAAATTCTAAATCTCCACTTGTGATATCAGATATATCAGATTTATTTTCTAATATATCACTTGCATTTTCATCAATTGCAGTTTTTCAAGGATTTATTCCTTCGGTTGGATTTGTTTCACTATCATCTGTTATACCTGAAGAAGCAGAAGCTCCATCACCCGAAGGTCAAGAATCTATTGTATCTCCGTTTAAATTAATTGATGTAAATGGTAAATCTCCACTTACAAGATCTGCTATATCTGAAGTATTTGTTTCAATGTTTTCTTTATTTGCTTCATTTATTATTTGTTGGTTTGCTCCACCTTCTAGTGTAGAACTAACGGCAGTAACATCTGATGTTGAAGAGGCTCCACCACTTCCGCCTGAAGGTCAAGAAGTAATTGTTTCTCCGTCTAAAATTAATTGTGGATAGTCAATAAGTCCACTTTCAATATCTGATATTTCTGAAGCATTTTTATCAATATTGATTTTGTTTGCTTCATTTATTATTTGTTGAGTATTTCCACCCTCTAATGTAGAACTAACAGCAGTAACGTCTGATGTTGAAGAAGCTCCTCCTTCTCCATCTGAAGGTCAGGTAGTAATTGTTTCTCCATTTAAGGTAATTGATGTAAATTCTAAATCTCCACTTGTAATATCAGATATATCACTTGCATTTTCATCAATTGCAGTTTTTCAAGGATTTATTCCTTCGGTTGGATTTGTTTCACTATCATCTGTTATACCTGAAGAAGCAGAAGCCCCATCACCCGAAGGTCAAGTATTTATTGTTTCTCCATTTAAGGTAATTGATGTAAATTCTATATCTCCACTTGTAATATCAGATATATCAGATTTATTTTCTAATATATCACTTGCATTTTCATCAATTGCAGTTTTTCAAGGATTTATTCCTTCGGTTGGATTTGTTTCACTATCATCAGTTATGCCCGAAGAAGCAGAAGCTCCATCACCCGAAGGTCAAGTATCTATTGTTTCTCCATTTAAATTAATTGATGTAAATTCTAAATTTCCACTTGTAATATCTGCTATATCTGAAGCATTTTCATCAATTGCAGTTTTTCAAGGATTTATTCCAAAGGTTGGATTTGAAATACTATCATCTTCTGTTGAAGAAGAAACAGAATTTGTTAGAATTGTTCCATCTATTATTTTTGCTATATCACTTGCATTTTCATCAATTGTAGTTTTTCAAGGATTTATTCCTTCAGTTGGATTTGTTTCACTATCATCTGTTATTCCTGAAGAAGCAGAAGCTCCATCACCCGAAGGTCAAGTATCTATTGTTTCTCCATTTAAATTAATTGATGTAAATGGTAAATCTCCACTTATAATATCTGCTATATCTGAAGTATTTGTATCAATACTTTCTTTATTTACTTCATTTATTAATTGTTGGTTTGCTCCGCCTTCTAAAGCAGAATCAACGGCTAAAAGATCTGATGTTGAAGAAGCTCCGCTTCCTCCCGAAGGTCAAGTGCTTATTGACTCTCCATTTAAAGTGATTTCTGTAAAACCTAATTCTCCACTTCTAATATCTTCCATATCTGAAGTGTTTGATTCAATATTTTCTTTATTTAATAAATTTATTATTTGTTGATTTGCTCCACCTTCTAAGGCAGAGCTTACAGGAATAATATCTGATGTTGAAAAAGCCGAAGGTCAATTACTTATTGGTTGTTCATTTAAAATTAATTGAGGATAACTATTTAGGCCACTTTTAATTTCTGCTATATCTTCTGCATTTTTATTAATACTTACTTTGTTTGCTTCATTTATTATTTGTTGATTTGCTCCACCCTCTGAAATAGAACTGACTGCAATTATATCTGAGGTTGAAGCCCCATTTGCACCCGAAGGCCAAGTATCTATTGTTTCTCCATTTAAATTAATTTCTGTAAAAACAAATTCTCCACTTGTAATGCTAGATATATTTGAAGTATTAGAAGCAATATTTGAAGTATTAGAAGCAATATTTGAAGTATTTGTATCAATACTTTCTTTATTTGATTCGTTTATTGATTGTTGATTTTCTCCACCTTCTAAAGCAGAATCAACGGCTAAAAGATCTGATGTTGAAGAAGTTCCGCCACTTCCGCCAGAGGGTCAAGTATCTATTGTTTCTCCATTTAAGGTAATTGATGTAAATTCTAAATCTCCACTTGTGATATCTGCTATATTTGAAGCATTTGTCTCAATATTGATTTTATTTGCTTCATTTATTATTTGTTGATTTGCTCCACCTTCCAATGTAGAACTAACAGCAATAATGTCTGATGTTGAAGAAGTCCCACCACTTCCGCCCGAAGGTCAAGAAGTAATTGTTTCTCCGTCTAAAATTAATTGTGGATAGTCAATAATTCCACTTGTAATATCTTCTATATTTGAAGCATTTGTCTCAATATTGATTTTATTTGCTTCATTTATTATTTGTTGAGTATTTCCACCCTCTAATGTAGAACTAACAGCAGTAATGTCTGATGTTGAAGAGGCTCCGCCTTCTCCGTCTGAAGGTCAAGAAGTAATTGTTTCTCCATTTAAAGTTATTTCCGTAAAAGCAATATCTCCACTTATAATATCTGATATATTTGAGGTATTAGAAGCAATATTTGAGGTATTTGTTGTTATATTTACTTTATTTGTTTGATTTATTAATTGCTGATTTTCTCCACCCTCTAGGGTAGAATTTACAGCAGTAATGTCTGATGTTAAAGAAGCTCCTCCTTCTCCACCTGAAGGTCAGGTTTCTATTGTTTCTCCATTTAAGGTAATTGATGTAAATTCTAAATTTCCACTTGTGATATCTGCTATATCATCTGTGTTTGTATCAATTGCAGTTTTCCAAGGATTTATTCCAAAGGTTGGATTTGAAATACTATCATCTTCTGTTGAAGAAGAAACAGAATTTGTTGTAATTGTTCCATCCATTATTCCTGTTATATTATTTAAATTTGTATCAATTTGAGTTTTTCAAGGATTTATTCCATTTGTTGGATTTGCACCACTGTCATCTGCTATGCCCGAAGATGTTGATGCTCCCTCACCCGAAGGTCAAGTATCTATTGTTTCTCCATTTAAGGTAATTGATGTAAATTCTAAATTTCCACTTGTGATATCTGCTATATCATCTGTGTTTGTATCAATTGCAGTTTTTCAAGGATTTATTCCTTCGGTTGGATTTTCTTCATTATCATCTGCTATGCCCGAAGATGTTGATGCTCCGTCACCCGAAGGTCATTCTGTTATTGTATCTCCACTTAATGTTAATTTTGGGTAATTAAAATCACCTCTTGTAATATTTGCTATATCATCTGTGTTTGTATCAATTGCAGTTTTTCAAGGATTTATTCCAAAGGTTGGATTTTCTTCGCTATCATCTTCTGTTGAGGAAGAAACAGAATTTGTTGGAATTGTTCCATCTATTATTCCCAATATATCATCTACGTTTTTATCAATTGCAGTTTTTCAAGGATTTATTCCTTCGGTTGGATTTTCTTCACTATCATCAGTTGCAGTTGAAGAAAAAACATTTATTGGAATTGTTCCGTCTATTATTCCCGATATATCATCTGCATTTTCATCAATTTGAGTTTTTCAAGGATTTATTCCATTTGTTGGATTTGTATCATTATCATCTCTTATTTGTGAAGCACTTGAAGCTCCGCTACCTGAAGGTCAGGTACTTATTGACTCTCCATTTAAAGTAAGTTGTGGATAGTCAAAGGTTCCCTCTTTTATTGGTTCAAAATCAGTATTTAATTTATAGCTAGTAATTACATGTGAATCTTCTGTTGCAATAAATGGTGAATTAACACGATTTTCAAAAGTAATTGCCGAAATACCACTTAGAGAAACATTAAGTCTAATATTTTTATTTGTGCTTTCATCTTTTGCTGCTATTAAAGGAGATGCATCAGATCCATAAGTAAAAAATCCAGATCTATTAAGGTCTGTATTTTTTAAAGTTTTATCTAATTTTGCATCTAAAATATTATTTGCAGACAAAGTAAGAGAATCATAATTTAATACATTTTTATTTAATTCAAAATCCATTGGATTAAAAATCAAATTCTCTTTTTTATTTTTTGTATCCTGGATTTTTGCTTTTTTATTTATTAAATTTTTATAATAAATAGATTTATTTAAATTATTATTTTTATTATTTTCTTTTTGATCTATATTTTTAGATTTCATTATACCTCGTTTATTTTTTTATTTACTATATTTAAAAGTTAATTAAAAATAGGAAATTATTTAAAAAACACTTTATAATAACTTCTTTAATGAATAATAGATTAATTAATAACAGAAAAACATTTTGATTGTTTAAAGACTTATTAAATCTTGATAAGATTTAATAAATTAATAAATTTTATTAAATTTACTAATATATTTTTTTGAGTTTGTAATTTTATTTATTTTATACTTTATTTTATTTTGCTTGATTAAATTCAAAACTTAATCAAACTAATTTTAATATTTATTATATTAAAAAAAAATATTTTAATATTTTTTTAAAATAAAAATTAAAGTGTAAAATTAAAAAAAGAAAAATTAAATAAAAAATTTAATATAAAAATGATTTTTTTTTAAAAAAAAAAAATTATGATAAAATAATTCTATAAACACTTTAAAAACTAATATGAAGAAATATTTTTTACTTATTTTAATTACACCAATTTTATTTACGACAGGTTTAAAACAAGGAATTAAAAATAATTCTATTGATTTTAAAAATCTAGAAGCCACATCAAACCCATATCTTAAAGATGATGGAACAGCTGTGGAAATAATAGATGAACAAGCAACAGATACAACGGCTCAATTTGAATTATGAGTATCAGATAATGAAAATAATGATTTTTATTATAATAGCTTAGTTGCAAATGATGATGAAATTGAAATAACAATTATAGATGAAACTGATTCAGATAATTCTATTGATACAACTGCAATTTGTACTTCTGATGTAGGTGCTCCACTTGCATATTATATGTTTGAAATAGATAATTTAGAAACAAGTCATACATATGAATTATATTCGCTTAATAATACTGGACTTGCTGTTGGAAGTGCAAGCGACGAGCTTGATGATGAAATTATTCTTGCAGATGATTTAAATATTACAGATAATAAATTTACGCCAGGCGGAGATCCAATTACTAATGATAATCCTTATATAGAAGATGGGGGATTTGAAATTACTGAAACAGCAATAAGTTCAGTTCAATTTCAAATTACTGTAACAAATAACGAAGCAGAAGATTTTGATGAAACAAAATCACTTGATGTAACAATAAATGATTCAGAAGAAGATTCACACAATACAACTGCAACTTATGTTTCAACAAGTGGTTCAAATAAATATACTTATGAAATGACAGAGTTAGATGATAGTAGCAATACAGCATTCACATCAGGAGAATCTTATGAAATTTATTCTCTAAATGATACTGGGCTTGCGGTTATTAGTGGAGATTCAGAAATAGATAATGAAATTCTTATTAATGAAGATTTAGGTGTGGATGCATCTTTTACAGCTACTGATGAAAATAGCGGAGATACTGAATTACCTTACATAGTTACACCAAATGGATTTGAAATTGTTGAAACAACAACAAGTTCTGTTCAATTCCAAATTAATGTAATAAATAATGATGATAATGATTTTAATGAAAGAAATTCAATTGCTGTTACAATAAAAGATTCACACGGTGGTTCTTATGATTCAACTGCATCTTATGTAAGCACAGGCGATCAAAATGACACTTATATTTATGAAATAACAGAACTCGATGATGAAAATGGTATAGCATTTACAGCTGATGAATCTTATGAAATTTATTCTCTAAATGATACTGGACTTGCTGTTGGTAGCAGCGATTCAGAAATAGATAATGAAATTCTTGTTAATGCAGAATTAGGAGTTAATGGATCTTTTACAACAATAGATGAAAATGATAGTGATGGTGGTAATGGTATTGGTGAATGATGATTATTAGCATTTATAATATTTCTTATAATAATGGTTACTTTAGGAATATTTCTTTTATTACAAATATTAGATGATAGAAGATGAAAAAAAGATTTTGAAGAAATTGAAGAAGAAATTCATAATAGTTCTAATCATCAAAGTAGTAATCATTAATAAAAAAACAAATTTAAATTAATTAATAAAATAAATCATATAAAAGCTTAAATGTAATTTAAACTTTTATATTTTATATTATTAAAAAATAGTGGTTTATAATTTTTTAAAGGAGAACAATTATAAAATGAAACAAGAAAAAACCAATGTTTTAAATGAATCAAAAATAATAGAAAATAATAATATCATCGAGGAAGAAAAATCAACAATAATTGAAGATTTTAAAAAAGCCGAAACTGAAATTGAATTAAATCAAAGAGATATTAAATTTGTAAATGAAAATTTATTAAATTTATTAAATATAAACCCCAAAAATGAAAAAAATATTCTAATAATGATAAAACTTTTAAATGAAAAAAAAGCAAATAGCGAAAAGATTGAAAGACTTAAAATTTTAAAAGAAAGAAAAGAAAGAAACATAGAAAGAATAAGAAGAACACTTGCTTCTATAAAAGAAAATAAAGATAAATTAATTACAGATTATACAGATGAACTTAAAGAAATAGTAGAAGACATTAGAAAAACAATCGAAAATACACATAGTACAATTATTAAAAACAATAAAGATTTATCAATACATGTAGAAAAAGCATTAAAACCACGTTTTTCCATAGCTTCATTTTTTAAACTTAAATTTACAAAAGAAGAAAGTAATGAAATTAAAAAAAGTATTGAAGAATGATTAGAAACAAAAAGAGATGAAATTAATAAATTTGTTGAATTAGTTTCAAAAGTAAAAGAAGATTTTAGTGAATTTAAAGAAAAAGTAAAAACTTTTAAAATGCCTAAAATAGATTATAAAATTTATGATAGCTTAAAAGAAGACAGAAATGAGAATATAATTGATAAATCTAAATTAAATATAGATGTATCTCGTATTGATATTGAAATTGCTGAATATAGTAAGAGAAATGAAAAAATAAATTTAGAAATGAAAAAATTAAAAGATAAATATTTAATGCACGAAAAAGAAAAGTGAATAAATGAATTAAAAAGCGCTACTAGAAAAATTTAAAATAAAACTTAATTGTTGTTTTTTTATGTAATTTACAAAATGTTATAATTTTAGTGTTTAAAATTTAGTTTTAAATTTTATGATAACACACAATGAAAATTAAAAATAAACTCTTTATTGTATCTTTTATCTTGTTTTTACCATTTTTACAAATAAAATTCTTTGGTTTTGAAACATTTTCAAAAAAAAATATTTTACCAAGAAATAATCCTTATATTGAAAATAAAGATGATAGTTTTACTATTATAGAAAATTCAGAAGGAATAAATGATGTTATTTTTGAGATAAATATTGTAGACAATACAAATCAGGATTTTCTAAATGATGTTCTTTATTATGAAGAAAATGAAAATTGATATAGTAATTTTAATGTTTCTTATTATACAACATGGAACAACAAAATAACAGAAAATTATTTTGTTGTTCCATTATTAAATCAAAGCGATATTCAAAATGGAATCTATAGATTTTCAATTGAAAATATTAAAAATAATAATTTGGGCAACAAAATTTATATTAATTCACTAATTAATTTTAATCTTGCAATTGATAATAGTACAAACAAAATAAAAAATGAAATTAATCTAACTTGAAGATTCAAAAATAATACAATTCATATTCCAATTGATAATAGATCATTTGTTTTAGAAAATTCAGAAACAAGTTATTATTCTACAATTGATATTTATGAAGAAAATCAAAATATTTTTAAAATAATTGAAACAACTCCAAACTCAGTTACTTTTACATTAAAAATAAATAATAATTCTTATCCCAAAAATCAAATAGAAGTTTCTCTTAAAGATTTAAATGAACAAAATAAAAATTATGCAACAAAATCTTATTCAGCAAACCTAATAAATTCAGACAAAGTAAATAATATATATACATATAATATATCTGGACTTACTTCAGAAGAATATCAATTTATATCTTTAAATAATACAAAATTAACATTAAGTAATTCAAAAAATTATAATCCAGATAATAATATTTTTTTTGAAGAAGAAATTAAAATTCCAAGTGAAAAACTAATATTTGAAACAAATGAAAATAACCCATATATTATAGAAAATAGTTTTGAAATTTTGCAAAATACAGCAACAATTTCATCAATTGAATTTACTATTAAAATTGTTGATAATGTTAATAATGATTTTTATAATAAATTAATAAATAATAATAAATCTATTAATATAAGCATTAATGATGGGCACGAAAATATTGAAACAAAAGCAAATTGAATAGGCTCAGAAAAACCAAATGATGGTATTTATACTTTTAAATTAGATGGATTAAAAGAAAATACAAATTACATAATTATTTCATTAAATAATACAGGCCTTGCTATTTCAGATGCTTCAAATGAAATAGATAATACAATTTTAATCGGTGAAGAATTAAATGAACAAAATATTTTTTCTACACTTGAAAGTAATCCTTATATAAATAAAAATAATGGTTTTGAAATATTTGAGGTAACAGGAAATTCAGTGGAGTTTAAAATTAATGTCATAAATAACTATGATAATGATTTTGATCCTGGCAAAAATATAAATGTAACAATAAAAGATTCAAATAACAATACATATCAAACAACATCTACTTATGTTGAAGAAAAAAGCTCTGGAGATAATTATGTTTACGAAATAACTGAACTTGAATCGGGAGTTTCTTTAAAACCAGAAAGTAATTATGAAATTATTTCTTTAAATAATACTGGTCTTGCTGTTGGAAGCAATGAAGAAATATCAGATGATGAAATTCTAATAGAAGATGAGTTAAATTGTAAGGGAAGTTTTAAAACACTAGAAAATAATCCTTATATTGAAAAAACAGATGGTTTTGAAATATTAGATGTAAATAATTCTTCTGTTATTTTTGAAATAAAAGTAATAAATAATAATGAAGAAGACTTTGACCCTTTTCAACCTTTAAATTTAACATTAAAAGATTCAAATAGCAATATTTATAAAACAACCGGAACATATATAAATCTAGAAAATGCAACTAATAATTATGTTTATGAACTTAATGAAATTGAAGAAGGAGTTCCTTTAAGTCCAAGTAATTCTTATGAAATTTATTCTTTAAATGATACTGGTCTTGCTGTTGGAGGCAATCAAGAAGCAATAGATAATGAAATTGAAATAGTTAACGAATTGGGAGAAAATGGTAATTTTATAACAGAAAATGGTAATCCTTATATTGAAGAAGACAATGGTTTTTTAATTACAGATATAACTGAAAATTCAGTTAAATTTCAAATAAATGTAGTAAATGATGATTCGTTAAGTTTTGATCCAAAAAACCCATTAAATGTAACAATAAAAAATGAAGAAAAGACATATGAAACTTCAGCAAATTATCTTTCAGAAGAAAGTTCTGGCAATAATTACATTTATGAGATAACTGAACTCGAAGAAGGAATACCACTAAATTATTTAACAAATTATGAAATTATTTCCCTTAATAATACAGGACTTTCTGTTGGAAATAATATTTCTGAAATAGATGACCAAATCTTTATTAAAGATGAATTAAATTGTATAGGTGATTTTACAACTACTGAACAAATTCCTTATATAACAGAAAATGGATTTAAAGTTGATTCAGAAAATGTAGAAAAAGACAAAATAGAATTTACAATAAACATAATTAATTGGAATGAAGAAAATATTACTTATGAAGAAGATTTATCTATAAAAATGATAAATACTTCAAATATTGAATCATCTTTTTATTCTCTTGGTAGTGTGGGAGATATATATAATGCAAACTTTATTTCAAAAAATGGTAATTATTATACATATGAAATAAATAATTTAAATAAAAAAACTAATTATCAAATCTATTCAATTATAGATCCGCCTTTTGTTGCATTAACTCCAGATGCTGATCCAACAGATGAAATTTTGATTTCAAGTATAGATAATAACCAGGAAGATTTTATGTTTGCTACAGAAAAAGGAAATATACTAATTTATACACTTTTATTTTTTATAATATTAATAGTTTTATTATTATTTATTATTTCAATGAACATTTATACAAAATATAAAAAAAAATTAGAAATTAAGAAATTAAATAAAATTGAAAAAGATTTTAGTGAAGAATCTAATTTTTAATTTTATTATTATTATTTTCTAAATAAAATAAAAAAAATCTTTTACATACATAATGCATTTATATATAATAATTATGTTGGTGAAGATAACACTAAGGTAACACCTGATTCCATACCGAACTCAGAAGTGAAGATTAGTCGTGCCGAAGGTAGTATAATGCAAGAATAGGTAATTGCCAACTAAATATCATTGTTTTACATTGACCAGACCTACATATTTTAGTATGTAGGTTTTTTTATATCTATTAATTTTTTCTATTCTTCTTAAAAACATATAATTTTAGAAATACACAAAGAATAACTATGTCTGAAATTGGTATTATAGCAACAGTTTTTGCTTCAATTTTTTTAGCAATTGTAATTATTGAATCATTCTACTTAATAAGAGTATTTGTTTTTAATTATTATCCTTATAAAGTCCCTAAAGAAGAACTTCCCATATTAGAAAAAAAAGAAAAAGAAAAATTAAATCAATATTCAGCAAATCAATATGAAATTTCATACGAAATGGCTGATGTTATTAAAAAATTAAGAAGAAAACATAATCAACTAGAAAACATATCAAATGATCTTAAATTTACAAATAGTTTTGAAATAATAAATAAAAAATTAATAAAAGATTTAAAAAAAGAGATTGAATTAGAAATAGAAGCAATGAATTCTAAGCGTGAAAATATTTACAAAAATTCTAAAAATAATTTTATGGATAAAAATAAACATTCGCTTTTTAAAAAAAATAACAAGATATTAGATATTTATAAAGATTTTGAAGAAGACTTAAATAAATATTTAGTAAATATTTATAAAATGGAAGAAGAATTTAAAGATATTATTTAAATATAAACATTGCAATTACTTATATAATTTAATTGTGGAAAGAGAAATTCTAAAAAAAATAGAAATTTTAGAAAAAAATGCTCGTCTAAAATTAAATAAAAAGGAAAAAGAAATTTTTTTAATTGATTATAAATCATTTTTAAATTCTTTAAATGAATTTGAAAAAATAAAACTTGATAACATAGAAGAAATTGATTTTCCTTTTAAAATTACATCTTCATATTTAAGAGAAGATAAAATATATAAAAATGAAGATACATCTTCATTATTAAATAATTCAAAAAACATAAAAAATAATTATTTTATTTTAAAAAGAAAAAAAGATGAAAAATAATCCAAGATTATCCCCACTTAATATTGATAATAAAATAAAAAAAAATAAGGTTCAACCTTTAAAAAATATGACTTTTGCTTTAAAAGATAATTTTGCAGTAAGAAATATTCCGACAACAGGTGGTACAAAATTATTAGAAAATTTTAAAATAACATACAATTCTACAGTTTATGAAAAATTAATAAAGGCAGGAGCAAAACCAATAACAAAAGCAAATTTAGATGAATTAGCAATGGGTTTTTCGGGACTCACTTCTGGTTTTGGAGTTGTTTTAAATCCATATGATGGAAGCAAAATTATAGGGGGTTCATCTTCGGGATCTGCTTATCTAATTGCAAATAAAGAGGTAGATTTTTCAATAGGTTCTGATACAGGAGATTCTGTAAGAAAACCTGCTTGATATGTTGGAATTACTGCATTTAAACCAACATGAGGAATAGTATCTAGATATGGTTTATTTGACTTTTCTCCTTCTTGAGATACTGTTGGTTGATTTAGTAAGAATGTAGATGATTCTGCATTATTGCTTGATGTTCTTCAAGGAAAAGATGAAAAAGATTTTACATCATTAAATTCTAGGGAAAAAGATTTTTTAAAGGATATTAATAATATAAAAAAAGAAGATGTAAAACTAGGTTATATTAAATCTTTTTTAGATGACATAAAGGATAAAGATATATTAAATAAATTTAATGATTTAATATTAAAATTAAAAAAAGATGGATTTAATATAGTAGAAATTGATTTAGATTTAAAACTTTTTAAAACAATACTTACTGTTTATCGTATTATTTCTTCTGTAAATGGATTTTCTTCTAATTCAAATTTAACAAGTTTTTTATTTGGAAATTTTGAATTAGAAAATGATGAATTTAAAAATGAAATTACAAGAATAAGAAGTAATTTTGTTTATGAAGTGAAAAAAAGATTTTTACTTTCAAGTGAGGTTTTTTTAAATAAAAAAAATCTTTATAATAAAGCAAGAAAAATTAGACATCTTTATATAAATGCTTTAAGTGATCTTTTTGCAAAAATAGACGCAATAATAATGCCTCCTGCAGGAAATTACGCCCCATCCATAAAAGATGCTTTTAATGCAGTAAAATATAATTCTATAATGGATGAATATCTTGGAATATTTAATGCCAATGGTTCTCCCTCTTTAAATATTCCAATTTTAAAAAATATAGAAAAACCTTTTTCAGTAAACATTGCAACAGCACCTTTTAATGATAAAAAATGCTTACAGATAGGAAAATTATTAGAAAAATATGAGAGATAAAAACATATCAGAAAAATATGAGTTTTTTGTAGGCCTTGAAATACATATGGCTTTAAAAACAAAAACAAAAGCTTTTTCTCCCACAGCAAATACTTTTAATGAAAAAGCAAACACTATTATTAATGAAATAGATTTAGGTTATCCCGGAACAAAACCTTTAGTAAATAAAGAAATGGTAAGACTTGCATATTATGCATGTAAATTGTTAAATATGAAAATTGCAAAAACAATTATTTTTGATAGAAAAAATTATTTTTATCCAGATCTTTCAAAAGGTTATCAAATTACACAATTTTATTATCCCTTAGGAGAAAATGGTTATTTTGAAATTCTAAAAAAAGATAATGATTTCAAAAAAATAAAAATAAATAGAATTCATATGGAAGAAGATACTGCGAAACAAATAATAAAGGACAATTTAATTGAATTTGATTTTAATCGTTCAGGTATTCCGCTAATTGAATTAGTTACTGACTTTACTTCTTTTTCTTCTCTCGATGAGGTAATATTATTTTTAGAGCAGCTAAGAGAAGAAATGCTTATAAATGAAATTTGTTCGGGTGATTTATATAAAGGCGATTTTAGAATTGATTTAAATGTTTCAATTAAAAAAATAGAGGAAAAAAAATATAATAATAAAGTAGAAATAAAAAATCTTAATTCTTTTAAAAATGTAAAAATAGCAATAGTTAAAGAAATAAAGGAGCAAATAATGGCTTTAGAAAAAAATCAATTAATAGAAGAAGTTACTAAAAATTTTGATGAAAAAACTCAAAATAATTTAATTATGAGAGAAAAGGATCAAGAGTATCACTATAACTTTATTACCGAAACAAACATTTTACCAATAACTATTGGAAGTGATTTTTTAAAAGAAATAGAATCTCATAAATTATTTGTTTTAAAAGAAATAAAGAAAAATTTTATAAAAAATGAAATTCCAAAAACACAATCTAAGGTAATACTTTCATCAACTATACTTTTTCAGTTATATTCTTATTATGTTGATAAATATACTAAAAAAGAAGATTTAAAAAAAATAATATCTTTTCTTGCAACAAGATTTCAGGAAGCATTAAAAAGTAATCTTTCTTTAAAAAATTTAGCATCAGATTCTATAACAATAAGAATTCAAGAAACATTAAAAAGCAATGATATAACTTATAAAAATATTAATAAAGAATTATTACTTTATATTATTAAACTATTTTATTCGGGAAAAATAAATGGAATTGAAATAAAAGATGTTCTTAATAAATTATTAAGTAATGATAAAAATATTAAAAAAATAATTTCTAATTTTGAAAAAAAAGAAGTAATTTCTAAAGAAGAAATAAAAAGTGCACTTATTCAATTCATAAATGAAAATTTAAATGAATATAATAAATATGCAACAAACAAAACAAAATTAGAAGGTTTTTTAATTGGAAGAATAATAAATATGCTTAAAAACCAAGCCGATCCAAGAACAATAAAAGAGGTTGTAGAAAAATATATTAAAAACTTAGATTAAATATTTATGCATTTTTTTAATATAATTTATAATAAAAAGCTTAAAAATGAAAAAGTGAAAAATAATTTTTTTAGCATTTTTGTTATTTTTTAGTTATCTTTTCTTATTTTTTTATGATTGAGGGATTTATTTAAGTTTAATTTTACTAATTATTTTTCTTATTTTTCCTTTTATTAAAATAGGAGGAAAAATTAATTTAAATTATTTAAATAATTTTAAAGAAAAACAAAAAATGAAAAAATATAAAAATTTTGTTCCAG
This sequence comes from Candidatus Hepatoplasma vulgare, assembly GCA_027925225.1. Taxonomy (GTDB): domain Bacteria; phylum Bacillota_I; class Bacilli_A; order Mycoplasmatales; family Hepatoplasmataceae; genus Hepatoplasma; species Hepatoplasma vulgare. The sequence continues at coordinate 394,601 of AP027131.1, forward strand.
AAAAAGATGCAACAATTGCAATCTGTTTATCAGGAGGAGTAGATTCCTCTGTTTCAGCTTATCTTTTAAAAAAACAAGGATATAAATTAAAAGCATTTTTTATGAGAAATTGAGATTCAACTTTAAATAATGAAGAAAATCTTAATTTAAATGAAAATGAAATTTGCGAACAAGAAAAAGATTATAATGATGCAAAAAAAGTAGCAGATCAACTTGGAATAGAATTAATAAAATTAAATTTTGTTAATGAATATTGAGATTTTGTTTTTAAAAGATTTTTAAATGAATTAGAAGAAGGGCTTACCCCAAATCCAGATATTTTTTGTAATAAATATATAAAGTTTGATCACTTTGTAAAATATATATCAAAAAATTTTCCAGAAATTGATTATATAGCAACAGGACATTATGCAAAAATAAAAATAAAAGAAGGGAAAGCATATCTTTTTAAGGCAAAAGATGAAATAAAAGATCAAACCTATTTTCTTTCTGAAATTAATAAAGATGTTTTAAATAAGCTTTTTTTTCCACTTGCAAATAAAATGAAATCTGAAGTTAGAAGTATTGCAAAAGAAGCAAATCTTTATACAAAAGATAAAAAAGATTCTACAGGAATTTGTTTCATTGGCAAAAGAAATTTTTCTTCATTTATAGAAAATTATTTTAAAAAAGAGGAAGGAAATATAATTGATGAAAAGTCAAATAAAATTATTGGAAAACATCAAGGAGTAAAATTTTATACCATAGGACAAAGAAGAGGATTAGGACTCTCTGGTTTTAATGAACCATATTTTGTTTCAAATAAAAATATTAAAAATAATATTTTATATGTTTCTTATGATACTGAAAAATATTTATATAAAAATAAATTAAAAACAAATAATTTTAAATTTTTAACAGAAGAAGATATTCTAAGCAAAAATAAGCAAGTTAGAATAAAAACAAGACATTCAGAAATAATTTATAATGGAATTATTAAATCCATTGAAAAGAAAGACGATCTTTTTATGATTAATTTAGAAACCAAAGAAAAAATAAAAGCAATAACTCCAGGACAAGAAGTTGTAATTTATGATCATGAATTATGTGTCGGTGGTGGTCAGATTGCAAATTAATTACAAATGAAAAAATATATTATTAACATCACTATTTTTACTTTTTTTTATCACTTTCTTTTTAGTTGCTGGATTTAACTTAGCAGGAAAAGATATTTTAAAAACAAAACACAATATTGCTGCTGTATATTTTATATTTGTAGGATTTTATTTTTTGGTATCAGAAATACTTTTTCTTTGAGAAAAAAGAGATTATAAAATTGTTTTTCTAAAATCTTCTCTTATTTTTTTTATAATCTCTCTTTTATATTCAATTTTATCTATTCCTATTTATTTAATAATTAATGAAATAAAATTAAATGCATCTTTAACAACAAATGATTATATTTTTTCTTCTATTGAATTAATTTTATTATTAATTTTAACTATTTATTTAACAATAAAATATAGCTATCTAATTTATGCTATTTCAATGAAAGAAGATTTAAGAGATGAATTTATTAACAGATATGCATGAACATTATTTTTATATAATTTAAAAATTAAAAAAGAAAATAATTTTTTAATTATAAAAAAAAATAAAAAACTTTTTATTTTAGAATTTTTTTCAAATCAAGAAGATAATCTATTAATTCAATTTGAAGATGAAAGAATTGTAGTTAAAAATAAAGAGGAAATAAAAAATAATGAAAAAACTTTAAAATTAAAGGAAGAAGACAGTTTGAAGAAAGAAGACAGTTTGAAGAAAGAAGACAGTTTGAAGAAAGAAGAAAAAGAAGAAATAAAAAAAGAAGAAATATTGCCAAATAAATTCGCAAAGAAAATATTAAAATTTTTTGATGAAAATAAAAATAAAGAAAAAAATGTTTATATTTTAAATGTTTTTAATGAATTTTCAAATATAACTGTTAGAGGAAATATTCCGGAATGATATTATTGAAATGAAAAAAAAATTATAATTAAATATATAAAGAAATTAGTGAAGGTTAAATAAAATGAAATTTGATAATAAAAAAGAAATTAAAATAGTTTTTCTTGATATCGATAATACATTAACAACAGAAAAAAATAAATTTGTTGTTTCTCTTGAAAATAAACTTGCTATTAAAGATATTCAAAGAAAAAAAATTTATGTTATTTTAGCAAGCGGTAGAAACAGAGATGATGTAAAAATAATTTGAAATCAAATTCATTTAAATGAATTCTCAAAATACATCATTTATGCAAATGGTGCCGGAATCGAAGATTTGATTGAAAATAAAAAAATTTCTTCAAATAGAATAGATAATGGAACATATGATAAATTAATTGACTATTGTTTAAAAAATAATTTTTTATTTATTCTTTCTGGAAATGAAATTATATGAGGAAAACGTTCTTTAAGTTCTTTAGAAAAATTATTTTTTAAATTTTTTAATAGAAAATATAAAAAATTTGATAAAGATTTTAAAATTGAATATACAACTGATAAATTTGGTATTTTTATGTCTTTAAACAAAAAGAAAACAATAGAAGAAATGGAAAAAATGAGAGAAAAATTTCCAAACTTAGAAATAACAACTTCAACAAAAGGTCTTTATGTTGAAATAACAAATGAAAATGTAAATAAAGCAGAGGCTGCAAAAGTTGTTTTAGATATTTTAAAAATAAAAAAAGAATCTGCAATGGCAATTGGAGATTCAATGAATGATTATAAATTATTAAAACTTGTTGGTACATCTATTGTTGTAAAAAACGGAGAAAAAGAATTAAAAGAAATTGCAGATTATGAAACACTAGCAGCAAAAGATAATGGAGTAATGAGAATTTTAAAAGAAATTAATTAATCAATTATTGGATTTGTTTTTTCATTAAACTCATCACCATTAACAACATCTTCTTTTATATCTTCTTTTTTATTTACAGAACTTCAAATTCATTCACCATAATTTGGATGCCCAGGTAATAAACCTGATCATCTTGCCCTTTCTCTCTTTAAATCAAAATTTCAAATAAAAGGTCTTTTTTGAATAATATTTGTTTTTTCATCCATAAGTTTTGCACTTATTGTTAATCTTTTGCTATCTAAATTAACAATTATAAAATCAATTATAAAATCATATTTAAAGTGATTTCCTTTTTCATTTTGAAGCTCAACAGAAACTCAAAGATCTGAAAATATAGAAAACCTCTTTTTTCATCTTATTTGAATATTTTCATTTTGAATATAACTATCTACCTCTACAATTCTTCCAAATATTTGATTTTCATCTATTTTAAATGTTTTTGGACGCATTAATTTTGTTTCTATTAAATGATCTCCTCAAAATTTACCAAATATTTTTTTTATAAAATGTCTTTTAATTATAGGTTCTGCTATTATAATAGCTAAAATTAAAACAATAATTACAAATGTTATACTTTCAATTATTATTTCAATTAAATCTTGAAATTTAAAAACAACCCCTATCAAAACAAGAATTGTAAAAACAGCAAGCAAAAAATGTAAAAATACAAGAAGTCTTTGCATAAATTTATAAATTGGTGAATATTTTACTATAATGTCTTGTTTTCCTAATTTTTTATATTTCATTTTTTTAAATTAATAAAACCAGCAACAATGCAATTAATATTAATAAAATAAATCCAAAAATAATAGAAAAAATTCAAATATTTTTTAAAATTCTTTTTTCTTTAAAAATAAATTTTTCACTTGGGTATTTTTCTTTTAAATCCGCAAGAACCATATCAATTGATTCTCAATCTCAAGATGATTTATTAATCTTTAAAGGCGTTCATTTTATAACACCGTCATCTCCAATTTTTAATCAATCAGCTTTATCCTTTTTTTGCACTAAAAACTTTGTATTTAAAAATAAATTTTTTCTTCTATTGTAAAAATCAATAATTTCATTTTTTGTTTCGAAGGGTTTTCCATCAACTACATAAAAATTAATAGACAGTTCATTTAACATGTCATTTATATTTTCAATAGTTATTTCATTTTCATTTTCATGAAAATAATTTAAATTATTATCATCCATATATTTCCTATCTTAAAGTATGTGCCTTTATAAAAAGTATATAAACTTTTAAAATAAGATAAAAATTAATCATTATAACAAAATGAGAAAATTATAAATTATAATTCATTTAGTGTGGAAAATAATTCAAAAATAATAAGAGAGAAATGAGTTAATTTTTTTAAAGAGAAAAAGCACCTTATTTTAAAAAGATCAAGCTTAATACCAATTGATGATGAGTCTATTCTTTTTATTAATTCTGGAATTGCAACTTTAAAAAAATATTTTACAGAAGAAGAGATTCCTCCAAGTAAAAGAATGGCAAACATTCAACCAGTAATAAGAACTGGTGATATTGATAATGTAGGAAAAACATCAAGACATCATACCTTTTTTGAAATGATGGGAAATTTTTCAATAAATGATTATTTTAAAAAAGATGCAATTAAATTTGCATATGAATTTTTAACATCTGAAAAATATTTAAATATTGATAAAAAAATACTTTATATTACTGTTTTTAAAAATGATATGGAAGCAGAAAGAATTTGAAGAGAATTAGGAATTAAATTAGATCATATTTTTAGAATGGAAGAAAAAACAAATTTTTGAGATTTGGGTTTTGGTCCATGTGGTCCTTCTACTGAAATTTTTTACGATAAAGGAGAAGAATATTCCTCAAAAAATGCAGAAGAACTTATAAAAAATGATATTGAAAATGATAGATTTATTGAAATTTGAAATATTGTTTTTTCAGAATTTAATAACGATGGAAAAGGAAACTACATTTCTCTTCCACAAAAAAATATTGATACTGGGGCCGGACTTGAAAGAATTTGCTCTTGTTTAGAAAAAACTCCAACAAATTTTGAAACAGAAATTTTTAGATCAATTATAGAAAAAATTGAAAAATTATCAACTTATAAATACTTGTATGATTATATTCCGCAAAAATTAATGAAAGAAAATAATGAACAATTTAAAATAAATTCATATTTTAAAGCAATTTCAGATTTTATTCGTACTGTTACATTTGCAATAAATGATGGAGCAATTCCGGGTCCAAATGGAAGAGGTTATGTAATTAGAAGACTTATAAGAAAGTCTGTTTTATATGCAAGAAAATTAAAAATTAAAAATTTATTTTTTGCAGATCTTTCTCAAGAAGTAATTAATTTAATGAAAAAATATTATCCAGAGCTTGAAAAGAATGCTTTAGAAATTAAAAACACAATTAAAAATGAAGAAGATAAGTTTGCTAAAAATTTAAAACGTGCATTATCACTTTTTAAAAAAGAGGATTGGAAAAACATTACTGAAAAAAAAGCCTTTATGTACTATGAAACATATGGTTTACCTATTGAATTTATTTATGAATTATTGGAAGAATCAAATATAAATTTAAATAAAGAAAAAATTGAAAAATATTATAAAGAATTTCAAGAAAAATCAAAAAAAGGAATGAAAGAAACTAATGCTTTTTCAAATAATAATGATTTATTCTCAAAAGAGAAAGCAACAAATTTTGTTGGCTATGAAACATTAAAAACAATTGGTAAAATAATAAATATTAAAAATGAATATGTTATTTTTGATAAAACACCATTTTATGCAACAAGCGGTGGTCAAATATATGATATTGGCAAAGCAAATGATTTTAATGTAATTGAAGTTCAAAAAAATAAAAACAAAACTTTTATTCACAAAATCCCTGGACATAATTTTAAAATAGGTGAAAAAGTTGTTCTTCAAGTTAACGAAAAAAGAAGAAAACAAATAACAATGCATCACTCCTCTGCTCATCTTATTTTTTCAGCACTTGAATTAGTTTTAGATACACAAATTAATCAAGTTGGTTCAAAAGTAACAGATAAAGAACTAAGATTTGATTTTTATTATAATGGAAAAATAACAGATGAAGATTTGAAAAAAGCCGAAAATAAAGTAAATGAATGAATAAAAACAAAAGAAGAAACAATTACTACTGTTATGTCTATTGATGAAGCAAAAAAGATAGGAGCAACATTTTTAGAAAATACAAAATATGATAAAAATGTTAGAGTTGTTAAATTAAATGAACAAACTATAGATCTTTGTGGCGGAACTCATGTTTCAAATTTAATAGAAATTGAGGAAATTAAAATAATAAAATTTGAAAAAAAAGGTACAAATGTTTATAGAATAAGTGCAGTTGCTGGTTTTGATTTAATAAAAGAATACTTAATAAAAGAAAGAGAAAAAATATTAAAAGAGAACTTAGAACAAGCAGAAAAAATTGAAGAAGATTTAAGATCAAAACTTGATTTTTATGATCCTAAATTTTTAATAAAAGTTAGTTTAATGATTATGTATATTAAAAGATCAGATATTTATGATGAAAACTGAAATGATAATATTAAAAAATGAATAAAGGAATTAGAAAATGTTAAAAACTATGTTTTAAAAGAAATTGAATTAAATTTTAAAAATACTTTAATAAATTTTTTAAGCGAAGAGAAAATTAATCAAATTTTAAGAACAAAAAATTTCTCTGTAAAAGAAATTTCAAATCTTGCATTAAAAATAATTGATGATTATGAAAATAAAATTTTAAGGATTTTAGTAATTAATAATGACAAAATTAGCTTAATTTTTGTCATAACAAAAGATTTAATAAATTCAGAAAAAATAAAAAATGAAATTGAAAATATTAAGAAAATTGGATTAAAAGGCTCTGGGAAAGATCAGTTATATATTTTTGGAAGCAAAATAGATTTATTAGATGAAATTAAAAAAGTATATAAGATTTGAAAAAATTTTTAATAAAAATTATATAATATTGTTTGTTAAGAAAAATGTCTCGTATTATTAGTTTGGATTTAGGAGAAAAATCTATTGGTATTTGTATATCTGATAAAACAAATACTATTCCTATTCCACTCGAAAATTATTTTTTTGAGAGAAAAAATTATGAACAAGCATTCAAAATTTTAAAAAATATATTAAAAAAATTTAATGATGTAAATTTAATATTATTAGGTTATCCACTAAGATTAAATGGTGAAAAATCCACATTTGCACTTGAAGTAAAAAAATTTTACAATATGTTAAAAAATAATTTAGATAAAAACATAAAAATAAAATTATATGATGAAAGATTCACAACAAAAATTGCATTAAATGAATTATTAAAAAATTATGAAAATCCTAAAAAATTAAAAGATGTAGCTTCTGCTTATATTATATTGTATGATTATCTTTCAAATAAAGAGAAAGAGGAAGGATAAGTAAAATGAGTGAAGAAGACTATTTATTTTGATCAATAATTGTTGTAGCAATAATTGCTTTAATTGCAATAATAATTATTCAATTAAAAGTTAGAAAATTAAGAAAAATTTTAAAAAAGAAAGAATCAAGTAATATCAAATTAATTTTAATAGGTGGCGGTTCTGGTTCTGGGAAAAGTTTTATCTCTAATAAATTAGCAGAAGAAATTAAAAAAAATAAAAGAAAAGTAACTATTATAAGAATGGATCACTATTATAAAAGTATTGAAAATTTTTCAAAAAATTTTGAAAAAATAAATTTTGATTCTCCAAAAGTCATTGATTGAAAAACATTAATAAAAGATATTGATTCTTTAAGAAGTGGAATTGCTATAAATCAAAAAATCTATAATTTTGCAACAGGAGAATATTATAAAGATAAAAATATAAAAATTGAACCTGGAGATTTCATTATTTTAGAAGGTATTTTTGTCTTTTACAACAAAGAAATAAATCTTTTAGCAAATGAAAAAATATTCATAGAAGCAAATGAAAAAACAAGATGAAGAAGAAGACTTGAAAGAGATAAAAAAGAGAGATATACTAAAAAAAATGAAGAAGAATTAAAAAAAATATGAGAAAACAGAGTTTTACCAATGCATAAAAAATATATTGAAAAAACCAAAAAGCATGTAAATGACATAATAGAAAACAATAATGATAAAAATCAAAAATATATTAATGAAAAAATAAATGAAGTTTATGAAAAAATTACAAAATTATAATACAAAAATAATTTTAATTTCAGGAGGCAGTTGTTCAGGAAAAACAAGCCTTTCTTTGCTTATAAAAAAAGAACTTGGAAAAAATAAAGTAAATCTTATTTCAATGGATGATTATTATTTTCCTAAATCTCATTTTAAAGACAAATTAAATATAAATTGAGATGTTCCAGAAGCATATGATTTAACTAAATTCAAAAAAGATATTAATATGCTTTTAAATGGAAAAGAAGTTAAAAAAAATATTTTTATTTATGGAAAGGATGTTTATAAAAAAGAAAAAGAGAATCTTTATCCAAAAGAATTTTTAATAATAGAAGGAATATTTTCTCCTTATTTTGAAGATATCCAAAAAAAAGCATATAAAAATATTTTTTTATACTCCTCAAAGAAAATAAGATACAACAGAAGAAGAGAAAAAGATTCAAAAAGTATTTCAAATTTTTCAGAAGAAAATTTAAAAAAGTATTGAAAAAAAGAAATAAAAGAATTTGAAAAAAAATATCTCAAAAAATTTAAAAAAGGGGGTAAACTAATAAAGACCAATAATTTAGAAAATAATCAAGAAAAAATTTTGCAAAAAATAATTAAATATATAAATAAATAAATAAATTTTTTATTTAAAATTAAATAAAAAAGTATTAAAATTATTGAGTTAGAATTTTTTAGAAATATTTATAATAAACATTAAGGATAAGTGAGAGATTATGGATTTTACAAAAAATATGAATATTGGAAAAACAATGAATGATGAAAAAATAGAAATCACAAAAGAAGGTATTCTTAAAAGAAAACAACGTCTTTATGAACTTATAAACACTATAAGACCACAAATTTTGCATGAACTTTCAGAAGCGAGAAAACAAGGAGATCTTTCTGAAAATGCTGATTATGATGCCGCAAAAAATAAACAATCTCAAATAGAAGCCGAGATTTATGAATTAGAAATTCTTCTTACAAGAGCAGCTATTATTAAAAAAGGTAAAAAAAATGAAATATCAATTGGCGATATTATAGAATATGAGGATCTTGAAAAAAAAATTAAAAAAACAATAAAAATTGTTAGTTCTATTGAAGCAGATCCAACAGAAAATCCTCCATTAATATCAATTGATTCTCCCCTTGCATCATCAATAATAGGAAAAAAAACAAATGATAAAATAGAAATTTTTACACCAAAAAGAAAATATGAAATTAAAATTTTAAAAATTTCTGAATAAATATTTAATTAAAAAAGATTTAAATGATATGACTAATAATCAATGGAATAATATAATAATAAAAATATTTAATGATAAAAAAAATTTACAAAATGAATTTTTAAATTTTACAAAAATTAAAAAATATAATAAATATACAAAATTTATAGAAATTAAAATAGAAAAAGATTACTTAAGTCGAATTATTATTTCAAGAATTGATGAATTTAAACTTTATTTAGAGAAAGAATTAAATGATACTGTTTTTTATATAAAAATAAATAATAGAAAATTTGAATTTTTTTCTTCTCTACAAAAAGATAAAATCTCTGATGTAAAAAAAGAAGATATTAAAAATATTCCAATTTCTTACAAAACTTCAGAAAGAATTATAAATGGAAATTTTTTCTTAAATGAAAAAATAAAAAAAGAAAATTTAAATAGAGTGGTTGATTTATTTTTTTATAATAAATTGTTTTATTCAACAAAAAAAATTACAGTGAATTATAAAATTTTACATAATAAAAAAAATGTAAAATATAGTATTTATTTTTGTTGAACAATATTTATTCCTTTAGTTTTTTCTTTTAAAATTTTAAATAATAAAATTAAATATTCTAAAATAAAAAAAGAAATAAATGATCTAATAAATTTAAAATATATTCCACTAAATCAAGAAACAGAGAAATTTGTAAAACTTTACCTTTAATTTTTTTAAAGTAAAAAGTTAATTATTTTGTTAAAATAATATAGAGTTATTATTATATGCTTAGTTTTTTGTATTTAATAAAATATCTCAATTGAAATTAAAGAGGAAAAAATGAAATATGCTGTTATAAAAAATGGTTCTCAACAAATAAGGGTTCAAAGTGGAAAATCAATCTGAATTGATAAAATTGATACAAAGATTGGTGAAGTTTATAATTTTGAACATGTTATTGCATTAAATGATGGAGGAAAATTACATATTGGACACCCTAAATTAAATGCAAGCGTTAAAGGAATTGTTCAAAAACATGGTAAAGGTCCTAAACTTATAATCTTTAGAACAAAAGCAAAATCAAATTGAAAAAGAAAACAAGGCCACCGTCAAGACTATACAAGAATTTTAATTACAGATATTATTTTAAATGATGAAAAAATTGATACAATAAAATCTTTAAATGTAGATCTTGAGGCAATTGATGGAATTGAAAAAGAAAAAATTTCAAAAAATAATATCAATTCTGAAAAACAAAATAAACAAGAGATTTTAAAAAATAATATTTTTTCTGAAAAAGATGAAGAAGATGAAGATATTATAAAAAATATTATTACTTCTAAAGAAGAAGATGAAGAAATAGAAGAATCATTAACAGTTGAAAATAAAGATAAAATTGAAATTGATGAGAAATAATTTTATTAAAAATGATAAATGCTAATTTTTTAAAAAAAAATAAATCAATAATAGAATTTAGTATAAGTGGTCATGCATTTTCTGTTTTAAATGAAAACGGAAATGACTTAGTGTGTGCTGCTGCTTCTGGAATTGTTTTTGGAATACTAAATTCATTAAATGATAAAACAAATGAAATTTTCGTAAAAAAAAATTTTATTTCAATAAAAACAAAAAACATAAATGATAAAAATAATCAACTAATTCTAAATGTTTTAGAAACTTCATTAAAAACTTTAGAAGAAAAAAATAAGAAAAATATTAAAATATTAGTTAAAAGAGGTTAAAATGAAATATTCTTTAGAATTGCAATTCTTTGCTCATAAAAAAGGTGGAGGTTCATCAAAAAATGGAAGAGATTCTCATTCAAAAAGATTGGGAGTTAAATTAACTGATGGACAATTTGCAAATGCTGGTTCAATAATTTTTAGACAAAGAGGAACAAAAATTCACCCAGGAATAAATGTAGGTTGCGGAAAAGATTTTACACTTTATGCTTTAAAAGAAGGTTATGTTTCTTATACAAATAAAAATGGAAAAAAGATTGTTAATATAAAACAATAGGATTTTTTCTTTTGAAATTTTAAAAATAAATATAATAATGTCAAAAATTGAGAATAAAGAAGAGATACCTAACCAGGGAAAAAATAAAAACTTGCAAATAAAAACAATTGAAAAAATTGATTATAATGATTTGTACAAAGTTAAATTTAAAAAAATTGAAGCTTTTTTAAAAGAAAAAAAAATTATTATTCCCAAAGATATAGATGATAAAGATAAATTAATTGATTTTATAAAAAAAGAAAAAATAAATCAAAAAGAATTAAATAATTTTTTAAACAGTTTATTTAAAAATAAAATTAAAAATAAAATTTTAATTCCTCTTCTTAAACCTTTTAAAAAAATAAAAAGAAAAGTAAAAAAATATTTTGAAAAGTTTCTTTTTTCTCTTCTTAAACCTTTTAAAAAAATAAAAAGAAAAGAAAAGAAAAAATCTAAAAAAAAAGAAAGTAAATTTCAGGAAAGTAATCAATCTTCAAAAAAATTTTTAGATAAAAAAAATAAAAAGAAGAAAAAAATTAATTTCCCTAATTCCCTTGTAATAATTGTTTCTGTTCTTTTTATTTTTGTTATTATTACTTGAATTCCTCACGATCCTTATAATCCTGGGGTCGATTATCAAACAGGAGAGGATTTATATTGAGATGCAATAGTTTCAAGAAATAGTCAAGTAGCGACAACTGGAGTATTTGGTCTTTTTGATTCTTTTTATGCTATCCTTTTAGGTTTTTTTCAAGCCTTACCTCTTTTTTTATATTTATTTGCACTTGGTGCTTTAATTCAAATTATTCTAGAAACAGGTTCCTTTGAAAGAGGAATTGGTTCAACGCTTAAAAAACTAGAAAACAAAAAAATATATTCAGTTCCAATAATTTTCTTTATATTTTCATTGTTTGGAACAGCTTGAGGTATGCAAGAAGAATCAATCGCATATTACTCTATAATAATCCCTTTTATGATTATGAGCGGATTTACTCCAATTACTGCATTAATGATTTTAATGTTAGCAAACACAACAGGTATGATGGCTTCAATTACAAATCCATTTTCTACTGGTGTAGCTATTGATTCTCTTCCTTCTAATTGAAATGGTGAAATAACTTTGGGAAACGGAATTGCAAGTAGATTTGTTATTTGAATAATTTTAACAACCTCAGGTGCAATATTTGTTACATGGTTTACATTAAAACATTCAAAAAAAGAAGATCCAAAAAATTACAAAGATTTAAAAGATAAATACACAAATAAACTTAAAGAAAATGATGAAACAGAACAATTAAGAATGATTGAAGATGAATTTCAATTCAATACCATGAAAAAGAGAGATGAATTATCTTTAATTGCTTTTGGTATTACTATTGCACTTATTGTTATTGGTGTTTTTCCTTGGCAAACTTGATTTCCTAATTTTGGAGTAGACGCAAATGGGAATAATAATTTTGGTTTTATTGATCCTCATATTGGTAATTTCTTTGCGGCACCAGGTTTATGAGGATTTATTGATTTAACTGTTATTCTTTTTCTTGGAATAATTGTTCAAATTTTTATTTTTGGTCCAAGGAAAAAACCTTGATCAAAAATAATTATTAAAGGTGCCGAAGGGATGCTTAGTGTTTCAATAATAATTGGTATTGCAAGGGCTGCATCAATTGTTTTAACATATTCTGGTATGTCTGCCGTGTTTGTTACTGGACTGTCTCACCTTCCTGGACAAAATACAGATTATGGATTTTTAATGTTTATGTTTGTTACATCGATTATTATGGGAACCTTAATACCTTCTACCTCTGGGGCAGCAGGAATTTTATTTCCTCTTGTTGCTGATTTAATTACACAAGCAGGTCAAGTACCAACATCTGCTGATGTAAATTTAATGAGTTCATCAATTATTGTGTTTTCTATGGCTCTTGGACTAGTAAATATGTTTTCTCCAGCTCAAGCTGTTGTGCTTGCTTCTGTAGAAAAAACCGGAATAAGTTATGGTGAATATATTAAGTCAGTATGAAGATTTATTTTAATGCAATTCTTAATTGTTTTCATTTTCATAATACCAATTATTTCAATATAAAAAAATAATGTATAATTTAAATGTGAATAAAAAGAATTAAGAAATATCCATTTTAAACGTATTACAAAAAGTTTTATTATGTGTTTAATTTTGTTATCATTTTCTTAATTATTTAAAAAAAATGAGAGGTTTACCAAATGGCAGGTAGAATTTTACTTAAAAAAGTAAGAATAGGTATTATTGGAGCTGGTGGTGGTGGCACAAATGCTGTTGCAAATAATGCTCATAAATTTGCTCCTTTTAATATTGATTTTTTGGCTATCAATACAGATGAACAAGCTTTACAAAAATCAGGGAAAAGTAACTATAAATATTTTGAAAGAAAATTAATTGGTAAAAAAATTACTAATGGTTTAGGAGCTGGTTCAAATCCTGAAATTGGTTGAAAAGCTGCAGCTGAAGAAAAAGAATGAATAAAGTCTTGATTAAGAGAAAAAAAATTAATTTTTATTGTTACTGGTCTTGGTGGAGGAACTGGTAGTGGTGCTGCTCCTTATGTTACTAAACTTGCAAAAGAATTAGGAATTACTACAATATGTATTTCAACTATTCCTTTTGCTTTCGAAGGAAAAGAAAGAACAGAAAATGCTCTTAGTGGTTTAAAAACTATAGAAAAATATGCTGATCTTTCTATAGTTATAAATAATAATGATTTATTTAAACAACATTCAGAAAATACTGTAGAATCAACATTTCTTACTGCTGACAAATTACTGGGTGATGCAATAATTACAATTTTAAATTTAATGTTAGAAGATTCTTACATTAATGTTGACTTTGCAGATATTGAAAAAGTTATTAAAGGTGCAAAAGGTGGATTTATATCAATAACTTTTGCAAAAGATGTAAATGACAAAGGTTTAAAGGAAAATTCAAGTAAATTTGATAAAGCAATAAAACAATTACTTGATCATACAATTGTGCCAACAGAAATGAAAACAGCAAAAAGAGCAGTTTTAAGTATTTCTGGACCAAACAAAATTTTAAAAATGGATTATGTAAGATACATAATTAATTCTATTTTAGAAAATGTAAATGCAAATTTAGATATTATTTTTGGTCTTACAAATAATAATGAGTTAGGAAACAATTTAAAGATATCATTAATTCTTACAGGAATGAAAGAATTGATTGTAACAGACAATATTGTAGGAATTGAGGAGAAGTTTTTGCATAAAAAAACAAAGTAAATTGAATAAAATATGAACACACACATGAATAAAAATTTTAATAATTTAACAAATTTTAATGATTTAGATAAAAGTACACAAATAGCAATCTATGTTTTAGTTTTTCTTTTAGCAATTTTTTTATTATTACTATTGTTTGTCATTATTTCTAAAATAAGAAAAAATAAAAAAACAAAAGAATATCAAGAAGTAAACCAAGAAATACAACAAAAAACTGTTGAAAGCGAAAATTTTACTGTAGGATCAAACGTTAGTGAAAATGCCGAAAAAAATAGACGCAGAGAAGAAGAAATTGCCAAGGAAAAACTAATACCAACAGCAGATGCATTGGGAATTGAAAATCCAATGCAATATTCTTTTTCAAGATTAGAACAATTAATAATGATGGCTGAACTTAAAGGAAAAAGAAAACCTCAAGAACAAAGCCCTTCAGAAACAAAGGAAGTTTTACAAGAACAAAAACCAATTCCTGAACCTGAGCAAAAAATTCAACAAGAACAAAAACCAATTCCTGAACCTGAGCAAAAAAAAGAACAAGAGCAACCTTTAAAAACAAAAAAACAAGATTCAACACATCACCAAGTTTTTGATGACAAAGAATTGCAAAAAATATTAGACATACAATTAAAAAATCAAGTATTAATAACTAATTATGAAAAAAGTATAAAAGGAATTTTAAAAGAAATAAATGATAGCACTAATAAAAAAGAAGAAGGAGAAGGAGAAGAAAAAGAATCTCCAGAACGTAACGAACGCTTCTCTGAATTTGCTAAATTATTTATAGAAGACAGAAAAATCAAAGAAAACAATAATAGTAATCACAATAATCATGGAATAAATGAAAAAGAAAACAAATCTCTTGAAAAATTAATTAAAAAAAATGAAATGCTTGAGGAAGAAATTTCAAAAATAAAAAGAGAAAGTTTTGATAATGAAAAAAGAAGATTTCAAGATGACTTTGAAAGAAAACAAGCGCAATTACAAAATGAAAGAAAAATGTTAGAAAATGAACGTATTAATATACAACAAAGACGTTTTGCTGATGAAATAGAAAGTAAAATAATGAATAAAATTGCTTTTCAAACTTCCGAAATAAGACAAATGGCAAATATGATGAAAAGTAATAATAATAAAAATGAATACACAGATAATTCAAATGCAAATGTAAATAATGAAAACATTTTAAAAACAATAGAGATAGAACTTGACAAATTATCAAGAAAAATGGATTATTATGATAAAAAAAGTGAAATAGAAAATAATTATGCAATAGAAGGAAAATTTGAAAAAAAATCAAGTAAAAATTTAAATGAAAATTCAAGAACAAATTCAAAACAAAAAGAAAATCATTTAGTTTCAAAAAAATCTAATTTTGATGATAGTGAATTTAATTATGATCTTGATAATAAAAATTTTTACGAAAACATAGACTCTGAAAATTCAAATAATATTAATAAAAAAACAACTCAAAAAAATAACAAATCACATCAAAAAAAGGATAATAATGATGAATTAAATCAAGAAAATGATAAATTACTTGAAACGATTGAAATAGAATTAGATTTATTAAATAAAATTCTGAAAGAAAATAAAAAATAGTATTTGTGTATGTCGATAGAAAAAATTATTCAACAAATTAAAGAGTTGAATAATAAAATAGAGAAAAAAATAAATAACAAAAAAGAAGAAGAAGAATATTTACTCAATTCATTAAAAGAGAGAAATATCTTTTTAAATGATTTAAGAGAAAAAAATAAAATACTTATTTCTAAAATACAGAGCAATAAATATGAACTAACTAATCTAAAAAATCAATTAAAATACAAAAATAAAATTGAAGAAAAGAAAATTTTTAAGTATTATAAAAAATTAAATGAAATAATAGAAAATATAAAACAAACAAAAGAAAAGGAAAAAAAATTTGAAAGAGAATTTCATATTTTAGAACAATTATCTAGCATAAAAAAAGAAGAAGATTATAAGAAAATAAGCAATGATTTAGATGAAATGCTTGGAAAAATTGGTTTATAAAAATGAATAATGAAATAAATAAGATAATTGTTTGAATAAAAGAGGAAGTAAAAAAAGCAAATGCAAAGGGTGTTATTGTGGCAACATCAGGAGGCATAGATTCAACGGTTTTACTTTCACTTGCAAAAAAAGCTTTTCCCAATAATACTTTTGCTCTTTGAATAGATATTTATTCTTCCTTAAATTTTAAAAAATTAGCAAGAGAACAAATTAAAAAAAATAATGTCAATTTTAAGGAGATTAATTTAGGAAAGTTTTTTGATAATTTTTTAAAAGAAATAAAAATAGATGAATTAGATAATACTTCTAAAGCAAATTTAAAGGCCAGAATAAGAATGATTACAATTTATACTTATGCTAGTAAATTAAATTATTTAGTGCTTGGAAGCACAAATGCAATTGAATATTATTTAGGATATTTTACAAAATGAGGGGATGGATGCGCTGATCTTTATCCTCTTTTAAAATATAAAAAATCAGAAGTAAGAGAGTTAGCAAAAGAATTAAACATTGAAGAAAAAATAATAAATTTATCCCCTTCAGCAGATTTATATCCAAATCAAACAGATGAAAAAGAACTTGGTTTTTCTTACAAAGAAGTAGAAGATTTTTTATCTGGGAAAGAAATTGAAGAAAAAATTGAAGAAAAAATAATAAAAATGCATAAAAATACTGAACATAAAAGAAAAAATTTAATTAATTATTTTAAATAAATTACTAAAATTTATTTTCTTTTTTTAGATTTAATAATTTTTGCTTTTTTATATTTATTTTTATAAACTTTGCTTTTTTTAGGTTCAATAATTTCAATTTTTTCATTTTTATTTTTGTGATTTTTTATTTTTTTTAGTTCAGTGATTTCTATTATTTCATTTTTATTTTCATGATTTAAAAAAGACTTAATGTTTTTATAATGTCTTAAAGTAACAAGAGCAGATATTGAAAATCCTAAAAATATTAAGTCTCAATTTTCTGTTCAATCAAATGTAATCGCATCAAAAGTATCAATATAAATTTGCATTACTAATAAACATGCTACAAAAAATGTACTTAAAATTGAAGCAATAAAAACTTTTTTATTTGTTAAATAGAAAGCTAAAAGAAAAAATAAGCCTCCAAGTGCTGAAAAAAAGAAATTTAAAACCGTAAATATACCAAATGCAGTTGCAACTCCTTTTCCACCCTTAAACTTAAAATAAACGGGTCAACAATGACCAATTAAAACAAACAATAAAGCTATACATATTGAAGCATCAGTAAAAATCCTTACGCCATATTGTGTACCTATAAATTCTGCTAAAAAAGTAAAAAGAAGAGCAGCAAAAATTCCTTTTAAAAAATCAAAGGAGAAAACTAAAATAAAACCTGTTCTTCCAAAGATCCTACCAGCATTTGTTGCTCCATAATTTTTTGAGCCCCTTTTTCCTAAATCATAATTTTTTTGCCTTGATAAAATCTGTCCCATATTAAAAGAACCAATTAAATATCCTATTATAATAAAAATTAGAGTTCCTACAACTGATTGTCAAGAACTTAGAACAGAATCCATAAATAATAAATATAAAATAAACTAACTATATTTTATCATTTACTTCTTTTAATATTTTTTAAATATACTTTTAATAATGATTACAATTAAAAAAATAATTTTTACAATAGATTTTGATGCATTCTTTGCTCAAGCAGAAGAAAAAAGAAATCTTAATTATTTAAATAAACCAATTGGAATTGGTTATTTTTTAAATGGAAAGGGAGTTTTATTAACTTGTAATTACCCCGCAAGAAATAAAGGAATAAAAGGGGGAGAACCGATTTATAAAGCTCTAAAATTAGAATCAAATTTAATTATTGTTGAACCAGATTATGATTATTATTCAGATCTTTCAGAAAAAATATTTTCTATTATAAGTAAATATTCTTCTAAAATAGAAATTGCTTCAATTGATGAATGTTATATTGATGTAACAAATAAAATTAAGCAATATGAAAATCCAATTTTTTATGCAAAGAAAATTCAACAGGAAATTTTTAATAAAATGCATATTACAGTTTCCATAGGAATAAGTGAAAATAAAATTCTTTCAAAAATAGCTTCTTCATTTAACAAGCCTTTTGGAATTACAACTTTATTTCAACACGAAATAAAAGAAAAACTTTGAAATTTAGATTTAGAAAAAATGTACGGAATTGGATTTAGAACTGCAATTAAATTTAAAAAACTAAAAATAAATAAAATAGGAGAAATAGCCAACTTAAAAGAAGATTCAATAGAATATCAAAAACTTAGAAAAGAAATTGGAATTAATTTAACCGAATTAATAAAAAGAGCAAATGGAATTGACAATAGAGAAATAAAGAGTGGTTATCATTTTGTAAAATCTCTTTCTCATGTTAAAACATTTGAACATTCAATAGAAGATTATAATGTTTTAAAAAATGAAGTTTTTCAAATTTGTGAAAAATTAGTAAAAAGTTTGGAATATAGAAATTTATATTGTAAAGTTGTAGCAATTCAAATGAAAAATAATTACACAACTCGATATATTAATTTTAAAGAGGAAAAATTTAGATTAAAAGATTATCAAACTAAACAAAAAACCTTAAAAAATCCAACAAATAATATTGAAATAATTTTTTCGGAAATAATTTCTATTTTAGATCAATGATACAAAGATAGTATCAATGTGACTTACATTGGTGTAAAAGTTACTAATTTTGTTGAAAAATTTTATTATGGGAAAAAGCAATTTATAGATGAAAAAATTGAAGAATTAAAAAATCCAACTTTGAAAAATAGCGAAACAACAACAATAATAAATTATTTAAATCAAAAAATAGGAAAAGAAGTTTTTTTTACTGCATATAGTTATAAAAAAATTAAAAGATTTCATGATAAATCTTTTTCAAAAAAAGACTCAATAAAATTCAAAAGATGAGAATAATTTTAAAATAGATTTATCATTATCTTTTTAAATTGATAAAATTATTAAAAGTTTAATTTTAAAATGGCAGAAAAATCAAAAGCAAGAAAAAAGATTACTAGCAAATCTTCAGAAAAAAATTTTTGACAAAATCAAAAGTTTTGATTAATATTTTATATATTTTTATTTGTATTTGGTGTTTTCTTTTTTACATCACTTGGTTCATATACAAAAAGAGATGTTGGTCCAAATAATATATTTCAAGCAAGCGCAATGGGAGAAACATTTTTTGCAGCAGGATCAACCGATTGATTTTTAATAGCAAATAATAGTTTTATTGTTTTAATGCTAATTACACCAATTGTAAGTTTTGTATGAATAAAATTAAAACAAAAAAGAGAACTTAATATTGAAAACCTAAAAATATTAAGGAATGGGTATTTTTTAATATTTGCTTTTACAATTGTTATTTTTGCATTTGAATCAATTTCATTAATTGCTTTTGCAAATAATTATTTATCTATTGAAGTAAATTTACAAAATCAAACTATTTCTCTATTAAATAGAAAAACTGCCGATACTATATTTGCTGGTATATATTTTTTAGGAGTTATTTTATTATTTGTAGGAACAATTTTTTGCATATTTAAATATAAAAAAATTAAAAAATTTGATGCTTATGAAAGTGTTTTTAGATTTACGGCAGTTATTCTATTGGGAATAACAATGCTACAACTAATGCTTGCTGCATTTGGTGCTGGCGCTTTAGGACTTAATTCTGCCTTTTATAATATTAATGTAATTGATGTTCAAGGAAATTCTAGTAATTTTATGGATTGATACAATCAAGTGCCCCCTGTATTTATACCAAATGGTTTAGAGAATCTTATTTCACAATTACAAGATATGGTAGGTAACAAAGGTAGCTTTTGAGGGGTAAATAATAATTGAGCAGGTTATATAATTTTTTCACTATTAATAATTGGAATACTTTATGCAATTTACTTTTTATTTAAAAATATAATAAAAATTAAAAAAAATACTTATAAAGAAGATAAAAATTTATTTGAAGCCTTTGTAGTGCTTACTGTAATTGTTTTTGCATTTTATTTTATAGATAGATATATTGTTGTATTTATTGATCATGGAAATTGAAATCCAAATTTATTTAATGGATTAATAATTAAAACTTTTGCAAATGATTATTACGGTACTGTTTACTTTTGAATTATGTTTGTTTTACTTCCGCTTATTTCAATTGGGGCAGCACTTCTTGTTTATAAACCTTCAAGAGAATTAATAGAAGATAAATTTGAATTTTTAGAAGAAGAAATAAAAGAAGGTTACCAAGAAAATTTTCCTCATCCTTTTCACCACCAAAATAAATCCTTAAATTCAAAAAACAAAGAAAAATCTCCCGATAAAACCAAAGAAAAAAATAGTTAGAAAAATAAGAATAAAAATAAATAAAAGAATAATTTAAACACATGTATTGATTATTCTTTTATTTATTTTTAATGACAATTATTTTAATTTATGGACTTTTCTTAAATTCAATAATATTTTTAATATTTTTCTTATTATTTTTTTTATATTTATTATTTATAAATCTTAAATATTTAATTTTATTGTTTTTTATTTTTCCAATTATTATTAATTTAAATTCTGTTATAAATCAAAATATAAATAATAATTATTATCATCAAGGAGTTATAACAAAAACATATAATAACTCTTTTATCGTAAAAGAAAACAATAATTTCTATTATATTTATTCAACAGAAAATATTTATGTTGGGGATATTATTTTTTTTCAAGGAAATTATGTAAAAATAAATGAAATAGATGATTTTTCTTTGTTTTTAATAAGCAATAAGGTTTTATACACCGGTAAAGAAATAAGTAATATAAAAATATTAAAAGAAAAAAAATCAATAAGAAATAACAAAATAAAAAACTTAAAAGAAAGCTCTTCAAAATATGCAGACTATACCCTTTTGCTTATTTTTAAAAAAGAAAATGAAAATAATAAATATCTTTTAAATAATTTTAATAAATTAGGAATAGAGCATTTATTTGTAATTTCTGGATTTCATATAGGAATTATTTATTTATTTACTTTTTATATTTCTAAACCATTTATTAAAAAGAAAATTATTTTACAAATAATCGCTTCTACAATTTCTTTTTATTTTCTTTATCTTACATTTTTCCCAGTATCGGGAATTAGAGCATGAATTTATAGAAATATAGAATCATCAAAAAATAATGAGTAAAAATAATTCTCTTACTTTTACAGCATTAATAATGCTTTTATTAAATCCATTTTTTGCTTTTTCAATTTCCTTAATACTTTCATTTTCAATAACTTTTTTAATAATTAATATTAATCAAACAATATGAAGTAAAAAGAAAAAAACAATTTATACTTCTTTGTTTTCTTTTTTATTAGCTTCTTCTTTAATTACAATTTGAAATCAAACAATTAATCTTTTTGCACCATTTTTAACAATAATTTGTTCACCATTTATTATTATTCTTTATACATTTATATTGATTTTTTTGCCATTTAAATTTTTGTGAATTTATTTAAACTTTTTCTTTTTGTTATTTGATTTATTTTTTTATTTATTATCCTTTATTTATTTACCACTTTTAATTCCAATTTTTCCACTTATATTGCATTTTATTATTTTTATATTACTTTTTTATTTTTTAATTAAAATAATAAAAAAGAAAAAAAATTAAATAATTATATTTTAATTGCATAAAAAAATTATTTTTATACATAGGGCAGCAAAAAATTAATATGATGCTGATTTAAAAATAAAATTTAAATAAAATAAAAATTAATCTTAAAAAAAATAATAAAAATTTATTAAATAATTTCTTAATCTATATTAATATATTTGTAAAAGAAATTTTAAATTTAGATCCCATGTATAAATATATTTTTAAATCAAATCTATAAAACCAATCTAAATTAAATAAAAATTATAATTAACCAATTTTATTTATATCAAATATTAAATTTTTCTTTTGTGATAGATAAATCAAAATAAAAATATAATCTTATATATTTTAAAAAAAGCAAAGAAAAATTAAAAATATTTATAAAACAAATATTTTTAATTTTTATATTATAAGAAAAGATAAATTTAAATTTTTAAAAATAATTTAAATAAAATTTTAATAAGTAGTGATTTAAAAAAGTTATTTTTGTAACATTAAATAATAATCATTACATTTCAAAACTGTTAATAATAACAGTTTTGAAATTCTAAATTACATAAATATAATTATCACTATAAAATTAATTATTTATAGTTTTTTTTAAAATAAAAAAGTTTATTTTTTTATTTTTAATTTAAATTGTATAATAAATGTTTTTATTTATTTTAAAAATAATATAATTTATATATTATGAAAAAAAATTTACTTGTAATTATTTTTTTACCAATAATATTTTTTTTACAAAATTTTATTTTTTTAAATAAAAATGTAGAATGTAATTATTTATCAAAAAATAATTCTATTTTAGTTACAGAAGAACAAAATCCTTATATAGAGAGCGGACCAATAATTTGGTATCCAAATGAAGAAGAAGATAGCATAAATTTTGAACTTTCAATACATGACAATGATAGTCATGATTTTTTTACAAAAGTAAAAAATGAAGATGGTATTAGCATGTATATAATTGATTACTACGTAGATGAAATAACTGCAGTTTCTGCTTATTCTACTTTTGAATGTATTAATATGCCAGTGAATCCAGTTGATAATTATAAATATATTTTTGAGATAGATATGGGTGATTTTGCATTAGAAAACTATGATAGTCCTTATACAAATTGAGAATATGATAGTACATATTCTTTAAATTATATAAAATCTAATATTCTTGCAGTAGATAGTTATTACAATGTACCTACTGAAGAACTTTATTTTTCAGATTTTGGGGTAATTAATAGAGATTTCCAAACAACAATTTTTAATCCTTATATTGTAGGAAAAAGTGGATTTGAAATTTTAAATACGAATGTAAATTCAGTTCAATTTCAAATTAAAGCAATAAATGATTATGAAGAAAATTATGATTTTGAAAACAGCACTTTTAATATAAAATTAAATAATATTGATAGTGGCGAAGAAATAAATACAACCGCCATTTATGTAGGAACTGGAGAAGAAAAAAATACATATATTTATGAAATAAATGGTTTAACTCCTAATACAAATTATGAAATTCTTTCTTTAGATAATACAAATCTTTCTGCACTTAGTCCATATTATGAGAATGACTCTTCAATTTCAATTAGTGATTCTTTTGAAAATGGAGGTTTAAATTCAAATGGTTCTTTTTATACAATTAATGAAAATAATCCTTACATTGAAGAAAGAGGATTTGATATTTTAACTACAACAGAAAATTCAGTAGAATTTCAAATAGCTGTAATTGAAAATAAAGATATTAGTTTTGATCCAAAAAATTCATTAAATGTAACAATAAATGATTCTCTAGGGAATTCAATAAATAAAACAGCAAATTATATCGAAGAAGAAAGCTCTGGAAATAATTATGTTTATGAAATAACAGGCCTTGAAGAAGGAACAAGTTATGAAATTATTTCTTTAAATAATACTGGACTTGCTGTTGGAAACAATTTAAATGAAATTGATAATGAAATTTTAATAAAAGATGATTTGGGAGCAGAAGGAAATTTTATAACATTGAATAATAATCCATATATTGAGACCGGTACTAATAGTGGCTTTGAAATTATAAGTTATACAGAAACAACTGTAACTTATACAATTACTGTTTATAATAAAAAACCAAATGAAAATATTGATGTTACATTAACATTAAATGAAAATAATTTAATATCCCCTAAAATTAACAATAATTTAACAGAAACAAAAACATACTCATCACATCTTATAGATTCTGATGAGGAAAATAATAAATATACATATGAAGTTACAAATTTAAATGATAATACTGATTATACTTTTTATTCTTTAGATAACAGTGGACTTGCAATTGGAAGTAGTTCTGAAGAAATTGATGATCAAATAATACTTACTGATGAATTATTCGTTAATCCAAATTTATTATTTTTTAAAACATATGAAAGCAAAATTCCAAATTATGTTTGAATAATTTTAATAATTTTTCTAATTATAATTATTTTTATAGGTATTTTATTACTTCTAAGAACAATAAATAAAAATAAAGAAAAAAAAATAGATAGAGAAATTAATAATTTAGCAGGAGAAAGAATTAACAAAAAAGTAATTAAAAATAAAAAAAATAAAAAAAATAAAAAAAATTATTTTGGGTAGGTAATTCTGAAAATAATTATGTTTATGAAATAAAAAAACTCAAAAAAATAATTATAAATTTTTTAAAATAAATATTATTTATTAAATTGAAGCTTATACTAAACTTAATTTAGAAAATTATAAGTTATAAAAATATAATTTTTCATTATAAATTTACATCTTATAATGAAAATAATTTGAAATAAAAAAACACATTTATTAAATATAATAATTTTTATAAGATGTAAATTAATAAATATAAATATAAAATTGCAAATTTAAATAATAAAAATTATTATGATATTTATTTAATTAATAATAGAAAAATATCATTTAGTAGCAATGTTTAAATATTAATTTTGATTCTATTAAATAATTTTATTTTTTAAAAAAAGTTATAATTATTATAATTTGAAGAGAATTTTTTTTATTTTAATAATTTTACCTAATATTTTTTTTACACAAATATTTTTTTCGTTAAATAATAATAAATTAATGACAAATGAATATTCTTATATAGAAAGTGGAATACCAATAAATTGATATCCAAATCAAAAAGAAAATAGTATAAATTTTGGACTTATAATACATGAAAATGAAAATCATGATTTTTATGAAAATTTAATAAGTAATGATAGTTTTATTAAAATTGGAATAGGCGATAGACCAAATGGTTCAAATAATATTGGAGTTGCTGATTATGAATTTCCATGTATCAATATGCCAACAGAAGAAGAATTAGATTTAAATTCTATTTATGAATATATTTTTGAAATAAATATAGAATTTTTCAAAGATGACCAATATTGATTATATAAAATTGAAGACAATATTCTTTCAATAGATAATTATTATGATGAACCACTTAATAATATTAGATTTTATGATGATTTAAAAATAACTAATAATGATTTTAAACAAAATACTTTTAATCCTTATATTGTTGGAAAAAATGGATTTAAAATTATAAAAACAACAGAAAATTCAGTTCAATTTCAAATTAAAGCAATAAATGATTATGAAGAAAGTTATGATTTCGAAAACAGTTCTTTTAACGTGACTTTAAATAATATTGATAATGATTTTATAATTAATACTAAAGCTAATTATATAGGTATTGGAGAAGAAGATAATACATATGTTTATGAAATAAATGGTTTAACTTCTGATACAAATTATGAAATTCTTTCTTTAGATAACACAAATCTCTCTGTTCTTAATCCTTGCTATGAAAATGATTCTTCAATTTCAATTAATGATACATATGAAAACGGTGGTTTAAATTCAGATGGTCATTTTAAAACAATTCGAGAAGAGAAATCTTACATAGAAGAAAAGGGATTTGAAATTTTAGATACAACATCAAATTCTGTAAAATTTCAAATAACTGTAATAGAGGATGAAGAAAATAGTTTTGATCCTTCTATTTCTTTAAATGTAACAATAAATGATTCCTTAGGAAATTCAATAAATAAAACAGCAAATTATATCGAAGAAGAAAGCTCTGGAAATAATTATGTTTATGAAATAACAGGCCTTGAAGAAGGAACAAATTACGAAATTATTTCTCTAAATGATACAGGACTTGCTGTTGGAAGCGGTTTAAATGAAATTGATAATGAAATTTTAATAAGCGATGATTTGGGCGCTGATGGAAGTTTTAATACTTTAAATGATGATCCTTACATTGAAGAAAAAGGATTTGAAATTTTAGATACAACATCAAATTCTGTAAAATTTCAAATAACTGTAATAGAGGATGAAGAAAATAGTTTTGATCCTTCTATTTCTTTAAATGTAACAATAAATGATTCCTTAGGAAATTCAATAAATAAAACAGCAAATTATATCGAAGAAGAAAGCTCTGGAAATAATTATGTTTATGAAATAACAGACCTTGAAGAGGGAACAAGTTATGAAATTATTTCTCTAAATGATACAGGACTTGCTGTTGGAAGCGGTTTAAATGAAATTGATAATGAAATTTTAATAAATGATGATCTGGAAGCAGAAGGAAATTTTGTAACATCGAATACTAACCCGTATATTGAAACTGGTGCTAATAGTGGCTTTGAAATTATAAATTATACAGAAACAACTGTAACTTATACAATTAATGTTTATAATAAAAAACCAAATGAAAATATTGATGTTACATTAACATTAAATGAAAATAATTTAGCATCCCCTAAAATTAACAATAATTTAACAGAAACAAAAACATATTCATCACATCTTGTAGATTCTGATGAGGAAAATAATAAATATACATATAAAGTTACAAATTTAAATGATAATACTGATTATACTTTTTATTCTTTAGATAACAGCGGACTTGCAATTGGAAGTAGTTCTGAAGAAATTGATGATCAAATAATACTTACTGATGAATTATTCGTTAATCCAAATTTATTATTTTTTAAAACATATGAAAGCAAAATTCCAAATTATGTTTGAATAATTTTAATAATTTTTCTAATTATAATTATTTTTATAGGTATTTTATTAGTTCTAAAAATAATAAACAAAAATAAAGAAAAAAAAATAGATAGAGAAATTAATAATTTAGCAGGAGAAAGAATTAATAAAAAAGTGCAAAAAAATAAAACTTCTTCAAGGAAAAAACAAATTAGTAAAAAATCTGTATCAAAACAAAAAAATAATTAATTTTTCATATTTTAAACATAATATAAATATAAAATTTTTAATTTATAATATATGATGATTTAAAAATGAACAATACTGATATAGCAAATGAAATTTATCAAAAAGATGCAATCAAGTTTATGAAAGAACTTGAAAAAGAAAAAATTATTGTTGATGCAATAATTACAGATCCCCCTTATAACATAAGTAGAAAAAATAATTTTAATACAATGGGAAGACAATCAATTGATTTTGGAAAATGAGATAATAAATTCAATCAAACAAAATGAATAAAAAATGCTTCTAAAATAATTAAATCTGGTGGAACTATTTTAATTTTTAATGATTGAAAAAATATGGGTAAAATAGCAAAAGAGCTTGAGAAAAATGATTTTATAGTAAAAGATTTAATAAGATGAATAAAACCAAATCCGATGCCAAGAAATGTGGAAAGAAGATATGTAATTGATGCAGAATATATTATATGAGCCGTAAAAAAAGGCAAAAATACTTGAACATTTAATAAGGAAAATGATAAATATTATTTAAAACCAGAGTTTATTCACTCTTCAAAAAGCGGAAGAGATAGATTTCATCCTAATCAAAAACCAGAAAACTTAATTTCTGATTTAATTAAAATTCATACAAATAAAAAAGAATTAATTTATGATCCATTCAGTGGTTCAGGTGAAATAAGTATTGTTGCAAAAAAAGAAAATAGAAATTTTATTGCTACAGAACTAGATAAAAATTTTTATGAAAAATCAATAAATAGAAAAGAATTAAGAGAATTTAACAGACCAATTTTTAATTACTTAGGAAATAAATATAGAATAATAAATATTCTTATAAATAAATTTAGTGAGCAAAATGATATTAAAGAATTTATAGATGTTTTTACAGGATCAGGGATTGTTTTTTCTTCAATATCAAATGATAATTTTAAAAACTTAAAAAAAATAATAGTAAATGATAAAGAAAAAGTAATTATTGATTTATTAAAATACATAAATAAATATAGTGAAAAAACTTTAATAAATGATTTTAAAAAAACATTATGTGAATCAAATATTATAAAAAATAAAACAATAGATAAAGATGCATATAATCAATTAAAAGAAAAATACAATAAAATTATGAAAGAAAAAAATAAGAAAAGAAATAAAGAAGAGAGAGAGAGAGAGAGAGAGAGAGAGAGTCGGCCAGAAAAAATTCTACTTATTCTTATACTTTATGGCTTTAATCATCAAATTAGATTTAATTCAAAGAATGAATTTAACATTCCTCCAGGAAAATATTTAAATTCAATTTATATTGAAAATAAAATTTTATCTTTTAAAAAAAATTTAAAAAATAAAAATATTATTTTTAAAAATGATGATTTTGAAAATTTAATAAATAAAATTATTGAAAAAAATGAATCTCTAGAAGGAAAACTATTTTATTTTGATCCTCCATATTTGCTCGCAAATAAAACTTATAATAAATGTTGAACTAAAAATAATGAAATAAAACTTATAAATTTATTAGAAAAAATTACAGAAAAGAAAGGGAAATGGGTTCTTTCTAATTTTCTTTTTGCCAAAGAAAAAGAAAATAAAATTCTCAAGGAATTTATAAATAAAAATAAATCTAAATTAAGCAAAAAAGAATTAAATAATTTAAATTATGCAAATTCAAATTATCAAAAAAAGAAAAAAGCATTAAAGGAAATAGAGATTTTATTATGAAATTGATAGCAATAAAATTTGGCCAAAGCGAACATAAAAGAGTTAATTATTTAAATTTTTATTTTGCAGCAGCTTTGTCTTTTCAAAATTTAATAGGAATCAAAATAAATAATATAGAAAAAATAAATAAAGAATTTTTAAAAAATGAAGTTTACGAAATAGAAAAGAAGGAAACAAATATAAAAAGAGAATTAACTTTTTTTAAAAATGGTTTTCCTTTATATTTCGAAAACAAAAATAAGGAAATCGAAGTTACAAATCTTACAAAAAAAATATTAGAAAATGGAGATAAAAAAATATTTAATGGAAGAACATATTTGGAAAATGTTTTAATTCTTTATTTAATAAAAAAATATCCAGAAAATGAAATTATTAACAATCCCTTTTTTTGTGCTTTAAATTTTGCAGAAGAAGAAAAATACACAAAAAAGGAATTTATAGATAAAATTTTTAAATTAAATAAAGAGAAAATACAAAATTATTTAGAACAGATTTCGTTAGATGATTATATTAATATCTATTTTAAATTTAAATCAGGAAATCCAGAATCTAAAAAAGATTTAGAAATAAAAAAATTTCAAAATAAAAAAAATGAATTAATAGAAGAATTAGCAAGAAATGTTTTATCTAAAAAAAATAATCAAGAAATAGTTTTAAATAAACTTTACATTCTTATAAATGAATATATGAAACTTAGAGATTTAAAAAAAATAAGTATTTTCCCAAAAACATTTAAAAAAATTTTTCAATTAAAAGATAGTGATTTATATAAATTTATTTTAGATTATGAAAAAAAAGATAAACAAAAATATTTTGATTTAATAAAAAATATGAATTTTAATTATTTAATAGAAAATTTTTATTTTGAAAATAAAAAAGGCGATTATGGAAATTTAATTTGAAAATATCTCATTAATACAAACTTTTTTTTAATTAAAGAAGATAAAATTTCTATAAATCCAAAATGTGAAGAATATATAAATGATTTAAAAAATAATTATTATGAAATTTTAAAAATAAAACTTGACGATAAAAACATAATAGAAAAATTTAAAAATTTAAATATAAAAAATAAAGATAACAATGATATTTCTGTTAGAGAAATAATAAATGAATATTATAATGAAAATTTTTATAATAATTTTTTTGAAATTATTTCACTCGAAGATGAAAAAATAATTAACAAAAAATTAATAAAACTTGGTAATGAAAATCAACATATAAATGGAATCTTAGATGCTCCTACAATTTTTGAATTTATAATAAATTTATTTTTTTTCAAATTATTTTATAAAGAAGAAATTTTAAATATAAATAAAATTTCAGATGAAGAATTAACAAATAATTTCAAAGAAAGTATTAATACTTATTTAACATCAAATTTAATTCCTCAAAGATTTGCAAGCGGAGGAAGGTCAGATGCAATTTTTAAAAATCAAGAAATTCTAATAGAACCAACTTTACAAATAAAAAGGCAAGTAAAACATGAATTAAATTCAATAACAGATCACTTAAAAAAAGTAGGTTATCATTACTCTGTTTTGGTCGCTCCTAAAATTTCAAATGATTTTTTACCACAAGTCATATCTTATAAAGATTATGATTATTCTTGAATAATATTACCTTTTAATACAAATATTTTGATTAAAATAAAAGAATCAGATTATTCTACAGATTTATTTAATGAAATAAAAAATGATTTTAAAAATTGCAATACATATAAAGAAGTAAGTAATATATTTAAAAAATATAATAATTAATTAATTATATTTGTTTTAATTTAATTTAATTTGTGATGTAATTAACTTATATAAAATAATTAAATTAAGGATATACAAAATGAATAATGATAATAGTGTAGAAAGAAGAACATTAAGTTCATTTTTTACAAATGGTAATATTTACAAAGTTCCTAGCTATCAAAGAAAATATGTATGAGATGAAAATAATACAGAAAAATTATTTAAAGATTTTGAAAATTTAGTTATGAGCGAAAATTCTAGTGAAACACTTTATTTAGGAAATATACTTATTAAAAGTGATGAAAATGAAGATAAATGATTAATTGATGGGCAACAAAGAATAACAACTTTACTTTTATTTTTTAAAGCATTATATGATGATTATTTTAAAAGAGCATACAAGGAAAATAATCATGATAAGGAAATTGAGGAGGAACTTGAAAATTATATTTATCTAAAAGAAGATGCCGATAAAAATATAAGACTTAAAATTAAGGATCTTATAAATGAAGAAAAATTTAAATTAATATTTGAAAAAAAAATTAATATTAATACAATTCCAAATAAAAAAATAAAAAATTTAAGTCAATTTCATAAAAATTATTTTACTTTTAGAAAATTAATTGATAATTTTTTTAATAAAAATATTGAATTTGATACATATTCATTTTTAAAAATTTTTAAAAAAATATGAATAATTAAAATTAAATTAATGAAAAATGATGATGAATTAAAAATTTTTGAAACCTTAAATTCTAGAGGAACAATATTACAAGCGGTTGATTTAATAAAAAATTTTTATTTCATTTATACCGATAAAATAAAAAACAATGATGAAAATTTAAATAAAAAAACGAATTATAAAATAAAACTTTTTTTTGAAAAAATTCTTCCAGAAACAATTTCTTGAAAAGGCGAAAAAACAAAAGAATTTATAAAATTAATAAAAGAATATATTATTTTTAAATCTTTAATAAGTGAAAATAATTATAATTTTTCATTACCTAAGGAAAAAGATCCACAAGATTTATATGATAAATTTAAGGAAATTGCAGAAAAAGAATTTAATTATTTAAAAACAAATAAAGATATTGAAAAATCTATTAATGATTTACATAAATTTCTTTTAATGAAAAAAAATTTAAAAAAATATGAAAATATTAATAAAAAATATAATTTTGAAAACTTTGAAATTTCACTTATGATATTTAATAAATTATTTACAGGGTCTCAGTTTTTCCCTATAATTGCACAACTAATGTATAAAGATAATTTATCTATAGAAGATTTAGAATACTTTAATATTAAAAATATAAATGAAGATTTTAAGAAAGCTGTTTTATATATTGAAAAACTAATTGTAAAAAGAGAATCTGTACAAAAAGGTACTAGATTAATTACAAGAAACGTAAATAAAATAAAAATAAGATCTTATAATGATATAAAAGAAAAATTTAAGGATTTATTACCAAATAACAATGATTTTATTGAAGGTTTAAATTTTAATAATATTTATGAAACAATTCCTAGCGATATTTTAAAAGGAATTCTTTGAAGAATAGAATTAAATAAATACGATAAAAAAAGCAATGAAAATATTAATTATCATAATGATAAAGATAAATTTACAATTGAGCATATTTTGCCGCAAAAAATTGAGGATAGTGTTGAATGAAAAAAAGATTTAGGCGATGATTGAAACTCAATTCATGAAAAATATAAAAATTCATTAGGAAATTTAACAATAACTGGAGAAAACAGTGAAATGTCAAATAATCCTTTTAGTATAAAAAAAGCACATTTTTCAAATAGCATCATTAAAATGAATAGAGAAATTTCAAAATTAGAAAAATGAAATAAAGATGAAATTTTAAACAGAAGAAAAGAATTAATAGATATTTGCTTAGAAATTTGAAATTAAATATTTTTTATTTAAATATAATTAATTTGATGGAAAAACATAAAGAAAATGTAACTCTTTTTTACATGATTTATTTTTATTTAAAAAAGACATTTTGTTTTAAAAATTTAATACTAATCTTTGGTCTATTTTTATTATTTGTACCTATATATTTTGTATTTAAAGAAATATTGGTTGATGTATTTGAAATTTCAGATAAGATTATATTATTTAATAAATGAACAGTAATTATAATTATGTTTAACATATATATAAGTTTTATTTTAAATTACCTTTATTCATATTTAAAAAGAGCTGAAATTAATATTAACAGTCCTTATAAAAATACAATACCTAAAGTTATAATAATTTACTCAATTTGATTTATTTTTTTATGATTCTTATGATTATATTTTATATTTCGACATCTGAATATAAATATAATGAAAATGGAACAAAAAGTGATTCTTATAATAGAAATTTTGGTTTAATTATATTTTCATCATTTTTTAGTTTTTTATTAATAAATATAGGTGGACTATTAATAAGCAAAAATAATTCTTTTATTTATTTAATGTTTATATTCATTATAAATTGTTGTATTTTGTTTTGAAGTCTTGAAATAATGGCTACCCAAAAAAATGATGGAGAAACTTTTTTAAGAATAGGTGAAATAGAGTTTTTATTATCAATAATATTTATTATTGCAAACTTAATAAAACGTTTTATTATATTTAAAAAACAGAAATCAAATTAAAAATTAACTAATTTTCCCTAAACTTGTAAACATATTTTTCTTATAAATTTCAACACCCGGCTGATCAAATGGATTTATTCTTAATAAATAACCAGAAATTGAAACAGAGATAAAAAAGAAAAATAATAAATATCCAAGTGTTTCTTCATTTCTTTCATTTATAAAAATTAAAAAATTAGGAATTTTTGCATTATTTGCATGTGATTCAATTACAGAATTTAAAATAACTCTGTTTATTTCTGCAAAGGATTTTTTATTTAAATAATTTAATTTATCTAAATTTTCCACATCATTATTTAAAAATACTTTTTTATCTTCTAATAAAAATAAAGTTGTTTCAAAAAAAACTTTATTTCCATCTTGAATAAATTGACCAAGAGAATGAAGATCTCTCGAATAAGTAACAGATGTGGGAAAAATTCCTTTATTATTTTTCCCTTCTGATTCAGCAAAAAGTTGTTTTAATCATTCTGAAAGCATCATAAAATCTGGATCATAAGTTGTGAATATTTCTAAAACTTTTTTTCTTTTACTAAAAAGCAAAAATCTTCCCAATGCATATTTATAGGCTAAATTATTTTTGATATCATTATTGCTAAATTCTTTTCTTGCTTTTTTTGTACCTTCTAGAAATTTTAAGATGTCAATTCCTGCAAAAGACATCGGAAATAATCCAACTGCTGTTAAGACAGAAAATCTCCCTCCTATGTCATCTGGAATTGAAAATGTTTGATATCCTTTTATATCAGCTAGATTTTTTAAAATGCCTTTTTCTTTATCTGTAACCACAACAATTAAATCTTTTAATTTTGTTTCACCAACTTTTTTTAAAAGCAGATTTTTAAAATATCTAAATGAAATTGCTGGTTCTAATGTTGTTCCAGATTTAGAAATTACACAAATTGCTCAATTTTTGTTTTTTAATTTATTTTCTAATTGTTTTATATAAGAGTCAGAAACATTTATTCCGGCAAAATAAATTTTTTCATCAATATTTAAACTACCTTTTAAAAAATCAATAGCTGCTTTTGATCCTAAATATGATCCTCCTATACCGATTACTAAAAGTGTATCAATTCCAAGATTTTTAATTTTTTTGACTTTTTCATTTATTTCATTTACTTCATTTAAATTAAAATTATCAGGAAAATCAAGTCAGCCCAACATTTCATTACCAATGCCTTTTTTATTTCAAAGTGAATCATGCGCTTGCTCAATAAGATTTTTATTTTCAATTATTTCTTTTTCTAAATTTGAATCCTTTATTTTAAAATCAATCATTAAAAACTCCTTTTTTTGAATAAAACTTAACTTATTTATACAATAAATATATAAATAAATCTAATGTAAAATAAATTATTTAAAGAATTAATTAATAAAGATTTAGATTTATAATTAGAAAAGATTAAATATTAATCTATAAACAGAAGGAATAAATTAAAAAATGAAAATAATTAAAGGAATAAGTATATCTTCTGGTTTTTCCATTGGTAAATCTTTTTTATTAAAAGAAGAAAATATAAAAATAAAAGAAGAAAATACAAGAGATAGTAAAAATGAAATAAAAAAATTAAATAATGCAATTAAAGAAGCAAATTCACAGATTATAAAAATTAAAAAAAATGTTGAAAAAAAACTTAATGAAGAAGAAGCAAAAATTTTTGATGCACACTTAGAAATTTTAAATGACCCTGAGCTTTTTGAAAAAACAAAAGAAATAATTATAAATAATAATAAAAGTGCAAGTTTTGCTTTTAAAAAAGCAAGTGATGAAATTAAAAAAATTTTTGAAACAATAGATAATGAATATATGAGAGAAAGAGTTCTTGATATAACCGATGTTTCAAATCGTTTAATAAAAATATTAGAAGGAATTGAAATAAGAGATCTTTCTCTTATAAGTGAAGAAACAATAATTATAGCCCGCGATTTAACGCCTTCTGAAATTTCACAATTAGATTCTAGATTTGTAAAAGGTTTTGTCACAGAAATTGGAGGAACCACTTCACATTCAGCAATTATTGCTCGAACTTTAGGAATTCCGGCAATTTCTGGAATTGGAAAAAATATCAATTTAATAAAAAATAATGAAAAAGTACTATTAAATGCAAAAGATGGAATTTTAATTTTAGATCCCCAGAAGGAAGAAATTGAAAATTTTGAAGCAAAAAAAAATAAATATGAAGAAATAAAAAAAGAAGAAGATAAATTTATAAATATAAGTCCCACTACAAAAGATAATTGAAAAACAAAAATAGCTGTAAATATTGGAAATTTAGAAGATTTAAACAATTATAAAAAATTAAATATTGATGGTGTTGGTTTATTTCGTACAGAATTTTTATATATGAACTCAGATAAATGACCAACAGAAGAAGAACAATTTAATGTATATAAAAAAATCCTTGAAACAGTAAATATAAATAATGAAACAGTTGTTATTAGAACATTAGATATTGGAGGAGATAAAAAATTAAAATATTTTAATTTTCCAAAAGAAGAAAATCCTTTTTTAGGTTATCGTGCTATAAGATTAAGCTTAGACAAAAAGGATATTTTTATTACACAAATTCGTGCATTATTGCGTGCATCAAAATTTGGAAATCTTGCAATTAATCTTCCAATGATTGCAACAATCGATGAATTAAAAGAAGTCAAAAAAATAATAAAAAATACTGAAAATGAATTAATTAAAGAAGGACAAAAAATAAATAAATATCAGATTGGTATGATGGTAGAAGTACCGTCAGTTGTTGAGCTTGCTGACAAATTTATAAAATATGTAGATTTTTTTTCAATTGGAACAAATGATTTAATTCAATATACTTTTGCAGTAGATAGATTATCAGAAAAAGTTGCTTATTTATATCAACCTTTAAATCCTACAATTTTAAGAATGATTTATAAGATAATCAAAACTTCTCATGAAAATAATAAGTGAACTGCAATTTGTGGTGAACTTGCAAGAGAAACAAAACTGATACCTATATTTATTGCTATGGGATTAGATGAATTTTCTATGTCTGCTTCGTTTATCTTGAAAATACGTAGAATTTTTTCAAAAATTAGCAAAAAGGAAAGCGAAAAAATATTAGAACAAATTTTAGATTCCGAAACAGAAAAAGAAGTAAGCAATTTAATTGATAAATTTTTTAAAGAAAATAATATTTCTTATTATTAAATAATATATTCATAAAATATAAATATGTTTTGTATAAAATTAAAAAAATTTTCTATTTTTTTTCTTTTTTAAGAAGTGTTGGGAATCTTTATTTTAAAAATAAAGATTCTTTTAATTATCAAAATAATCCTGAAGGTAATATATATATATATATATAAATCAAAATTTATTGAAAAAAATGGTAATGAATACACTTATGAAATAAAAGGATTAAATGATGAGACAAGTTATACATTTTATTCACTAGAAAATACAAAACTTTCAATAAACGATAGAACAAATCCAATTGATGAAGAAATAATATTAGAAGAAAATTTAGGAATTGATTCATCCTTTTATTATTGGTATCTTTATTCTTATAAGAATTTTAAATAGAAATAAAAGAGAAAAAAGAATTTAATGAATTATTAAACGAAGATATAAAATCTAAATAAATTCTTAATCTTATTAAAGATACAAAAAACAATAATTATAACAAAAAAATAAAAAATATTATATAATTTATTTATGATAAGATTAAAGAATTTATATTTTTTGTTTTCTTTTTTTATAATTTTTACTTTTTTTTGAGGTAGCGGTAATCTTTATTTTAAAAATAAAGATTCTTTTAATTATGAAAATAATTCTTCTTTACAAGATGTTAATGATTTAAATAATCCTTATATTGAAAAAAATGGTTTTGAAATAAACAGCTGAGAGGCAGAAACTTCCTCTGTAATTTTTACTTTAACTATTGTAGGTGATTGAATAGTTAAACCTATAAATGTTTCACTTTATAATGATGAAGAATTAATTTCTGTAACCGCAAACAATATAAGCTCTCATGTTATTGATACAGATAATAATGAAGTAGAATATGGATATAGAATACAAGGATTAGATATTGCCAATAGCAATGAATACACTTTTTATTCTTTAGATAATACAAATTTAGCAATAGAAGATAATGGCGATTCTATTGATGATCAAATTTTGCTTAGCGAAGAATTGAATGTTACAAATGAACTTACATTTAGTTTAAGTACTACTAATAATGCTTATACTAGTGATAATAATAGTAGTGGTAAAGGAGAAGTAGGAATATTTAGAACTTCTAATAAAGATGTTGTTTTTAGCATTTTAATATCAGACAATTGAGCTGTTCAAGACAGTTTACGTCTTATTTTGCGGCGTAATTTAAATGGAGTTGTTTCTAAGTTTAATGTTAATGCTAATTTATTATATGAAGAAGATTTAGAGGGTGAATTTACTAGATTTTATTATGTTATTACTGATAATACTAGTCATATAGTAGCAGGCACAAGTTATAAATTTTTTGTTGATACAATTTATGCATCAGCTTGTCTAGCATTAGGAGAATCTACTAATGTAGTAAAAGATATTGCAGTTGACAATAATTCTTTTTCCTTTGAAAATCCTTACATAGTGGAAAATAGCTTTGAAATTTTAAATGATTCAACTGATTATTCAATAAAATTTCAAATAGGTTTAATAAATAATCAACATAAAGATTTTGACACTTCTTCACCATTAAATGTGACACTAAAAGATATAGAAGGAAATAATTATTCAACAACTGCAAATTATGTAAGCGTGGGTTCAGAAAGTAATACTTATATTTATGAAATAACAGAACTTGAAAATAATAAACCTTTAAATATTAGCACTAATTATTCTATTTTTTCAATAGATAATGAATGACTTGCTGTTGGAAGTAATATAAATGATATTGATAATGAAATTTTAATAGAAGATGATTTGGGCGCAGAAGGGAATTTTACAACTGCTAATGCTTATATTATAGAAAATGGTTTTAAAATTGTTGAATATAATGATACATCTGTAAAATATGCAATAACTGTAGAAGGGTGAGAAAATGATTATAAAAATTATGAAAATGAAATTGATGTAAGATTAATTTCTGAAGATAATTCCGAAGGTGAAATATATCAATCAAAATTTATTGAAAAAAATGGTAATGAATACACTTATGAAATAACAGGATTAAATGAGGAGACAAGTTATACATTTTATTCACTAGAAAATACAAAACTTTCAATAAATGATAAAGCAACGCCAATCGATGAAGAAATAATCTTAGAAGAAGATTTAGGAATTTATTCATCCTTCTTAATATTTAAAACAGAGAAAACAAAAATCCCAAGTTATGTTTGAATAATATTAGCAATAATAATTATGTTAATAATTATTATTGGTATCTTTATTCTTATAAGAATTTTAAATAGAAATAAAAGAGAGAGAGAAGAGTTTAATGAATTATTAAACGAAGATATAAAATCTAAATAACTTCTTAATCTTATTAAAGATACAAAAAATGATCATTATAACAAAAAAATAAAAAATATTATATAATTTATTTGTGATAAGATTAAAAAATTTATATTTTTTGTTTTCTTTTTTTATAATTTTTACTTTTTTTTGAGGTGGCAATAATCTTTATTTTAAAAATAAAGATTCTTTTAATTATGAAAATAATTCTTCTTTACAAGATGTTAATGATTTAAATAATCCTTATATTGAAAAAAATGGTTTTGAAATAAACAGCTGAGAGGCAGAAACTTACTCTGTAATTTTTACTTTAACTATTGTAGGTGATTGAACAATTGAACCTATAAATGTTTCACTTTATAATGATGAAGAATTAATTTCTGTAACTGCAAGCAATATAAGCTCTCATGTTATTGATACAGATAATAATGAAGTAGAATATGGATATAGAATAGAAGGATTAGATATTACTAATAGCAATGAATACACTTTTTATTCTTTAGATAATACAAATTTAGCAATAGAAGATAATGGTGATGCTATTGATGATCAAATTTTGCTTAGCGAAGAATTGAATGTTACAAATGAACTTACATTTAGTTTAAGCACTACTAATAATGCTTATATTAGTGATAATGGTAATGGTCAAGCAGAAATAGAAATATTAAGAACTTCTCTAGTCAATATGTTGTTTTTAGTCTTTTAATATCAGACAACTGAGCTGTTCAAGATAAATTATATCTTCATATAAGTCGCGTTAAGTCTCAAACTTCCTCTGCTTTTAGTATATACAGTTATTTTTTATTTGAGGAAGATTTAGAGGGCGAATTTAATAAATTTTATTATTTTATTGATGCTAATGATGCTAGTGCAATGGTTGCAGGTAAAAGTTATACTTATCATTTTAAAGAAATTTATTCAATTTCTTACTTAGCATTAGAATCTAATAGAGCAATAAAAACTATTCCAATAGGAGGTAATAGTTTTTATTTTGAAAGTCCTTACATAGTAGAAAATAATTTTGAAATTTTAAATGATTTAACTGATTATTCAATAAAATTTCAAATAAGTGTAGTAAATAATGATTCTGGAGATTTTGATCCTTCTTCACCATTAAATGTGACACTAAAAGATATAGAAGGAAATAATTATTCAACAACTGCAAATTATGTAAGTGCGGGTTCAGAAAGTAATACTTATATTTATGAAATAACAGAACTTGAAAATAATAAACCTTTAAATGTTAGCACTAATTATTCTATTTTTTCAATAGATAATGAATGACTTGCTGTTGGAAGTAATATAAATCCAATTGATTTAGAAATCTTAATTACTGATCAATTAAATGGTGATGGAAATTTTAAAACTGCTAATGCTTATATTTTAGAAGAAGGTTTTAAAATTGTTGAATATAATGATACATCTGTAAAATATACAATAACTGTAGAAGGATGAGAAAATGATTATAAAAATTATGAAGAAAATGAAATTTATGCAAAATTAATTTCTGAAGATAATGCTGAAGGTAATACATATAAATCAAAGTTTATTGAAAAAAATGGTAATGAATACACTTATGAAATAACAGGATTAAATGATGAGACAAGTTATACATTTTATTCACTAGAAAATACAAATCTTTCAATAAATGATAAAGCAGCACCAGTTGATGAAGAAATAATATTAACAGAAGATTTAGGAATTGATTCATCCTTCTTAATATTTAAAACAGAGAAAACCAAAATTCCAAATTATGTTTGAATAATATTAGCAATAATAATTATGTTGATAATTATTATTGGTATCTTTATTCTTATAAGAATTTTAAACAGAAATAAAAGAGAAAGAGAAGAGTTTAATGAATTATTAAACGAAGATATAAAATCTAAATAAAGAATGTTATATAATTTATTTATGATAAGATTAAAAAATTTATATTTTTTGTTTTCTTTTTTTATAATTTTTACTTTTTTTTGAGGTAGCAGTAATCTTTATTTTAAAAATAAAGATTCTTTTAATTATGAAAATAATTCTTCTTTACAAGATGTTAATGATTTAAATAATCCTTATATTGAAAAAAATGGTTTTGAAATAAAAAGTTGAGAAGCAGAAACTTCCTCTGTAATTTTTACTTTAACTATTGTAGGTGATTGAATAGTTAAACCTATAAATGTTTCACTTTATAATGATGAAGAATTAATTTCTGTAACTGCAAGCAATATAAGCTCTCATGTTATTGATACAGACAATAATGAAGTAGAATATGGATATAGAATACAAGGATTAGATATTACTAATAGCAATGAATACACTTTTTATTCTTTAGATAATACAAATTTAGCAATAGAAGATAATGGTGATTCTATTGATGATCAAATTTTACTTAGCGAAGAATTGAATGTTACAAATGAACTTACATTTGATTTAAGTACTACTAATAATGCTTATACCAGTGATAGTGCTAATAACGGTCAAGGAGAAGTAAAAATATTAATAACTTCTAATAAAAATGTTGTTTTTAGCATTTTAATATCAGACAACTGAGCCGTTCAAGACAAATTATATATTAATATTCAGCGTAATTGAACTGGAAGTGTTCTTAGGTTTAATGTTTATGCTAATTTATTATATGAAGAAGATTTAGAGGGTGAATTTACTAATTTTTATTATGTTATTACTGATAATAATAATAATATAGTACCAGGTACATATTATAGTTATAAGGTTCATTATGTTTATTCGCCAGCTTATCTAGCATTAAGAGAATCTAGTAATGTAGTAAAAGATATTGTAATAGACACTAATACTTTTTACTTTGAAAGTCCTTACATAGTGGAAAATAGCTTTGAAATTTTAAATGATTCAACTGATTATTCAATAAAATTTCAAATAGGTTTAATAAATAATCGCCATAAAGATTTTGATCCTTCTAAATCCTTAAATGTAACATTAAAAGATATAGAAGGAAATAATTATTCAACAACTGCAAATTATGTAAGTGCGGGTTCAGAAAGTAATACTTATATTTATGAAATAACAGAACTTGAAAATAATAAACCTTTAAATGTTAGCACTAATTATTCTATTTTTTCAATAGATAATGAATGACTTGCTGTTGGAAGTAATATAAATGATATTGATAATGAAATTTTATTAGAAGATGATTTGGGAGCAGAAGGTAGTTTTACAACTGCTAATGCTTATATTTTAGAAGAAGGTTTTAAAATTATTGAGTATAATGATACATCTGTAAAATATACAATAACTGTAGAAGGATGAGAAAATGATTATAAAAATTATGAAAATGAAATTGATGTAAGATTGATTTCTGAAGATAATTCTGAAGGTGATATATATCAATCAAAATTTATTGAAAAAAATGGTAATGAATACACTTATGAAATAACAGGATTAAACGATGAGACAAGTTATACATTTTATTCACTAGAAAATACAAAACTTTCAATAAATGATAAAGCAACGCCAATTGATGAAGAAATAATATTAACAGAAGATTTAGGAATTGATTCATCTTTCTTAATATTTAAAACAGAGAAAACCAAAATTCCAAATTATGTTTGAATAATATTAGCAATAATAATTATGTTAATAATTATTATTGGCATAATTATTCTTATAAGAATTTTAAATAGAAATAAAAGAGAAAAAAGAGAGTTTAATGAATTATTAAACGAAGATATAAAATCTAAATAACTTCTTAATTTTATTAAAGATATAGAAAAACAATAATTATAACAAAATAATAAAAAATATTATATAATTTAGTTATGATAAGATTAAAAAATTTATATTTTTTGTTTTCTTTTTTTATAATTTTTACTTTTTTTTGAGGTAGCAGTAATCTTTATTTTAAAAATAAAGATTCTTTTAATTATGAAAATAATTCTTCTTTACAAGATGTTAATGATTTAAATAATCCTTATATTGAAAAAAATGGTTTTGAAATAAACAGCTGAGAGGCAGAAACTTACTCTGTAATTTTTACTTTAACTATTGTAGGTGATTGAACAGTTGAACCTATAAATGTTTCACTTTATAATGATGAAGAATTAATTTCTGTAACTGCAAGCAATATAAGCTCTCATGTTATTGATACAGATAATAATGAAGTAGAATATGGATATAGAATAGAAGGATTAGATATTACTAATAGCAATGAATACACTTTTTATTCTTTAGATAATACAAATTTAGCAATAGAAGATAATGATGATGTTATTGATGATCAAATTTTACTTAGCGAAGAATTGAATGTTACAAATGAACTTACATTTGATTTAAGCACTACTAATAATGCTTATACTAGTGATAATAATAGTAGCGGCAAAGGAGAAATAGAAGTATTAAGGACTTCTAATAAAGATGTTGTTTTTAGTGTTTTAATATCAGACAATTGAGCTGTTCAAGACAGTTTATATCTTCATATTGAGCGTCATTGAAGTGGAAGTGTTTCTAGATTTAGTGTTTATGCTAATTTATTATATGAAGAAGATATAGGGGGTGAATTTACTAAATTTTATTATGTTATTCATGATACTTCTGGAGCAATAGAACCAGGTACATATTATAATTATAGAATTGAGTATATTTATTCAACAGCTCATCTAGCATTAGGAGGATCTACTAATGTAGCACAAAATATTACAATAGACACTAATATTTTTTACTATAACAGTCCTTATATAGTAAATAATAGTTTTGAAATTTTAAATGATTCAACTGATTATTCAATAGAATTTCAAATAGGTTTAATAAATAATAGCCATGCAGATTTTGACGCTTCTTCACCATTAAATGTGACACTAAAAGATATAGAAGGAAATAATTATTCAACAACTGCAAATTATGTAAGCACGGGTTCAGAAAGTAATACTTATATTTATGAAATAACAGAA
This sequence comes from Candidatus Hepatoplasma vulgare, assembly GCA_027925225.1. GTDB lineage: Bacteria > Bacillota_I > Bacilli_A > Mycoplasmatales > Hepatoplasmataceae > Hepatoplasma > Hepatoplasma vulgare. The sequence goes on from AP027131.1 coordinate 438,579, forward strand.
CTTGAAAATAATAAACCTTTAAATGTTAGCACTAATTATTCTATTTTTTCAATAGATAATGAATGACTTGCTGTTGGAAGTAATATAAATGATATTGATAATGAAATTTTAATAGAAGATGATTTGGGCGCAGAAGGGAATTTTACAACTGCTAATGCTTATATTATAGAAAATGGTTTTAAAATTGTTGAATATAATGATACATCTGTAAAATATGCAATAACTGTAGAAGGGTGAGAAAATGATTATAAAAATTATGAAAATGAAATTGATGTAAGATTAATTTCTGAAGATAATTCCGAAGGTGATATATATCAATCAAAATTTATTGAAAAAAATGGTAATGAATACACTTATGAAATAACAGGATTAAACGATGAGACAAGTTATACATTTTATTCACTAGAAAATACAAAACTTTCAATAAATGATAAAGCAACGCCAATTGATGAAGAAATAATATTAACAGAAGATTTAGGAATTGATTCATCCTTCTTAATATTTAAAACAGAGAAAACCAAAATTCCAAGTTATGTTTGAATAATATTAGCAATAATAATTATGTTAATAATTATTATTGGCATAATTATTCTTATAAGAATTTTAAATAGAAATAAAAGAGAAAAAGAGAGTTTAATGAATTATTAAACGAAGATATAAAATCTAAATAAAGGATATTATATAATTTATTTATGGTAAAATTAAAAAATTTATATTTTTTGTTTTCTTTTTTTATAATTTTTACTTTTTTTTGAGGTAGCGGTAATCTTTATTTTAAAAATAAAGATTCTTTTAATTATGAAAATAATTCTTCTTTACAAGATGTTAATGATTTAAATAATCCTTATATTGAAAAAAATGGTTTTGAAATAAACAGCTGAGAGGCAGAAACTTCCTCTGTAATTTTTACTTTAACTATTGTAGGTGATTGAATAGTTAAACCTATAAATGTTTCACTTTATAATGATGAAGAATTAATTTCTGTAACCGCAAACAATATAAGCTCTCATGTTATTGATACAGATAATAATGAAGTAGAATATGGATATAGAATACAAGGATTAGATATTGCCAATAGCAATGAATACACTTTTTATTCTTTAGATAATACAAATTTAGCAATAGAAGATAATGGCGATTCTATTGATGATCAAATTTTGCTTAGCGAAGAATTGAATGTTACAAATGAACTTACATTTAGTTTAAGTACTACTAATAATGCTTATACTAGTGATAATAATAGTAGTGGTAAAGGAGAAGTAGGAATATTTAGAACTTCTAATAAAGATGTTGTTTTTAGCATTTTAATATCAGACAATTGAGCTGTTCAAGACAGTTTACGTCTTATTTTGCGGCGTAATTTAAATGGAGTTGTTTCTAAGTTTAATGTTAATGCTAATTTATTATATGAAGAAGATTTAGAGGGTGAATTTACTAGATTTTATTATGTTATTACTGATAATACTAGTCATATAGTAGCAGGCACAAGTTATAAATTTTTTGTTGATACAATTTATGCATCAGCTTGTCTAGCATTAGGAGAATCTACTAATGTAGTAAAAGATATTGCAGTTGACAATAATTCTTTTTCCTTTGAAAATCCTTACATAGTGGAAAATAGCTTTGAAATTTTAAATGATTCAACTGATTATTCAATAAAATTTCAAATAGGTTTAATAAATAATCAACATAAAGATTTTGACACTTCTTCACCATTAAATGTGACACTAAAAGATATAGAAGGAAATAATTATTCAACAACTGCAAATTATGTAAGCGTGGGTTCAGAAAGTAATACTTATATTTATGAAATAACAGAACTTGAAAATAATAAACCTTTAAATATTAGCACTAATTATTCTATTTTTTCAATAGATAATGAATGACTTGCTGTTGGAAGTAATATAAATGATATTGATAATGAAATTTTAATAGAAGATGATTTGGGAGCAGAAGGGAATTTTACAACTGCTAATGCTTATATTTTAGAAGAAGGTTTTAAAATTGTTGAGTATAATGATACATCTGTAAAATATACAATAACTGTAGAAGGATGAGAAAATGATTATAAAAATTATGAAAATGAAATTGATGTAAGATTAATTTCTGAAGATAATTCCGAAGGTGAAATATATCAATCAAAATTTATTGAAAAAAATGGTAATGAATACACTTATGAAATAACAGGATTAAATGAGGAGACAAGTTATACATTTTATTCACTAGAAAATACAAAACTTTCAATAAATGATAAAGCAACGCCAATCGATGAAGAAATAATATTAACAGAAGATTTAGGAATTGATTCATCCTTCTTAATATTTAAAACAGAGAAAACCAAAATTCCAAGTTATGTTTGAATAATATTAGCAATAATAATTATGTTAATAATTATTATTGGCATAATTATTCTTATAAGAATTTTAAATAGAAATAAAAGAGAAAAAAGAGAGTTTAATGAATTATTAAACGAAGATATAAAATCTAAATAAAGGATATTATATAATTTATTTATGGTAAAATTAAAAAATTTATATTTTTTGTTTTCTTTTTTTATAATTTTTACTTTTTTTTGAGGTAGCGGTAATCTTTATTTTAAAAATAAAGATTCTTTTAATTATGAAAATAATTCTTCTTTACAAGATGTTAATGATTTAAATAATCCTTATATTGAAAAAAATGGTTTTGAAATAAACAGCTGAGAGGCAGAAACTTACTCTGTAATTTTTACTTTAACTATTGTAGGTGATTGAACAGTTGAACCTATAAATGTTTCACTTTATAATGATGAAGAATTAATTTCTGTAACCGCAAGCAATATAAGCTCTCATATTATTGATACAGATAATAATGAAGTAGAATATGGATATAGAATAGAAGGATTAGATATTACTAATAGCAATGAATACACTTTTTATTCTTTAGATAATACAAATTTAGCAATAGAAGATAATGGTGATGTTATTGATGATCAAATTTTACTTAGCGAAGAATTGAATGTTACAAATGAACTTACATTTGATTTAAGTACTAATAATAATGCTTATACCAGCGATAATAATAGTAGCGGTAAAGGAGAAATAGGAATATTTAGAACTTCTAATAAAGATGTTGTTTTTAGTATTTTGATATCAGACAACTGAGCCGTTCAAGACAATTTACATCTTATTTTGCGGCGTAATTTAAATGGAAATATTTTTACGTTTAGTGTTTATGTTAATTTATTATATGAAGAAGATTTAGAGGGTGAATTTACTAAATTTTATTATGTTATTAATGATGGTGATAGCAATTCAATAGAACCAGGTACAAATTATAAATTTTTTGTTGATACAATTTACTCATCAGCTTATCTAGCATTAGGAGAATCTACTAATGTAGTAAAATCTATTGCAATTGACAATAATTCTTTTTCCTTTGTGAGTCCTTACATAGTGGAAAATAGTTTTGAAATTTTAAATGATTCAACTGATTATTCAATAAAATTTCAAATAGGTTTAGTAAATGATCAAAATGGAGATTTTGATACTTCTTCACCATTAAATGTGACACTAAAAGATATAGAAGGAAATAATTATTCAACAACTGCAAATTATGTAAGCACGGGTTCAGAAAGTAATACTTATATTTATGAAATAACAGAACTTGAAAATAATAAACCTTTAAATGTTAGCACTAATTATTCTATTTTTTCAATAGATAATGAATGACTTGCTGTTGGAAGTAATATAAATGATATTGATAATGAAATTTTAATAGAAGATGATTTGGGCGCAGAAGGGAATTTTACAACTGCTAATGCTTATATTATAGAAAATGGTTTTAAAATTGTTGAATATAATGATACATCTGTAAAATATGCAATAACTGTAGAAGGGTGAGAAAATGATTATAAAAATTATGAAAATGAAATTGATGTAAGATTAATTTCTGAAGATAATTCCGAAGGTGATATATATCAATCAAAATTTATTGAAAAAAATGGTAATGAATACACTTATGAAATAACAGAGATTAAACGATGAGACAAGTTATACATTTTATTCACTAGAAAATACAAAACTTTCAATAAATGATAAAGCAACGCCAATTGATGAAGAAATAATATTAACAGAAGATTTAGGAATTGATTCATCCTTCTTAATATTTAAAACAGAGAAAACCAAAATTCCAAGTTATGTTTGAATAATATTAGCAATAATAATTATGTTAATAATTATTATTGGCATAATTATTCTTATAAGAATTTTAAATAGAAATAAAAGAGAAAAAAGAGAGTTTAATGAATTATTAAACGAAGATATAAAATCTAAATAAAGAATGTTATATAATTTATTTGTGATAAGATTAAAAAATTTATATTTTTTGTTTTCTTTTTTTATAATTTTTACTTTTTTTTGAGGTGGCAATAATCTTTATTTTAAAAATAAAGATTCTTTTAATTATGAAAATAATTCTTCTTTACAAGATGTTAATGATTTAAATAATCCTTATATTGAAAAAAATGGTTTTGAAATAAACAGCTGAGAGGCAGAAACTTACTCTGTAATTTTTACTTTAACTATTGTAGGTGATTGAACAGTTGAACCTATAAATGTTTCACTTTATAATGATGAAGAATTAATTTCTGTAACTGCAAGTCATATAAGCTCTCATATTATTGATACAGATAATAATGAAGTAGAACATGGATATAGAATAGAAGGATTAGATATTACTAATAGCAATGAATACACTTTTTATTCCTTAAATAATACAAATTTAGCAATAGAAGATAATGGCGATGCTCTTGATGATCAAATTTTAATTAGTGAAGAATTGGATGTTACAAATGAACTTACATTTGATTTAAGTACTACTAATAATGCTTATGCAAGCGATAATAATAGTAGTGGCAAAGGAGAAATAGTAGTATTTAGAACTTCTAATAAAGATGTTGTTTTTAGTGTTTTAATATCAGACAATTGAACTGTTCAAGACAGTTTATATCTTCATATTCAGAAGAATTGACCTGGAACTTTTACTAAGTTTAGTGTTAATGCTAATTTATTATATGAAGAAGATATAGGGGGTGAATTTACTAGATTTTATTATGTTATTCCTGATATTTATGGTGCAATAGAACCAGGTACATATTATAGTTATAGAATTGATTATATTTATTCAACGGCTCGTCTAGCATTAGGAGGACCTACTAATGTAGTAAAAAATATTACAATAGACACTAATGTTTTTTACTTTGACAGTCCTTACATAGTGGAAAATAGTTTTGAAATTTTAAATGATTCAACTGATTATTCAATAAAATTTCAAATAGGTTTAATAAATAATAGACATAAAGATTTTGATACTTCTTCACCATTAAATGTGACACTAAAAGATATAGAAGGAAATAATTATTCAACAACTGCAAATTATGTAAGCACGGGTTCAGAAAGTAATACTTATATTTATGAAATAACAGAACTTGAAAATAATAAACCTTTAAATGTTAGCACTAATTATTCTATTTTTTCAATAGATAATGAATGACTTGCTGTTGGAAGTAATATAAATGATATTGATAATGAAATTTTAATAGAAGATGATTTGGGCGCAGAAGGGAATTTTACAACTGCTAATGCTTATATTATAGAAAATGGTTTTAAAATTGTCGAATATAATGATACATCTGTAAAATATGCAATAACTGTAGAAGGGTGAGAAAATGATTATAAAAATTATGAAAATGAAATTGATGTAAGATTAATTTCTGAAGATAATTCCGAAGGCGATATATATCAATCAAAATTTATTGAAAAAAATGGTAATGAATACACTTATGAAATAACAGGATTAAACGATGAGACAAGTTATACATTTTATTCACTAGAAAATACAAAACTTTCAATAAATGATAAAGCAACGCCAATTGATGAAGAAATAATATTAACAGAAGATTTAGGAATTGATTCATCCTTCTTAATATTTAAAACAGAGAAAACCAAAATTCCAAGTTATGTTTGAATAATATTAGCAATAATAATTATGTTAATAATTATTATTGGCATAATTATTCTTATAAGAATTTTAAATAGAAATAAAAGAGAAAAAAGAGAGTTTAATGAATTATTAAATGAAGATATAAAATCTAAATAAAGAAAATAATAAAAGTAAAAAAGTGTTTTATAAATTTAATTTTATTAATAAAAATTAGTAATAATTGTCTTCTAAAAAAAGAAAAGTATTAAAATTAATTTGGGTTAAAATTAGGATTTTATTTTTAAAATTCTATGTTCCCTTATTTATTTTTATTTTTTTATGAAAATTATGAAAAAAAAAGAAAAAGATATTCTTGTTTACTCACCAGCAGATGGGAAAATTGTAGATATTAAAAAAGTTCCTGATGAAACTTTTTCACAAGAAATGATAGGAAAGGGTATTGCAATAAAAATAAATTCTCCTTATATTTATTCACCAATAAAAGGAAAAGTAGAAGCCGCTTTTAGAACAGGTCATGCTTATGGTATTAAAACTAAATATGGACCTTCAATACTATTACATATAGGCGTTGATACTGTCGCTTTAAATGGCGAAGGTTTTCTAAGGTTAATCATGCAAGGAGAAAAAGTAAAACCAAAAAGTAAATTAGCAAGAGTTAATTGAGAAATACTCAAAAAAGCAAAATCTTCAGAAACATTAGTAATTGCAACTAATGATTCAATGGAGGGCTACGAAATAGAAATGGTTGCTAAAATTGGCCAAAAAGTAACAAAAGATGATGTTCTCTTCAAAATAATAGAAAAAAAAGAAAAAGATAAAAAAGAGGAAAAAAAAGATGGAAATTAAAGTAAAAATAACTGATCCAATAGGATTACATGCAAGACCTGCAACTATATTAGTAAAAGAAGCAAGTAAATATAAATCAGATATAAAATTAAAAACTTTAAATGGCAAAGAAGTTAATTTAAAATCAATATTATCAATTATGAGTTTAAGTATTAAAAAAGATGATGAAATAATAATTACTGCAAAAGGCAGTGATGAAAAAACAGCAATTGAAAATATTGAAAAAGTTATGAAAGAAGAAAAACTAATTTCTTAGAAATTAGTTTTTTAAATAAAGGCGTGATTATTATGTTAGAAAATGTAGAAAAAGTAATACAAAAAGCTAAAAAAGGGAAATATGCAATACCACAATTCAATATAAATGATTCTACATCAGCTAAATTTATACTTGAAGTGTGCGAAGAAAAAAAAGCTCCAGTAATTTTAGGTTGTTCAGAAGGCGCATTAAAATATATGGGCGGACCAACGGTTGCAGTAAATCTTGTAAAAGGATTAATTAAAGATTTAAATATTACTATTCCTGTAATTTTACATCTTGACCATGGTCAATCAATTGCAAGCTGTAAAAAAGCAATTGATGCTGGTTTTACATCTGTAATGTATGATGGTTCAACATTACCAATTGAACAAAATGTAAAAAATACAATTGAAGTTGTAGAATATGCAAGAAAACATAATGCTACTGTAGAAGCAGAAGTGGGAACGGTAGGCGGAACAGAAGATGGAATTACAGGAGGAGTAAGATATGCTTCTCTTGATGAATGTATAAAAATGTCAAAAACAGGAATTTCAATGCTTGCTGCTTCTCTTGGTTCAGTACATGGTTTTTATCATGGTGAACCTAAACTTGGTTTTACAGAAATGGAAACTTATGCAAAAGAAACTAATTTACCATTAGTTCTTCATGGTGGTTCAGGAATTCCTGACGATCAAATAAAAAGAGCAATTATGTCAGGTGAAGCAAAAATAAATATAAATACTGAAATTCAAAATGCTTTTAATCAAGGAATAGCAAAATATTATAAAGAAAAACTTAATTTAAATGAAACTGGTTATATGCTTAAAAATATAACAGGAAAATATGCAATTCCTTTTGCAAAAGCAATAGTAGCAGAAAAAATTGAGTTATTTGGAAATTATAATAAAGCTTAATTTAATAATAGGAGAAATTTAAAATGTCTAAAATAAAAAAAATAATAGCAAGACAAGTAATCGATTCAAGAGGAAATCCAACTATTGAATCTGAAATCTGAACAACAGATGGCAATTGTGCAAGAGCAATTGTTCCTTCTGGTGCTTCAACAGGAACTAGAGAAGCGTTAGAATTAAGAGATAATGATAAAACAAAATGAAATGGTAAAAGCGTTTTAAAAGCAGTAGAACACGTTAATGAAAAAATTGCAAAAGAATTAATTGGGATGGAAGTAAAAAATCAAAAAGAAATTGATGAAAAAATGATTAATTTAGATGGAACAAAAAATAAAAGTAAATTAGGTGCAAATGCAATATTAAGTGTGTCAATGGCCGTAGCAAAAGCAGCAGCAAAAGACTCAAAACTTCCATTATGAAAATATTTTAATCTTCTTACAAACGATGAAGAAGTATCACTACCAGTACCAATGTTAAATGTTTTAAATGGTGGTATGCATGCAAGTAATAATGTAGATTTTCAAGAATATATGATCTTCCCTCTTGGTGCTCGTTCTTTTAAAAGAGCATTAAGATGATCTGCTGAAATTTTTCAAAATTTAGCATCATTATTAAGTGAAAATGGATTTAGTACTGAAAAGGGAGATGAAGGTGGTTTTGCTCCAAATTTTAAAAATAATGAAGAACCATTAACTTACATCATAAATGCAATTAAAAAATCAGGTTATGAGCCAGGAAAAGATGTTTTTATTGCTATGGATCCTGCTTCTTCTGAATTTTATAATGAAGAAACAAAATTATATGAATTAAAATCTGAAAATAAAAAATTAACTTCAGATGAAATGATAAGTTATTATGAAAATCTAATTAATAAATATCCAATTGTTTCAATTGAAGATGGGATGGCAGAACAAGATTGAGATGGATTTAAAAAATTTACTGATAAATTTAGAAATAAATTACAAATAGTTGGTGATGATATATTTGTTACAAATAAAGAAATATTGGCCGAAGGAATAAATAGAAAAATTTGTAATTCAATTCTTATTAAAGTAAATCAAATTGGAACAATTACAGAAACAATTGAGACAATTGAACTTGCTAAAAAAAATAAATACACAAGTATTGTTTCACATCGTTCAGGAGAAACGGAAGATACAACAATTGCTGATTTTGCTGTTGGTTTAAATTCAAAACAAATTAAAACAGGATCAATGTCTCGTTCAGAAAGAATTGCAAAATATAATCAATTATTAAGAATTTCTGAAGATGTTCATAAATTCGCTGGAAAAGAAGCATTAAATATTAAAATATAAAAATAGTAAGATGATAAAAAAAATTGCAATTTTAACTTCTGGTGGGGATGCACCAGGGATGAACACGGTTATTAAAGCAGCAGTAAATGTTGCTTTAAATGAAAATCTTGAAACCTTTGTTGTAAAAGAAGGTTACTTAGGACTTTATAACAATAAAATTGAAAAAGTATCAAAAGAAGATGTAAAAGATATTGATGTAAAATCAGGAACTTTCATTTTTACAAAAAGGTTTCCAGAATTTGATAATGATAAAAATAGACAACAAGCAGTAGACAATTTAAATTCAAGAGGAATAGATGCATTAATAGTTATAGGTGGCGATGGTTCTTTTAGAGGAGCAAATAAGCTCTCACAAATGGGTATAAAAACAATAGGAATTCCAGGGACAATTGATGGAGATATAGCATTTAATGATCTTACTGTTGGATATTTAACGGCTTTAGATACAATTGTAGAATCAATAGATAAAGTAAAAGATACAATAACTTCTCATGGAAGAATTGCAGTAATTGAAGTAATGGGAAAGGGTTGTGGTTTACTTGCACTTTCAGCTGCAATTGCTAATGATATTGATGTTCTTTCTATTCCAGAAAAAAAAATATCTGAAGATGAAATTATTTCCAAAGTAGAAAAAGTATTAAAAAATGGACAAAATCAAGTTACAGTTCTTGTAACTGAATTAATGTATGATGTAAATAAATTGGCAAAAAAAATTGAAGAAAAAACCAAAAAAGTAACAAGAGCAACAATTTTAGGTCATACACAACGTGGTGGAAAGCCCGTTCCTTTCGAAAGAATAAATGCTTACAAATTGGGTTCTTTTGCAGTATCAGAATTATTAAAAGGAAAAACAGGAATAACAGTAAGTGTTTTAAATAATAAATTAATATCAACACCTTTTGAAAAAACAGTGAATAATAAATTAAAAATTTCAGAAGATCTTTTTAATACTTATAAATTAATGAAAGGAAATAAAAATTAAAAATGAAATTAAAAAATACAATATTAAAAAAAACTAAAATTATTGCAACAGCGGGTCCAAGTTTTAGAGAAGAAGAAGATATGCGTAAAATGTTTAAAGCTGGTGTAAATATTGTTAGATTAAATACTTCTCATGGAACAATTGAAGATCATGAAAAAATATTTGATAATGTCGTTAAAATAAGAAATGAACTTGATTTACCAATTTCTATACTTTTAGATACAAAAGGTCCTGAAATAAGAATTAATAAAATTGAAAACGATATTATGCCCGTTAAAATGAACCAAATTTTAAAAATTAATAATAAAATTGATTTTATAGGTAAAAATGGAGAATTTTCAATTGACTATGAAAAGCTTTTTGAAAAAATAAAAATACATGAAAAAATAATGATAGATGATGGCAAATTAACTTTAGAGGTTATAAAAGTTGAAAAAGATAAAAAAATTATTGAAGTTAAAGCTTTAAATTCTCATCAAATTTCAACTAAAAAATCAGTAAATATTCCTGGGTTAGATTTAGGATTAAACATTTTAGCAGAAAGTGATAAAAAATTTATTACTTGAGGAGTAAAAAAAGGAATTGATTATATTGCTCTTTCTTTTGTGATGACTAAAGAAGATATTATTACTGTAAGAAAATTTCTTTCAAAAATTAATGGAAAAAATGTAAAAATTATTTCAAAAATAGAAACATTAAAAGCAATAGATAATCTTACAAATATAATAAATAATTCAGATGGAATAATGTTTGCACGTGGTGATTTAGAAATTGAAATTCCATTTCAAAAAATTCCATTTTTTGAAAAAATAATAATTCAAAAATGTAGAGCATCTAGAATTCCTATTATAATTGCAACTCAATTGTTAGATTCAATGACTCATAATCCAAAACCAACAAGAGCAGAAGTTACTGATGTTTATTATGCAGTACAATCAGGAACAGATGCAGTTATGCTTTCTGGAGAATCAGCTTCTGGAGAATTTCCATTAGAAACCGTAAAAACAATGTCAAAAATTGCTTTAGAAGCAGAAAGAAACTATAACTATCTTACATCTTTTGAAGACGGATATGCTCATGTTGATTCAAGTAATGCTGAATCTGCATTTTCTATAGCACAAACTTCACTCACAAATGAATCCAAATATATTTTTGCTATCTCTGAAAAAGGAAGATTATTAAAAGCATTATCAGTTTTTAGACCTAATGCAAATATTATTGGGCTAACAACTAGCAAAAATTTAAGACATAAATTAAATCTTGAATATGGAATTAATGTTAAATTAATCAAAAACAAAAATATTTATGATAACAATGAAAAAATTAGTGCTATTGCAAAAGAAATTGGTCTTGTAAAAAATACTAAAATAATTGTTGCAGATAAAAAAAATTACAGAGAAATGTTAGTAAAATATTAATTTAAATTAAATAAAGAAATAATATAATAAAAAAAAGTCTTAATTTTAAAGACTTTTTTTTATCATATTATTTCTTATAAATCTTAATTTACTATAATGAATATATAACTTGTTAAAAATTGATAAGAAAATTTAGATGAATAATAAATAATCACGGGGAAATGATAATGAATTTTATTGATTGATTAAAAAAAATAGAAATAAAAGCAATTAATAAAAAATATAAAGAAGGTTTAAAGAATTATGATTTTGATTCATTAATTAAAGATTATATTTCTAAAGATTTAGAAATAGAAAAAAATAAATTAGAAGAAACTATTAAAAAAATAAATTTGAATAAAGAAATAGAAGATAAAAATATTTTAATTTTGAAAGACTGATTAATTGATTTATATGACATTTTATGTTTTTTTAGTGAAGAAAATATGAAATTTAACAAAGTTTGAAAATATAAAATTCTTTATTTTATTTATGGAGGATTTATTTATTATCAAGAATATTTAAAAAAATATTTTGAAAAAAGGGGATTTAAAAAAAGAAAAAATTTTAATTTTTTTATAAATGAAGAAAAAATAAAATGATTTGCTTTTGAAAAAGGCCCAATAACTAACCATTATAAATTTTTAGGAAAGGATGAATCAATAAATATTAATATTGAAAAAAATGATATTGAAACAAAAGAAATTTTGGAAGATTTTTATTTAATTTTAAAAAAAAATTCTCTTGAAACCCTTATAGAAGAAAGCCACAAAACAGATCCATGAGAAAAAGCTTTTAAAAAAAATGAAAAAGAAAGACCAAAATGGCAAGAAATTAAAGGAGAAGAAATAATAAGTTATTTCAAAGAAAATATTCCTTTTTATTTAGAAAAACCAGATGAATAAAATAAAAAAAATCAATCAAAAAAAAATAATTATTTGTTATATATTATTTTTAGTATTATTTTTAGTATTTAGTTTTATAAATGGTAGTGAGTGGTTAGTATTTTGATGTTCGGGTGTTTTGCCAATTCCAATTTTTATTTATACCTATATAATTTCTAAAGAACAAAAACTTATACTAAAAAATATTCTTTTTAAAATTGATAAAGAATCAAAAAAAGATTTTAATGAAAAAATAAAACCAGCTAATAAATTACCTAAAAAAAACACTAAAATTAATTTTATTAATAAAATTAAAATAAAAGAAAAGAAATCTGAAAAAATATATAAAATGAAATTGCAAAAACCTAAAGATAAAAATAATGTAAAAGAAATAATTAATTTAGAAAAAAATGAATTTAATCAAAAAAAAATATAAATATTTGTATTTTAATTAATAATTTTATTTAATTTTCTCCCATAAAAAGCAAATGCTAATCCAGCAATAACTTGTGCTAATAAATAAAATGGAATTCAAATAGTATACATTATATCTCCATTAACTCCAGTTACACTGGACATAACATCATAAGCAACAGCAGAACCAATAATTGTTGCTGAATTTATTGAATTATTTGCAGTTCTTGCTCCTAAAACAACTGCTATTCAAACTCCACATCCTACAACAATTGGTCTTCAAAAATGTGTAACATTTTTAAATAAAAAAACTCCGCCTATATAAATAGTTGTATATAAAATTTCTAAAAAAAATGAAAATGTAACAAATAGACTTCCAAATTCCATATTTTTATAACTCTGTGTATAATACAATGCATTATTATAATCTATTTCTCCTCAGTTATATCTTGTTCAAGTAGGATAAGCAGAATTTAAGGTTGATGAATAATTTGCAGGATTATCATTTCCATTTCACAATCCCATTGAATCAGAAATTAAATAGGCAATAAACCCTGCAGAAATTCCCCCTAAAATTTGAAATATAATTTTTAGTGATCCAGACTTTAAATTATCTTTTCCATAACCAATTCCAGCAATAGTAACAGAGGAATTTAAATTAGCAGAAACAAACCTAAAAAAATAAGATGTAAAAATAATAACAAGAGCAACTCAAAATGCTTTCATAAATATTAAACTTCATATGTCTGATCAAACATTTCAAAAATCTTGGTTATTTTGATGTGCAACAGGTGTTGTAAAAGCCATTGCACTTGGAAGAATAATTAAAAGTACACGTATTAAAGTTCCTAAAAATTCTGAAATTAGAATAGCTCAAATATTTTTATTTCAACTTTTTTTGTGTGTTTTTTTGATTTTATTCATATTTTTAAAAAGAACAAAACTTTAAATAAATTAGTAATAAAAAATATTATTGACTTTTTTTAATAAAATATTTATTTAATTTTTAAATGCACAAATATTATATTTATTATGTTTTAAAAAAATAAATTTTCGTTTTCTTAAGAATTAATTATTAATTTATTAAAATATAAAAAAATCTCTAATATTAGAGATTTTTTTATATTTATTTTCTTAACTTATCATTGGCGCTAATTTATTATTAACTATTTTCTTATTAATTTGTTTTCTTCCATAAAATGCAAAACTAAGTCCAGCAATAATTTGAGCTATTAAATAGAATGGAATTCAAATTGTGTACATTACATCTCCGTTAACTCCAGTTACACTAGACATAACATCATGAGCAATAGCAGGTCCCATCATTCTTGCAGGGTTAATTGAAATGTTTGCACTTCTTATTCCTAAAGTAACTGCTAATCAAACTCCAACACCTACAACAATTGGTCTTCAAAAATGTGTAACATTTTTGAATAAAAATACTCCCCCTATTAAAATACCAGTATATAAAATTTCTAGAAAAAATGAAACTGTTACAAATAGTCCGCCTAAATCCATTTCATCATAACTTTTTGTAGCATATAAAGCAGTATTATAATCAATATCTCCTCAATTATAACTTGTTCAAACCGGATAAACTGCATCTAATGATGTCTGATAACTTGCTGCATTATCAGCTGAATTTCATAATCCCATTGAATCAGAAATTAGATAAGCAAAAAAACCAGCGGAAATTCCACCTAAAATTTGAGCCCCAATTTTAAGAGACCCAATTTTTAAAGTATCATTTCCATAACCAATTTCAGCAATAGTAACAGCCGGATTTAAGTTAACAGAAATAAATCTTAAAAGATAAACTATAAAAACAACAAATAATGCTGCTCAAAGAGCTTTCATAAACATTAAGCTTCATATATTTGATCAAGCAATTCAAAAATCTTGATTATTTTGATGTGCGGCAGGCGTTGTAAAAGCCATTGTACTTGGAAGAATAATTCAAAGAGTAAGAGCAATAGTACCTAAAAATTCTGAAACCAAAATGGCTGAAATACTTTTATTTCAACCTTTTTTTTCTACTTTTTTAATTTCTTTCATAGTTTTTTACCATAAATATTTTTTAAAAATTTGAATAATTTATTAATAAAAAACTATTTAAATAAATTATTTACTAATTCTTTACCACTTAAAGCATTATTTAAATTTTCAAATGAAACTTCTATTGTATTTTTTAATGCTTCAAATGTTACAGCACCAACATGTGGTGTTACTAAAAATCTAGGATAAAGATTACCAACTTCTTTTAAAATTGAAGGAATATTATTTTTATCATATTTTTTAAAAAATAATTCTTCCTCTCCTTCAATTACATCAGTACCATAAGTAGCTTTAGGATTTGCTTTTAAAAATGTAATCATATCTTTTGTATCAGTTAATGCTCCACGCCCGGCGTTTATAATTACAACATCATCTTTTACTTTATCTAAATTTGCCTTACTGATAATATGTTTTGTTGAATCCATTAATGGACAGTGTACTGAAATAATGTCTGATTCTTTTAATAATTTATCTAATGAAACATATTCAATTAAATTTTTATAATTTTCATTTGGATAAGGATCATAACCAATTATTTTTGCACCAAGACCTTTATAAAGTTCAGCAGTAACATATCCTATTTTTCCTGTACCTAAAATTCCAACAACACTTTTTCTAACTTCTTTTGAAAGCATTATATCTGTAATAGTATAATCTCCATCTTTTGCTCTATCTGCAGTATATTGAACTTTTCTTAATAATGTCATTCCTAACGCAACTGATAACTCAGCAATAGCATTTGGTGAATAAACAGGAACTCTTTGTAAAGAATAAAAACCTAATTCTTGCGCTGCTTTAATGTTAATATGATCAAAACCAGCTGTTCTTGTTAATAAATATTTAACACCCATTTCTTTTAAAACTTTAAGATGTTCTTCTTTTAGAAAAACATTTTCTCTAACCATGATAGCATCACAGCCTTTTGCTAATTTTAAATTATTTTCATCTATTTTAAAACTATCTACAAAAACAAGTTCATAACCATAAGGTTTATTTAATTTATTAAAATATTCTCTTTCATTTTCTCTAACACCATAACAGATGATTTTAGCTTTTTTTATATTCATTTTATATACCTCTTTCTATTTATTTTTTAACAACAACTGAATCTTCAGTCATTTCACTTGGTTTTTTTATCTCTAAAATATCTAACATAGTTGGAGCTAAATTACTTAATTTAGCTATTACTTCTTTTTTATATTCTTTTTTAAAATCAAAATCTTTTGAAACAAGATAAAATCTAACTTTATTTGTGGTATGAGCAGTATTTGGACTACCATCATAATTTAACATCTTTTCACAATTACCATGATCAGCAATTACAATCATAATTCCATCTAATTCTTTAACAATTAAATCATATAATCTTTCAAGCATTTGATCAACTGTTTCTACTGCTCTTATACCAGCTGATAAAACTCCAGTATGGCCCACCATATCAGGATTTGCATAATTAATAATTGAAACCTTGTTTTTTGGGATTTCATTTAATAATTTATCAGTAAGTTCAATTGCTGACATTTCTGGTTTTAGATCATAAGTCGCTACTTTTGGAGAAGGAACAAGAATTTTTATTTCATTTTTTCTATCAAGTAATTTTCCACCATCCATAAAAAATGTAACATGAGGATATTTTTCTGTTTCTGCTGCTCTAATTTGACTTATATTATTTTTTTCTAAAACATCACCTAAAGTATTTTTTATTTCTTTTGTTTCAAATAGAACATTCGAATTTATGTTTACCATTTCTTTTAGAGAAACTAAAAAAATATTTTTTAGTTTATTTTTATTTTCATAATCATATCCTGAAGATTTATCGTTTAAGAACATATATGAAATTTCACGTATTCTATCAGACCTAAAATTAAAAATTAAAATTACATCTCCATCTTTAATTTGTCCTTTAATTTCCTCATTAAATCCAGGAACAATAAATTCATCAGTTACATTATTTTGATAACTTTCTTCAATAAATTTTACCGGATCAGAAAAGCTTTTTCCTTTTCTATTAACAATTACATCATAAGCTAACTGAATTCTTTCTCATCTTCTATCTCTATCCATTGCATAATATCTACCAGAAATAGAAGCAACATTAATTTTTTCAACATTTATTGCTTTTTTAATAAGATCTAATGCAGATTTTGGATCTGTATCTCTCCCATCAGTAAAAGCATGTAAAAAGAAATTAATATTTTCTTCATCAAGTTTATTCTTTAAATCATAAAAATGATCTAAACTTGAATGAACTCCACCCTCAGAAAAAAGTCCTAATAAATGTAAATTAGAATTATTTTTTCTTAAATGCTTAATTGCATTTTTAAAAACTTCATTTTTAAAGAATTTTTTATCATTTAGTTTTTCTTTAATTTCTAAAATTGATTGTTTAACAATTCTTCCTGAACCAATATTTAAATGACCAACTTCAGAATTACCCATTTGCCCTTTTGGTAATCCAACTCATTCTTCACTAGCATTCATTAATATTGAAGGATAATTTTTTTTAAGAAAATTTAAGAATGGGGTGTTTGCTAATTTTAATGCATTACCATAAATTTCTTTTCTTTCACCAGCACCATCCATTATTATTAAGGATAAATGTTTTAAATCTTTATTCATTTTTTAAAATCGAAATAAATTTATGAGATTCTAATGCTACTCCACCTATTAATAATCCATCTATTAAATTACTATTTAAGAAAAGCTTGTAATTTACTTCATTTACTGAACCACCATAAATTAATTTTGAAATATTCACATCCTTTCCTTTAAATTTTGATTTTAATATTTCTTTTATTATTAAAAAAATCTCTTCTATTTCTTTAATAGTTGGTATTTTCCCTGTACCGATTGATCAAATTGGTTCATAAGCAAAGATAAATCTTTCTAAATCTTCAAAAGTAATTTCGCTTATTAATTTTTCTAAAAATTCTTTTATGATATTTTCTAAATTACCTTTTTTTCTTTGTTCTAATGTTTCGCCGAAAATAAATACTATTTTTGCATTAGAATTTTTAAGTGCATAAAGTGCTTTTTCTATAGCGAATTGATTATTTTCATTAAAGAAAAGGCGTCTTTCTGAATGACCAACAAGTAAATAATCTAATGTATTATCTTCAAACATTTTAATGCTTATTTCACCAGTAAAAGCACCTTTATCTTTTGGATAAAAATTTTGAATACCAATTTTTACTCAATTATTAATGTTATTTTTTTTAAGATATTTTTTTATAGAAATTATTAAAGGAGCAGGGGGAATTATTGCAAATTCATGAACAAAGTGATTGTTATTTTTTTTAATTTCATCAAAAAATGTATATGAATCACTTTCGTTCATATTCATTTTTCAGTTTCCTATTATTAATTTTTTATTCATATTAGATATCCTCAATGAGTTCTAATGAAGGCATTTCTTTATTTTCTAAAAATTTTAAAGAAGCTCCTCCACCTGTTGAAATGTAGCTTACTCTTTTTTCAAGTCCTAATTTTTTAGTCATTAAACCCGAATCTCCACCACCAATTACTGTAAAAACATTTTTTAAATTTACAATACTATTTAAAATTTCCTTTGAACCATTTGAATATTTATCATTTTCGATAATTCCTAAAGGTCCATTTCAAAAAATTGTTCGAGCATTTTTTAGAGAATCTTGAATTAACTTAATTGATTTTTCACCAAGATCAACACCCATATAATCATCTGGTATTTCTTCGTATGATTTCAATTCTTGATTTTTATCATCATTTATTTCTTTTACTGCAATAGAATCAAAAGCAACTATTATTTTTTCACTGTTATTTTTTAAAATATTTTTTGCATATTCTATTTTTGATTCATCAATTAAAGATTTTCCAACTAAATGATTAGTTGCAAGTCTAAATGTATAAGACATCGCAGGTCCAATAATAACTTTATCAGCTATTTTTAACATTGAATCAATAACACCAACTTTATCTGATATTTTTGCTCCGCCCAAAATTACAACAAAAGGTCTTTCTGGGTTCATTTTAATTTTTTCAAGTACTTCTAATTCTTTTTTAACTAAGAAACCTATTACTTTTTCTTTTATGTTTATTGAAATTCCATAATTTGAAGCATGTTTTCTATGTAAAGTTCCAAATGCATCATTAACAAATACATCTCCTAATGAAGCTCAATATTTGCTTAATTCTCCATCACAACTTGATTCATATTTTGTTACTTTTTCATTTATAAAATCTTCAAATCTTGTATTTTCAACTAAAAGAACATCACCTTTTTTTAAAGAATTTATTTTATTTTCTAATTCTTTACCTCTGGTTTTTTTTACAAAAATAACATTTTTATTTAAAAGTTTACTTAATTCTTCACCAACAATTTTTAGTGATTTTTTTTCTTTATCACTTTCACTCTTTATTCTTCCAAGATGTGAAAAAATAATAATTTTTCCACCTTTTTCAATAAGATAGTTTAATGTTGGTAGTGATTGAATAATACGATTATTATCAACAATCTTTTTATTATCTATAGGAACATTTAAATCTAATCTAACTAAAATTTTTTTATTTTCTATATCTTTTAGATTTGTAATTGTTTTTTTCATTTTTTAATTTTTATAATTTAGAAAAATGTCTAACTAATCTAACCAATTGATTTACATATGACATTTCATTATCATATCATGAAAGAACTTTATATAAACCTTGTCCCTCTATAGAAAGTGTTGATTTTGAATCAAATATTGTCCCATGTGTATTACCAATAATATCTGTTGAAACTATTGGATCACTTGTATAACCTAAAGTTTCATTTGCCGCTTTTTTAATTTCACTATTTATTTCTTCTACTGAAGTTTGTTTTTCTAATTTAACAACTAAATCAACAATAGAACCAGTAACTATTGGAACTCTAAATGAAACTCCATCAAGTTTCCCTTTTAATTCAGGAATAACTTTCCCAATTGCAGTTGCTGCACCTGTACTTGTAGGAATAATATTAACAAGTGAAGATCTTGCTCTTCTTAAATCTGAATGAGGAGCATCTACAACTCTTTGATCATTAGTAGAAGCGTGAATTGTTGTCATAAAACCACTAACTATTTTAAATTTATCATTTAAAACTTTAACAATTGGAGCTAAACAATTTGTTGTACATGAAGCACCTGAAATTATTTTGTCTTCTTTTGTTAATGAATCATGATTAACATTGTAAACTATTGTTTTTAAATCTCCAGATGCAGGTGCTGAAATAATAACTTTTTTTGCTCCAGCTTGTAAATGAACTTCTGCTTTTTCTTTACTTGTAAAGAAACCAGTACTTTCTATTACTAAATCAATGTTTAATTCTTTTCATGGAAGATTTTTAGGATCTCTTTCTTGAAGAAAGCGAATTTTTTTACCTCCCACAATGAAATTTTTAGAATCATTGCTTATTTCATTTATTTTGTAATTACCTTGCGCTGAATCATATTTTAGAAGATGTGTAAGCATATTAATATCACCCAAATCATTTATAGCTACTATCTCCATATCTTTTTCTTTTGAAAGAAGTCTAAATGTCAGTCTTCCTATTCTTCCAAAACCATTAATTGCGATTCTTTTCATTTTTCTAAAATTACCATACCTTTTCTTTTTTTAAAAATCAACTAATATGAATGTTTGAATTTAAAAAAACACTCATATTAATAATATAATATTTAAAGGCTTAAATTTTAAAAAATTGATAAAAAATGAGACATAATTTGTCTCATTTTTTTTAATCATTAAAATGTGATTTTATTTATAAAGTTCTTTTTTTATATCATTAAGTTCTGATCTATAAATATCTGCTTCTCCACCAAAAACAATATGAACATTAAAACCTCTTTTAATTATTCCTGAAGGTTTTAATTCATTTTTTATTTTTTCTTCATCAATTATATCTAAATCTACGACAACAAGTCTAAGTTTTGTAATACAAGATGTAATACTTTTTAAATTTTCAAATCCTCCAAGATAAATTATAATTTTACGAACCTTTTCTCTTCTGCCCTCTGGTAAAGCATTAAATTTAATACTTAAATCTAATTGGGCATTTATCTCTTCTGGTGTTTTGAATCCCTCTTTAGTATTTAAAGCAAATTCAGTTGCTACAGCTCCACCATCAGAGGAACCAACTCCTGATTTAGCGGCTTTATATTCGGCTTTACTTACTAAATGAATATCTTCTCCCTCAGATGTTCTACCTGGTGTTTTAACATCAAATCTTTTTATATATCAATAGAATAAGAAGTAATAAATTGGCATTAAAACTACTCCAAATGCTACAAGTCATCATCATCCTACACCTGATATACCTGTTGCTCATGGTAATATTCCATATAAAGAAAGATCTATAATTCCCCCTGAGAATGTCATTCCAACAGATGCTTGCATCGCATCAGCAAATCAGAATGAGAATCCACATAAGAAAACATGGAAAACATAAAGCATTGGAGCAATAAATAAGAATGTAAATTCTAGAGGTTCAGTAACTCCTGTTAAGAAAGTTGTAAGCATTGCTGCTCCTATTATTGAAAATGCTACTTCTCTATTTTCTTTTTTTGCAGCCATAATCATTGCAAAACCAGCAGCAGGAAGACCAAAAATCATAAATGAATATTTTCCTTGCATATATTCACCAGGATTTGTACCTGATGTCATTACAAAGTAATAACCTTGATCCGAAGGACCAAAACCACTATCCATTGACCCAGTACCTAAAGCTGAAGGGTCATAAATTACTCAACCTTGATCATATCAATTACTTCAACTACCCTGTGTTAAACCAGAATTGGCAGCAAATTGACTTGAAAAGTCATATCAATAATTATCAGAAAGAAGAGAATTAAAATCCAATGTATAATTATTAATTGCAAATCAAATACTTTCTGAACCAAATGCACTAGTAACAACATTTCCTTGTTGATCTAATACAAAAAATGAACCACCTGCTGATGTAAATCATAATGGTGTATAAAAAGCATGATGAAGACCAAATGGAACTAATGCTCTTTCGACAACACCAAAAACAAAAGCATCTGTACCATAAGGCATATCTCCAAGAGCTTTACCAAGACTTTCTAAACCTTTTCCAAGTGGAGGTCAAGTGAAAAGAAAGAAAAATGAAATTATTGGTATAAATAAAAATGTAATTATAGGAACTGATTTTGTTCCACTAAAAAAACCAATTGATTTTGGTAATTGTAATTTATAAAATTTATTATAAATTCATGCAACAAAAAGTCCAACAACAATACCACCAAAAACTGATGTTTGCATTGATTGAATACCACAACTAGTTGTAACAACTGAAGTAGGAACAGTATCATAAAATAAAATATTATAATAATTACCATATGATATTGTATTACCTGTTAAATCACCTACAAATTGAAAAAAACTATCTAAATCAGTTTGAGTAAGTGAAATTGTTTCCCCAGTTGTTGTATTTGTTACAACAACTCAAGAATTTACTTCATTAATATCAATATATCCATTACCATCTAAATCAAGAAGTTTTAAATCATCAATACTATTTATATCTGTAACAGTACTAAAATTTAAACCTTGTGCAGGCATATACTCTGATATATATTGACTTCAATCTGTTTGATTTATAACATCAAAATTTGAAGAACTAATTAACATCCCGCTTTGATCTCAAATAAATACATCTTGAACAACACAAAAAACTATCCAACCTATAAAAGCAGAAAATGCCGCCACCCCAGCATCCTCAGTGAATGCAATTGCCAATGCAATTGCAAATAAAACTGCAAGATTTGAAAATACAATATTTCCAATCTCTGTCATTAAATCAGGGATTATATATCATGGACTTGATGCATCAACACCAACAGTATTCATTATATTAGAAATCCCTGAACCAACTCCTAAAAATAACCCAGCAATTGGAAGAAGAGCTATGGGTAGCATTAAACCTTTTGAAAGTTTAGATATCGCTCCCCCCCCCACTACTATTGTTTCCTAATCTTTTATTTTTCATAACTTATTTATTTCTTCTTAAATTATTATTAACAGATTTATTTTTTATATGTTTCTCTTTTGCATCTGCTATTCTTGCGGCCTTTTTATTTTCTTTTATTTCTCTTTTTTCTTCTCTTATTTTTGCTTTAATCTCTTTTGTAAGATCATTTCACTTTGAAAAGTAGAATCACATTAAATAAGATAAAATAAGAAAACCTCAAAAAAACCCTATAATCAAACTAAATGCTAAATCACTAAAAATAACATCGCCACCCTGAACATAGTTATATGAACTTATTCCGATTGCAAGTGTAATAATTGGAAGTCCAATAAGAAGTAAAAAAATACTCATTCTTCTTGAAAATGTATACATTTTTTTACCAAAATTTGGATCAACCTTAGCATCCATTTTGTTTATAAAATTACCTATTGGTTTTTTTATTTTATTACTATAAAAAACTTTTATTTTATTCATATATAACCAATTAAATTATTTTTTTGTCTCGAACACTTTTATTATAAATATCTTAAAATGGAAAAAAAAAATTAAATTAATAAATTTATGCCTAATATTAAAAGTGCAATAAAAATAATTAAAAAAACGTATGCTAAATAAATGACAATAGTTCATTTATGCTTTTGTCAAAAGCCAACATATGAACCTTCTATCATTTTTTCTTTGTAAAATTTATCTTTTGCCCTTCATCTTCTTGTTGAATTTGAATAATACATTATCATAAATCAACCTGAAAGAGCTAAAAATATTATTGCTGCTACTATATAAAATCAACCAAACATAAGAAATTAAATATTAATGCTCATTATTTATTTTAATATTAAAATATAAAATTAACATTTTTTATTATTGAAAAAAGATAAAATATTAATAAAAAAATAAAAAATTATTTATTATTTTATATTATATATTTGTATAAAATAAATAATTTACAATAATCAAATAAATAAATAAAAATACACAAAAAATAAATAAATAAATTTACACAAGAATAAATAATGAAAAAAGCATAAAATATGAAAAAAATACTGTGAATATTCCCAATAATACCAATTATTTTAGTTAGTCAATTTTATAATTTTGGTTTTAAAAATTCTATAAACTTAGAAGAAGATGCTTTATATCCATATTTTGTTGATTCATCTAATATGATAAATGTAATAGCAGAATCTTCTACTCTTGATTCCTTCATTTTTGAGATGGATGTTATAGATAATACAAATAATGATTTTTATAATAGTGCAACATCTTCAGATAATGATTTTAATGTTTCAGTAAGAAATACAGAAGAAGTAAATGATATTCCAGTTACTTTTCTTTTAAATCAAAGTAATCCAGAAGAAAATGAATATAGATTTCTTGTTGATCTTAGTGATTTGAGTGATTTAGATGAATTTGAAAATGGATATATTGATACAATAAATAATTTTGGTATTTCAGTTGACGGAAATTCAGAACCAGCAAAAAGATTGGTTGCAATAGGAAATAAAGATTATGAATTAAAAAGTTCATCTACAACAGACTTTAATGTAATTGATAGTAATAATAATATTAAAAATAAAAAACTTATAATTGATGATTCTTATGAAGGACATTCAGATAATGTTAAATTTTATCTTCCGATTGAAAATATAGGAGAAAATGCAAATACGCCTTCTACTATTGAAATTTCCCTTCAAGATATGAGCGATACTGATGAAAAAACAAATACCAAAACTTATAATGCAAATCTTATAGATGACAATAATTTAAATGGAAAATACTATCAAATTGAAGGATTAGATGCAAGTAAACCTTATAAATTTTTATCAATAAATAATTCTAATTTAACAATTGATAATATTTTTTCATATAATCCCAATAATAATATTTTCTTTGAAGAAGATTTGAGTTATTCTGAATCAGATTTAACTTTTAATACAAATCCTTACATTTTGGATGACGGAAGTGCTTTTACTATTAATAACGATTCTTCCACAATAAATTCAATAGAATTTAGCATTAATGTTATTGATAATTCAGCAAATGATTTTTACAATAATTTATCTGCAAATGAAAATAAAATAGAAATAACTTTAAATAATTCTAATGGTGAAAAAACAAATATAAATGAAGCAACATATATAGGAAAAAATGAGCCCGAAGATGGAGTTTATATATTTAAAATTGAAGGATTAGAATCAAATACATCATATGAACTAGTCTCATTAAATAACACAAATCTTTCAATAGGAAATGGAATTAATCCAACAAGTTCAATAATTACATTAGAAGAAATAGGAATCACAAATACTACTTTTACAACAACAATGCAAACACCATTTATTGAAGAAGAAAGTTTTTCAATAACAAATGTTACATATGATTCTTTAATTTTTGAAATGAAAATAAATAGCACAGTAGATATAAGCTATGAACCCAAAGATATGAAAATAAAAATTGAAGATTTAAATGAAATATATCATGACACAACAGCTTATTATTCACCAGAAAATAGTGATATTGAAAATTCAATTTATGCATTTGAAGTAAATGAACTTGACTCAACGACTCATGAAGAATTTAAAAGAGGAACTGAATATAAAATTTATTCACTAGAAAATACTGGTCTTGCAATTGGAAATTCAGGAGCAGAAATAGATAATAGCATAATAATAGAAGATGATTTAAATGAAAATGGTAGTTTTACAACAACAGGGAATCCGTATATTGATTCTAATGATGGATTTAAAATTACAAAAACATCAAAAGATTCAATTCAATTTCAACTTAAAATAATAGATGGTTATAACAATAATTATGTTCCTCTTGAACAAATTGATGTAACAATAAAAGATTCAAATGAAAAAGAATATCAGACAATAGCAAAATATCTTTATTCAGATGAAGAATCTAATTATATTTTTGAAGTAACAGAACTCGACTCAACGACTCATAATGGTTTTGAAACTGAAAAAAGTTATGAAATTTATTCTTTAAATAACATAAATCTTGCAGTAGGTGATGATTCTGCAGAAATACAAAATACAATTTTAACTTCTGATTTAGTAACAAATGAGAATCAAATGTTTTTTGAAATTAGTGAAAATAATTGAATATGAATTTTAGTTTTATTAATTTTAATTATCCTTGTTATTATTGGAATTTTCATTATTTGAAAAATTATACGTAGAAAAGACAATGATACAATAATTGGAAAAATTGAGAAATTAATAGAAACAAAAGAAGAAAGTATTGAAAAATTAATTGAAAATGCCCCAATAAGTAAAATAGAAAATAATTATAAAAAAATAAATAACAAAAAACTTAACACAAGCAAAAAAGACATAAAAAATAATATAAATGAAGAAAAAATAAACACAAATATTTCAGAATTAATAAAAGGTATTTCAGTAAAAAAAATAGAAAATAATAAAAAAATTAAAGAAATTAACAAAGATGAAGAAAATGAAAAAAACATAGAAGATGAAGAAATAAATGATCCAATAGAATAAAAAATACTATAAAAATTTATTTTAAATAATTTAATTATATTTATCTAATCTGTCTAATTGAAGTAACAACAACATCTCAAATTATTACATCTTGGGGTTGTTCTAAAACAAATTTTGTAACATTTGCAATATCTTTTGAAGTAACATAAGCTCTATCTTTATCTCTTCATTCTAAATATGGTTTTAAATATTTATTTTCAGTTTCCCCATTTTTTGCTAAATCAGTATAAACAGCTCCTGGCGAAACTATAGAAACTCTTATATTATATTGAGCTAATTCTTGTCTCATTGTTTTAGTAAATCCTCTTACTGCATGCTTTGTTCCACAATATACAGCATGATTAACATAAGCATATCTTCCAGCCGTAGAAGCAATATTTATAATTGTTCCTTTTTTATTTCTTTTCATAGAATCAATTACTAATTGAGTTCCATTTATAACACCCAAAATATTAGAATTAATCATTCTTTCAATTAAATTATCTTTTTGTTCTTCTAAATTTGCTAAATTCATTTCTCCTGCATTATTTATAATTGCATCTATTTCGCCATATTTTTCAATAATTTCACTAATTATCCTTTTAAAATCTTCTTTTATTGAAACATCACATAAATAGAAAAAGATATTTTTAGATTCTTTAATTTCTTTTAATTCTCTTTTATCAATAAGAAAAATATTGTCATTACCATTATTTAATATTTTTGCTATTTCTGCTCCAATTCCTTCTGAAGCGCCTGTAATAATTATATTTTTTTTCATTTCCACCCCTTAACAAAGTAATTATATTTCTTATTTTAATATAAATTTTTTAATTAATTGAAAAACTTATATTGCAATAAAAAAAAATGATTTTTAATATTAAAGAAATGAGAAATTAATAAATTAAATTTATATATTAATAATAAATTAAGGGTCAAATATGAGAATTAAATTTATTTTTAAAAAAGAACAGAATTATATAAAAGAAAGAGTTTTTAAATTAGAACAAAAAAATGAAACACTTAAAAATATTGTCATAAATGATGTTAAAAAGGATGTTTCGGATCTAAAAACGGATGTGTCGGTTTTAAAAAAAGATGTTTCAGAACTAAAAACAGATGTGTCAGTCTTAAAAAAAGATGTTTCAGAACTAAAAACAGATGTATCGGTCTTAAAGAAAGATGTTTCAGAACTAAAAACAGATGTATCGGTCTTAAAGAAAGATGTTTCAGAACTAAAAACAGATGTATCGGTCTTAAAAAAAGATGTTTCAATTTTAAAGAATGATATGTCAGAATTAAAAAATGATTTTAAAATTTTAATTTCAAGATTTGATAATTTTGAAAAAAATTTCTATAATAAAGAAATATAGAAGAATAAATATATTTAATTTTAAATATAT
The DNA here is from genome assembly GCA_027925225.1 of Candidatus Hepatoplasma vulgare. GTDB lineage: Bacteria > Bacillota_I > Bacilli_A > Mycoplasmatales > Hepatoplasmataceae > Hepatoplasma > Hepatoplasma vulgare. The sequence goes on from AP027131.1 coordinate 466,482, forward strand.
ACAAATAATTAGGCATTAAATTTCAAATACAATTGCTTGATAAGGATTTAAATAATTTAAAGATTTTTCATTTTTATAATTATTTAAAATTATTTTTGTGCTTTTTCTTTTATATTTAACATATTTATTTGTTAAATTTATAACCACTAAATATTCTTTATTGTTAAATATTCTTTTATAAATAAATAATTCCTTTTTTTTGTTATGAGAAAAGAATAAACCATCTTTAAAAACTATGTTTTCTTTTCTTAACTTAATAATCTTTTGATAATAAAGAAAAATTGATTTTTCTTTATTTTTTAAATCATTTTCTAATGTAACTTTATAAGGATTCTTATAAAGAATCCAGGGATCACTTTTAGAAAACCCAAAATATTTTTTATTATTTCAAGCAAAAGGGCTTCTTCCATTATCTCTAGATTTTTGATTAATAATTTTTAAAGCTTCTTCTTTATTTTTTCTCTCATTTATAAATTTATAATAAGAATTTTTACTTTCAATATCTCTAAATTCAGAAATGTCATTATTATATAAATTTGTTTGGCCTATTTCTTCTCCGTTAAAAATAAAAGGTGTGCCTCTTAATAAAATATATAAAGTTGCGAAAGCCGTTGCTGATTCAAAATGATAATTCTTATCATCTCCAAATCTTGATATATGCCTTGGCTGATCATGATTTGATAAAAAATTTGCTACTCAACCTCTATTTTTTTGTTGATATTTTTGTCATTTAATAATTTCTTTTTTAAATTTTTTTAAATTAGGCTTTTTATCGACTCATTTATTTCCATTTTTATAATCTACTTTTAAATGAAAAAAACTAAATCCCATATCTAATTCAGAATTATTTTCATTTGTATATTTAGAAAAATCTTTTAAATTTGTTGAAGAAAATTCTCCTACAGTAAAAATGTTTTTCTTATCATAATAGCTATTTCTTAATTTTTGCAAAAATAAATGAATTTTTTTACCATCAGTGTAGTTTTTGTAATTATCTTTTTTATATTTTTTATTAGAAAAGTCGTCTGGTTTTGAAACTAAATTAATAACATCAAATCTAAAACCATTAACACCATTATCTATTCAAAAATTAATTATTTTATAAATTTCTCTTCTTACTTCTTTGTTGTTTCAATTTACATCTGCTTGTTGTGGAGAAAAAAGATGAAGATATCATTTATCTAGTTTTGGAACATATTCTCAAGCATTTCCGCCAAATTTTGATTTTCATTTTGTTGGCGGATTATTTTTGCTATTTCCATTTTTAAAAAAATAATAATTCTGATATTTTTCTTTTCCCTCTATTGCTTTTTTAAATCAATTATGTTGTGTTGAAGTATGATTTAAAACCATATCAAGCATAATTAAAATATTATATTTTTTAGCTTTTTTTATTAAATTTAAAAAATCTTCCATATTTCCAAAAAGTGGATCTATTTGATAATAATTTGATATATCGTAACCGTTATCAAATTGAGGAGATTTAAAAATTGGCGTTAATCAAATGCAGTTAACACCTAAATTTTTTAAATAAAGCAATTTTTGAGAAATACCATTTATATCACCCACACCATCATCATTACTATCTTTAAAAGATTTAACATAGATTTCATAAACTATAAGATCTTTTTTATTTATCTCTGTTTCTTTTTGGAAATTATTTTTTGTTTTCTTTTTTTTCTTCTCTTCTTTCATTTTTATATATTTCCTTATTAAGTTTCATTTGCAGTTTTTTTGTTCTTTTTAATGCTTTTTTAATTAATTTAATTAAATCTGTATTTTCTTTTAATTTATATTCTTCGTTTTTTAAAAAATCTTTTTTAATATTTTTATTTTTTTTATCTAATTTTATTTTATCTTTTAATTTATATATCTCTAATTTAATATTTGCATAAGAATCGGTAAATGCTAAAAAGTCTAAATAATATTCTTGTTCTTCTTTTGTGAATGTTTTTAAATAAGGGGCTCTTGTAATATTTAAAACATTTTTTTCTAAGTTTTCATCAACTTTTTTAAGATGCTCTATTCAATTTTCAGAAGAAAATTTTGCAAATCAAGAAGATTTTTTAGATAAAAGAATAGTTAAAAAGTAAGTTAAAACAACTGTTCCTATCATAATTAAAATGTAAACTGGTCAATTTAATCATTGTGCATCAAATGAAGAATGGTCAACATTCAAGAAGCCCAATATTCCACCCATACCAATTCCATTGGCCGTTATTCCACAAGATACTGAGAATGTACATCCTACTGCAGAACCAATCATTGCAGCAACAAAAGGAAACATAAATCTTAAATTAATTCCATACATTGCAGGTTCGGTAACTCCAAGCCAACAAGTAATTCCCGCCGATGTTCCTTGTTCTCTAATTTTTGCATCTTTTTGTAAAATATAAACCACAGCAAAAACTGATGCACCTTGTGCCATATTAGAAAGCGCTACCATTGGGAAAACATAATTTGTTCCTGTTGTTGTAAGCTGAATCATTACAGCATTTAAAGTATGATGTAATCCAGTAATAACAAGAACGGGATATAAAAGACCAAATAATGGAGCAAAGAAAAATTTAGCAATTGAATTAGAAAATGCTCAACCAAATATAAAAGAAATTGCAAAACCTAATATTGCACCTATTGGTGCTACAATGCCTAATGCCACAACTTGTACAACAAGAATTGTAATAAAAGGCGGTCAAACATATTTAACTGAAGGAATGGTATGATCTTCTACAAATTCATAAAATCAAACAGCAAATCAACCAACAAGCAAAGCAGGAATAACTTGACCAACATAAGAAATTGCAAATGGTCAATAATCTGTAAAATATGATGCATCTAAAGCATTAACAGCATCAAATATTCCTTCTATTTCATATGAACCAGTAATTCCTACTGCATTTAAAGCATTAACAATTTCTTTGTTTGTACTTGTATCAGATATTCCGGGAATATTTCAGGTTGCTATTTGTTCAGGAGTATAAACTCCTCCTGCAAAAGGACCATAAGATAAATATCCAACAGGAATTAAGGAACTGTTTGTAACGTAAATTCAAGTAGAAGGATCAGAATTTGTAGTTTGTACACCAACATAGAAAGTTGGAACATAAATATTATTTATTGCATCTGAAACATCATACATATTTACCAATGTTCCAGGAGCAACAAGCATAATTCCAATAGCAATTCCTAAAGCGGGTGTTTTATTTTTTCTGTTAAACATTGACCAAACAACATGAACCGGAAGATATCAAAAAACAGCTTGAGCAGGTAATCACAACCAATTATCTAACTGTTTTGCAAATTCACTATGTTCAATAGCAATTGCACCATCACCTGTTCAATCTAGCTCTAATAAATTTCTTAATGCAAGAATTAATCCACCAGCAACAATTACAGGAATTAATGGAATAAAAATTTCAGAAAAGGTTGTCATTGCTTTCTGAAATTTATTTGCTTGTTTTTTTGCTATTAATTTTGTTTCTTCTTTGCTTGATTTTTTTATATCAATATACTTATTGATATAAAAAAAGAACTCTTTTACATTCGGACCAATAATAATTTGAAATTGGCCTTGCTGTGTAAAGGTTCCTTTTACAGAATCTAATTCATCAATTGCAGCTACATCTACATTTGATGAGTCTTTTAAAACGATTCTTAGTCTTGTTTGACAATGAGTTATTGAAAGAAAGTTATCTTTACCAATTATTTCTACAATCTTTTTTGCATCATTATCATATTTGGTGTTTATCTTTTGAGAATTCATCAGATTTATTTATTTTTTGTTTATTACATCTCACAAAGTCATTATATTAGTATCTTTTTTTGAAGAAAAAAATATTTAAAAAGAATTTTAAATATTTAATTTTAATAAAATAAATATAATAAATAATCAATGTTTATGATATTAATTTAATAATAATATATTAGAAATGTGTGGTAAATATGAAATTAAATGTTACTGAAAATTTAAATACAAACAAAATTAAAGAATCAAAAAAGTGATCTAATTTTTTTAAAAAAAAATATCTTGGATTAATATTTATATTTGTATTAATATTAACGTTAATTTTATCTCTTTCTTTAACACTCACAAAAAGAAAAGATGAAGCAAATAATTTTTATACATATGGTGAAAATTGTCCATATGTAATAGATATAGAATCAGAGCAATATGTTGGATATGGAAGAATTGGAATGGATGTAGCTTTTCAACTTGAACCAGGTTATGTGCCATCTGATTATGTATATGTTTTTGAAACTTCAGAAAATTTAGAAGAAGAAACTTTAGTAGCTGAAGTGCCAATAAAATATGATTATGATGAAGATGTAAATTCTCCTTATCATCAAAAATATCCTTATGGTGTTTATAGTGCTTACCAATATATTCCTTATAACTTTAGCAATCATATAAAAACATATTCTATTCAAGTACAGTTAAAAGATAAAAATGAAAATAATGTTGGAATTGTAGAACTCGATACTTTTTCACTTTATGATAATCGAAAACCTAATGGTTTTACAATAAGTCCATTTGTTAATATTCTTAATTATCAAAATATAAATTGAATGTATGGAAATTGCTATTTACATTATGAATTATTTTATCCTGAAGGAAGTGGAAAAATTAAAAATGTTTTACTTGTAGATGAATATGGAAACATTGTAAGCAGCAGCAAAGCAATAACTGGTAAAAATTTTGAATATGATTATAGAGGTATTTTATATCTTCCTGCAAATTACACATCCAAACCAATTACATATCATATAGATGTAGTTTATTCGCATAATGTTCTTCCATATGGAGATTTTACAAAAACTTTTAGAACAGAAATTTATGACAACATTACAGTTTATCCTTCTTAAAAAGAAATTTGATTTAACTAATTATTTTAAATTTAATTAATAATATAAAAATGAGAAAATTTAAGCTTTGTTAAACATACTTATAATTAATAAAGGATATTAGTATGTGAATTAAATTAGTATTTAAAAAAGAACAAAATCAAGTAAATGAAAAAAATTTAGAATTAAATCAAAAATATGAAATATTTGAAAACATTGTTAAAAAATATATAAAAGAATTAAAAATAATTTTAAATTAAATTATTAAAAAAAGAATTAATGTTTTTTTCTTTATAAGGATAAATTGAAATTAATTCTTCTTTTAAATTTGAAATTAATTTTTGTAATTCTGGTCTTAAACCCAGCGCAGATGATGAACCATTAACAAATGAAATCTTATATAAAGAATTAATACTTTCCTTTAAATTAAAATTATCAATTGATTCAATTAATTTTAAATAACCTTTAAAAATAATTGTTTTTCTATGAGAAATTTTATTTCTTAAAAGTTTAATGTTTTCCATTTCTTTTAGAAACTTATCTTTAAAAATATGAAGAACATCTTCATCATTTTTATTTAAACCAAAAATAGATAAAAAATCAATATTTATTTTATTAGAGTTCGAATAAAATATTTTCATTAATTCTTCAAAATCTTTATCTTTAATTTTATCTTTAATAATATTGATATAATCTTGAAAAACCATTTCTTCAAAAATTATTTCAAAACACTCATTACTTCTTAAATCTTTACCTGCATCTTTAAAAGACTTTTTAAAATTAATAGAATATTCATCTTTTTTTCTTAAAAATATGGGTTCGTAATTAATGCTTTCTTCAGTTAAATTTTTATCTAATTTTCTTAAAAAAATTTTCAAAATATTTCTTAAAGAAGATTCAAATGTGTCAATAAAATCATTTATTTTAATTCTTATAGAAAATTGAAAATCATAAAATTTTCTTAATACTATAAAATCTATTTTTTCCTTTTTTCTGTCTATATTTAATACATCATTAAATATATATTTCATAAAATCATAACTAATAGTATTAGCTCAAGTATAAAAATCAAAAATATATTTTATTTTTATGTCTAAAGAAATAGGTTCTTCTTCAAATTCTTCAATTTTTTGAATGCTTAATAAGTCCCAAACTTTAAGGTAATACTTATTATTTTTAATAACTTTTGTTCACTCTAAAAGTCTTTTTTTCATTTCAATTTCATTTTTTTTAATTAATGAAACAATATTTAATAATATTGTTTCATTAGTTTGTCTATCATAAAAATTATTATTATCATTCATTTATTATCACCATTACTAAGTATAAAAAAGACATTAATTAAATGTCTTTTTTTATTTTATTAACTCTCTAAAAGCTATATATTTCCATTCTTAAAAATTTAAATTAGGATCAATTAATAAATCATTCGTTTAATTATTACTGGATTACTATACACTTGCGTATCCAACCATCAACCTCATAGTCCTATAAGAAGAACTTATCTCATAAATGAGTGGGATATCTTATCTTGAAGTTTGCTTCCATACTTAGATGCTTTTAGTATTTATCAATTCCATATATATCTACTCAGCAATACTCTTGGTAGGACAACTGAGACATCAGAGCCTTCTTCACTTGATAAAAAAATAAGTTCTGTTTTTATCTTTTGAGAGTTCATCAGATTTATTTATTTTTTGTTTATTACATCTCACAAAGTTATTATATTAGTATCTTTTTTTGAAGAAAAAAAATATTTAAAAAGAATTTTAAATATTTAATTTTAATAAAATAAATATAATAAATAATTAATGTTTGTGATATTAATTTAATAATAATATATTAGAAATGTGTGGTAAATATAAAATTAAATGTTACTGAAAATTTAAATACAAACAAAATTAAAGAATCAAAAAAATGATCTAATTTTTTTAAAAAAAATATCTTGGGTTAATATTTATATTTGTATTAATATTAATGTTAATTTTATCTCTTTCTTTAACACTCACAAAAAGAAATGATGAAACAAATGATTTTTATGCATATGGTGAAAATTGTCCATATGTAATAGATGTAGAATCAGATCAATATGTTGGATATGGAAGAATTGGAATGGCTGTAGCTTTTCAACTTGAGCCTGGTTATGTTCCATCTGATTATGTGTATGTTTTTGAAACTTCAGAAAATTTATAAGAAGAAACTTTAGTAGCTGAAATTCCAATAAAATATGATTATGATGATGACGTAAATTCTCCTTATCATCAAAAATACCCTTATGGTGTTTATCGGAGCTTATCAATATATTCCTTATAACTTTAGCAATCATATAAAAACATATTCTTTTTAAGCGCAGCTAAAAGATAAAAATGAAAATAATGTTGGGATTGTCGAACTTGATAATTTTTCACTTTATGATAATCGTAAGCCTAATGATTTTACAATAAATTCATTTACTAAAATTCTTAATTATCAAAATATAAATTAAATGTATGGAAATTGCTATTTACATTATGAATTATTTTATCCTGAAGGAAATGGAAAAATTAAAAATGTTTTACTTGTAGATGAATATGGAAACATTATAAGTAGCAGCAAGGCAATAACTGGTAAAAATTTTGAATATGATTATAGAGGTATTTTATATCTTCCTGCAAATTACACATCCAAACCAATTACATATCATATAGATGTAGTTTATTCGCATAATGTTCTTCCATATGGAGATTTTACAAAAACTTTTAGAACAGAAATTTATGACAACATTACAGTTTATCCTTCTTAAAAAGAAATTTGATTTAACTAATTATTTTAAATTTAATTAATAATATAAAAATGAGAAAATTTAAGCTTTGTTAAACATACTTATAATTAATAAAGGATATTAGTATGTGAATTAAATTAGTATTTAAAAAAGAACAAAATCAAGTAAATGAAAAAATCTTAAAATTAGAACAAAAATATGAAATATTTGAAAATGTAATTATAAATGATATTAAAAAAGATATATCAGAATTAAAAATAGATTTTAAAATCTTAATTTCTAGATTTGATAATTTTGAAAAAAATTTTTATAATAATCAAATTAGAAAAATGTTTAATTAGATTTTTAAAAAAATATAAAATTAAATCCTTTTATTCTTAATAAAATGAGGGATAACATGTGAATTAAATTGATTTTTAAGAAAAAAGAAAATCAAATAAAGAAAGAAATTTTAGAATTAAAGCAAAAATATGAAAGAATTGAAAATATTGTTATAAATGATGTTAAAAAAGATATATCAGAATTAAAAATAGATGTAAAAATTCTAAAAACAGACATAACAGAATTAAAAACTGATTTTAAAATTTTAATTTCTAGATTTGATAATTTTGAAAAAAATTTTTATAAAAATAAGACCTTAAATTAAATTATTTAAAAAATAAATTTAAATAAAAATTTTATAAATCATTTTTATAAAGGTTTTTATTTAATCTTTCTTCAAGTTTATCCTGAGATTCTTTTAAAATATTTGCTTCGTTTTCTTTGGAAGAAAAAAATTTTGTTAAATTTATTATTTCTTTTTTATATTCTTCAATTTTATTTTCTAATTTATTATTTTGCTCTTTACTAATAATTTTTTGTTTTGTGTATATAAAAATAGCAATTAAAAAAATTAATAAACTTAAAATCCCTGAAATAAACATTAATCTATCATCTTTTAAATCAGAAGCAACAATAAGTCAAACATCCACAATAAAAAAAGAAATAATTAAGAAAATATAGAAATAATTAAAAAGACATTCCTTAAATTTCTTCTTTTTCATAAAATTAATCAATCTTTCTCATATAAAAAGGTGGATTATTTTTAAAATAATTAATTATTTCTTCTTTTTTTATTTCATTTCATTTTATATTTGAATTATAAACACCTTTTCAAGGCTCCGTTTCATGACTTTTATTAATAAGAAATTCTACACTAAAAAATTCCTTAATTGTTAAATAAAAATCTTCTAAACTTTCCTTTATTTTATTATTCATTTTTTCAAAATCAATTTCTATTAATTTGTCTTCTTCTAAAAATTTATAATGATTAGTTACAGGCCCGTTTTTAAAAGCAAATCATTTAACTTCTTTTTCATTAATGAAAAAAGTAAAATCGTCTTTTTCTAAACCTTTTTTTATAAAATATTCTTTCATATAAATAAAACCAGCATAAAGGAAATAAAGTATTTTATATTTTCAAATTTTATTGTATTTAATATTATTTTCACTAAAAAAATTTTCAATTTCAATCAAATTTTCTAATCAATCATTTTCCAAAGAATTAAGATCTAAATTTTTAGAGGCAAAATCTTTTAATTCCTTAAAAGTTAAAAACAAACATTTTTCTTTAAGAGATTTAGAAATATTATTATCATTATTTAATTTATTTATTTCAATTTCTTTAAGTCAAAAAGTAAATTCATTGTTTTCCATTCTTTTCATTTCTTTCCTATTTACATTATAATGTTTTAAAAATATTATTTTTCTTAATTTTTTGATATAAAAAAAGACATTATATTGATGTCTTTTTTTTATTTTATTAACTCTCTAAAAACTATATATTTCCATTCTTAAAAATTTCAATTAGGATCAATTAATAAGTCTTTCGTTCAATTAGTACTGGTTAGCTCAATATATCACTATACTTACACACCCAGCCTATCGACCTCATAGTCTATAAGGGAACTTATCTCATAAATGAGTGGGATATCTTATCTTGAAGTTTGCTTCGTACTTAGATGCTTTCAGTACTTATCAATTCCATACATAGCTACTCAGCGATGCCCTTGGCAGGACAACTGAAACACCAGAGGTATGTCCACCCCGGTCCTCTCGTACTAGGGGAAGCTCTCCTCAAATATCCTACGGACACAGTAGATATGGACCAAACTGTCTCACGACGTTCTGAACCCAGCTCGCGTGCCTCTTTAATGGGCGAACAGCCCAACCCTTGGAACCAACTTCAGCTCCAGGATGAGACGAGCCGACATCGAGGTGCCAAACCTCCCCGTCGATGTGAACTCTTGGGGGAGATAAGCCTGTTATCCCCGGAGTAACTTTTATCCGTTGAGCGCTGGCCTTTCCACACAGGACCAGCGGATCACTAAAACCGTCTTTCGACCCTGTTCGACTTGTAAGTCTTACAGTCAATCACACTTATACTTTTGCGCTCCACACATGATTTCCGACCATGTTGAATGTAACTTTGTACGCCTCCGTTACCTTTTAGGAGGCGACCGCCCCAGTCAAACTACCCATCACACACTGTCCTTTATCCAGATAATGGATATAAGTTAGACCTTCAATTTAATAAGGATGGTATCCCAAGGTTGTCTCTGCAATGGCTGGCGCCACCGCTTCATTGACTCCCATCTATCCTGTACATATTAAACCAAAAATCAATATGAAACTATAGTAAAGCTTCACGGGGTCTTATTGTCTTACTGCGTCTACCCTGCATTTTCACAGGGACTAAGATTTCACCGAGCTCGAAGTTGAGACAGCGTCCAGATCATTACACCATTCGTGCGGGTCAGAACTTACCTGACAAGGAATTTCGCTACCTTAGGACCGTTATAGTTACAGCCGCCGTTCACTAGGGCTTCATTTCACTGCTTCGACCGAAATCTAACAGATTCACTTAACCTTCTAGCACCGGGCAGGCGTCACCCCCTATACTTCAGCTTACGCTTTAGCAGAGAGCTGTGTTTTTGTTAAACAGTTGGCTGGACCTCTTAACTGCGACTAACTTACAATCAATTATAAAAATCAACCTTCTTTTAGTACCCCTTCTCGCTAACTTACGGGGTTATTTTGCCGAGTTCCTTAACTCCGATTCTCTCGCTCGCCTTAGGATATTCTCCTTGCGCACCCGTGTCGGTTATCGGTACGGGCACAATAAAAATTAACAGTAGAAGCTTTTCTTGGAAGCATGACATCAGCAACTTCGCTACTCCCCGAAGGTTTCACTCCCCATCATAACTCAGTGTTAAATCAAACGGATTTGCCTATTTGACCACCTATATTATTTAGACAAGCACTACCAATCACTTGCTTTGCTTAGCCTTCTCCGTCACTCCATCCCTTTTTATCGTGGTACAGGAATATCAACCTGTTTTCCATCGACTACGCCTTTCGGCCTCGCCTTAGGACCCGACTAACCCTGGGCGGACGAACCTTCCCCAGGAAACCTTGCGCATACGGCGTGAAGGATTCTCACCTTCAATCGATACTCACGCCGGCATTCTCACTTCTATACGGTCCACCAGTCCTCACGATCTGGCTTCATTCCATATAGAACGCTCCCCTACCACTTCTACATAAAGTAGAAATTCATAGTTTCGGTATTATACTTTAGCCCCGTTAAATCTTCGGCGCACAATTCCTTGACTTGTGAGCTGTTACGCACTCGTTAAATGGTGGCTGCTTCTAAGCCAACATCCAAGCTGTTTATGGAATTGCACATCCTTAACCACTTAGTATAATTTAGGGACCTTAACTGATGATCTGGGTTGTTTCCCTCGCGCCTATGGACGTTATCACCCATAGACTGACTGCCATGCATACAGAATAATATTCGGAGTTTATTTATATTCAGTACCCCTAGATGGGGCCATCATATAATTAGTGCTCTACCCTCATTCTGCTAAAATCATGACGCTAGCCCTAAAGCTATTTCGGGGAGAACCAGCTATATCCAGGTTCGATTGGAATTTCACCACTATCCACAAGTCATCCAAAAACTTTACAACGTTTACTGGTTCGGGCCTCCATAAAGTGTTACCTTTACTTCACCCTGCTCATGGATAGATCACCTGGTTTCGGGTCTACAACTACATACTATACGCCCTATTAAGACTCGGTTTCCTACGGCTCCGCTTACCTTAACCTCGCATGTAATCATAACTCGCCGGCTCATTCTGCAAAAGGCACGCCATCACCCATTAACGGGCTCTGACTTTTTGTAGGCAATTATGGTTTCAGGATCTATTTCACTCCCCTCCCGGGGTTCTTTTCACTTTTCCCTCACGGTACTGGTTCACTATCGGTGAATAGGTAGTATTTAGCCTTACCCAGTGGTCTGGGTAGATTCAGACAGAATTTCTCGTGTTCCGTCCTACTCAGGATTCCACAAAGAGATGATTACATTTCAAGTACGGGACTATAACCTTCTTTGGTCCAGTTTCCCAACTGTGTTCCTCTATATAACCATTTTGTAACTCTTATAAAGTGGTCCTACAACCCCAACACTTAGAAAAGTGCTGGTTTGGGCTCATCCGCTTTCGCTCGCCGCTACTTACGGAATCGAATTCTCTTTCTTTTCCTCTAGGTACTTAGATGTTTCAGTTCCCTAGGTTCCCTTCCTTAAAGCTATGTATTCACTAAAAGGATACTGAATTTCTCAGTGGGTTTCCCCATTCGGAAATCCCTGGATCAACGTATATTTCCAACTCTCCAAGGCTTATCGCAGGTAATCGCGTCCTTCATCGGCTCCTATTCCCAAGGCATCCACCATATGCCCTTAATAACTTATTAATTAAGTAATTACGCATAAGTATCAATTTAATTTGTAATTAAACAGAATATCCTAATTAAAATCTTATTCTAATTAAGAAATATATAGTTTTCAAAGAGCTAATTTAGCAAATTAAGAAACAACAAAGTACACAAAACACACTTATAACTATTAACAAGTAGTAAATTGTATAAAATTTAAAACTTAATTGCTATAACTATTATAAGGAAAGAAATAAAAAAATAAAAAATTTTTCTTTCTTTTTTTATTTTCAAAATCTCTTAATTTTATTTTTAAATAATCAAAAAGTATAATTTTAAAGTACTAAAGAAATTTTTACATTAAAATTAATTAAAAAAATTGTTTTTTACGCACAAAAAATATAAGGAAATTTTAAAAAAAATGAAAATTGAGGAAAATAAGAATAATCAAAAAATAGAAAAAAATAAACCAAATAAAAATAATTATTTTTTTATTACATTTCAAAAAGCAATAGAAGAAATTAAAAAAATAGAAAAAGAAGTTCAAGAAAAGATGAAAGAAAAAGAAAAAATAATTATTAAAATTTTTGAGCTTAATGGCATTTTAAAATTAGAGAAAAGTGAAGTTGTTTTTATGAAAGAAATTATTTCAGAAAAAGATATTGATGATAAAAATTCCAATAATAAAAAACAAAAAAAATCTTTTAATTTTTCTCTTGATGATTTAAATAAAAAAACAAAAAAATTTTTAAGAAAATTTAAAACAAGATGAAAACTTAATACACTTGCAAGAGATCTTTTAGATAATGAAAAAATGAAAGAAGGTTTAACAGAAGAAATAAATAAGATTAATATAAATAAACCAAAAAATAAAGGTATTTTTTTAAAACTAGAAAAAAAATACAAAAAACTTAATTTAGAAATAAAAGAAGAAATGAAAAAAATTGTAAGTATTTTAGAAGAAGTTGAAAAAAAACTAAGTAAAAAATAATCTATTTTTTACTATATTTTTAATATGATTTTAAATTATCTTTATATGTAAAATTAATTTTTAAAAAATTAATATTTTTTATCTTTTTTTTATATTTTATTTTCTAAAAATTAAACAATATAATTAATCAAATGGAATGATACTTTATTCTTTTAATACTTATTGCTTATGGGGTCGGAGAATTTATAATAGGTTTCTTTTTTAACTATAAAATTTTTATGATTTCAAAAGAAAATTTTAGAGTTGCTGCCTTCATGGGGGCAATTTCTACAATACTTTATGCAATTCTTATTTCTAGTTCTGCTTTTATTGCCGGAACTTCGCTTGATGGAGCTTATTGATTTGTTGTTGTCTCTGCTTTTACAATGGGAATTGGTAATTTCTTTGCTGCAATTCTTGTTCCTGTAATTTCTAAAAAACTTGGACATTTTAAAAATGAAGAAGAAAATAAAATAATAGTAGAAGAATTAAAAAGTGAGGAAAATCATTAAATGGAAACATTTTTAATTATTCTTTTTATTATTTTTATGTTTTTATTTAATTTATTAGTACAGTGAATGTTTAGCTATAAAGTTTACCTAATGGGAAAGAGAAAATTTTTAAGAGCAGCAGTCTATGGAGGTTTTTCTACAATGTTTGGTGCACTTTTTATTGGAATTATTTCCTTACAATTTTTAATAATGGATGAAATTTGAGCTCCTATAGTTGAAATTTTTGCTTTAACAATAAGCACATATATTGGAACAATAATTACACCAAAGGTAGATAAATATTTAATTAAAAGAAAAAAAGATAAAGAAAAATATAAAATTAAAAAATAATTTATATTTAAAAAAATTAGAGGTAAATTATTTTAAAACCAAAGTAAAAGATGAATTAAAGAATTTGAAATTAATTTAAATAACAATTTTAAAAAAGTAATGAAAAATAATAAATATTTTAATTAAAGTAATTAAACATAAAAATAACTATTTCATCCTATCTCAATATTACTAATATCCAATCAAAATGGATATGCTCGATATGCATTACTACCTTCTGGGTAAGACATTGCATAAATAACTTCTTTATCTTTTAGAGTCATTGTATTTCTATCTATTCCATCATATTTAATAATAGAAGTTCTACAAACGCCCACTCCATAATCACTAAAATTTGTATCGTCGTAATTATTTTCTGGTGAAAAAGTACAAACATAATTATCATCATCTATTGTATAAAAAAGAACATCTCCTTTAAAATCTGCTCGAGGTATTTCTTCATTTACAATAAGTTCAGCACTAAAATCATTTTCGTCTACTGCAACAACTTTTAAAAATGATTTTTTATTTTCAAATCCTGAATTAATATCATAGGGATTACTTCCATTAGAGTGTTCAGAAAAAATTGAATTTGAGGGATTATGATTATCAAACATTGAATAATAACTTAAATTAGGATCATAATTTGGAAAAACATTAAGATAATTAGGAATACTTTCAATATAGTTATTTAAATATCTAACAAAATGTTCGCCAGCAAAAGCGGCACTTGAAGGTAAATTCATTATAGAATTAGGGTTATTTTTATCTAAATCATTATAATCATATTTTATGTCTCCAACTTTATATGTATTGATAGTTTTAGATTCTCAATTTTTATTCATAGTAGGAGTATAAAAGGGATTTTCAATATATTCTCCAACTTCATATATAATGGGTGTTTCTCCATTGCTATCTAACATACTGTAATAATAATTATAGGGCGTTCCAGAGAAAACTCAATTTAATGTCGGAACATAATTTTCAGTAAAAATTCCCTCAGTAGAAATTGCAAATATCATTCCAAAATTTCTTGAATTTACGATAATTTCATTATATTTATCATTATATTCTAATGAATTACAATGAAAAGGACTATGATAAGGATCAGTAAAACTATTCCCTTCTAATTGAAAAATGGAATATCGTAAATTATTGCCTTCATCTAAATAATAAAAATCATCTGCTTTGTATCCTAAAACATCAGAAATAGAAATATATTCTGTTCTGGGATTTTCTAAAGTATCATTACTATCTTCAAGAAAAATGCCATTATTTAAAATTCCTTTTGAATAATTAGCTGAATCTTCATTAGAAGCAACAAAAGTATTATAAATGCCATTACTTGTCATTCCCATTTCATGATGATCTCAATATTTTGAATTATCATATCCATAATTTGATTCTTGAATTATATTTCCATTTTTATCAACAATTGCAATATGTGTAAATCCATTTTCATCAAGATATTTAAATTCTCCTGTTAATTTATTATTAAGATAATATAAATAAGAATAGGCATTTGTATATTCTGAATAATAAGTATTTTGATCTTCGTTTGGATTTAAAATATTTTTTTCTTTTCCATCCATTAATCAAGCAAAAGAATCATAATGACTATTATTTTTTACATTTTTTCTAAAAACATTATCTTTTGTTAAAAAATATTGTTCTTCATCAAGTTGATTAACATCATTTTTATAAACTGTTGCTTTATAAGAAGATGTATCATTTCCTAATCCAAAAAATAATCCAAAAAATAAAGATAAAATTATAATAATAAATAAAATTATTATTATTATTTTTTTATTTGTATTTTTAATTTTTTTGTTGTTTATTTTTGTGTTTTCCATTATATTTATTTCAAAAATATTTTACTAAGATTTTATAAAAAAAAAATAAATATTTAAAATATTAATTAATTATTATTAAAAGTTTTAATTTTTTTACAATAATTAATATGAAATAAATTGAGTTTATAAAATAAAATTTAGAATTATTAAACTTAACAATAAAAACAGTATGAATAATGTTACCTTTTATTTTTTTAATAATGACTTCTAATAAATTTAAAAAAAGTTTATTGTTGAAAGAAAATTTAAGCTTATATTAATAAACACAATAATTATTAATACAATTATTTAATTACCTATTTATATATTAATTTTATGCAACAAAACATTTACTTATGATGAAAATTTAATAATTTGAATGTCAGGAATAACTTTGTAATTTATTATTTACTTAATTCAATACAAAAAAATATAAATTTAAAAATGATAATTAATTACCATTTTTAAATTTTTATTTTTTGTGTTCTAATATTTTATAAATTTTTATAAAACTTTTTTATAAAATTAATAATATGTTCTACACAATAATTAATTGTCGGAAAATAATGAAATTATTTTTTAATTTTATTTCTATTAATATTTAATTTTATTTCATTAATTACTTGAAATATCATTTTTCTTTCTTCTGGTGTAAACTTTATAAAATAATATCCATGATTTGATAGCGGATTACTAAGTTTACCAAAAAATAATGCTTTTTTTCTAAAATTCATTTCTACTTCATATGAATTAAATAAATTTAGTAGAAAATCTTTATTAATGCTTTTAAACATAGATCTTTTACTTTTTATATATCCTTTATTAAAAAGTAGGTTTTTCAAATCATCTATATTTTCATTTGTTTTTAAAAAATTTAAAAATTCTAATCTTAAATTTTCTTTGTTAAAATTTTTCTTACAATTATCCATAGTTTTAAAATCATCTCCTTAATTATGTTCATTATTTATTTCCATTTTAATTTTAAAACAAAAATAAATAAATAGAATTATTAAATAAAAAAAAGTGATTAACAGTTAATCACTTTTTATTTATATTTCTAATAACTCTCTGAAAACTAAATAGAACCTATTAAAACAAATAATTTTTAAATTCCTATAGAAAGGAGGTGATCCACCCGCACCTTCCGGTACGGGTACCTTGTTACGACTTAACCCCAATCATCAATCCTACCCTAGACGCCTCCCCCCTAAAAGGTTGGGACAGCGGTTTCAGGCATTACCGACTTTCGTGGTTTGACGGGCGGTGTGTACAAGACCCGAGAACGTATTCACCGCAGTATTGCTGACCTGCGATTACTAGTGATTCCGGCTTCATGGAGTCGAATTGCAGACTCCAATCCGTACTGGGACTATTTTTTTGGGATTAGCTCCACCTCACGGTTTGGCAACCCTTTGTAATAGCCATTGTAGCACGTGTGTAGCCCTACACATAAGGGGCATGATGATTTGACGTCATCCCCACCTTCCTCCTGGTTACCCAGGCAGTATCTTATGAGTCCTCAACTTAATGTTAGTAACATAAAACAGGGGTTGCGCTCGTTACCGGACTTAACCGAACATCTCACGACACGAGCTGACGACAACCATGCACCACCTGTGCATTAGTTAACCTCCGAATGTATCTCTACATCATTGCTAAGCATGTCAAGCGTAGGTAAGGTTCTTCGCGTATCGTCGAATTAAACCACATGCTCCACCACTTGTGCGGATCCCCGTCAATTCCTTTGAGTTTCACACTTGCGTGCATACTACCCAGGCGCTAGACTTAATGCGTTAGCTGCGTCACTGCTTATAGCAACAACTAGTCTAGATCGTTTACGGCGTGGACTACTAGGGTATCTAATCCTATTTGCTCCCCACGCTTTCGTACTTAAGCGTCAATATCAGTTCAGGTAGCCGCCTTCGCCACTGGTGTTCCTTCATATATTTATGCATTCCACCGCTACACATGAAATTCCACTACCCCCACCTGTATTCTAGTCTATCAGTTTCAATTGCCTGCTAAAGTTAAGCTTTAGCCTTTTACAACTGACTTGATAAACCGCCTGTGCACTCTTTACGCCCAATAAATCCGGATAACGCTCGCCACCTATGTATTACCGCGGCTGCTGGCACATAGTTTGCCGTGACTTTCTGATAAGATAACGTCAAATTTAAATCATTTCCTATTCAAGCATTTCTTCTCTTATAACAGAGGTTTACAATCCGAAAACCTTCATCCCTCACGCGGCATTGCTCCATCAGACTTTCGTCCATTGTGAAAAATTCCCTACTGCTGCCTCCCGTAGGAGTATGGGCCGTGTCTCAGTCCCATTGTGGCCGGTCGACCTCTCAGTCCGGCTACGCATCACAGCCTTGGTAAGCCTTTACCTTACCAACTAGCTAATGCGATATGTTCTCATCCCAAAGCGACGCTTGAAAGCGCCTTTAAGCATAAAGAGATGCCTCTTTATACCCTACTCGGTATTAGCTATCGTTTCCAATAGTTATCCCAATCTTTGGGGCAGATTAAACATACATTACTCACCCGTTCGCCACTAAGTTTAAAAACTTCGTTCGACTTGCATGTATTAGGCATGCCGCCAGCGTTAATCCTGAGCCAGGATCAAACTCTCATAAATTGAATTGATGGTTCTATTTAGTTTTCAAAGAGCTATTTGTGTCTTAACTTTAAGAAGCAAAGACACCACGAATGAGAATGAAAAGATAAAAACACTTTTATAAATCACACACACAAAACACAAATTAGTTTAAGTAAATAAGATTTTTTTAATTAAACATCCCATTCGCTAAAACAATTATATATTAAAAAATAATACAAAACATAAATATTTTTTTCAAAAGTTTATTTTTCTATATTTTTAAATAAAAATGAATTAAAAAATATAAAATTAATGCTTTTAAATTGATAAAATAAGTGTAATATGAATAAAAAATTAAAATTAAAAATTAAAAAGAATTTTGGATTCGTAATATTAATTATAAGTGGAATAATAGGAATAGCATTTCTACTGGGAATGCTTTCTCCATTTTATAGTCAAAATAAAAATTGAGATTATAATGAAAATTTTGATTCTGATGAAGAAATTGTTATAAATGGTTCATTTATGGATAGTAATAATGAAATGCATGAAATAAATTTTTATGATGAAGGTGATTCAAATAACATATTATTTGTTTATAAAGATGGAAGAAAAGCAGAATTTAAAACTACGAGTGAATACATAACTGATCTTGAAAATGGTAATACTGAAGGTTATTTATTTGCTGTTCCACAGATTTCAATCACTGTTGATCTTGACAAAAATAAACAAAAAATTGAAGTAAAAGATAATAATATGGAAATAATTGATCTTAATGAAAATGATGATATTAATGAAACAAATGTAAATTTTAGCGATTGAAATACTGTATATAATAATAAAATTGATGAATCAGATGGATTTGAACAAAGATGAGCAACTGATAATATTATTTCAATTGATACAGATAATAAAGTAATTAATATTGAAACAGTAAATGAAATAAACGAAGAATTTACATTAGCTTCTGATATAGATGGTGATTATGGAACAATATATTTTCAATCAGAATGATATGAATAATGTATTTGCTTATTAAAAATTATTTTTTAATTTTTAAATAATAAATTGGTTTACCTTGTTCTATAAATTTTTTTTCGTATTCCGTTTTTATAATTTTTTTATTATTTTTTTTATGTAAATCATAATTTTTTTCAATAATTTTAAATTTTTGAAATTCTTTTAATTCTTCTAATAAAAACTCAAATAAAGGCAAATTATCAGTTTTAAATTCTATAATTCCATTCTTTTTTAAAAGTTTGTAATATATATCTAAAAAATCTATATATATTAATCTTCTTTTTTTATGTCTATCTTTTGGCCAAGGATCAGGAAAATTAATATATATTTTTTTTAAACTATTTTTTTCAAAATATTTATCTAAGGAAAAAACATCAATATTTAAAAAATATATATTATTTAAATCTTTGTTATTAAAAATAATTTTTTTAATAGCCAAACCTTGAATAGTTATATTTTTCTCAATTCCAACAAAATTAATTTTCTTATTTTCTTTTAATTTTTCAACTAAAAAATCACCTTTGCCATGTCCCAATTCAATTTCAACAGGATAATCATTTTTAAAATAATCTTTTCAATTTTTATTATTAAAAGAAGAATCATTAAGAACATATTTTGATTCTCTTAAAAATTCATCTGCTCATTTTTTATTTCTTATACGTCCCATAAAAATAATATTTTAAATATTATATTTAATTTACTAAACTTTTTTTATTAATATAAATTCTTTTAGCAAAATTTAAAATAATTAAAACAAGAAGAATTATTGATTCTATTTTAATTCCATAAATATAGTTATCAATTGTATCCTCTGGTTTTCCCGTTTGTAAAAATACCATAATTAAGAAAATAGTTATCAAATTAATTATTAAAACAATAATCAAGAATAAATAACCATCAGCTTTTTCTCTTTTATTATTATTAAAAAAAGAAATAAAGAAAATGGAACAAATATTAAATAAAATTAAGAAAAAAGATAAAAAAAGAATTTCTAAAAAGAAAACTGTTTCAAAATATCCAATATAACTAATAAGATAAATAATATAAAAAATTATGTAATAAAAAAACAAAAATGTTAAGACTATAAGCGAATTTATAAAAGTATTTTTATTATTATTAATATATGAGAAATTAATTTTTTTTAAATATAAATAAATATAACAACTAAAAAAAGTGCCATAAAGAGCAACAAAAAAGAATTTCATATTTCAAAAATCTTCTAAATAATCAGCTCAATTCATTCAATTTGTATTTTGATGAAAAATAATAATATTTATACTTTTATAAAGAGTTAAAAATAACAAAAGTGTAATTATAAAAAATAAAACATTTTTAAAATTAAATAATTTCTTAAAATAAAAAACAAATAAATAAATAGATTCTTTCATAAATTAAAATAAACTTATAAAAATTATAGTTCTATATAATCAAGTTAGTTTAAATTAATTATTAATTTTAATTTTTGATTTATAAATTTGTGTTCAATTATATATTCCTAAATAAAAAAAAGATAAATAAAAAATATCACTTACTACATATATTCAAATATGATATTCAATTGCTAAAGTTAAAGCCGATGCTGCTGAAAGAACATAAAATAAATAACTCTGAAGATATTTTTTTGTAATAAGCGCTCACCCTGTAAGGAAACTTAAGCTAACAAAAGCATCTAAATAGGCTGCATTATCTTGATAATCGGTACCATCTAATCAAACTTTAATTCCTTTTCCTAAAAGAAAAGTAAAAATAACAACAAAAATTAAAATAACTAAAGTTCATAATCACTTTTGTTTTTTAATTTCTTCGTCTTTCTCTTTTCTGCCTCAATTTAGATATGCTTTTGAAACAATAAAAAACATAATAATTTGTTCCATTGTTTCAAATCATAAAGATAAAATAATGCAACTTAATATATAGGTAAAAATAAATATAAAATAAAAAATAAAACATTTTTTATTATTGCGATGTAAAAAAATATCACCAAAAATTCCAGAAAGAGAAGAGGAAACACATAAAACAAATCAAAAATAAATAATTCAAGTTTGATCTTTCTGCTTTCAATCTTTAAAAGTTTCATCTCTTATAACACCTTCATTAAAAAAGAAACTATAAACAGAAAAAATAGTTGCTAAAGATATAAAAAAAACAACAATCATAAATATTCATTTAGAATACAAGAAGTAATTTAATTTTTTATTTATCTTATTTAAAATCGTAACCTTATTTTGTGACATTTTATTTCATCATTATTAATGAAAATAATTTATCTTTGCTTAAATTAAAAAAATAACTTTCAAAATCATTTATTGAATCAATAGTTTTTCTAATTTGTTCTTTATCATATTCAACATTAATAAATTTATCTTTTAATTTTGAAGTATCTTTTCTAGAAAAATATTCTCCAAAAATTTCAAAATCAATAATTTTATTATTATCTAAATTAAAATAAATTTGAATTGTTCCAAATCCTGGAATATATTCTCCTGTTTGAAAATCATATTTTTCCTTATTATCTAAAATAAAATCAATTGCTTCTTCTTTTTGTTTTGCAATTTTATTTATTTCTAATAATTGTTCCTCATTAAATTTATATTCAATATTATTAGAAATAAAAGAAATTAAATCCTTAACAAAAGTTTCAAGCGAAATTTTTTTATCTTCTGATAAAAAATCAAAAATCTTTCCAACTCTTGATTGTACAGATTTTATTCCCTTTGATTTTATTTTGTCATAATTTGGGGTAAGAATTTTATCAACATCTTTAAAATCAATATTAAAAATTAAAGTTCCATGATGTATTAAATTATTATTAAAAACAAATTGTGAAGCACCTGAAATTTTTTTATTTTCTATAGTAATATCATTTCTTCCGCCAAACTTTGAATTTAAGTTTAATTTATGATTTAAGAAATCAACAATTGGTTTACTATATTTTTCAAAATTATAAATATCTTCAGCTTTATTTTTAACAATAAAGGAATAATTTACATTCCCTAAATCTTGATAAACTGCTCCTCCTCCAGAAAGCCTTCTTACTAGTAAAATTCCTTTTTCTCTTAAAAAATCAACATTAACTTCACTAAAGGGATTTTGGTTTTTACCAATAATTACTGAAGGTTTATTTATATACATATAGAATAAATCTTCATTCAGATTTTTTATAATGTATTCTTCTGCCGCAAGATTAAAATAAGGATTATTATTTTTAGATAAAATATATTTCATTTTCTTTCTCCGTTTTTAAAAGTATAGCTTTATAAGCTATACACCATATTTAGCTCTTCTTTTATATTCAATAATTGTATTATTTTTTATTGTTTGATAATCATTTAATTTCATTATTTTAGAATCAATTGTTGAAAGAATATCGTCCAATTGTGGATAAATGTACTTTTCATAATCCGCACCTGGCATTATTCAGTTTCTTGCCCCGAGCACTGCGGGGGCAGCATCAAGATAATCAAAAACAAATTCTGAAATATTTGAAGATACAGATTTCATAAAATTCATACGTTCAAATCCTTCATTAATTAAAATAATTTTTCCTGTTTTTTTTACTGATTCAATAACAATATCATAATCAAAAGGTACAGCTGAACGCATATCAATTACTTCTGCATTTATATTATATTTTTCCTTTAAAACTTTAACAGCATCCATTGCAACATAAAGTGCTGCGCCCAAAGTAACTATTGTTAAATCTTCTCCACTACTTCTTATTACACCTTTTCCAAATGGAATTTCATAATATTCTTTAGGAACTCCTTCTTTAACAAAAAATTCTCCTTTATCATAAAGTTTTTGTGTTTCTATAAAAAAAGTAGGATCATCTAAGCTTAATGCCGTATTCATTAATCCTTTTGCATCATATGGAGTAACTGGAGCAACTACATTAATTCCTGTAATTGAAGAAATTACTGAAGTATAATCTTGAGAATGTTGAACACCATATTGTGAACCAATATTTGTTCTAACAACTATAGGAAATTTTAATTGTCCTCCAGACATTGCTCTTCATTTAGATAATTGATTTGATAATTCATCTCCAGCACGGAAAACAAAATCAAAATATTCTAATTCTACAATCGCTTGTCCTCCAGCCATAGCATAACCACATGCAGTACCAACAATTGCGGCTTCAGCAATTGGTGAATTAAATAATCTATGATAAGGAAGTGATTCTGTAAGCCCATTATAGACACCATATGCTCCTCCTCAATCACGCAATTCTTCTCCTCAACCTGCAAAGGTTGGTTCCTTATAATAATGGTCAAGAATAGATTCAAAAATTGCATCTCTAATTTGCAGTGATTTCATTTTTGAAATAGGATTGCCATTTTTATCTAAAGCAAATCTTTCTCTTTTAGAAATCCTTTTAATTCTTGGATTATCTTCTTTTGGAATACTTACTTCAATTTTCTTTTTGTTAGTAATTTGATGTTTTTCTCTTGAAAACATCAAGTCATCAAGAACTTGATTATTTCTTTCTCAATCTAATTCTTGTGTAAAAATCGGATCTATAGAATGTTTATAAATCTCAAGATAAAAATCACTTATTTCTTTTTTAATATCTTCAAATTCTTTTTTATTTTTTAAAATTTTATTTTCAATTAATTGGTTAGCAAAAGATTCAATAGGATCAATTTTTCTTCACATTTCAATTTCTTCCGGAACACGATAAGATTCTAAATCTCCTGAAGAGTGACCATTATAACGATATGTAATAATCTCGTTTAAAATTGGACCATCACCTTTTAATGCTATTGGTTTTTTTCTTCTCATTAAATCAATTGTCGCTAAAACATCTTGACCATTTACTCTTTCGGCAAACATATTTTCTGGATTTATTGCAGCACCAATTCTTGCAGGACCTTTATTACCCATTGTTTCGCCAACAGTTTGTCCACCCATTCCGTAACCATTATTCATTAAATTAATCATAAATGGTGGACGTTTATTATAAGGTTTATCTCATAATTCTTTAAATTGGTCCATACTAGCAAAATTTAAAGTTTCTCAAAAAGGACCAGTTGCAATCCCTCCGTCTCCAATATTTGCAATTGAAACACCTTTTTCATTTTGTGTTAATTTAAAAAGAGCTGCTCCTAATGCTAATGAAGCAGATGCTCCAACAATAGCATTATTTGGATAAATACCAAATGGCGTAAAGAATAAATGCATTGAACCAGATAATCCTAAATTAAATCCTTGTTTTTTTCCTCAAATTTCAGAAATAAATCCATATATAAAATAAAATATTGCTTTGTCTTTAATGTTTTTAAATTTTTTAGGTGCTTTTTCTACTGATTTTAGGATATTTTTATTTCAATAATTTTTCATAACTTTTTCAAGTTCATCATCAGACATCTTATAAATTGTTGATAATCCTTTAGAAATAACTTCAGAATGATTACGATGAGTACCAAAAATAAAATCATTTTCATCTAATAATCAATGCAAGCCAACAACAGCAGCTTCTTGTCCCATTGCCATATGTGCTGGACCATTATATTTATAGGGAACTCCCCTTCATTCACTTTTAATTTTTATAGTATCTAAAAATTCTTCGCTGGTACGAATTCAAATCATTTCTCTTAAAATTTCTAATGAATCTTCTTTTGATAAGTTTTTATTTGAAAGTTCATATTTTAAATCTTTATTATATTGAAATTCAAAAATCTTTCCTAAATCTGTTTCTTTTTTAACAAGTACATTTTCTGGTTTAATTAACAATTTTTTTACCATTTCTTCTCCTTTATTCCATAATTGCAGTCTTGATAATTTCACTCACTGTAGGATGAGCAAAAACAAGTTCTTTTAATTGTTTCGGATGATATCTTTTACCAACAAGAATTGATCCAACAATAATAATTTCAGAAGCATAATTACCAAGAAGAGATAAGCCAAGAATTTCTCTTGTCTCTTTTCTTAAAATGACTTTTAGCATACCATCAAAATTATCATTTTCAATAACAAATCTTCCAGAATAAAGCATTGGTATTTTTTTAATTTCTACTTCAATACCCATTTTTTTTGCTAAATTTTCATTTATTCCAATTTCAGAAACTTCTGGTGTGCAATAAATTACAGAAGGAATTTGATTGTAATTAATTTTATCATTGTATCCTAAAATATTTTCTAATACAACTTCCCCTTCTTTATATGCAGTGTGAGCAAGCATTGATTTGCCATTTACATCTCCCACTGCATAAAGATTTGGAATATTTGTTCTCAAATTTTCATCAGTTACAATAGCACCATTTTCTACATAAACTTTTAGATTTTCTAATCCTAAATTATTTATTCTTGGTTTTCTTCCAGCAGCAATAAGAATTTTGTCAAATTCAATAATTTCTTCTCTATTTTCTTTATCAATAATTTTTACACTATTTTTATTTATTTCATTAATTTTATAGCCAAGTAAAAATTTAATATTTTTTGTTTTTTCTAATTCTTTTTGTAATTTAAAAGAAATATCTTCATCAAAAGGTCCTGCAATTTTAGAATTAATTTCTACAATTGTTACTTTTGAACCAAAACCAGCAAAAAAAGTTCCAAGCTCCAGTCCTATAACTCCAGCCCCCATAATAACCATATTTTTTGGAATTTCAGTCATTGCTAATGCATCTGTAGAATCAATAATATTTGAATTCTCTTCTTTATTTAACCCTTTAATTGAGGGATAAAAAATTTCTGATCCAGTAGCAATAACAAGATTTTTCCCTTCGATTATTTCTCCATCATCAATCTGAATTTTAAAACTTTGTGCTTTTGAATCTTTAGTTATTTTTCCAAATCCTTTATAAATTTTTGCACCCGATTTTCTAACTTTTGCTTCTGCTGCATTTACAAGAAGAGAAATTTTTTCGTCTTTATATTTTATTAATTGTTTTTGATCAAAAGTTATTGAAGAAAGATTAATTCCAATATTTTGACTACGTTGTGCTTCTGAAAAAATTTTTTCAGCATGCAATAAAGCTTTTGATGGAATACAACCAACGGTAACACATGTTCCACCAAAACGATCTTTTTCAATAATCGCTGTTTTTATTTTCTTTTTAGATGCCTTATAAGCTAATTCATAACCTCCGGGTCCGCCCCCTAAAATAATTAAATCAAACATTTTAAACCTCTTTTACTATTTCCTCATATAAAATATTTTCTAATTTTTTTACTAATGCTTTTAAAAACTCAGCACCTCTTGCTCCATCAAAAGGACGATGGTCCATTGTTAAAGATAATATAATTTCATTATACTGAACAATTCCATTTGCATTCATTTTTAATCTTTTTATTGGTGAACCAACCCCCAATAATGCTGATTGAGGTGGATTTAAGATTGGTGTAAAACCTATAACTCCAGAAAGTCCAAGATTACTAATTGTAAAAGTTCCTCCAGATTGATCTTTTCCTGTTAATTTACCTTCTCTTGTTTTAAGAATTAATTCTTTACTTTTTTTTGTTAATGCATTTAATGAAATTTCAGAAGCATTTTTAATTACAGGAACAAATAATCCTTTTGGAGTATCAACAGCAATAGAAACATGAGCAACATTATAAGCCTCATAATAATCACTACCAATTATTGAATTTACATCAGGAAACTCAACAAGTAATCTAGCTAAGACAAAAACAATTAAATCATTAATTGAAGAATTTTCAATTTTTTTATCATTTTTTACTTTATTTTTAATAATTTCTCTAACATTTAATAATGCCGTTGCATCAAAAGGTGCCATTAATGTTAATTGTGCACCATGTTGAATAGAACCTTCCATTGATCTAGCAATTGCTTTTCTTATAGGAGTGAACGCAACACGATTAAACTCTTCTTTTTGTTTTAAAATTTTATTAGTGTTATCTAAATTTTCATCTTGATAATAATATTCTAAAACATCTTTTTCAATAATACGATTATTTACTCCTGAAGATTTTTTAACTTTTGTTATATCAATTCCTAAATTCTTGGAAATATATTTTGCTCTTGGAGAATAATTAAAATTATTATTATTTTCACTTAAATTAGTATCAAGTTCTTTATTTGTTTCTGAAGTTACATTTTCATTAACTTCTACCTGTATTATTTTTTCTTCTATGTTTTTATTTTCATTAATATTTTCAATTATATTTTTTTCTCATTCAGAAAGATCATCACCTTTTTTACCAATAATAATCACTGGTTGTAAAACTTTTACTTCATCTCCCGCTTCATAAAGAATTTTTAAAACTTCGCCACTATCTTCAGATTTAAAATCTGTAGTAGATTTGTCAGTTTCATATTCAAAAAGTGTATCACCTTCTTTGATGAGATCGCCTGGTTTTACTTTTATTTCACCTAGAATAATTGATTCAACAGTGTTTCCCATTTTAGGAGCTTTAATTGCTTTTGCCATATTTTATTTTTCCTCTGTTGTTTCTATTTTTTGTAAAGCAGTTAGAATTACTAAATTAACAATCTCATCAACATTTGATCCTCTGCTTAAATCATTTACTGGTTTAGCAATATTTTGTAATATTGGTCCAATTGCTAAATAATTACCTAATGTTGCAGCAATTTTATAACCAATATTCCCATTATTAAGATCAGGAAAAATAAAAACATTAGGCATTTTTTTTAAATTAAAATTTTTAGCTTTTAATTTAAAAATTTCCTCATTAAATGCAGCATCTCACTGAATTTCTCCTATTACTTGATAAGAACTATTACTTTTAACAAATTCTGTTGCTTTTCTTATTTTTTCTATTAAGGGATGATTGCCTCCTGAGTTTAATGTCGAAAAAGAAAGCATTGCGATTACTGGTTCTATATTAAAAAGTTTTTTTACAGAGTTTGCAGTTTGAATTGCAATTTTGCCTAATTCTTCAAAATTAGGATCTGGATTTACAGAAATATCTGCAAAGAAAAGGTCTTTCTTTCCTTTTTTTGAAAGTCACATAAAAGAGGAAACAGGAGCAGTTTTATCTTTTGTTTTAAGAATCTGAAAACTTGGTCTTAAAATATCTGCTGTTGGATGTGTCGAACCCGAAACAATGCCATCTACAAAATCACTTTTAAGTAATAAAGTTGCAAAATAATTAGGATTTTTAAAATTATTTTTTAAAGATTCTTCATTTTCTTTTTCTTTTCTTAAATCAAAATAATGATTTAAGAGTTTTTCTTTTTTATTTTTATCAAAATTTTCAATAAAATCTTTATCAATTTTTAAATATTTTAAATTAGTAAATTTTTTTTCAAGTATTTCCTTAGCTTTATTAAATCTCTCATCATTATCAGTTGAAAGAATTGTTATAGTTTTAGAATAATTTTTAAGTTTATTTTCTAGTTCAGTAAAAACTATTTTGTCATTAATCATTTTTATTACTCCTCAATTTTAATTTCTTTATTTTTTAATAAATTCTTAGCAATTCTTGCCATGTTTAATTCTTCATTTGTTTTTATAATATAAATTTTAATTTCTGATTCTTCTTTAGAAATTAAATTAACTTTTTGAATTACCTCTATTTTATCTTTTAAAATAATTTTCTTTAGAAAAAAGTTATTAAATATTTCTTTTATTAAATCATAATCATTTTCACCAATTCCTGCTGTAAAAACAATTGCTTCAACTTTTTTTGTTTCATTTAAATACATTGCAAGATAATTTTTAATTCTCTGTACAAACATTTTTCTTGCTAATATTGCTTTTTTATTATTTTGAGAAATACCTTTTAAAATATCCCTCATGTCAGATGATTCTTCATAAATACCCAAAAGTCCAGATTTTTTAATAAAAATATTTTCAATATCTTTTGGTGAATAATTTTTTTGATTCATTAAATAAAAGATTACAGAAGGATCTAAATCACCACTTCTTGTTCCCATCATAAGTCCACCAAGTGGAGTAAGTCCCATTGAAATGTTTTTTGATTTAGAATTTTCAATTAAACAAACACTTGCACCATTTCCTAAATGCAAATTAATAAATGTAACATTTTCTTTTCCTAAAATTTTTTTCATTTGTTCTAAAATATATTGATGACTTGTTCCGTGAGCACCATATCTTCTAATTTGATGTTTTTTATAAAAATCTAATGGAATTGAAAAAAGATAATTTTCTTCAGGAATTGTTGTATGAAATGTAGTATCAAAGATAGCAGCATGTGTAATATGATTATATTTTGTAAAAAATTCTTCTAAAAGAGAAGCATTATATGGTTGGTGTAATGGAGCCAAAGGACTCAATGAAATAATTTTATTAATAGTATTTTTATCTTCAACAAGAATATTTTCTTTAAATAATTCTCCTCCCATAACAATTCGATGAGCCATTAAATAAACATCATTAAAATCACAAATATTATTTTCACTAATAAAACTTTTTAATTTTTCTGCTAAAACTTGGTGATCAAAATTTTCTTCTTTTTTAATTAAATTACCATTTATATTTTCGTAAGAAAAATTTGTACCCTTAATACCAATTTTATCAATCAAACCTTTTCCAAGTAATGTTAAATCTTCTGTAAAAAGCTGAAATTTACATGATGAACTTCCAACATTTAAAATTAATATTTTTTTCATGCTATATCTTCCTTATTTTAATGTCTTTTGTAAAAAACTACTTATAATTTCATTATATTTTATTTGTTTAATTTAAAAGGAATTAAAAATGAAAAAGTGCTTAATTATCTTAAAAAATTTGCAAAATGAAGAAAGAATTAATTATCAAGATTATGATTGTTTTATAGGAGTTGAATTAGGTGCTTCTTTTTTATTAAAAAAAAATAATTTAAAAAATAGACATTACATTTCTGATTTTGACAGTATTAATAAAAACGATTTTTTAAAAATAAAAGAAGAAGAAAATACAATTTTTTTAAATAAAATAAGAGAGTTTGTTGATACAGAAGAAGCAATTAAATATGCACAAAGTTTAGGTTATTTTAAAGATAAAATTGTTATTTTTTTAAATGAAGATTTAGGAAGAAAAGATCATCTTTTTAATGTATTTAATTTAGCCAGAAAATATCAAGTTTTAATTTATGGAAATAAATTTAAGATTACAGCGGTTCCTGAAAATGAATACAAAGTAATAAAAAAAGATTTTTATAAATACCTTTCTATTTTTTTATTTGAAAAAACATTTATTGATACTAAAGGATTAAAATGAAATTTATCATGAAAAGAATTTAATTTAGATGAAGCAACTAATCTTATTTCAAATGAAATTATTAAAAATGAGTGTAAAATTAAAACTTCAAAATTAAGTTTAGTCGTTCAAGCAAATGATTAAAAAAAACAGCATTAATTAATGCTGTTTTAATTTAATAATGTTTAAATAAATATTAAACATTAAGAGCTAATTCATTTACATAGTTAAAGGGTTGATTAAATCTTGGTAAGAAGAAAAAATCAAGATATTTTAATTCATCTATTGTTGTTTTTTTAGCAATTGCTAATGAAAACATATGAATTCCCATAGAAATATCATATGTTGAAGCTAATTGAGCGCCTAAAATAAGTCTTGAATTTTCATCATAAACTACTTTTAATCTTACAGTATGAGGTTCATTCATAAAAGAAGGTTTTTGTTCTGATTTAATAAAAGCACTTTTTACATTAAAACCTTCTCTTCTTGCTCCTTCTGTATTTAAACCAGTAGACATCATATGTAAACCATAAATAGAGATGGCATTTGAACCTTGCACACCTTCTATTTTTCCGTTTTTATTTAAAATTGTGTTTGCTACTGCTCTTCCTGTTTTTACAGCATTTGAAGCTAAAGCAATGTAATCACTTTTATTTGTTATGCTATTATGAATTGTTGCACAATCACCAATTGCAAAAACATCTGTAATATTTGTTTTTTGATTTTTATCAACAACAATAGCACCATTTTTAGCTAAATTTAATTTTGAATCTTTAAATAAAACAGTATTTGGTAAAGCGCCAATTGCAAAAATAACAAAGTCTGTTGCTATTTCTTTTTCATTAGTTTTAATTGCTGTTATTTTTCCATCTTTTCCAATTAAGTCTTCAACTAATTGTCCAAGCTCAAATTTAACATCATTTTCTTTAATTTTTTCAGTCATTAAATCAACAAATTCATCATCATAATATTTATTTAAAATTTTTGGCGAAGCATCAACTAAAGTTGTTTCTTTTCCATAAATTTTAACGGCTTCAGCAAGTTCTACACCAATATATCCACCACCAACTATAGAAACCTTTTTGATATCTTCATTTTTTAAAAAGTTAATAATTTCTTGTGCATCATAATATGTTTTTACAGTTTTAACATTTTTTCATTCTTCAAATTTTGATGATTTAAATCTAGGCACAAATGGTTTTGAGCCAACAGAAATTACTAATTTATCATAAACAACTTCTTTATCTTCTTTGGTAGTTAAATCTTTAAAGAAAACTTTTTTCTCATCAAAATCAACTTTCTTAATTTCATGTTTTAAATAAACCTTTGCTCCCAAAGATTCTAATTGTTCTTTTGATGAGTAAAATAAACCACTAGGGTCTTTCACTACATCACTTATTCAAAGAGCAATACCACAACCAAGGAAAGAACAAACATCATTCCTTTCTATTGCAATAACTTCGTAATCTTTATTTTTTTCTAATATTGTACTAATTGCAATTGTTCCTGCGTGATTTACTCCTAGGAAAACTATTTTTTTCATTACGGCCTTTCATATTTAATATTTATATTTATATTTTAAAATCAAAATAATTATATTTTTTAATTTTCTTTTTTATAAATTATTTAATTAATTTTTTATTTTTTTCCCTAAATGATTTAATTGCAAACCTATGAACTTCATCTTGCATAAAACCCAAAAGTATATAAAGATCGTTTTTTTGATTTAATGATATTTTTTTATTTTCGATAGTAATTATTCCACTTGTATTATGTTTTTTATCCTTTATTAAACCAATTAAAGTTATTCCTTTTATATTTAATTCATCTAAAGCTTTTTTGGCATATTTTATTTGTGCTTTTCCATCCACTATAAAGAGATTAGGAGTTTTTATTTTATACATTATTTTTCTTCTAAAATGCCTATAGGTTACTTCATAAATATGTCTATAATCATCATTTTCTTCGTCTAAATTATATTTTCTATATTTATCTTTATCAGGAAGAAATTCATTAAAATTAACAACAACACCTATTTGATTTTTTCCTTGAAAGTGAGAAATATCTACAAGTTCAATTTCCTTTATATTTTTTAATTTTAATGTTTCTTTTAAATCTTTTATTGCCTTTTCTCTTCTTTCAATTTTTAATAATAATTCTTCTTTTTCGGCATTAAGTTTTATTATTGCTTGTTCTCTTGCTAAAATGAGTAAATCTTTTTTGATTCCTTTTTCAGGAATTATTACTTTTACTTTTAAAAAATTTTCAAGTTCTAAATTTTTTTCAACAATTAATTCATTAGGTAATAAATTTTTTTGATAATAATTAACAATATGTTGTAAAAAAACTTCCTCATAATTTTCTTCAAATACTTTTAAAAGAAATTTAGAAGTGTTTATTAATTTTCCAAATCTAATATGAGAAATAGCAATAGAAATAAAGTCGTCATTATGTACATAAGTAACTATATCTCTATGTTTATTATCTTTAAAATAAGAATGTTGTTTTTCACTATAGTTTTTAAGTAATGGAATTTTGTCATAAAGTTCTTGTGCTTGCTCAAACATTTTATGATTAGAAAATTCTTCTATTTTTTCATTTACTTTTTTAATTGCATCATTTACATCACCAGTTAATAATTTTTTTACATCATTGAATATGCTATTTATTTTTTCTTTACTTACTTCTCCAAGACAATACCCAGGACAAAGACCAAGTTGATAATTTAAGCAGGGTTTTCCAGAATTTGGATTTAAACATTTTCCAATAGGATAAATTGATTCAACAAGTTTTTTTATTTTTTTTGGACCAAAACCTTCAGGAAAAGGTCCAAAATATTGTCCTAATTTTTTATTTTTTATATTTTTGGTAATTTCTAATTTTAATGTAGGTTCTTTTTTAAATAAAAGATAGGGATATGTTTTTGTTTCTTTTAGTTTTATATTATATTTTGGACTATATTTATTTATTAAATTAAGTTCTACAAGCAATGCATCAATTTCCGAAGGAACTAAAACATATTCAAAGTCACTAATATGTTTTACAAGCATTTTAGTTTTTGGATTTTGATTAAGATTAAAATATTGCTTCATTCTATTACGAAGTTTTTTAGCTTTTCCAACATAAATTATTTCTCCTGATTCATCTTTTCAAAGATAACAACCAGGTTTATTTGGAACATTAGATAAATTAATCATTAAATAGATTATATTAATTTATTAATAAAATATAATTTTAAGGAATGTAAATAGAAAATATAATTAATGTATGGAGAAATAAAATGTACTTAAATAAAAGTCAAAAAACAGAAGAAAAAATATCAATTCCTATTGATAAAGAAAAGCATTTACTAAATGTATATAATATACACATTTTAGATTTAAAATTTAATCCTTTCAATACAAGAATTTTTGATTTAATTTCTTCAAATGAAAAATTTAGAAAAATGTCTGAAAAAGAATTAAAAGATTCATTTGATGTACAAAAATTTATTTTTGAAGAATTAAAAAAAGATCATGAAAACAAAAAAAATAAAGAATTAAAAGAATCTATTAAAAATCATGGTGTTGTAAAACCTTTAATATCCTTAAGTGATGGATTATTGCTTTCAGGCAATAATAGATTATCTTTATTAAGAACAATGTCAAAAAAATATGAATATGTTAGAGTCGCAATTTATGAAGAAAATTTAACAAAAAATCAAATTATTAAAAATGAACTAATGATACAAAATGAATTTGATATTAAATTAGATTATGAAAATATGTCAAAAGTAATAAGAATTCTAGATTTAAAAAAGAAAGGTATTTCTGATGATGAAATATCAAAAATGACTGGATTTGTTGTAAAACAAAATGAAAAAATAGGAGAATTGTATACTGAATTTTTATTTTATGCTGGAGTTCCAGAAAGATATGATTATTACAGAAATTTTAAAAATACATATTCAATGTTAGACTCGTTAAGTAATACTTTAGAAAAAAAAACTGGTATTAATATTTCAAAGAAAATTAAATTAAAAATAACTTATTTTAATTTAATATTAACAACAAATTTTCCAGTTCAAAAAATTAGAGATCATATAAATAAAATAATGACAGTAAAACCATATAAAAAACAAAATGAAATTTTTGAAAATTTTATAGAAAAAATAAATGCAGAAGTAGAAGAACCTTTAAATAAAATTAGAGAAATTAATTTTAATGATTCAGAGCATATAAAAGATTATTTAAAAAATGCCGAAACACAAAGTATAAAAGAGGAAAAAGAGGAAATTATTAAGGAAATTATTGAAGAGAATAAAGAAGAGATAGAAATTATAAAAAATGAAAAAAAAAATACATTAGAAGATCTAAAAAATGAATTAGAAAAAAACAGCAAAAAGATAAAAAATATTCTTTCTCAAATTAAAATTAATAAATATGAAAATAATGAAGAAGTGCAAGAAATAATATTAGAAATTGGGGATTTTTTAAATAATTATGGAAAATAGAGAAATAATAACAATAATAAATAACAAGAAAAATAAATTATTAATAAATTTTAATGAATTTACTTCAGAACAATTATTTTATTTAAGTGCAGAAGAAATAATTAATTTAAATAATAAAGATGAAAAAAATAGTTATTTAATATGAATCAATACAAATGAGTTAAATAATTTATTAAATTTTTTGGAAAAAAATAAATCTTTTTATAAAAAAAAATTTGTAAAAGAAATAAAAGAATTTTTATTTAATGATGAAAATATATCAAAATACGAAGAAGCGAAGAAAATTAAAAATGAATTATCAAATAAAAAAATAATAGATAAAAATACTGATGAAAAAATTTTAAACAGGTATGAAGATTTTAAAAAAAATTTAAAAGAAAAACTTAAAAAATTTATTTTTAATGAAGAAAATGAAAAAAATACCGAAAAACAAATGCAAAATGTTTTTCAATCTACAATTTTAAAAAATTCAGCAAATTTTTCTGAACCAGGATCGGGAAAAACATTAATGTCTATAATGACACATCTTGAAAGAGAAAGACAATTTAAAAAAAAATTAAAAATGATTATTATTTGTCCGATAGTTGCTTTCGATGTTTGAAAAAGTGAAATTCTGAATTTTACAAATTTAGAATATAATGATATTCATATTTATGATGAAAATTATAAGGAAGAAAATGAGACAGATTATATAGATGACATTAAATATTCAAAAGTAATAATATTAAATTATGAAAAAATGAAACAATTTTCTAATAATAAAACAAGAAAAGAAAATTTATTTTCAATTGAAAGTCATTTAATAATTGATGAAATTCATAGAATTAAAAATCCGAATGGAAAAACATCAGATATTATTAGAAAATTAGTTGAAACAGAAAATATAAAATACACAACAATATTAACCGGTACTCCATCATCTAATAATATTTATGAATTAATTAATATTTTAAACATTGCTTGAAAAAAAAATATTCCAAATCTTCCAAATACATTAATAGATGAAATGAATAGAATTTTTACAAATATAAAAAAAAATGAAGATTTAACAAACGAAGATAAAAATTTAATAAATAAATTTAATAATATAATTAATCCTATTTATATTTTATTAAAGAAAAAGGAAGATTTTAATATTTTAAATGCAAAAGACTTATTTAATAAACCAATAACTGTTAAACCAACGAATGAACAACTTGAAAAAGATGAAATTTTATATAACTCTCTTATGAATCAAACACATATATTTAAAAATAATAAAAATAAAAATAAAAAAGAAAATCTTGAAAAAATTTTTAGAATTTTAGGAAGTTTAAGAAAAAATGCGTCTGGAGGATTTGAAGAAAATTTAAATGAAGAAAAAGTAAATAAAATTTATAATCTTGTTTCTAATATTTTAAAAAATGATAATGAAAAAATTATTATTTGATTTGAATTTAAAGAACCAATGGATTATTTTAAAAAATTTCTTAAAGAGAAAAACATTGATTCTGAAATAATTCATGGTGATATAGATGTAATAGAAAGACGTAATATTTTAAACAATTTTAGAGATCCAAATAAATTTAAAATATTAATAACAAATGCTGCAACCATAGGTGAATCTATTTCATTACATAATATTGTTAAAAATGCAATATTTGCTGAAATGACAACTTCTTATTTTAGATGAGTTCAAGCAAAAGATAGAATACATAGAGTTGGAATAAAAGATGGATCAAAAGTTACTTATTATTATTTAAAAAATGAAAAATTAAATTCAGATAGAATTGTTTGAGATAATCTTGCTCATAAAGAAAAAATGAAAAAATTACTTTTTGATAACAAAAACTTAATTAATCCTGATTTTATAAAAATTAATGAAGATAATATAGAAAGCAGTTTTAAAACAAGCGAAGATAATGAAGATATTTTTATTTTGAAAAAATAAATTACAATAAATAAATATCTATTTTATGTCTATGTGTTATATATTCTTTGTGTAGAATTATTTTACACAAAAATATGTTAGAAAGACATAATAAATACTGATTAGAAAGCACCAAATATTTATGTATTAAAAGAACAACTTTAATTAGAAAGACATAATAGATTAGTTATGAAGACACCTATAAATAAAGAATTAGAAACTAATAAATATGAAGAAATAAAGATAATAAACAACATAACAGACATAAAAAAATGAAATATTTATAATTTCAATAGAAATTGATTAGGAGAAGCAAAAGATGCATATGAAAAGAAAGGCTCTTGAAGACCTTGTATTGTTATTAATATTAATAAAAAAAGTATACATTTGCTACCTTTGTCATCTAAACCATCAAGAGAAGATTTTACTATAAAATTTAGTTTTAGAACAAGAAATAAACCTTCTTACATATGTGTTGATTTAATGAAAATGCTTGATCCTAATAAAATAAAAACCGAAGAAGTATGTAAAACCATATTAAGCATAAATACAAATAAAAACATTAAAATTTCTAAAAAATTAGAAGAAGAAATAAAAGATAAAATTAAAAAATATACGGAAGGATATATGAATATTGTTTTATAATGTTTTGAAATAATTAAATTATATTTTTTATAAAAAGGGTCCTTAATATATTAAAATGACCCTTTTTATAAAAAAATTATTTTAGTAATTATAAAATGTGTTTAAATTAATATTATGAATTACGAAACAAAAGAATCATCAAAAAAAACTGTTTCAAAAACAGAGGAAAGACTTAAAACATTTTCAGATAAGAATAGAAAATTTTTTCATTCTAATTGATCGTTTATTATTTTTATTTCTTTTTTTACAATTTTAGCAATAGTTCAACTTTCTTATGATGGAACAAAAGGATATTTAACAAATAATGCAAATGATCAATTAACAGTTGATTTATTAATTTGAATAAATGCAATATGTATGATTTGTTCTATGATTTTTACAGCAAGAATTAATACTTGGTTTTTTGCATTTTCCCTTTTAGGATTGATCACACTTATTGTTAGATCTATTATTGTAGGATTATTATTAAATGCACTTAAATCAGTTATTGTATTTTTACCAGTTATTCTTAGATTTATTCGATGATTTAAAGGACAGCATGCTGGACGAGATATAAATGTTAGAAGAATGCCAATATTTTTATTTATTGGAATAGTTATTGCTGTTAGTGCAATAAGTTATGGTGTTGGTGTTGGAGCAACAAATTTAGATGAGGAAACTTTACCTTATACAGATTCTGTTAACTTCTGCTTTACTTTAGCTTCTTCAATGTTAATAGCTTTTGGATTTATTGAAGGATGACTATTTGCACTTGTTATTGGTATAACTGCAATCCTTTCATATGTTTTATTAAATGCAGATGGAGTTATATCTTTAAGCATAGTTGGACTTGGAGCAGCATCAGTATTTTTATTATTAAGTGTAGGAACAATACTTACATGAATGTCTATTTATTATTCAAGAAACAATACATTTAAATATACTAAAAAACAAAAAATACAGCACGAAAATTAATATTACTAAATTTATAAATTTAAATAAATATACAAAAAAATATATTCATATTGTTTTATAATTATTAAAACAATTAAATCATTCTTCTAAGGGTCCTTTAATGTAATAAAGGATCTTTTTTATAAAAAAGAAAATTATCTAATCTAATATTATGAATTACGAAACTAAAGAATCATCAAAAAAAACAATTTCAAAAAGTGAAGAAAGGCTTAAATCATTTTCAGATAGAATTAAAAAACTCTTTCACTCTAATTGAGCTTTTGTTGTTTTTATTTCAATATTTACAGTTTTAACAATTGCTCAACTTGGATATGATGGAGCAAACGGATTATTAACAAATAATGATAACAATCAATTAGCAATAGATTTATTAATTTGAGTAAATGCAATATGTATAATTTGTTCTATGATTTTTACAGCAAGAATTAGTAGTTGATTTTTTGCATTTTCTTTTATAGGTTTAACAATGCTTATAACTAGATCTATTCTTACTGGATTACCACTAAATGCTCTTAAAGCAGTAATTTTATTTTTACCAGTTCTTTTAAGATTTATTCGTTGAATTAAAGGAAAACATGCTGGAAGAGATATAAATGTTAGAAGAATGTCACCATTTTTATTTATAGGAATAATTATGTTTGTTATTGCTATTAGTTATGGTGTTGGTTATGGAGTAAGAAATTTAGAATCAGAAAATCTACCATATATAGATGGAACTAATTTTTGTTTTAGCTTAGTCGCATCATTATTAGTAGCAGTTGGATTTATAGAAGGATGATTATTAACAATTGTTGCAGCAATTTGTGCTATGCTCTCTTATATTTTCTTAAATATAGATGGTTATATTTCTTTAAGCATAAATGGTATTGGGGTAACAATAATATTTATGTTCCTTTGTTTTGGAACAATACTTACATGAATGTCTATTTACTATTCTAGAAATAATACTTTTAAATATATTAAAAAACAAAAATTAGAAAAAGGAAATTAATAAGGTTTCTTTAATATTTTTCTCAAAACATAAAAATATTAAAGAAACCTAAATTATTATTTGTATTTTAAAAAGTTATATATTAGTTCTTTTGTTTTTTTCTTCTATTGATAAGGGTCTTAAATTACTTAATGAATCTCTTCCGCCTTTTGATTTTGGTTTTATATAATCAATTTCTCAACCATATTTGCTTTTTTTATTTTTATAGTCATCTTTTTTAATTATGTTTTTATAATCATCAATTCCAGTTTCTTTATGTCCAAAGTAATGTTTTCAAACTTTTTCAGCATCATTATCTAATATACTCATTTTAGAACCTCTTTTCTTTAAAACAAATAAGGTTTCTCAAATAAGTTATAACATTCAATCAATATTTTTTAAAAAACCTATCTAAATCTTTCTTCTTGCTTTCTTTGGCCTATGGTTTTTATACTTAAATGTCCAGGGTAAATAATATAATCTTCTGGTAATGTAAGTATTTTATCTTTTATGGTTTTTGTAAATTCTTCTTTAGCTACATTGGGAACCATTACAAAATATAATTTTTGTTTTTCCTCATCAAAAAGAGTATCACCACAAAATATTGCTTTATCATTATTAAAAATATAAACAGCGCTTTGAAGTGAATGCCCTTTTAAAAATCTAAATTCCATTCCTTTTTCTTTTAATTTACTTAAAGGAGTAACTTCATAATCTAAAATAAAAGATTCTTGAATACCAATGTCACTTAAATTTCCTTTTCTTGTTGGATTTTTTAATGCAAAAATTTCTTCATCTGGACAGTAAATATTTTTAGAATCAATATAATTATTTTCAACTAAATATTTAAGACCAATAATATGATCATAATGAGTATGAGTAAGAAAAATTTTATTTAAAGCTAAATTATTTTCATCCAAATAATCTGCCACTACTTCAATACCTGGAGGAGCATCTATTAAAATAATTTTGCCATTATGTTCTATAAGATAGCAATTTGTAAGAACCTTCCCTAATATAAATTCCCTTAAAATTTTCATAACTCAAAAAATCCTTTCAGAGGAATTATATGGTTTATATTTTAAATTTTAAAATAACATTATAAATAATTTTTTAAAAATTTTCCAGTAACACTAGATTTAGAAGAAGCAATAACTTGAGGTGTTCCAGAAGCAATTATTCTTCCTCCGGCTTCTCCTCCTTCTGGCCCTAAATCTATAATATGATCTGCTACTTTTATTACATCTAAATTATGTTCAATTACTATTATTGAATCTCCATTATCAACTATTTTATTTAAAACTTCTAATAACTTTTTAATATCATAATGATGAAGACCTGTTGTTGGTTCATCTAAAATAAAAAGTGTTTTACCAGTAGGTCTTTTTTGTAGATGGGTTGCAAGTTTAACACGTTGCGCTTCTCCTCCAGAAAGTAAAGTAGATGGGTGACCAAGTCTAATATAGCCAAGTCCAACTTCTTCTAAAAGTTCTAATTTTCTTCTTATTTTTACTCTATTTGTAAAAAAAGTAATTGCTTCGCGAACAGACATTTCTAATACATCTGAAATAGTTTTATTTTTATATTTTATCTGAAGTGTTTCTTCGTTATACCTTTTACCATTACATTGATCACATTTTATATAAACATCTGGAAGAAAATGCATTGAAATTTTTAAAATCCCATCTCCCATACATTTATCACATCTTCCTCCTGAAACATTAAAAGAAAATCTTCCTTTTAAATATCCTCTTATTTTTGATTCTGTTGCATCAGCAAAAACATCTCTAATATCATCAAAAACACTTGTATAAGTTGCTGGATTTGAACGAGGGGTTTTTCCTATTGGATCTTGAGAAATTTTTACAATTTTATCAATATTCATTGTTCCTTTAATTTCATCGCATTTTCCAGGAGTTTCATAATTTTCACTCCTTGAAATTTCATTATGAATTACTTTATATAAAATTTCATTTATCAAAGTTGATTTTCCAGAACCAGAAACTCCAGTAATTACAACAAATTTATTTAAAGGAATAGTAACATCAATATTTTTTAAATTATTTTCTCTAGCATTTATTATTTGAAGTTCTCTTCCAGTTGTTTTTCTATGTTCTTTAGGAATTTCTATAATATCTCTTTTTGCTAAAAAATCTCCTGTATGAGTATGAACTTCTTTTATTTCTTTAAAAGTTCCAGTAGCTACAACTTTTCCACCAAATTCCCCAGCTTCTGGACCAATATCAATAATATAATCAGATTCCTGCATTGTTTCTTCATCATGTTCTACAACAATAACCGTATTCCCTAAATCTCTTATTTCTTTTAAAGAAGCAATTAATTTTGCATTATCTCTTTGATGAAGTCCAATAGAAGGCTCATCAAGAACATAAATTACACCAGAAAGTTTTGAACCAAGTTGAGATGCTAATCTTATACGTTGAGATTCTCCGCCTGAAAGTGTACGAGCAAGTCTATCTAAAGTTAAATAACCAAGTCCAACATTTATTAAAAAATTAAATCTTGATTTAATTTCGTCCACTACCAATTTAATAATTTCATATTCTCTATTTGTAATATCTAATTCATTTATTCATTTAAATGAATTTAAAATAGACATTTTTGTAAGTTCATTTATATTTTTACCATCTATTCTTACCGAAAGAGCATGTTCATTAAGTTTTGCACCATGACATTTTTCACAAATATTTTCTCCTAAAAATTTATGATAATAATTTCTGGCAAGTTCTGAACTAGTATCTAAAAATCTTCTTTCAATTTGAGTTGCAAGCCCTTCTATATAATCATATTTTTCAACCATATGTCTGTTTGATTTAAATTTAATTGTAAGAGGTTCTTTAGAACCATACATTATTAAGTCTTTTTCTCTTTCTTTAAAAGTAGAAATTTTTTTATTTAAAGGAATCTTATAATATTCAAAAAGAACATTATATGTATTTCATTCATAACCAGAAAGTGTATTTCCAAAATATTTTATTCCACCCTCTAAAATTGTTTTATCTTCATCTACTAGCTTTTCTCAAGTAACTTGTTGATTATATCCAAGTCCATGACATACTTCACAAGCACCTTGAGGATTATTAAAAGAAAATAATCTTGGTGATAATTTAGGCATTGAAAAATCTCCAAATTTACAAGCAAAACTTGTTGAAAATAATTCACTTTTATTTTCTGAAATATTTTCAATAACAATTAAACCATCTGAATATTTAAGCCCAGTCTGAATAGCTTCAAAAATTCTTGATCTATTTTCATCATTTAAAATTACACGATCTACCAAAATAGAAATATTATGTTTTTTATTTTTATCTAAATTTATTTCGCTATCAAGTCTTAATATTTCTCCATTTATTTTTACTCTTAAAAATGATTTTTCTTTTAATTCTGTTAAAAGATTTTTATG
Source organism: Candidatus Hepatoplasma vulgare (assembly GCA_027925225.1). GTDB lineage: Bacteria > Bacillota_I > Bacilli_A > Mycoplasmatales > Hepatoplasmataceae > Hepatoplasma > Hepatoplasma vulgare. The sequence goes on from AP027131.1 coordinate 509,608, forward strand.
AGTTCCTTTTTGATCAGTAACTACCGGAGATAATACTTCAAGTTTTGAATCTTTTTTTCATTCAAATATTTTATCAACTATTTGAGTTATTGTTTGAGAAGTAATTGGAATATTATGTCTTGGACAATATGGTATCCCTATTCGAGCATAAAGCAATCTATAAAAATCATAAATTTCAGTTACTGTTCCTACAGTGGAACGAGGATTATTAGAAGTAGTTTTTTGGTCGATTGCAATAGCAGGAGAAAGTCCTTCTATTGAATCGACATCAGGTTTTGAAGTTCCCCCTAAAAATTGACGAGCATAATTTGAAAGAGAATCTACATATCTTCTTCTTCCTTCATTATAAATAACATCAAAAGCTAGTGATGATTTACCAGAACCAGAAACACCAGTAATTACAACAAACTTATTTTTTGGAATCTTAACATTTATATTTTTAAGATTATTTTCTCTTGCATTAGAAACAGTAATAAAGTCTCTATTATCTTTATTTATCATAGAAAAATTATAGTAAATATTAAATAAGAAAAATTAATATTTTTATTTTTAAAAAATTAATAAATAAAAAAAATATTATAATTTTTTGTATAAAAGGGAATAAATATAAAAAAACAAAAGGTGAATCATAAATAAAATGGAATCTAAAAATTTTTTAATACCAAAAGGTTTTTGTCAAGAATTAATTGTCGAAGAAGATGACAATGAATTAAAAAATATAAGTCAAAAATTTATTAATATTTTAGATGAAGAAAACGAAAAATATATAGAAGAAAAAAATAAAAAGGAAAATGAATTTAAAGAATATATAAATGATAAAAATGCTAAAAATTACTTTTTTGAACCAGAAATATTATCTAGAAGATCTCCGCTTACAATTATAAATGCTCCTTGAGGAAGCGGAAAAACTTTTTTTATTGAAAATTTAATTAAATTGGCAATAGACGAAAAAGAAAAAGGAATAGATTTTAAAAACTTTAAAAAAATAATTATTATTGATGCTTGAAAATATTCTAATTCAGAAAACATACCAGATGAAATAATGTCAGAATTATTTTCAATTTTTATTAAACTTTATCCAAAATATAAGGAAATATTTAAAAAAATTGCTTATAAAATTTTTAATACAGCTGCAATACCATGAGCAAAAAAAATAAATATTGATATAAACAAAATTGATATAGAAAGAAAAGAAAATGAAAACATTATAGATTATTTTAAAAAAACAAGTATTGAAAAAACAATTGTTTTCTTTGATAATATTGAAAGAATTGGCAAAAAAAGTTGAGAAATTTTAAAAGCAATTTTCAAAATACAACAATTTGATAATTTTGTTTTTGTTTTACCAATGAACATTAAGGGATTTAAAAATAATGAAAAAAATAATTCAGAATATCCAATTGAAAAATTTATTGATATAAAATATTTTGAATTTAAACAAAATTATTTATCTCTTATTAAGGGGATGGGTTTTCATGAAAAAGAAGTAAAAATAATAAATAGTATTCTTGATACAGAAATAGATGGACAAAAATTATCTATAAGAGAAGTAAAACAAAGATTTATAGCTAATAATATATTAAATATTAAAAATGAATACGAAAGACTTTATAAAATATTTAAAAATATTTGAGGTTCTTCTTTAATTTTAAAAGAAAAAATTAACAAAGTTTCTTTTGAAATATATACAAAAAAAAGAGAATTTAAAGAAGAGACTAATGAATTTTTTAATTTAATTTCTAAAGAAATAAATAAATTTGAATTAACTGAAAAAATAAGGGAAATAATTAATGAATTATGAAAAAATACAAAAATGGAAGAATTATTAAGAAAAAGTAAAAGAAATAATTTTATTCAAATTAATGATTATGATTATTTTAAAAATTTCTTAACAGAAGCGGAGAAAAATTTAGAAATTTTTTTAAATGAAAACAATAAAAATATTAAAAAGGAAAAAAATAATTTAACTGAAAATGAAAATTTAATTGAAAATTATAAATCAAATAAAAAAGAAAATAATGATAAGATAATTAATCTAAAAAAAGAAAATCCTATTAATCATAAGGAAGTAGTTATACTTGAAACTGTAAATAAAAAAAATGAAGATTCTATTTACTTACATAATAAAAAAATTATTGAAAACAATAAAAAAATTTCAGTGATTAAAAACGAAATTGAGAAAAGTGAATTTGATTTATTATTAATTAAAGAAATTAAAAATAAATTTACTAATAAACTTAATTTATTAAAAGATAAAAAAGTGAATATTGATTTATTTATAAAAGAAAAAAATGAAAATCTTTTAGAACTAAGTGAAAAATACGAATATAATTTTGAAAATAAAGAAGATATTAATAGATTTTCAGATTTTAATTTTAATAAGCTTAATGAAATATTTTAATTAGGATTACTAACAAGTAAAGTAAAATTACCATTTAAATTTATTTCTAATAATTCATCATAAGTTAATATTAAACTCTCGTATTTTTTAATATTAATATTATTTATACTTCCTTCACCTTTAATATTAGTAACAATTAAAAAATTATGATCTTGATAATTTTTTAATATATCTTCTCCAGAAATTACTCATTTTTCTAAATTAAAAATACTATTTCTTATTAAAGAAGAAATCTTAAGATTATTAGAAGAAAAAATATTTTTAATCTCACTTTTAACATCAATATTTAAATTTAAAACATTTAAAGCTTTTTTTACATCTAAAGGTCTTTTTTGCTTATTATCATCTAATCTATCATAATCATAAAAACGATAAGTAATGTCAGAAGATTGTTGAACTTCATAAAGAAAAGTATTTCCTTTAATTGCATGTAAAGTACCTGGCAATATATTAAAAACATCTCCTTTTTTTATTTTATAAGTACTTAAAATATCATTCCATTTATTTTCTTTAATTTTATTTTTTATTTCTAATTTATCTTTTATCTTTGTTCCGATAATAATTTCATTGTATTTATTTGTATCTAATATATATCAAGCCTCTGATTTACCATAAGGGTAATTTTCTAATTCTTTTGCTTGTTCATCATTTGGATGTACTTGAATAGATAAATCTTCCTTTGCATCTATAAGTTTTATTAAAAGAGGAAAATAATCACTTTTATAATTATTAAATAATGGTTTATTATTTATATAAAAATCATATAAATTTACATTTTTATTTAAAATTTTTGAAGAATTATTTTTATATCCAGAAACAATTCAAGCTTCTCCAATTGCTTTATTATTTTTAATATTAAAAAAACTTGATAATCTTTTACCACCTCATATTTTTTCTGAAAAAACTGGTTCAATTTTTAAAATCATATTTCTTATACTTTCTTTCTTTTGATTAAAATTTTTTTATTTCTAATTTCTTTAAAATCATCAAAAAAATAATAACAATAAATATTATTATTTTTAGTATTTAATATAATTTAAATTAAAAAATACAAAATTAATATTTTATATTATTCTAAATTATTTATATTTTCCTCTTTTTGATTTTTTGCAATAAATTCTTTATCTTGTAAATTAATATTGAATATTAAATTAAAAACATATTTTAAACTAGATAAAAATAAAAATATATCAATAAAAATTAAAGCAGCAAGAATTATTTTTGAATTTTTTAATTCAGTACTATAAATATCTCAATTACTATAAGAAGAATTCATATTGCTCAATTTTTCTTTAAGATCTTCAATATTATGGTTAACATTTATCATTAATGGAATAAATAATAAAAATAAACCAAAAAATAAAATACATAATAATACTTTTTTATATTTAACTTTTTCCAAATTTATCACCTCTTAATTTTTTCTCTAAATAAAAATTCATCATAAATTTTAATAAAAATAAAAAAAAATAAATAATCTTTTTAAAAATTATTTTACAAAGTATTATAATGACTTTGATATTGAAGCTAATAGGATAATGAAAAATAATATTGAAAAATTTGTTGTTAATTTAGAGAAAAATGATTTAACACAAAATGATATTTTTCAAATGATTTCTAACAAATTGTTTGAAAAACAATACATTAAAAACAAAGACGGATTAATTTTAAAATTAAAAGAAAGAGAAGACAATATAAGCACTGGTATAGGTCAAGGTATGGCTATACCACATGCTAGTTTTAACGAGCTTAAAGAACCAAAGGTTTTTATTTTTCGTTTAAAAAATAGTATGAAATGAAAAAATTCATTAGACGGGAAAAAAGTAGATTTAATAATTTCTATTTTAGTTCCCAAAAATGAAAGGAATAAACATTTTGAAATTTTAACAAAATTTTCTTCTAGTTTAACTATTGAGGAAAATATTGAAAAATTTAGAAAATTACCAAAAAAACAATTAATTTATTTTATTGATAATGAAATATTTAATTCAGAAGAAAAGAAAGATGAAATATTAGAAGAGAGAGAGAGAGAGAGAGAGAGAGATAATAAAAATATATTTATAGTAGGTGTAACAACTTGTCCAACAGGAATAGCGCACACCTTTATGGCAGCCACTGCACTTGAAAAAGAAGCAAAAAGTCGTGGTTGAAAAGTAAAAATTGAAAAACAAGCACAAATAACAAAAGATAAATTAACTGCACAGGAAATTAAAGATGCAGATTATGTAATCTTTGCTGCAGGAAAAGGAATTGAAGAAATAGAAAGATTCTATGGTAAAAAACTTTATGAAGTAGATGTTGCAAAACCGATTACAAAAGCAAAAGAAGTTTTAGATGATTTACTTAAAAAAGCAAAACCTTTTAATGTTGGTGCAAAAAATAGTGAAACAGAAATTAATTCATTAGATAAAGAAAAAAAAGGTTTTAGCCAAGGGCCAATAAGACATTTACTTACAGGTATTTCTTATATGATCCCATTTATTGCAATGGCAGGAATTGTTTTAGGAATTACTTCTGCTGCTGGATTTGATACAGGTTGAATTAATCCTGATACAGGTATTGTAGTTCCGGGTCCATATGATGTACATCCAGAGGGTTGAACAGAAGAATGGACATATGGATTTGCGCCAGTAAATAATGCCGCGATGGCAGTTAATACTGTCGCGGGCGATGCTTTTACATTATTTATTCCAGTTCTTGGAGGTTATATTGCTTATTCAATTGCAGGTAGACATGCCATAGCACCAGCTATGATTACATCATTCTACTTAAATGATACTTCGGGAACAGCACTATGAAATTACCAAGAGGGTACATTTGGAAATTTTGGTAGTGATCATTTGGTATCGCTAGGATTTTTAGGAGCAATTGCTGCTGGTTATTTAATAGGTTATTCAGTATCATGATGAACAAAAAAAACCAGCAAGATAAATAATGCAGCTTTTCAAGCTGTTAATCCCTTATTAATAATTCCAATTTTATTTACAATGATTCCTTGATTTTTCTTTGCATTTATTGGTTATTTACCATTATATTGAATTGCATATGGTTTAGGAGAAGGAATTGATGCTCTGGTTGATGCAAATCTCCTTTGGATTGCAGGTGGAATAATGGGTATAATGATTTGCTTTGATTTAGGGGGGCCAGTGAACAAGATGGCGATGGTTATTGGAGTTGGCTATTTAGCAACAAATAATTATTTCCCATTATTAAATGGTGTTTGTGCTGTCTGTGTTTCTATTCCTCCTCTGGTTTTATTTCTTGCTTGTTATCTTGGAAAATATCTTGGTTTTAGAATGAATGAAGAAGATAAAGCAATGGCTACAACAGCAGGTATAATGGGATTCTTTGGAATAACTGAAGGTTCAATTCCTTTTGCTGCAAAAGATCCTAAAAGATACATGCCCGCATTTATGTTTGCTGGTTTTATTGCTGGTATGTTAGCTATAGCTACTGGCGTAGGAAACAATGTTGCAATGTGAGGAGGCCCAATCATTTATATTGCTGGAGGTATGGGTCATTCACCAGATCATGTTACAACTAGTGCTGAATTTATGCAAGCTGATTGAGGATATGCTGCATGATACTTTGTTCCTTTAATAATTGGTGGTTTTGCAGGATTATTCGCACTTGCTTTCTTAAATTGAATGTATACAAAATCAGAAAGAAAAGAAAATAAAAATACAGATGAAATTCTTGATGAGAATACTTCAAAAGTAAAAAAATATAAAAATAAAGAAATTAAAAAAAATAAAGAAAAAGAATCTATAAATTATGCAATACATATTAAAAATCAAACATATTTTAATTACGCAATAATTTAGTATATAAAGATTTTTTATAAAATAAAGACTAATTAATTAGTCTTTATTTTTTTTATTTTTACAAAATAAAAATAGGATAATGCTTAAATTTTATTACTAAAGGGCTAAGTCATTTAAATTTAGTTTATTAGATTTTTTAAATCAAAATAAATAAAATTATCCTTTTAACTCAGTAATAATATCTCTTAATTTAATAGCCTTTTCAAAATAATGTTTTTAGCTGCAAGAGTCATTTCTTTTTCAAGAAATTTACCTTTTATATTTTTATTTAAAGCTGAAATTTTTATATTATTTTATGCTTTTTTATTATTAATTAAATAAAAAAAATATTTACATTTTTAAAAACCTTTTTATAAAAAAAAAAAATTAATTTTATATAAATTTATATTTCAAATTTTTACAAATATATTATAAAATTAGTTTAGGATGGTACTTAGGGATCATCAACAAGGGGTTAGTTCTTATGCATCTAGCCCTTTTGCATTTTAAGAACTTATAAAAAGCAAATATTTAATTGTAATTTAAAAATTTAGAAAAATATTTTTTTAAATAATTAAATTTTTTTACAGATTTTGAATTTTCAAGTAAATTTTTGATATCAAAAATAAGTTTTCTAGCAATTTTATTTCTCAAAAAATCTTCTTGCTTATTTAAGTAATTAAACAAAGTATCGACTTTTTCTTTTTCCATTATTAAGTCACTTAAATGAGAAATAGCATTTCTATATTTTCTTGTGCTTTGTATTCTTTCAATAAAAATATTATTAAAAATCTTTTCATCTTTTTCTTTATTTGATAAATCTTTTTTATAAATTATTTTTCTAAGCTGATTTAATTTATGTTTATGAATAAAATTATAATTTGATAATTCGTCTAAATTTATAAAGTTTTCATTTCATAATAATTTTAAAGTTTCTATTTTTTCGCAAAAAGAAAATTTATGAATTATTTTTGAAACATCTATTAAATTATTTTTATCAAATATATTTTTTATTTTTTTGATATCAATCTTTTCTAAAATATAATTAAAATCTTTTTCAAAAAACATTACTTTCATATACAAAAATTTCTCAAGATAATATTCAAATGAAAAAACATAAGGGTATAATAAATTACTTAATTCTCTTTGTATTTTTTTCAAATCATTTAATAACGAATTCATATTTTTAATAAAAATATTTTTGTTATTTTTTGAAAAATATAAAATCAATGGTCTAAATGATTTATAAAAATTTTCTAATAAATAAATATCTATTTTCCCGTTTTTTATTGAATCATTAAAAAATGCAAATTTATTAAATTCACTTAGATTTCTATTTTTATCATAAATATAATTAAAATCAATTATTTTATTTCTAGTTAAAAAATTAATAATATTTTTATCAAATAAATTATTTTTTTTAAGCATATTTGATGCGTTAGTAAAAATTTTATCTGTTTTCATAATACAATATTTTTTATTAAATGTTTAAAATTACAAAATCAAAAAAATTATATAAAAAATAATAAATTTTACTTGTAAAAATTAAAAATATAAATTTCAATAAAATTAACCTTTTAATTCAGTAATCATATCTCTTAATTTAATAGCTTTTTCAAAATCATACTTTTTAGCAGCAAGAGTCATTTCTTTTTCAAGCATTTTGATTTTATCTTTTTTATTTAAAGCCGAAATTTTTACATCTTTTTGTGCTAATTCTTCTATTAAAGGTTCTGGTATTTTTTTGATTATAGTTCGAGGAGTAATATTATTTGCTTTATTAAAAGCTAATTGAATTTCTCTTCTTCTTTCAGTTTCTCTTATTGCTTCTTTCATTGATTTAGTAAAATTAGTAGCGTAAAAAATAACATGACCATTTACATTTCTAGCAACTCTCCCTATCATTTGAATAAGCGATCTAGTATTTCTTAAAAATCCTTCTTTATCTGCTTCCAATACTGCAAGAAGGGAAACTTCTGGAACATCTATCCCTTCTTTTAATAAGTTAATTCCTACAATCCCATCATAAAAACCAATTCTTAATTTTCTTAATACTTCTTCCCTTTGAAATGTTTTAAGTTCACTATGGAGATAAGCAATTGAAAAGCCTTTTTTTGTAAGAAATGAAGCAATATCCTCGGCTAGTTTTTTTGTTGTAGTATTTATAAAAACTCTCTCATTTCTATCTTTTCTTATTTGAATTTCTTTTATTAAATCATTTATTTGATTTTCTTCTTTTCTTATTTCAATAGTTGGATCAATAAGCCCTGTAGGTCTAATAATTTGTTCTACTACCTTATGATTTGCTTTTCCAAGTTCATAATCCCCTGGAGTTGCAGAAGTATAAATAACTTTATTCATTACTTTCTCAAATTCAGGAAATCTTAATGGTCTGTTATCTAAAGCAGTTGGAAGTCTAAAACCATATTTTACAAGTGATTCTTTTCTTGACTTATCTCCTTCGTACATTCCTCTAATTTGTGGAATAGACATATGTGACTCATCAACTATTAAAAGAAAATCTTTTGGAAAATATGAAAAAAGGGTAGCAGGAGGTTCTCCTGATTTTCTCCATGGCTCAAAATAAATTGAATAATTTTCAATTCCAGAAGTCATCCCAAATTCTTCAAATTGTTCTATATCAAAATTTACTTTATTTTCAAGTCTTTGTTTTTCAAGACGTAAATCTTCTTTTTCAAAATAACTTAATCTTTCTTTTAAATCTTTTTTAATATTTTTAACAGCATTAGCCAATAAAGATTGAGAAAAAACATTGGGATTTGCAGGTGTAATTGTAAAACTTTTATAAAACTTTAATACATCTTTGTTAAGAGAATCAATTTCTACAATTTCTTCTATAACATCATCAAAAGTATCAATCCTTAAATTAAATTGATCAGTTCAAGAAGGAGCAAGCTCAATCAAATCACCATTTACAATAAAATTACCAGGAGAAAGATCTGATGATCTTTTATATCCTAGTTTTATTAATTTATGTAAAAATTCATTTTTATTAATTTTTTGTTTTAATGAAATTTCAAAATGATGTTTTTTATATTCATCAGGAGAACGATGACCATAAATAGAAGCAACAGAAGAAACAACAATTACATCATTTCTAGAAGTAAGTGCATTAAGTGCTGAATTACGCATCATTTCAATTTGTCAATTTTGTACAGATTGTTTTTCAATATAAGTATCAGTTTTAGGAAGATATGCTTCTGGTTGATAAAAATCAAAATTTGAAATATAATATTCAACTCTATTATTGGGAAATAAATCTTTTAATTCTATAAATAATTGATTAGCAAGAGTTTTATTGTGTGCCATTACAAGGGTTGGTCTTTTATATTTTTCAATAACATTAGCCATTGTAAAAGTTTTCCCAGTTCCAGTTGCTCCCAAAAGAACAATATGGTCTTTACTTTTTAATTGCTCTAAAATTTCTTTTATTGCTCTTGGTTGATCACCTGATGGAATTTTATCGGTAATTAACTCAAAATTTCTTTCCATTTTATTTATCTTTTTCTTCTTTTTTATTATTATCTATTTTATTATTACTTTTTTTATCTTTTTTCGATTTATCAATAGTATGATTTTTCTTTTCGTAAAATGTAATTCTATTAAATTTAATATCTGTAAAAAATAATAAAATAATAATAATTAATACAATAACTGCAATGGTATAAAAAAGAATTGCTAATGATTTTACTCCAGTAATTTGCCCCACTATTGCAATAATTATTATTATTAATAATATAAAAATTAATTTAGTTGTTCCATTTGTATTTGTTCAAAGTTTTCTCATTATTAAATTTTATTTTTTTGGTATTTAAATAATAGCATTTAAAATAACTAAATTAAAATAAGAATAATTACAAGAATTACAATTAAAATTAAAAAAAATATTGAAAAATAAATTATTAATTTTTTAATATTAAAATTATTAACTTTTTCAGAATACTTACTTTTAAAAGTATTAGTATATTCTTGTTTTAATAAACCTTCTTTATCAGTTGAAAATAGTTTTAAATTTAAAGACCCAGATAATTCATTTTTTTTATTTGAATTTGAGAAACTTATTTTCTCATTATCTTCAAAAAAAACCTCTCTCTTTTTTTTTTATCTTTTCTAATAATTGGTTTTATTTTTACCATTCTTCCTTCAATTTTATTTATATATCTATTTAATATTTCTATTGCGGCTTCTGAATTTCTATATCTATTAATATAATCCTTTTCAATCATTTTCATTACAATAAGTTCTAATTCTAAATCAATATCAGGATTAAGTCTAGAAATTCTTTCTGGTTCTTTTAAAAGAATTTGCCTTGCTGTATCTTCATGATTTACACCATAAAAAGGAACTACACCAGTTAACATTTTATACATTAAAACCCCCACTGAAAATATTTCAGAAGATGGAGTGGCTTTTTCACCCTTAAATATTTCTGGAGCAAGATATTGAATTGTTCCTATTATGCTTGCTTGTTTTGTTAAATCTTGACTAGTTGAAGCTTGTACAATTCCAAAATCCATTAGTTTTATTTTATTTTCAAGATTTAAAACAATATTTGCAGGTTTTAAGTCTCTATGCATTATTCCTTGTGCATGAATTTTTTTTAATGCTTCAAAAATTTGTATTGAATATTTTACAGTATCTTTATTAGAAATAAAATTTCTTTCTTCTATAAGCTTATCTATTGTTTTTCCTCTTACATATTCCATTACAAGAATTCTACGATCATCAAAATTAAAAAAATCATATGTTTCTACAATATTTGGGTGATTTAATGATAAAAGTGTTTCTGCTTCAAGTTTAAATCTTTTATCCATATTAGAAAACTCTTCATTTTCGTTTTGAACTTTTAAAGCAACATTTCTATTATTTTTTAAATCTTCTGCAAGATAAACAACAGCGGAAGCGCCTTTCCCAAGAACTCTATCGATTTTATATTGATCTTTTATTAATTTACCTTTACTTCAATTCATAATTTACTAAAATACAAGTCATATTATCTACAGATTTATTTTTTTCAGCTGTTTCTATTATTTTTTTTGTTTTCTCCTCAATTGTTGTCTTTTTTTTTAGTATTTTATTATATTCTTCATCTTTTAAATAATTATGTACACCATCAGAGGTTATTATTATGTACCCTTTTTTGTCTAACAAAGTAACATAAATATCAACCTTAGAATCTCTTCTTGGACCCAAAGCAGATGTAAGATAATTTGTGAAATTTGAATACTTCTTAAATGCATCATTTTTTTTTGCAAGTTGAGCAAGATTATGATCCTCCGAAATTTGAAAATGATGATTTTTTTCTCAAAGTGTTGCTCTGCTGTCTCCTATATTTATCGTAAATAATTTGTTTCCATAAAAAATATTTAAATTTAAGGTAGTTCCCATATCAAAACTTAAATCTCTTTTTTCAACTTCTTCATTTAAAAAAGATTGAATATCTTTCATATAAGTAATTAAAAGATTTTGAATTTCAACATCACTTAAATTATTAAAATCAATATTATAAAATATTTTTTTAACAAGTTCAATAGTCATTTTAGAAGCTAATTTTCCATCTAAATGACCACCCATTCCATCAGCCACTGCTGCTACAATATATTTATTTTTTGTGTCAAAAATTATAAAATCATCTTGATTTTCATTTCTTATACCTTGCCTCGTAAGACCTGCATATTTATATCTAATCATTTTTAAATCATATCAATTATATTTATTTTTTAGTTTCTTCTATAATATTTCTATTTTCTATCGATTTATTACTAATATTATTAATTTCATTAAAATCATCTAAAGAAAATTTTAAATTATTATAAATATCTTCTTTAATATTATTGTTAATTTTGTCATTAATAAGATGTTCATTTTCTTTCAAAAGTAAATCTTCTTTCATTAAAGATAAAACATGAGTTAATGTTTTATCCTGTTTTTTTAATATTTCTTCTATATTTTTTGTAGTTTCCTCTAAATTTATTGAAATTTTTTTTGATTCAGTTATATTTATTTTTAATTTTTTTGTTGTTTCATTAGATTCTTTTCAAATAAAAATTGTAAGAAAAAATGCAATAAAAGTAAAAAAAGAAGAAATTATAGTAAAAATATTAGTAAAAATTATAGTAATTGGAATTAAAAAAGCAATAATTATTAAAAATAAAAAAAACAACCAAAATAATGAAGAGTGTTTATTTTTTTCTTTTATATTTAAAACTTTTTCATGAAATTTCATGTATTTATTATTCTAAATAAAATGGTAAATTTTTTTGAAAATAAGTTATTATGTCTTTTTTATCAATTGGAACTCATAATTTTGAAGAATCTCAATTTTTACTTCATGGTAATGTTTTGTGACTTTCTTGTATTAATATTTCTAAAGAAAATTTTTTTAATGTTAAATAACACTTTTCTAAAATGCTTTTTGTATTTTTGTCAATACTATCAAAATCTATTTGAATGGGATCATCCATTGTTAAATAATTGTAATGACTAGTAATTGGTCCATTTTCAAAAGCATATCATTTTATATTTTCTTCATTTAAAAAAAAATTATCACTTACAATTTTATTAATTTCATTTTTTGAAATGTCTTTCATTGAGTAAAAATTATTTCTTAATTTTTGATTAATATAAATAAAACCAGCAAACATAAAATAAAGAATTTTATATTTTCACATTTTATTTATTAATAAATTCTCAGGAAGAAAGAAATTATAAATTTTTTCAAGTTCATTTAATCAATTTCCTAAATTTAATATATTTTTTTCAATTGAATTTATTTCTAAATTCTCTATCTTTTCTATTTTTAAATTATTTATTTTTTTAATTTCATCTCTACTTTTATTTAAGTAATTTTTAATTTCATTAATGTATATTTCATAATCAATAGATAAATATTTACTTTTCTCATTAATAAAATTTTTTATTTTTTTTTCATATTTTCTATTCAATTCTTTTATTTCAATTGTTTTTAATCAATATAAAAAGTCTTCATTTTTTCTCATGTTCTTTTTTTAAAAAGTATTAATTTTATATTTATTTTCTCATTTTATCAAGAAAATTATATATCCTTAATATCTAAAAAAATTTAAAAAAAATGTTTTTTTTATTTATTGTTTTTTTTATTTATTTCTTTTGAAATAATTTTTTCTATTTTTTTTATTGTATTTTCTAAATTGCCATTTATAACTTTATATTTATATTCATAGGCCATTTCAATCTCTTCTTTTGCTCTTTTTATTCTTCTATCAATTAATTCTTCTTCTTCTGTTTTTCTTTTTTCTAATCTTATTCTAAGTTCTCTTAAATTAGGGGGTTTTATAAAAATAGAAACAACATCTTTTGGAGGGAATTTTTTCATTATTATTAAAGCTCCTATTGTTTCAATTTCAAGAATTACATTTTTGCCTTTTATTAAATTTTCTTCTACATATTTTTTTTCAGTTCCATAATAGTTTGTTGTAAATCTTGCTCACTCTAAGAATTTTTCTCTTTTAATTCTTTTTTCAAATTCTTTTTCATTTATAAAATAATAATCTTTCCCATTTATTTCGTTTTTTCTTGGTTTTCTTGTTGTTGTTGAAATTGAATAAATAAGATTAAGATTATCATTTTTAAGCAATTCTTTTATTATTGTTCCTTTTCCTACACCCGAAGGTCCAGAAATAAGAATTATTCTTCCCCTTGTGTCCATATTTTCTTAATATCTGTAAGAACTGAATTTGGAACAAGTCCTTCAATAGATTTTTTTGTTTTTAAATAATGTCTTACTAAAGTAGATGAAATATCTTCAACTCCTTGAAAGCTAAAATAATGAAATGTTAAATCAGGATTTAATTCTAGATATTCATCAGCAATTCTTGATTCGTATTCTGAAAGATGATGATCTTTGCTTACATTTCCTCTGATAATTACATTAACACCTTTTTCTTTTGCAAAAACTGGTGTTTTTTCATCTTTTTTTTGCATAAAAACCGTTACATTAGAAAGACTTAAACTACTCACTGCTTTTTTTACAATAAAATATCTCATTTTTAAATCAGCAATATGATTTTTATATTCGTTATTTGCAACATAAATATAAACTTCATCATAACTTCTTGAAGCTAATAAGATTACTTTAATATGTCCATTATGAATTGGATCAAAGGATCCTGGAAAAATTGCTTTGCTCATTTTATCACCACCTAATAAAAAATAATATTTAAATTATTTTGACACTAGAACAAAAATGCCTCCTAAAATAAAACCAAAAATTAATCCAAGCACACCAGCAGCAACCTTATTTTCTTTTCCGTTTAAATAATTAACATTTGAAAAAATAGTTCATATAGAGAAAATAATAAGAGGTATTAAAAAAATACTAAATAAAAATAATATTGTTAAAAAAAATGAACCTATTATGTTTATTATTGCTCCTGCTTTTCCTAATGCTTCATGTTCAATTTTATTTTTAGTTTTTTTATCAATTGTTATATCAATTTTATTTTCTATTTTATTATTTAAATTTTTACTTGTATTTGAAAAATCAATGTACTCACTTTCCATATTTTGATTTTCTTTATATTCAATTTGATCATTATATTTTTCTTCTTCAATCATATTAAAAAAATTATAACTTTTAAAAAAAAATTATTTATTTTTTAAAAAATAAATTTCCCTTTCTCCTAATTTTTTAATTTTAAAAACAAAAAATAAATCTATATTTTTTATTTTATCTTTATAAAGTTTTTCAAGAACAATTATTCCCTCGCCGCTTAAAATATTATTCTCTTTTATTATTCTTAAAGATTCATCATAGTAATTTTTTGCAACAAATGGAGGATCTAAAAAAATTATTGTAGGTTTAAAATCTAAATTTTTTAAAAATCTTCTAAAATCAGTAAAAAAAACTTTATAGTAATTTTTATTTAAATTTAAATCATTTATGTTCTTCTTTATTGCTCTATAAGATTCTAAATTATTATCAGCAAAATAAACTTTTTTTGCGCCTGCAGAAATTGATTCAAAGCCAAGTAAGCCAGTTCCAGCAAAAATATCAATCACTTCATCTTTTTCATCAATTTTTAATGTATTAAAAATAACAGATTTTGCTCTTGCTTCCGTTGGTCTCATATTTAGGTTTTTACCAACAATTATTTTTTTCCCTTTTAAATTACCATATGCTACTTTCATAAGAAAAACTATTAAATAAACAATAATTTGTTTAATAAATTATTGAAACAAAATAAAAATGGAATTCCTATTTTTAAATAATTTCTTTATAATTTATATAATTATTATGGCAAAAGATGCAAAAAAAGTTAAACTTAAAGCAAATGATAGAATAGATGTTGATGACATAATAAAGGAAGATAATTCTATTTTAAGAGAAATTTCTTTTGATGTACCTTATCCTTTAATGAAAGAAGATAAAAAATTAATGCATCAATTAATTGATTATGTTCGTTCATCTATTGATGATGATGAAAAAGCAAAAAGAAATTTAAAATCAGCTTATGGACTAAGTGCAATTCAACTAGGCCAAAGAAAAAAAATGCTTTTTGTTAGAGTTGAAAATGAATTTGGTGGTTTACCAGAAGAATTTGCTCTTATAAATCCAAGAATAATTGAAAAATCTGATCGATATTCTTATTTAGAAGATGGAGAATCTTGTCTTTCAGTAGAAGATATTCATAAAGGTCTTGTAAATAGACATTATATGATTAAAATTGTTGCAATAGATTATTTTACTGATAGAGAAGTGGAAATAGAAGCAAAAGGACTTACTGCAATTGTTCTTCAACATGAAATGGATCATCTATTAGGAATACTTTTTTACGATAGAATAAATAAATTGAACCCATATTACATAAAAAAAGGTGCAATAAAAATTTAAATTTAATATATAGAAAGAATAAGTTTTAATTTTATTAAGAATTTAAAACTTAATAGGAATGTTATGGAAATTAAAAAAAAAGAAAATAATAATGAATTAAAAGAAAATAACAATGAAATAAAACAAACAAGAAGAGATGTTCCACCTACTTATATTTTTGCTTTAGGAGGGCTTGGTGAAGTTGGAAAAAATATGTATGTGGTAGAACAAGGAAATGAAATTTGAATTATTGATGCTGGAATTAAATTTTCCTCTGAAATAAGCATAGAAGGAGTAATACCTTCTTTTGATTGACTTGAAAAAAATAATAACCGTATAAGAGGACTTATAATAACTCACGGACATGAAGATCATATTGGTTGTGTTCCTCATCTTTTAAATAAAGTTAAAATACCAAAAATTTATGCTGGTAGAATTGCTGCAAATTTAATTTGAAATAAAATGAATGAAAAATCTACAATTAAACCAAAATTGGAAATTATTACAAACAAATCTAAAATAAATACATTAAATTTTAAAATTGAATTTTTTAATGTAAATCACTCTATTCCAGATTGTTTAGGGGTTCATTTTACTTCTAAAAATGGAACAATTGTTCATACTGCAGACTTTAAATTTGATTTTTCTCCAGTGGGTGCTAGAGCAGATCTTTTTAAAATGGCAGATTATGGAAATAAAGGAGTTACTATATTACTTTCGGATTCAACAAATGCACAATCAAAAGACTTTTCACTTTCAGAATCAACAGTAAGTGAAACAATTAGTGAAATTGTAAATGCTGCAAAAGGAAGAGTAATAATTGCAACTTTTGCTTCTAATGTTTTTAGAGTAAGAGAAATTATAAATATTGCATTAAAAAGTAATCGTAAAATTCTTGTTTTTGGATACTCAATGGATAAGGTTGTAAAAATTTCAAGAAAAATAAAATATGTAAATGCTAGTGATGATCTTTTTGTAAGTCCAAAAGAAATAAAAAATTATGATGATAATAAAATTCTCGTTATTTCAACAGGAACACAAGGTGAAGAATTGGCTTCTCTTTCAAAAATGGCTCACAGAACACATAAAGATATAAGTCTAAGAAAAGAAGATACAGTTATTTTTGCATCTTCAGCGATACCTGGAAATTTTGCAGCTGTTGAAAATGTGACAAATAGATTAATTAAAATTGGATGTAAAGTTTATAACAATAAAAATTATCCTGGCGTTCATGCTTCAGGACACGGTGGACTTCAAGAACAATTATTAATGATAAATCTTTTAAAACCTATCTACTTCTTTCCAATTCATGGAGAAACAGCTATGCAAATTCAGCATGGAAAAACTGCTGTAAAATCAAAACTCTTAAAACCAGAAAATATTTTTATTCTTTCTAATGGAGAAAAATTAAAAATGGAAAACGGGATTGTAGAAAAATCAAATAAAATTTCAGTAGAAGATATATATGTTGATGATACAAATTTAGATGGACAATCTTTAAAAGTTATAAACGATAGAAATAAAATGTCTGAAAATGGTGTTATTTTAATAAATGTAGGAATTAATTCTAAGCAAAATAAAATTATAATTAAACCAGAAATTATTTCAAAAGGTGTAATACACGAGGAATCAAATTCTGAATTATTTAAAAGAGTAAAAGCAGTTGCTGAAAAAAAATTATTAGAGTATTATAAACATAATTCTAAAATAACTTTTAACGGAATTAAAAATACAATAAAATTAACAACAGAAAGAGTATTTTTTGAGGAGAAAAATATTAATCCAATCGTTATTCCAATTGTACTTAATATTAATTAAGCAACTATGAAAAGAATTGTATCAGGAATTACAGCAACAGGAAATCTACATATAGGAAATTATATTGGAGCAATTCAATATCTTTTAAAAGAGCAAGATAAAAATAATGAACTATTTGTTTTCGTTGCTGATTTACATGGTCTTACAATACCAATAGATCCAAAACTCATAAATCAAAACACAAAAGAAATTATAAAGTTATATCTTGCATGCGGGCTCGATCCAAAAAAAGTAAAATTATTTGTTCAGTCAGAAATAAAAGAACACACCGAACTTTTTTATCTTCTTTCTACATTAACAAATATAGGCCAACTTGAAAGAATGACACAATATAAAGACAAAATGATTAAACAAAAAAATAAAACAAATGTAATTCCAACAGGAATTTTAATTTATCCTATTTTAATGGTAGCTGATATTCTTCTTTATAATCCTGATTCAGTAATTGTTGGTCAAGATCAAAAACAACATATTGAATTAACTAAATTATTAGCACAGAAATTAAATAATAATTATGACTTAAAATTTAAAATACCAGAAGCTCAAATTGTTAAAAAAGAAGGCGGTTCTAAAATAATGGCACTTAGAAATCCTGAAGGAAAAATGTCAAAAAGTGATAATGAAAAAAATAACACAATTTTTCTTTTAGATTCACTAGAAGATATAAATAAAAAAATAACAACAGCACTTACTGATTCTGAAAATAAAATAAAATATGACCCAATAAAAAAACCAGGAATTTCAAATTTAATAACAATTTATTCTGCTTTTTCTAATCTTTCAATAAAAGAAATTGAAGATAAATTTAAGGATTCAAATTATAAAAATTTTAAAGAAGAAATAAGTAATGTTATCATTAATAGACTAAAAATAATACAGAGCAATTTTTCAAAACTTACTGATAAGGATATTAAAGAAGCTTTAAAATTAAATAGAGATGAAATAAAAAAAATTGCAGCAAATAGTGTTAATAAGGTTAAAAAAAATATGGGATTATTAAATTATGTTAACTAAAAAAGATAAAGAAAAAAGATGATTAATAACAATAGATTTAGACGGAACACTAATTTCAAATGGAAATGAAAAAACAGAAACTGATGAATACACAATTAGTGAGAAAAATATTAAATCAATTCAAAAATGTATTGATTTAGGACATAAAGTTGCAATAGTTACCGGTAGACCATGAAGAAATACAAAAACTATTTATGAAAAAATAAATCTTCATACAATTGTTGGAAATTATAATGGTGCACATATTCATCACCCACATGATGTTGGATTTTCTGAAATTAAAACTGCAATGAATAGAAAAAATTTTAGAAGAATACTTGATATTGATTTAGTTAAAAAAACTTTAAAAAATTTTATTATTGAATTTGATGATGCAACTTATATGTATGATACAAAAGATAAAAAGATGAGAGCACTTTTTCATATTGAAGATAAAGAGCATTCTAATTTATTACAATGCGGATTAGATTTTCTTCCTCATAAAGACCCTTTTGTTATGGCATTTAGATTTGATTATTCAAAAACAGACAGATATACATTAATTACAACACTTAAAAGAAAATTTGGTCAAGCATTAAATTTTAGATATTGAATAAATGATTATAGAAAAACATTATGTATGGAAGTAAATCAAAAATTTATTTCAAAAGCATATGCAATGAATTTTATTGCAAGTTATTATAATATTCCGCAATCACAAACAATAGCTTTTGGAGACGGCGAAAATGACGTAGAAATGTTAAATACAGCTGAATTAGGTGTAGCTATGAAAAATTCAACAGATCTTGTAAAATCATATGCTAGAGATGTAACTGATTATAATAATTATGAAGATGGTGTTGGAAAATATTTAGATAAATTTTTTAAAAAAGAAAATTAAAAATTAATTTATTTTTTTCTATTTTCTTTCTCTTTTTTTTTGTTTTCTTTTGAATGCATTTTATTAAATTGTTTTTTTCTTTTTTCTCTAATTGTTTTATCTTCTAATGTTTGAGGGGCCCAACCATGAAATTTTGAATATGCATACTTTGCTTGCGTAGCATATAAAAATGCATCTTCATCAACACTTTTAACAATTTTAACAATATCTTGAAATTCTTCAGAATTTATAAGAATTTTAAGAATTAATCTTTTTTCTTTTGTATACCCTCCAAAAACTTCTTCTATCGAATGACCTCTGTGATAATTCATTTCAATTAATTTTGCAGAAATTAATTGAACTTTTTTTGAATTTATTTCTACTAAATATTTTCTTGAAGTAGGATAAATATATCCAACAAGAAATGCATATGTAATAATAAAAAGTAATGAACCTAAAATCTCTGGCGCAAATAAAACTTGATCTATAAAAACTGAAAAACTCGTAATATCAGTACTAATTATTTGAATTATTATTATCCAAAAAAATGAAGAAATGATACTTGCAATTAATAAAACTTGTGATAAATTATAGCCTTTTTCTCTTCCGTAATATCTAGTAACTGGATCAATGCCTAATGAAGTAGATCCCTGTGAAAATATAAGTCCTCCAGAAATACCATAAAGAACACCTCCCACAATACTCATAATTACTGTTTCAGCAATAGTTATATTAACTACTCCACTTTCATCTTTAAAATAAGATGCTGTATCAAAACCAGGAACATAGGAAAAGAAAAATGATGAAATAAGCATTACAAAAAATGTATACAATGAAAGATAAATAAATTTCTTACCATAGTAAAAATATGAAAAAACAACAACTGGAATATTTATAGCAACTACTATAGCCCAATAAATAATAAGAATTAATTGCTGGTCATCAGCTTTACCTATAGATGTTGTTATTGTATAAGAAATACCTTGTGCAAATCCACCTAAACCTGCCGAAAGTATTCCAAGAGGAATAATAAAATAATTTAAAGCAAATGACATTAAAATACCAGAAAAAGTCAAAATTAAAATTCTTTTAAAAAAAGAACTGCTTAAAGATTTTGATTTACCAAATTTATCAATTGCCATCTTAAAATGTAAATAAAATTATCCTTAATGATAACACCAACAAAGGAAAAAATGAAATAATGTATTTTAATTTATTAAATCAATTTCAAAAATAATATTTTTTAAATTATTTATATCTTTTTTAACTCAAAAAATAAAATTTCCATATCTTAATTGTGTATCTATTTTAAATTCATAATTTTTATTTTTTCTTTTTTGAATTCTTAAAAATCACTCTTCTAATGTTGTTTTTTTTGAGATATTTGAAGGCATTTTATAACTTGGAAAATATGTTTTAAATAAATATTGAATTGTTACATTTTTTTCTACAATAAATTGAGAATCATCCATCTTATAAACACCATCTTCTTTTACATCAAATTCATCATAAATATTTCCTATTAAAGTTTCAACAATATCTTCCACAGTAATAATTCCAATAAGAACATTACTTTTTTCTACAATTGCACAAATTTTTTGTCTATTTTTCTTAAGATCCTTTAAAATTTTTTGAATTGAATAATCTTTTTTAAAACTTAAAAATGGATAAAAATAATCTTGAGCTTTTATATTTTTATTGTCTAAATATGCTATTAAAAACTTTTTAACATTTCAAAAATATTTAATTTTACCACTTTTATCGAGTACAGGAACTCTTGTAACATCAGCTTTTTTTGCATATTCATAATATTCATCAGAATCTAAATCATTATAAACATATTTCATATTAGATTTTTTTATCATAATATCAATTGCTTTTGTTTCATCAAATCTTAAAGTTGCTTTTATTATTTTTCTTTCATGTTTTGATGTAATACCAAATCTTTCGGCCTCTAAAACAGTTTCCATAAGTTCATCTTCGTTTTTAATAGATGAGCCTTCATTTTGTTTAATAAGTAAATTTGAAAGATAAGTAATAGGGGAAAGAATTTTACCCAAAATTGTAATAAAAAAAGAAAGTTTCATTATCCCTTTTTCAGAATATTTTCTAGCAAACATTTTAGGAAGAAGTTCGCCAAGAAAAACTATTAAAAAAGTCATTAAGAAAAATGAAACTAATGATGCTACTATTGCATCATCAAAAATATACTCAAAATAAAAAGCCGCAAATGTTGTTGCAAGTACATTTATGACGTTATTCATTACAACAATTGTTGTAATTACTCTATTATAGTCCTCTAAAAAAGCTAGTACTCTTTTCGCTCTTTTTTTATCTTTTTTATTACCATTTTTTAAAATTAAGTTTAATCTAACTTTGTTTGTTGAAGCATGGGCAATTTCCGAAAAAGAAAATAACCCAGATAAAAAAACAAGGAAAACTATTAAGAAGGCGCCAATTATTGTAAAAACCATTATTTTATTTAATTATTTTTTAAAATTAAAAAATTCTAAAAAAATAAATCAACATGTAAATATTTTACAAGAAAAAAGCATTATTTAAAATAGAAAATTATATTTTATTAAAAAGATATTTAAAAAGACCAATATAATATATTTAAAGTTTCAAAATATGGAAAATACAAAAAAAGTAAAATCAATAAATAAAAAAGATCAAATTGTAAAATTAAACAAAAAGAAAATTATTATTATTTTTCTCATAATAATTATTCTTGTTGCCAGTCTTGGAGTTGGACTTTATTTTGCTTTTAGGCCAGATAAAACACCTCTTCCAGGAGGAGCTGCAAATTGAGTTAGTGTAAATGAAGCAAAAAATAAAGTAGAAGAAACATCTGATGGAACAGAAGAAAATCCGGAAATAGTAGGTGTATATTTTGGAATTGAAAATAGTGATATTTCAAAATTAGCACTTTATGGAAATGAATATAGCGATGAAGAACAATGAGATGATTTAAGTGGACCTTTTTCAGAATATTTAGAAAGCGGTAATGCTGAAATAAGTTGATATTGTATAAATTCTTCAAATGAAACAGATAATCAAAAAAATATAGAAAATTTTTTCTACAATAATAATTCAAGTGATGAAGAACGCGGAATTTATGATAACGCAATAAACGAAGGATGATCTAATGCGTGATTCGGTGGAGAAGCAGATAATAATTCAATAAACTTTAATGCAAATGGTAAAGATTATTGAAATGAAGTAGATATATCTTTTGAACAAGAATCGGATGATGACAGTTTAGACGACGATAATGATTATACTTTAACATTTAAAGGAATTGGCCAACCTATAACAATTGATTACACAATGCCTACATGAATGTGATTTAGAAATGGTGAATTATATGCAATGGTAAATGGAATGGCTCACAACGAAGATGAAGAGACAGGTGAAATAACAATAGCAGATGGAAGTGTAGGCGAAAGTAAAATTAATGAAGAATATTGGTTTGATATGGAAGAAATTGTTCTTAATGAAGAAATAAATAAAAAACCTTAATTTCTATAATTTTGGCCTTTTAAATCTATTTCATCGGCCAATGCTTTAATTCTTTCTATTATTCTTAATGAGGAAAGTTTATCTTGTTCATCTGATTTTAAAATTAATTTCTTTTGATAATTATTTATAGATATATTTGAAGTAAATAAAGTAAGTTTTTTATTTTGCTCTCTATAATTTAAGATTGTAAAAAGAATATTATTTCTAAATCATTCTGATGTTTTTTCTGATCCAATATCATCTATTAGTAAAATATTAGAGTTTTTATAAAATTCTATTTTATTTAAAAATGTAATATTTTCTTGTATATTGGAATTAAATGAAGAAGAAAACTCAGGAAGAAATAAATATGCGACTTTATTATTTTTTTCTGCAAGTTTATTTAAAAAAGCAATGCTTATGTATGTTTTGCCTACTCCAAAATTTCCCTTTAATCAATATCCTTTTGTAAAAATATTATCAACTCTACCTTTAATAATATTTTCAATTTTTTTAAAAAGAATTTCTCTGTCCTTTTTTTTATAAATATCATTAAAAAGATCTATTTGATAAAGCTCATCATTTTCAAAACTTGATAAATAATTTTCTTTAATTTTATTTATTTTATATTTTAAATTTGTATTTTTAGAATTAATTGTAGAGTATTCTAAAATTTTGCCATTTCTATTAACATCAATAATGTATTTAAAATAAGTATTTTTATCTTGTGTTAAATAATTAAAAATTATATTTTCTTTGTCTAGAATTTCTTCATCACTAACAGAAAAGGAAATAAATTTTTTATAAAGGTCAGGGTTATATTCCTTTATTTTATTTTTTATTAATGCTATTTTCTCATTCATTTAATCAACCAAAATTAGATTCTATTTTTTCAAGATAATCTGACACTTCTTCATTATTTTTTTTATCTTTAATATTAAAACTTATTTCCTCTGTTTTTTCTCTGTGTTTTTTAATTTGATATGCTACCTTTAAGTAATTAATGATTTCTTCATCTTTTAAAATTTTTAATTTTAAAAGAGTATTTGAAATACTATAAATATAATTAGCAATAATTAATCCTCCATTTACAATATTTGAATAATCAATTAAAACATTAATAATATAATCACTAAAATTATATTTTTCTTTTAAAGTAGAAATTATTTTTAAATCAGCTTTATTTACTTCTCGGTTAAGTATAAGATTTAAAAAATCTAATGAATTTGTATTTTTTAGCATTTTCTCTTTATTTTGTAAGCTAATTTTTTCTGATTCAATTATTTTATCAAGATTTTGAATTTTAAAATTAAATTTTTGTTTTACAACATCATAAAAACTTTTAGAATCTATAACAATATTATTTTTTTTCATATATTTAAAAATATCTAATAAATCTAAAAGAGAAAGTTTATAAAGAATTATTACATCTTTTAATACTTCTTCTAATTCAATATTTCAAAATTTTTTATAATTAATTTTTGTTTCTTCTAAAACATTAAATAATGGTAAAAAATCTAATTTTATTGTATTTTTATCAATAAAAGCTTTTTTATTTAAATCAACTTGATAATTTGTAGAAATTAATTTAAAGTTTTCATTGTGATTATAAATTTTAAAAATATAATTTTTTAAATTTAAATCGTAATTTTCTTTGCCTATTTTTGAAATTAGTAATTCTTTTAATTTCAAATTATCATTAAAACTCAAAATACCAACTGGGGGTTTTATTACGTAAATATATTCATCTTTTTCTTTGTTTTTATAAACTTCTATTAAATTTAAAAATTCTAAATATTTAATTCCTTTTTCAATATCAATTATTTTTAAATTTAAAAAATCAACTAATCTTTGATTTGATAAAAAATAAAGATTAGAAAAACTATTTTGTCCTTCTGAAAAAAGAAATAAATATAAACTATAAGCTTTTGTATCTATAATTGGAAGATAAAAATTTGAAAAATACGCAAAATCTAGATTAAAAATTTTACTCATTCTTACTTTATATTTTCCAATTATTGAAAATTTTCTATTATCCATTTTTTTTATTTGTCTTTTTAAGATTAAAAAATTCTATAAATTTTTCTACTTCTTCATCACTGATTCCATTTGTTGTATCAACAGTATAATCATAATTTGCATCATTGTTTCACTTTTTAAAAAGAAATTTTAAAAATAATTCATTTCTAATATTTCTTTTTTCTAATCTTCTTACAATTTCTTTATTTGATGCTGTAATTAAAACAATTTTATCATAAGAAAAACTTATAGGGGAATTACTAATAATTGGTAATTCTGCAACATAATTATCCTTATCTTCTAAATAATCTTTTACTATAGGATGAATTAATTCATTTAATCTTTTTAAAATTTCAGAATTTTTTAATATTTCTTCTCTAAGTTTTTTTCTATCTACCTCTTTTTTGTTTACAAATTCTGAACCTAAGTTTTCTTTTATTATTAAATATCCTGGTTTATTAAATTTATATGAATCTGCAATAAAAGTATCAGCATTAAATGTTGGAATACCTTTTTCAGCAATTTTTTTTAAAAATGTTGTTTTTCCAGAACCTGGTGGTCCTACTAAAATTACTCTCATAGTTTTTGTTCATTTGGACAAAAATATGTCCCTCTCCCTCCTACTTTTATAATTTTAATTTTTTCTCCACAATTTTTACAATATTTATTTTTATATTGATGAACAATTAATTTGTTTTGAAAAAGACCTTCATTTCCTGCTGCACTGTATGTTTTTATTGTTGATCCACCAAGTTCAATTGCTTCTTCTAAAATTTTTTTTGAGTGCTTTAAAACTTCTCTTAATTTATCTTTTGAAATAGTATTTGTTTTTTGTAAAGGATGTATTTTTGCCCTATAAAGAACTTCATCAACATAAATATTTCCTAATCCCGCTATATTATGTTGATCTAAAAGAACTACCTTAATGGGGCTAGATTTTTTCTTAACTTTTTCAAAAAAACTATCTATATCTATATCCCATGGTTCAAATCCTATTTTTTTTAATACATTTAAATTTCTTATATTTTTATCTTTTTTAAAATATATATCTACGGTAGCAAATTTTCTGTGATCTGTAAAATTAAAAAATAAATCATCTAATTGCATTAAAAAAATTGAATGAATTAAATTAAAATGAGTAGGTTGCTCTTTGTAAAAATTTATCTTACCCTCCATTCTTAAATGAATTACTAAATAAAAATTAGTTAATTCAAAAATAATATATTTGCCTAATGTTTTAATATCATATATTTTCTGATTTTTTAAAAGATCAAGATTTTCAATTTCATTATCATGTAAGGATTTTTTGGTTTTTAAATCAAAATCTAATATCTTTTTACCTAAAAGATTTTCTCTTAAATATTTACTTACTGTTCTAACTTCAGGTAATTCTGGCATATTTACCTCCAAAATATAAATAAAAAAACTTTGTATTAAAAACAAACAGCAAAATTCCTTTATCTTTTAAAAAGTATATAACTTATATAAAGATAAAATAAAGAAAATTGTAATTACTTTTCTGAAATTCTTTCTTTTAAAATTTCATTTGTTATTTTTAAAAAATAATCAAACCATTCATAAATGTTTTGCTTTATATAAAAAACATCACTTTTCTTTTTTTCGATACTTTATATTAAAAAAATATTTTTATTAATATAAAATTTCTCAAATTTTAATCTTTCTAAAATAATAGTAAAACTAAAGATTTAATTTTTTGATTACATTAAAAAGCTTTTTATTTTCTAATCATTTTTTTAATTCAGAGTTAGGTTTTTTTGGTAGCAGGGAATTAAATTCTGGTTTTATTTCTCCCTTTAATTTTATTTTGGCTAATTCTTTTGATTTTAAACCTCTTTTTTTTCCATTTAAAATTTTTTCTTTTGTTTTGCCTTTTAATTCTTCTACATTATCAAAAATTCTTTCAATACTATAATATTTATTCAATAAATCAATAGCGGTTTTTTCTCCTATTCCATGTATACCACTTAAATTGTCAGAAGAGTCTCCCATAAGACCTTTTAAATCTGGAATTTGGATTGGTGAAAGGCCATTAAATTTTTCATAAAAATTTTCATTTGTATAATCATCCATATTAGTAACACCAACTTTTGATAAATGAACACTTACATTCTCATCTACAAGTTGTAAAAGATCATAATCTGAAGTAACAATATCTACAAAATAATTTTGTTTTTTTGCAGCTTCTGCATAAATCCCAATAATATCATCTGCCTCATTTTTTAAAAACTCATCATCTTCTATTCATTTAATACCAAAAAGATCTAAAAATTCTTTTGCAATTGGTATTTGTGCATATAGCTCATCGGGTTGTTTTTTTCTTTTTGCTTTATAAAAATCATATTCATGTCTAAATGTTTTTACTCCTTTTGCATCAAAAGCTACAAGAATTAAAGAATCTTTATACATCAATCTTAAATTTATAATCATAAATGCAAATAATCTTATTGCATTTATAGGTTCATTATCATCTGTTCTTTCTTCGCCTTTTTTAAGTCTAAAATAGCTTGCATAAAAAGATTTAAATAACAAAGAATTACCATCTATTAATAAAATACTTTTATTCATATTTCTTCCTTTAAATAATAGCATTCCAGCAAACTAAGAGGTTTCATTTTTTTTTGTAATATTTTTTAAATCTTTTACTATTATTGTTTTATTTATTTTTAAATCTAATTTTCCTTCTATTACATAAATATTTCCAACAATAATATTTTCTTTAAATTTAGAGAAAGCTCCTGGCCAAAAAGTTATTGTTATTTTGCCTGTTCCGTCATTTAAAGTAGCAAAAGCCATTTCTTTATTTCATTTTGTATTTTGAGTTCGTAATGATATAAGTTCTCCAGCAATAATATAATCTTTGTTTTGTTCATCTGTTATTTCATTAATAGAAGAATAAAAAGAAAAATTTTCTTTTACAAAGTTTTTATATTTTTCAAAAGTACTTTCTTGAAGAGAAAAACCATAAGCATCAATTTCAAATTCAGAATAATTTCCTTTAGGATATTCTTTTAAAATTGGTTTTTCGACAATTGAATAATCAAAAATATATTCACCATTTTTTTTAATTGTAATAAGTTTTCCATACTCAATTATTCTGTCTAAATTTTTAAGCATTGTATTTCTTGTAATTTCAAAATAATCTAAACATCCGCCCTTTATTAAGGTAATAATATTTGAATGACTAACACTTCTCATTGAAATTCTTACAATGAAATCTATAAAATCTATAAACTCTTCTTTTTCTTTTTCAATACTTATTTCATTTAATGTATTAACACCAACACCAATGAGTGCTTCAAGTCCAATTTGAATTGTTTTATCATCTATTTTAGAATATTTAAATGATTCATTTTTTAAAGAAGAAGGAACAATTTTAATTTCTAGTTTATTAAACTCAGAAATATAAAATACTGTTTTATTTTTATTTCCAATTACTGAATTTAATAAACTAATAGCAAATTCTATTAAGTAATATGTTTTTAAATATGCAAGTTGATAAGAAATAATAGAATATGCAAATGCATGAGATCTATTAAAACCATAATTTGCAAATTCATAAATTAAATTATAAACATGATTTATAATTTTTTCTTTATGATTAAGATTTCTTGCCCCTTCAAAAAAATCAATCCTAATTTTTTTTAAAGCATTATCATCTTTTTTACCAATTGCTCTCCTAAATAAATCAGCTTTCGCTAAATCAAATCCAGCAAATATTTGTACAATTTGTAAAATTTGTTCTTGATAAACAATTATTCCGTAAGTATCTTCTAAAATATGCATAAAAGAGGGGTCAATAATTTCTATTTCTTGATTACCGTGTTTTCTTTTTATAAAAGAAGATATTTGTTGAATTGGACCAGGTCTAAATAGTGAAGTAGAAGCCACTAAATCTTCAAATTTATCAGGTTTTAATTCTTTTAAAAGTCTTATCATTCCAGGTGATTCAAATTGAAAAATTCCTGCTGTGTTTCCATTTGAAAATAATTTATAAACATTTTCATCATTAAAATTAATATTTTTTAAATCAATATTTTTTTTATATTCTTTTGCAATCCTTTCTAAAATTTCGTTTATAAAAGATAAATTTCTTAATCCCAAAATATCAACTTTAATAAGTCCATTTGTTTCTAAATAATTCATTGAATATTGCGTTTGTAAAATATTCTCATTATATCCAGACTGAATAGGAACAAATTTATCAATATCGTCATTTGCAATAACGAGTCCAGCAGCATGTGTTGAAAATTGTCTTACAAGTCCTTCTAATTTTTTTGCAAAATCAAAAGATTTTTTATAATTTTCTTTGCTTTCAATTAAATACTTAAATTCTTTGTTTTTTTGATAACTTTCTTCTAAATTTTTTGTATCTAAAACAAGTTTTGTTACTTTGTTTGCTTCTGTTGGATTTATATCATAAAGTCTAAAAGCATCTTTTAAAGCTAATTTAGCTTTAAAGGATTGAAATGTAATAATAGAAGCGACTCTATTGTATCCATATTTTTTTACAATATATTTTAAAACTTCATCTCTTCTTGTATCCTCAAAATCAATATCAATATCAGGCATTGATATTCTCATCGGATTTAAAAATCTTTCAAAAATAAGGTTATTTTTAATTGGGTCTATTTCAGTAATGTTTAAAAGAAAAACAATAAGCGAACCAGCAGCAGAGCCCCTTCCAGGACCAACAAGTATTTTTTGTTCTTTTGCAAAATTTATTATATCTTCAACCATTAAAAAATATGCTTCAAATCCCATATCTGAAATAATTTTAAATTCATAATTTACTCTTTTTAAATATTCGTCTTTTTTAAGATTTTTATTTTTCGATAAATAAATTTGCAAATTTTTTACTAATTTATCTTTTAAAATTTTGTGAACCTTTTCTTTGGTTTTTGCAAAGACTAAAAAAGGAAAGGAGATTTTTATTTTTGGAAAAATAATATTAACCTTATTAGCTATATTATTAATTTCATTTAATTTACTTTCTCCATATTTTTTAACAAATTCTTCTTTTGTAAGTAATTTTTCTAAATTTTTTTCTTCTAGAAAAATATTATTTGCTTTTGCAAATAAAAATAAATCATTTTTATCTTCTTCATTTAAATAAGAATGAGTAGGAAAATTTTTTTCTATTTCAATTAAATTTTTATCAATATGTTTTAATGAAAAATCGCCTTTTGTATTTATTTCTGATGAAATTAAAATTAATTTTTTATATCCTTCATAGTTTTTAGGAATTAAAATTTTATTATAATTTTTTGTTTCTACTTCAAGTCCTATTATTGCTTTAATTCCAACATTTTTTGCTTTGCTAAAAAAAATATTTGCAGAATAAAGAATATTTTTTTCAATTATAAAAGCATATTCATAATTATTTTCTTTTGCAAAAGAAATAATTTTATTAATACTTAAAAAAGATGAAAAAAATGTATAAGAAGTTCGTACTCAAAAATTAGGATTCACTGTTTTTCTCTAATTCTCCAATCATTTTTTTTATTTCTCTTTTATTTTTAGCTTTTGCTCCAGCAGCATTTTTATGTCCACCACCATTAAATTTATTTGCAACTTTATTTATTGGTTTGCTTTTTGAACGAAGAGAAATTTTATAAAGTTTTTCATTACTATTTCAAATTGCATAAAGTGCATATTTAGTATTTTTTCCTCCAAAAATTAAATTCACCATTGAAGTAGCTTCATTAAAATTAATTTTAAATTTTTTTTCAATTCCTTTTTTTAAAACAATATAAGAAATTTCTCCTTTATTCTTATATTTAAGCATAATATATCCTGAAAATTTAATCATTTTATCATCTTTTTTGTAAATTTCTTTATAAATACTTTCTAGATTAACACCTTCTTCTAAAAGTTTATATGAATAATAAAAAGAGTCTTTTTTTGTATTTTTATAAAGAAATCTTCCTGTGTCAGTAATTATTCCTACCATCAGAAATTTTGCAATTTCTTTATTTATTTTAAGTTTTTTTTCTTCAAAAATAATTTTTGCAATAACCTCGGCACAAGAGGAAGCATTTTCTTCAATTATTTCTAAATTTGCATATTTTTCAACAAAAACATGATGATCAATTTTTAATATAAATTGACCAAATTTTCAATTATCATCAGAAATTCTATCTTTATTTGCAGTATCAACTACAATAACAAGACTATTTTTATAAATAGAATTATTAATTACATCTAATTTTGGAAAAATTGAAGATAAATATTTTGGGCATTCATCACCAACAGCATAAACTTTTTTATCTGGAAAATTAAGTTTTATTAATTCTTTTAAAGAAAACTGAGAAGCTAGAGCATCACCATCAGGATTAACGTGTCTATGGATAATTATTGAATCGTATTTTTTAATAAAAGATAAAAATGATTTCATTATTTTTTTCTATAGAAATAATAATTTTAATTACTTTTCTTAATATCAGGACCATAAATAAATTTAAAAATTGAAAAAAGTATAAAAAGTAAAGAACTTAACTCAATTGCACATCATGCAGAAAGTTTAACAATTTGCTCAGATGATAATATGCTTGGATCGCCAGCATATTTTGCATAACTAGCAATATCATAAATATTTCATCCAGCACATAATCCAATCCCTATAAAGAAAAAGAAAATCCCTAAATATTTTAAAAATCACATATTTTTAATATCTCCTTTTTTTAAAAAAGTAAAAATTTTAATTAAAAAAATTATACTATTATAATTTTTTTAAAAAACATTCTATTCATAAATTTTATATAATTCAATAATTTTATTTGCCATTCTTAATGATTCTGAAAGATTACCTTGTATATAATTATTTTCCACCAAATCAATTAATTTATCTATTTTTTTATTTTCTCTATATTTATTTAAAATAACTATTAAATTTTCTATATATTGATAAAGGTAAGTTATTGAATTTATTTCATTATAAAATAATTTTATATTTGTATTTTCATATTTTAATGATGTATTTTCTTCGTTTGCGATTATAAAGAAATTATCTTTATATTTTTCTATAAAATCTGAAACTTTACTTTGAAATTTTTGAAATTCTTGTTCCTTAACAAATTTTATTTTCTCAGGAAGATAATTCATTTTTATTTCACTTTTTAATAATGAATTATTCATTTGATATAAAATTTTGTTTATATTATTTTTTTGTTCAATTACAAGCTTTATATCTAAAATTATTTTATTTAATTCAGAAAAAAATTCTTTTGTTAAATCTAGAATAGTTAAAAAATCAAAGTAAATTTCTTTTGAAAAAATATTCTGATAATCATTTTGTTTTTTTTCTAAAAAATTTTTGTAAAGATTTTCTATTTTTGAAAAAATATTATTTAAATTTTTTGCTTTTGTTTCCTTGTTTTCAAAAAAATATTTATTTATATCACTTACTGATTTGTCATACTCTTTTTCTATTCCTTTTATTAAAAGAGAAAAATTATCTGAATTATTATTTAAAAATAAATCATAACTTTTTATTTTTTTTGACTCTAATATAATAGAAAGAATTTGTTCAATTATGTTACTAATTTTTTTATAAATTTTTTGTAATGTTTTTAAACTTACATCTTCTACTATTATTTTATTTATAGAGACAATATCTTTTTTAATTAAATCAATATCTTTTTTTCAAGATTCTCAAATAAAATTAAAGTTTTTGTCTAAATCATTTTGAATTTTTTTTATTTCAAGATCATATTGAGGAATAATTACTTTTAAAAAATCTACTGCTCTAATATAACAAATTATTTGTACATATAATTCTTCAATTTTTTTTAAAAGCTTTTTAGATTTTTTTTCAAAAATATCTATATTTTTTTCGCTTATAACTATTTTTTCTAAAATTTCAATTTCATTTTCAATATTTGATATTTCAACATTTATATCTGTAAGAATTATTTCATTGTAATATTCTGAATTATTTATAATTGATTTCACTTCACCATAATAATTTTTTATTAAAATTAGTAAATTATCCTTTATTTCATAATCTAAATTAATTTCATTTAACTCAAAAAGTATATTTAAGAATTTTAATTTATATTCCTCTTGTTTTTTTTCTAAATTTTTTATTATTTTTTTAAAATTTTTATGACCAAATATACCAAAATATTTTTTATTAAGATTTTTTATTAAATCATCATATTCTCTTTGTAAAAGTTTATAAATACTTTTTTCTAAATTTTCAATATCATTTGAAAGATATTGAAAAGCAACAAACTTATCTTCTCCATATTTTTTATAAGTTAACTTGAATTTTGTTTGTAATTTTTCTAAATCAAAATTTTCAAAATCTTTTGAAAAATAATTAAAAATATTAATTTTTTTTATTCTAAAGAGATTTGTAATCATAAGGATGAATGCAAAAACAAATATTATAAAGATAACTACATAAATAATTCAAAGCATAGTAATTCAACTATATTTTATCAACTAACAACTATCTAATGTATAATATTAATTATATGAGCAGCAATTATTTAAAATTTAATTAAAATTTAAACATTGTTTTATGAGTAAAAAGGCTGTAGTTTTGAAAATATTAATTAAATCTTGTTAAATTTGGAAATAATTTTACTTTCATATTTTAAAAAAAAACTAATAATCAATAATAGTAAAAAAAGGTAGGTGGATTTTTTATGCGTTATACAGGTCCAAATAATAAGAAATCAAGAAGATATAAAATTTCAATTTTAGAAAATAACAAAGAGTTTTTAAAAGGCAAAAAAAGAATCACTGCTCCTGGAGATCATGGAGCAAGAGCACAAAAATTATCAAATTTTGGTGAGCATCTTTATGAAAAGCAAAAACTTAGATTTATTTATGGTTTAAGTGAAAAACAATTAAAAAGAACTTTTGAAAAAGCAAAAAAAATGAGAGGTGTTCTTGGAGAAAATTTTCTATTTCTTTTAGAATCAAGACTTGATAATATTGTTTATCGTGCTGGTCTTGCAAACACAAGAAGACAAGCAAGACAAATTGTTAATCACGGACATATCTTAGTGAATAATAAAAAAATAGATATTCCTTCTTATCAAGTAAAAGTAGGAGACCGTTTTTCTATAAGAACAAAACTTACAAATAATATATTTGTTTTAAATAGCTTAGAAAAAAGAAGAACAAATGATTTTGTTGTTTTTGATGAAAAAATAATGATGGGTGAATATGTAAGATTACCAAGAAGAGATGAAATAGTTGGTCAAGTAAACGAATCTCTTGTTGTTGAATTTTATAATAAATAATTTTTTAGTATAATTAAAAAAACACAAATTTTATAAAAACATGAAAGTAAAAACTAACAATATTATTAAGATCGGCTCAATGATTAGTGTTGTATTTGGTTTTCTATGATGCATTACAATAATTGGGGCAATTATAGGGATACCTGCTATAATTCTTAATCTAGATTTATATAAAGGAAATTCATCTAACTTAAAATGATCTTCAGGATTAGAAGAAATGTGAAATAAGAGAGATGTTAAATTAGCAGCAATTGTTGGATTAATTTGTTCACTTGTGGGTGGAATTTTAATTTTTATAGGACAATAATTAATAGATTAATTTAATAAAAAAATAAGCTTTTATAATTAAAGCTTATTTTTTTATTAAATATTTTCTTTTTTTACCAACATTTATTACTATATATTTTTTGTGTAAAAAATCTGTTGATTCTATCTTTCTATTTTCATCAT
Source organism: Candidatus Hepatoplasma vulgare (assembly GCA_027925225.1). Lineage (GTDB taxonomy): Bacteria > Bacillota_I > Bacilli_A > Mycoplasmatales > Hepatoplasmataceae > Hepatoplasma > Hepatoplasma vulgare. The sequence continues at coordinate 544,619 of AP027131.1, forward strand.
TTATAATATCTCCATTTATACGAATTGCATTTAAATTAATAAATTCTCTAAACTCTCTCCTAGAAAAAACCATTTTATGTTTTAATAAAAAATCCATTATCCCAATATTTTCATATTTAAAAGAAATTCCTATATATTTTTCTATTTTTAAAAAGTCATCAAAGGAAATATTTTTATAATCTTCTTCAAATAAAATTTTAGAAACATTTTTTACTTCTTCAAAAATATTTTCTCCATGAATCATAGAAAGTAATTTTTTTGCTAATTTTTCTTGAACAAGTTTTTTCTTTGGATATTTTTTAGATTCACTTATTATTTTATTAAAATCTTCTTTTTTAATAAGTGTTAATTTACATAATAAATTTTCTGCAAGAAAATCTGAAATATTTAATAAATATTGATAAAAATCAAAAGAAGAAAATCTATTTTTATCAAGTCAAATTGCATTTCCTCCCGTTTTTCCTATTTTATTATTATTTTCATCTAAAAGCAAATTAATTGTAAGCCCAGAAACAGAAGATCTTACTCCTTTAATTTTTCTAATTAATTCTATCCCAGATGTTATATTGCCTCATTGATCAGAACCACCGATTTGGAATCTAACATTTTTTTTTTCAAATAAAGTTAAAAAATCTATTGCTTGAAATACTTGGTAAGAAAACTCGGTATAAGAAAGACCATTATCTAATCTATTTTTTACCATATCCTTTGCAATCATTTCTTTAAGATTAAAAAGCTTGCCAAATTTTTGAAATAATTTAACAATAGACATATTTTTATAAACATCCATGTTGTTAAAAATTTCAAAATTTTCTATTCCAATATTTTTTGCTAATAAACTTAATTGCTTTGAAATTTGTTTTACATTACTTTTTATTATTTCCTCAGATATTAAATTTCTCTCACTTTGCTTTCCAGATGGATCTCCTATTTGTCCAGTAAGACCTCCTATAACAAAAACAGGAGTCATTTTTGTAATATCATAAATTAATTTTGAAACAACAATAAAAACATAATGTCCAATATGTAGAGAAGAAGCAGTAGGATCAACACCAACATAAAATTTTGATTTAAGCTTTATAATTTCATTTAAACTATTGAAATTTGCCGATTCTTTGTAAAGTCCCCTTCAAGATAATTCTCTCTCTATTTTTTCTGAAAAATCCATTTTAACCACATTAATCTTTATATTTTTTAAACATTTCTTTTGAAATATTTTTTATCTCAGAAATCTGTTTTTTAGAATAAGATATCCTTTCCTCTACTGTTTCTAACTCTCAAAATTTTTCAAGTCTTTCTTTTATTATAAGAAAGATTTTATCAATATTTATCTTAAGTTCATTTACATCTATTTCTTCTAAATTTGCTAATGCTTTATAAATAGATTCTTGTGTTTTTGACTTCAAATTATCATAAATAGAAAAAACATTTTCTAAAGTTTTTTTAAAATCTTTTTCTTTTTCAGAACCCACTAAATAACCAAATGTAAAGGAAATAATAAGAAATGTTATTGTTTTCATAATAATAAATAATTATTTTTTATCTTTCTTTGATTCATTTGTTGATGTTGTTTTTTTATTTAAATTAACAGCAGGTTTTTCTTTTGCTTTTGGCGATTGTGTTTTTTCCTTGCTTTTTTTATTTTTTTCGTTTTCTGTAATATTTTTTCTTACCTTATCTAGAAAGTTATAAATATAATTTCTATTTTCAGAAGCAAGAATAAACATTCTTTTTAAAAATTTATGAGATTTTGAATCTAGTGTTAATAAATAATTTGAAAACTTATTTATTGCATCTACTGAAACATTAAGGGATTCAGATTTATATGTTATGTCCTCTATTAAATAATCAACTTTCTTCATCACAATATTTGATTTTCTAACCACAATAATGAAATAAATAAGTAAAACAATAACAAAAAATATTGCTATTATACCTATTATTATCAATGCAAGAATTGCTGAATCAGTAGCACTTTCCATTTTATTTTCTACCTAACTGTTTTATATCACTAATTTTACTATTATTTAAATCTTTTAATAGTGCTTTTATAAGTTTTTGAGTTTCTTCTAAATCTCTTAAATCACAAACACTTGAAGCCGTATGAAGATTTCTTGCTAAAAATCCAATTGGAAATACAGGTTTTCCTTCACATGTAACATGCATAATTCCAGCATTTGTTCCACCAGCAGAAAAATAGTCTTGATATTTAATATTATTTTTATCAATCACTTTTTTTAAATAATGTGTAATAACTTTTGGATAAACTGTCATACCATCTTTATGCCTTAAAATTGTGCCTTTGCCAAGCGAACCATTAATATCGGCATTATAATCATTTGCTGGAGAAATATCAACAACAATACCAATATCTGGATTGTATTTATATGTAGATACTCTTGAACCTCTAAGACCTACTTCTTCTTGTACAGAAAAACCAATCACAATATTATAATCAAAAGTATTTCTTGATACAAAATCAAGTAAATCATAAACTATATAAGTTCCAAGTCTATTATCAATTGCTTTTGAAATTAAATGATTTTTATTTATTACGGGTTTTGTTGCAAAAGTTATTACATTTCCTATTTTAATTCCAGCTTCTTGTGCTTCTTTTTTAGATGAAAAACCAACATCAAGAAACATTTTATCTATTTGAAATTTTTGTACACGAACCAGTGATTCATATGATGTTAAATCTAATTCGGGTGTCACAACGGTTCCAACATATCCTTTTTTTAAATTTGAAGTTCAAACTTTTAATCTTTGAAAAATTACACTCTTACTAAAAATTCCTCCTTGCGCTTCAAAACAAATAAAACCATTTTCTTCAATTTTGGTTACATTAAAACCAACTTCATCAACATGAGCGTCAATCATAACTGTTTTTGCATTTTTATTTTCTGTTTTCTTGACAGCTCATAGAGAACCCAAATTATCTATTTCATAATTTAGTTTCAATCTTTTCATTTCTTCTTTTAAAAAAGAAATAATTTTTTCTTCTCTTCCTGAAATTGCAGGAATAGATAATAAGTTAAATAAAACTTTTTCTTCCATACTTATCAAATATAATTATAATTATATATTCTAGAAAATTAAATAATATAAAGAAAGGTTTAATAAGCAATGGAAGAATGAGGAGTAATTTTTGATTCAAGTTGTGGACTTTCAAAAGAAAAAGTTGAAGCAGATGGTAATTTTTTTATACCACTTATTGTAAGAATAAATAATGAAGAGTTCAAGGCAGGAGATGAAATTTTTACAAAAGATTTGCATAAAAAAATGCAAAATAGAAATGTTAAAATTCAAACAGCAGCACCTAAATTAGGAGACATAGAAGCAACATTTAATAAAGCAATTAAAAAATACAAAAAGGTTGTTTATATAGGGATTTCTTATAATTTTTCTTCAGCACAAAATGCAGCAAGAAGTATTTATGCAAATAATGATAAATATAAAGGAAAAATATTTATTTATGATTCTGTTTATTCATCACCATGAATTTACACATTTTACGATGATATTGTAAAAATAATTAAAAATACAAAAAATTTTGAGAAAATTAAAATGAAATTAGATTTTCAAAAAGATAAAATGAATGGTTATCTTACTCCTGGTGATATTTGATGATTTTATAAAGGTGGAAGAATTACTAAAAGACAATATTTTGCTGGAAGTTTATTGAGAGTTAAACCTATTCTTAGAGTTTCTGAAGGAAAAATTTTAGAACATGTTATAAAAATTAGATCTATTAAAAGAGTTATTGACAAAATGATGAATTTAATAGAAGAAGATAAAAATAGAGCAATAAAAGAAAAAAACGATTATAAATTTTTAATTTTTACAGAAGGAAATGAAGAAATAAGAAATTTATTAAAAGAAGCAATAATAAAAAAAAATAATGAAATTAAAATTGATGATATAGGAGAAATTGAAGTTTCAACTGAACAAACAGCACATATGGGGCCAAATTCTTTTGGTGTTACTTTAAAATTCTTTTTTCCAAAAGTTTTTTTTTAAGGGGAAAATAAAATGAAGAAAATTGGAATATTATTAGATTCATCATGTGGTCTAAGTAGGAAACAAGCAAAATCTATGGGTTTTTATTTTGTACCTATTTTAATTGATTTTGATAATAAAGAATATAGATCAGGAATTGATATTAATACAAATTTTTTAATTAAAAATATGAAACCTGAAACTAGAGTTTCAACGGCCGCCATAACATTAGGAACTTTAAAAATAAGTTTTGATGAAGCACTTGAAGAAGTAGAAGAATTAATATTTATTTCTCTTTCAAAATACCTTTCTTCCATAAACTCAACTGCAAAACAACTTGCCAAAAATTATGATGGAAGAGTGCATGTTTATAATTCTAATTTTATTACACCTTGATTGCAATCAGAAATTCCTTTTCTTAGAGAAGCAATAAAAAAACAATTAACAGTAAAAGAAATATTTTCTGAATTAGATAAACATAAAAATGGTATGTTAGCATTTCTTTCACCAAGCTCACTTACTTTTCTTTATAAAGGTGGAAGAATTACTAAAAAACAATATATAGCAGGAAATCTTTTAAAAATTAAACCAATTATTGTTGTTAAAGATGGTCAAATAAATAGTGAAGATGTAATAAAAACAAGAACATCTGGAAAAGCTTATAATAAAATGATTAATTTAATTCTTGAAAAAAAGAAAGAATTAGAAGAAAACAATTTTATTGTTGATTTAGTTTCATTAACAATGGACAAAAAAGCAAATATTGAATTATTTAAAAATAAATTAGAAGAAAATAACATAAAGAAAATTGCAGATTCTTTTCTTGCTCCAGAAATAATTGCACATGTTGGTCCAAATGCAATGGGAATAGGAATTATAATAAAAGAAAAAAATAAAAGTACTAAATAGTACTTTTATTTTTTTTATTTAACAAAATGAGAATTATATCTTTTTATATTGTTGTTGGCGAGGGTGAGAGGACTCGAACCCCTAACCAATTGATCTGGAGTCAATTGCTCTTCCAATTGAGCTACACCCTCATTTAATAAAAAATTTTATTTTTTTAAATAAACTTTAATTTAATATAATCATTAAATTAAATTTTATACTATAAAATTCACTATCTTATTATACATTTATAAAATAAAAAAAAGAAGGAGAAAACAAATATTCTCTCCTTCCATTTATAAATGGCAGGGGTGATAGGAATCGAACCCACAACCTTCTGATCTGAAGTCAGCTGCTCTGCCTAATTGAGCTACACCCCTATTTTTTTTTGTTAACTTTTTTAGTTATTAAAGTAACTACATCTTGTACTGAATTTAAATTCAATAATTCACTATCTAAAAAAGTTATATCAAACTTTTCTTCAACTTTTATAACAAAGTTTAATAAATCAATTGAGTCTATTCCAACATCCTTAAAAATTGTATCAATTTTAACTGTTTTATTAAATTCATTTTTGATTTCTTTTTTTAATATTTCAAAAATATTCATAGCAAAAAAATTATACTATACTAAATAATAATGATAAATGTAATTTGAATCAATTAAATTTGTTTCTATATAAATATCATTATTATTAAAATAAAAATCAATTTTTATTTTTTCATTTTCTGGGAAATATTGATTTTCTAAATTTTTTAAAAATTCATTTATAAAATTTTTTATAAAATAATTTTTCTCATAATGTGGTTTTTCTAAACAAATTGATTCATTTAAAACATTCAAATTAATTTCTGGTTTTTTTAATAAAAAATTATTTTTATCTTTTGAAAAATAAAATATGTTTAAAAAAATATAAACAATAAAAAACAAAATAAAGAAAAGAATAAAAATTTTTTTTATTTTTTTATTAATCATAAATAATCCAATTTTTTAAATCATCAAAATTAACTTCACTATTAAAATCAGAAAAAGGAATTAAAAAACTAACACATTCAAAATTTTCTTTATTAAAATCATATTGATTGCTTTCTTTAAAAGAATACTTTGAATTATTACCATTTCTTAATGAATTATTAATATTAATTGGTAAATAAATATTAAATTCTCTTTGGATAAAACTTGTTGTCTTAAAAGAAAAAGTTATATAACCATTATTATTTTCATAATCTCATGGTAAAATTATTGAATTTTTTTCATAACTATATTTTTTGCTCCCTTTAGATGTGATGTTTTCTTCTAAATCATAATTAAATAAATCATCTACATAAAAAATAAAATAGTCATCTTTTTTTAAACAGTTAACTTTAAAAGATAAATACTCATTACTTAAACCATTTAAATAAATTTGACCTTCACTAATATCATTTAAAATTAAATTATTTTTATTTTTATTTTGATCATACTTCATAATTAAAAGCACTTTTATATTTTTGGGGTAATCTAAATTATTTTTAAATGGTTTTAAAAATGTTATTTCTTCACCTTCAACTTTTGAATTATTATAAGATGTTGGAAGAAAAATATTTTGTACTAATGAATTTTTAAAATTAATATTTATAACAGATTGATTTAAATCTTCAAAACTTAAAAATTCTTCTTCATATGCGCCCAAGCTTGTATAATTTTTAATTTTTAAAACAAGATCTTCTTCTAAAATATTTATTGGTAATGCAATTAAAACTTCTTCTTCGTCAAGATAATTTTCAAAATTTTTTGAATAAAAATATTTTTCATAAATCAAATTATTTTTATAATAAATTTCAGTTGTTAAATCTGTTGGTAAATAATCGTTATAATAATAAATTCCCTTATCATAAACAATATTTTCTTTGTAATTATATTCATATAATAAAGTTAATTCTGTTTCGTTATTTTTTATATTCAAGTTTTTTACTTCAATATTAAATGGATTAAAAAGATATATTGGATTTAAATAAAAATTTTTTTCTTTGTTTTCCTCAAAATCATAAAATGTATATGCTTCAGGATTATCTTTATATTGTCAAAGAAATCCAATATAGTTTTCAAAAAGAATTATTCTTTCTTCATTTATAATTGGTTGTTGCATGCTTTAATACTATATAAACAAAAAAGTAATTCCCATTTTATTAATATGCTCTTGCAAAATATGCAATAATATTTGTTTTATTTGAAGAATTAATTGCCTTACCTTTTAAATTAGTTTTTTTAATTATTCTAATTGTTGCACCAGTTTTTTCTTTTATTCTTTTTTCATCCTCTTCATTATCTTCTCAATAACATTTTGTAACAAAACCACTTTCAACATTTTTTTTAATTTCATCAATATTAGAAATTTCTTTTATTTTTTTATTAAAATTTTTATTTGCATTTTCTAATATTAATTTGTCATTTTCAAGCAATAATTTTTTTATTAAAGAAGAATCAAGATTTGACAAAACAATATTTGTTTTTGATTTATCTGCTCTTTTTGTTATTGTTATTTTTTTTGATAATAATTCTTTATTTCCTATCTCTATTCTTAAAGGAATACCCATTACTTCATAATTTTGAATTTTAAATCCAATCCCTTTATCTGAAGTATCAACCAAAATATTAAAATTATTAGAAATTCTTTTTTTTAATTTGTTTATTAAATCATTTATTTTATCATTATTTTCTTTGGAAAAAATTGTTGAAATAACAATTTGATAAGGAGCAATTTTAGATGGTAAAATAAGTCCATTATTATCAGAATGAGACATAACTAATGCACCGATTAAACGAGTTGAAACAGCTCAAGAAGTTTGAAATGGAAAAAATAATTTTCCATCTTTTCCTTGAATTCTAACATTAAATACTTTAGAAAAATTATTAGATAAATAATGTGAGGTTCCTACTTGAAGAGCTTGACCATCCTTTAAAATTGTTTCTACAGCATAAGTATCTTCTGCACCTGCAAATCTCTCTCTTTTTGTTTTCTTACCTTTTAGTAAAGGAAGTAACAAAAAATTCTTTAGAAAATTTTCATAGAGATCTAAAATCTTAAAAGCGAAATCTTCTGCATCTTTTTTACTTGCATGTGTTGTATGTCCCTCTTGTCAAAGGAATTCACTGTTTCTTAAAAAAGGTTTAGTATTTTTCTCTGCTCTAAATACACTTACTCATTGATTTAATTTAATAGGAAGTTGATTATAACTTTGTAAAACATTTTTAAAATATTCATTAAATAAAACTTCTGATGTTGGTCTTAAGACTAATGCCTCATCTAATTTTTTTTCTCCTAAATTTGTTATTAAAAAAATTTCAGGAGAAAAACCTTCTACATGTTTTTCCTCTTTTTTTAGATAACTTAAGGGAAAAACAGAAGGAAAAATTACCTCTTCAACCCCTAATTTAGAAAATCTTTTTGTAAGTTCTTTTTTAATATTATTTCATAAGCTAAAACCATAAGGCGAAAAAAATAATGTTCCTTTTACTGGAGCATAAGATACCAATTTAGATTTAAGTACAATATCTGAATATCATTTAGAAACATCTTCTTCAAAAAGAGTAATTTTATTATTTTCCATTTATTTTATTATCTCCTAATAATAAAAAATATTAGTCTTATAAATTTATTTAAAATACTCTCATAATGAGAGTATTTTAAATAAATATTAATTTCTTATTTTTAATTCTTTAATTATTTTATTATAACGATCTAAATCTTCTCTTTTTAAATAAGCAAGTAATGAACTTCTTTGTGACACTTTACTATAAAGTCCAGATTTTGAATGAAAATCTTTTTTAAATTTTTTAAGATGTTCAGTAAGTTGTCAAATTTCATTAGTTAAAATAGCTACTTGGACTTCAATTCTCCCAGTATCTTTTTCATTCTTACCAAACTCCTTAACGAGTTCTTTTTTTCTTTTTTTCTCAATAGCCATACAAGAATTATTATACAATTTAAATAAGATTAAATTGTAATATTTTAATAAAATTAAATGTTAAAATAGTTCATTGCTCTTTTTTTGTCTAATTCAATTTCATCATAAAGTAATTTAATTGTTCTAAATTTTTTAGGTTCTCTTATAAATTTTAAGAGTTCAACTGTTACTTCTTTTCCATAAATATTATTATTAAATTTTAAAATAAAAGTTTCATAAGAAATTTTCTTTTCATCAAATGTAGGATTCGTTGAAATAGAAGTAATTGAATAATATTTTAAATTATCAACAGTAATATAACTTGTATAAATTCCTTCTCTTGGGGTTTTTAATGAAGAAAAAACGCTAACATTTGCTGTTGGTGTTTTATATTTTGTTCCTAATAATTTACCAGGAATAATTTTTCCTTGATAAAAGTAATTAAAATTTGTAAGCTTTTTATATTCTTCTACTTTGCCTTCAATTAAAATTAAATCCAAAAGTTTTGTTGAAATTATTTGTCCGTTATATTTTTCAAGAGGTAATAAAGAAAGAGAAAAATTTTGTTTAAATTCCAACAAATCATCTTTCCCATCTTTTTTATTTAATGTAAAGTTTTTTCCAATTACAACATTTTTTACATTTAAATAATCCTTTAGATACTTAAAAAAATCTTCTCTTGTAATTTCATAATTTTTTTTGTTCTCTTCAAAAATAAGAATGTAATCAGGATTATATTGCTTAATAATTTTTAATCTTGTTTCAAGAGGTAAAATACTTTTTCTATAATCTTTTAAAAAGCCATCATAATCAGAATAAAGCATTATTATTAATTCTTTGTTTTCTTTCAAAGAAATTTCTTTTGCTTTTTTAAAGATTTTTTGATGACCCTTATGAAATCCTATAAATTTACCAAGAGCAATAACTTTCTCTTTTTCTTTATTCAAAGGTAATCTAAAGTCAATATCAAATTCAATAATTTTCATTAAAACAAACCCTTATTAATAAATTAAATATAACAAAAAATATATTTAGCTAAATTATTTTAGCCTTTTTTCTAATTTATAAATATCCTTTTTCACTTTTTTAAGTAAAACTTCTATATTTTCATTTTTTACAATTATTTCTTTTTCTGTCAAAGGAATGTCTACTTCTTTTCCTTCTAATACTTTTTTGATCATTTCTTTACTAACATTCAAAATTCTAAAATTTAAAAGTTCATTTGAACTATATGCTTTTAAGTTTTCTTCAATATTTTGAGCATTTTCTAAAGAAACATTTCCTATTTTTTCTCTTTTAAGTTCTAAAAGCATTGAAGGGATATTTAATTTTTGTCCCAAATCATAAGCTATTTTTCTTATATATGTACCTGATGAAACTTCTATTAAAAAAGAAAAAGTATTATTACTTTCTTTTTTAATTGAAAAAGAATAAATTTCTTTTTCACCTTCTTTTAAAGAAATTTCCTTTGATTCTCTTGCATATTCATATGCTTTTTTTCCATTTATTTTTTTTGCTGAATAAATAGGAGGAGTTTGTATTATTTTTCCTAAAAAATCTTTTTCTATAATTTCTTTTAAAATATTTTCATCCAAATCTTTTATTTCTTTTTCTTCTGTTATTTTCCCGGTTGGATCTAATGTATCTGTAGTTTTTCCAAAATATATTTTTCCTGAATAAGTTTTTCTTTCTTCTAAAAACCTAGATAGAAGTTTTTTTTCTCCTTCTGTAGCAAGAATAATTATTCCCTCTGCGAAAGGATCTAAAGTACCAGAGTGACCAATACTTTTAATATTTAATTTCTTTTTTAATTTAATTACTAAATCATTTGAAGTAATTCCTTTTTCCTTATTTAAAATATAGAAAGCCATTATTAATAATTCCTTTTTTTCATATTAAAACACACCAATTTAAAGATAGTCTTTTTCTATGATACTTTTATTTTTTATTTAAATAACAAAAATAAATAAAAAATGCCACTAATTACTTAGTAGCATCTTTTATTAAATTTTCTATTTTATTAATATCATCAATTAAATGATCTAATTTAAATTCAATTTGTGGAACAAATCTAAGCGGAAGTTTTTTACTTAATATTCTTCTTATTTGTGATGTTTCTTTTTTTAAAAGACTAAATAATTTTTTTTCTTCTTCTTTATCATTTTTGTTTGTAATAAAACTTACAAAAACAATAGCAAGAGAATTATCTTTATTAAGCTTAACATCAGCTATTGTTGTTTTATTTCTTAAAGCATCAATATTTAATTCTTCTAAAATAATTTCAGAAATCAGAAGTTGAATTTTACTTTCAAGTTGTTCTCTTTTAAAATTCATAATATCTCCTTATTGTTTTACTTCTTTCTTTTCAATAATTTTAAAAATATCGCCTTCTTTAATATCAGAATAATTTTTTAAGAAAACTCCACATTCATTTCCTTGTTTTACAATTTTTACATTATCTTTTTGTACTTTTAATGAATCTATTTTTTGTTCATGTATTACTTTGTCATCTCTTAATATTTTTATAAAAGAATTATTATTAACAACACCTTTTCTAACAACTCCTCCAGCAATAACACCAATTTTTGAAATATTAAATACTTTTATTACTTCAATTTCACCTACTTCAGTTTCTACAATTTTTGGCGGAATAAAATCTTGTGTTTTTTCTTCTATATGTTCTAACAATTTATAAATAATATCAAATGAAAGAACACTTATATTTTTTTCTTTTATTGAAAATCTTATTTTCTCTGAAATCGGAAGATTAAATTGATAAATATAAGCATCAGAGGCTTCTGCTAAAAGTAAATCAGTAAAAGTAATTTCACCAACATCTTTTCTAATTATTTTTATTTCAACATTTTCATTTCCAAATGAATCAATCTTATCGCTTAGTGCTTCTAGCATTCCTAAAGAATTAGCTTTTAAAATAATATTCATTATTTTTTTAGTTGCAAAAATTTTATCTTTAAATAAAAGAAAAGGATCAATATCATTTTTATTATTGTCTTCTGAAAATCTAATGTTATCTTTTTTGCTTAAAAAAATTAAATTTGCAATTTTTTCAGCGCCTTTATCTTCTACTACAACAAAATTTGAACCAACTTCAGGAGAAAAACCTATACCATATATTTCTACAGGAACACTAGGATCTGCAAACTTAACTTGTTCTCCTTTTTCGTTTGAAAGTGATTTTATTTTTACAATTTTTCCGTCAATAAGAATTGAATCACCAATATGTAATTCACCACTTAAAACAATAATATCAACTAAATTACCTCTATTCTTTGAAATATTAGACTCAATTACTGTACCAGAAGCAAGAGTATTAAATGGCACTTTAAGATCTAATGTTTCGGAAACGTCAATTATTGCTTGTAATAATTTATCAATATTTTTATTTTTTAATGCACTTATTTCAACAACTTTAATGTCTCCGCCTCATTCTTCTAAAATTAAACCATACTTTATAAGTTCATCTTTTACAACTTTTAAATTAACATCTGGTTTATCAATTTTATTTATTGCAATAATTATCGGAATGTTTGCGGCTCTTGCATGATCAATTGATTCTTTTGTTTGGGGCATAAGTGAATCGTCTGCAGAAACAACTATAACTGCAATATCTGTTACTTTAGCACCATTTGCACGCATTTTAGTAAATGCTTCATGACCAGGAGTATCAATAAAAGTAATTTTTTTTGAATTAAACTCTGCTTGATAAGCTCCAATTTTTTGAGTTATTCCTCCAATTTCACTTGAAGTAATATTTGTTTTTCTAATAGTATCAAGCAAAGTAGTTTTCCCGTGATCAACATGGCCCATAATTGTAACAATTGGATTTCTTTGTTTAATTATTACATTTTTATTTTCTTGAAGTTTTTCTTTTAAAATTTGATTTATTCTCTCTAAAATATTAACTTCTGAAATATCAATAACTTTTTCAAAATTTAAATTTCTGTGAAGCGCAAGTTCAGCAATTTGATTATCATTAAGAATTAAATCTTCAATTTGATGTTTTATATTTAAAATTCTTTTTGCTTCATGTTTATTTAAACCAATAGTTGAAATAACATCTAAAAAATAATTATTGTCACCAAAAAACAAAGTATCATTTTTTAATGATAATTTTTCAACAAAAAAATCTGATAATTTAAATCCAATACGTTTATTTGAAATTTCTTTATTTTTATTTACCATTTTTATCACCTCCTTCAGCGATTATTTTTTTTACTTCTTCTTCTATTTGAGAAAAATTTCCATTTTTTTTATTTACATAAAATTTTAACGTTTTTAAATCTCTTATATTTTTAAGAGTTTCAATTTTAAAATAAATTCCTCTACCTAAATTTGAATTTAAAATTGTATTACCATCTTTTGTAATTGCAATTCTTATCAAAAGATCTTTTTCATATTTTTTATGATCTATTACATTTGTTCTTTTGTTTTCAATTTTATTTTTCATTAAAAAATTAGTTGTATTCATCCTCCATATCAGCAAAATCTTCTAAATCATAATTCTCTAAATTAAAATCTGCATTTTCTCTTTTTTTAACATTTTTTAATTTTGATTCATAATTTTTTCAAGAAACATTTTCTTTTAAAGCATCTTCAACAGTTTTAATCTCAATTCTAGCATCTACAAGATTAGAAATTAATTTTGCATTTAAACCTCTTTTTCCAAGTGCTGATAAAAAAACATCTTTTTTAACAATTAAAGTATATTCTTTTTTTCCTTCTGGATTTTCTCTTATTGCAATACCTTCAAGTTTTGATGGAAGAATTGCTTGAGCAAGGATATCTTCAACATTATCTGAATTTTTTATTACATCAATTCTTTCGCCTCTAAGTTCATCAATAATTGGTTTTATTCTTTTTCCTTTTAATCCAATTATTGATCCAATTGCGTCGACTTCAGAAACTCTAGAACTAACAACTATTTTTGTTTTTACACCAGGTATTCTAACAATTTTATCAATAGTAATAATTTTATCTTCAATATCTTCTATTTCTTGTTCTAATAACTTTAAAACAAATTCTTTTTTAATTCTAGATGCAATAATTTGAGCATCTTTAGAATTTTTAGTTACATCAACAATAAATACTTTTATTAATTGTCCAACTCTAAATTTATCTAATTCTGAAAGCTCTGATTTTGGAACAAAAATTGCAGTACCAAAGTGATCTAAAATTAAATAATTATCCTGAATTTTTGAAACTTTAGCGGAAAGTATTTGATTTTTTTTATCTTTAAATTGTTCAAAAATTTTAAGTTTTTCTACTTCTCTAGTTTTTTGAATTAAAAGTTGTTTTATATATTGTGCTTTTCCAATACTAAGATCTTTTAAATTTATTTTTTCAATAAACTCATCTGATACTTTTAAATTCATATCTTTAATTCTTTCGTCATTTAAAGAAATTTTTATAAATTGATCTTTTTTGTCTTCAAGTTTATCTACAACTTCATATTTTCTTTCAATATCTATTTTTCCATTTTCTAAATCAATTTCAACTGAAACATTTGCAGGTTCATAAATAACTGATTTTTTATCTCAATCTAGAAAAATACTATCTCTTTCGAAAGCTTTTTTAAATATTTCAATTAAATCTTGTTTTAAAGTTTCTTTTGAAACATTATTTTTTTCAAGTATTAATTTTATTGCATTTAAAAAATTAATTGGATTTTCAATATTCATAATTACTCCTTTCCTTACTTTATAAACTTTGATTTATAAACAATTAAGAGAGCGTGAGCCCTCTTAATTAAGCAAGATATACATATTTATGTCTAAATTATACAATAATTTCTTATATTTTTTTTAATTTTATTTAGTTATCAAAAAGAAATAATTGTCCCCCATTGTTTTTTATGTTAATATTTTTTAAATTTTTTAAAAGTCCTAATTCATTAAATTGTGTAAGCAATGTCTTATTAAGTCCTGAATAAATTTTAAAGCTTTCATAAGTTTTTAAAAGGCCTTTTTCTCTTGAAGAAATAAGTTTTTCAATAACAGCCTTACCTATTCCTTCTAATATTGAGAACGGAGGAATAAGTGATTTATTTTCTTTATCTATAATTCATTTTTCACCCATTGATTTTTCAAGCGAAAGTTTAGAAATACTAAATCCTCTAGAATACATTTCAAGCACAATTGAATATGTTTCACTTATTTCTTTTTCTTTATCCGAAGTTTTTTCTTTGGTTGCTTTTTTTACATATTGTTTAAAATCTAAAATTCCTTTTAATCCATTATTTAAAGATTTTATATCAAATGTTGTATCTCTTTTTGTAAAAAAAGTTGCATAGTATTCCAATGGATAATAAATTTTATATCATGCAATTCTATAAGCCATTAAAACATAAGCGGCCGCATGAGCTTTAGGAAAGATATATTTTATTTTATTTGCTGAATCTAAATATCAAGAAGGTATTTTATGTTTTTTCATAAGGTCTTCTCATTCGGGTTTTAAACCATTACCCTTTCTTACTGATTCCATAATTTGAAATGAAATAAATTCATTAATTCCTTTTGAAATAAGATAAGTCATAATATCATCTCTTACTGAAATAATTTCATCAAAACGAGCAATCTCATTTTCCATTAATTCTTTTGCATTTCCGGTTCAAACATCAGTACCATGAGAAAGTCCAGAAATTTTTACTAATTCTGAAAATTTTGTAGGTTTTACAACACGCACTAGATCACGAACAAATTTTGTCCCAAATTCAGAAATGCCTAATATCCCTAATGTTTTTTCTTCTTCTTTTACATAATTTTCAATATATTTTAATGCACTTGTATTTCTAAAAAGAGAAATAACTTTTTTATCATTTTTAGGTATTTCTAAAGGATCAATTCCAGTAAGCTCTTGAAGCATCTTAATTGAAGAAGGATCTAAATGACCAAGAAAATCTAATTTTAAAAGATTATCGTGAATTGAATGAAAATCAAAATGTGTTGTAAGTCAATCAGAGTTCAAATCATTGCCTGGAAAATTTATTGGTGTAAAATCATAAATATTTTTATCATCCGGTAATACAATGAGACCTCCAGGATGTTGTCCGGTTGTTCTTTTTGTACCCTTGACTTTTTCTGAAAGATAAGTTAATTTTGCTCTTGAAAGATTTAAATTATTTAATTCTTCTCAATTTTTAACATAACCAAATGCTGTTCTTTGAGCGACAGTTGAAATTGTACCCGCTCTAAAAACATTATTTTCCCCCATAATGCTTTTAATAAAATTGTGGGCAATACTTTGGTATTCTCTTGAAAAATTTAAATCAATGTCAGGAATTTTTTTTCCTTCAAATCCTAAAAACGTTTCAAAAGGAATTAATTGTCCTTCTCCCTGCATATCTTCTCCACATTTTGGACAAATTTTATTATCTAAATCATAACCAGATGAAACATTATCAATAAATTCATGATATTTACACTTTTTACACAAATAATGTGGTTTCAGAGGATTTACTTCAGTAATTTCAGCCAAAGTCGCAATAAGAGAGGAACCAACAGAACCCCTTGAACCAACAAGGTAACCATCATCTATAGATTTTTTAACTGCAAGAGAAGAAATATAATAAATAATTGCATAACCATTTTTTATAATTGCATCTAATTCTTTGTTAAATCTTTCAATTATTTCAGGATGTGGATTATCGCCATAAGTTTTTCTTAGATTTTCCTTTACAAGCTTTATTAAAGATTCTTCTGCTCCTTTTAATTTTGGTGTAAAAAGACCTGATTTAAGCGGAATTATGTTTTCTTCAATTATCGAGGAAATTTTATTAGGGTTTTTAAAAATTATTTTTTCTAATAAATTTTCATCTTCAATAAATTCTTTAAATTCTTTATAAATTTCATTTGAATCCCTTAAATATTGATAAGGCGAATTTAATTTTACTCCCCTTTTAAAAAGTGGATGAAGTTTTCCGCCAAGTCCTTTGTTTGAAATATAAACATCTCTTATTTCATGATCTTCTTTATTTACATAGTGTGCATCTGAAGTGATTACAACTCTTTTATTAAATTCATTTGATTTTATAATTATTTCTTTTAAAATCATTTGAATCTCAGCAAGAGAATAAAATTTATTATTTATTAAATTTTGATAAACGCTTGGTGGAAATATTTCAATATAATCATAATAAGAAAATATTTTTTCTAAATTATTACTTTGGTTATTTAATTCTTCTCATAATTTTCCATTTGCACACGAAGAACCTATTAATAAATTTTTTCTCTCTTTTAAAAGAATTGATAACGGAAGTAATGGTAAGTCTTTTTTCTTATTAAAATAATCAATATGTGCAATTGATATTAATCTATATAAGTCTTTTATTCCATCTTGATTTTTTGCAAGCACTGTAAAATGATTTGTAAAAATTTTAGAAAAAATATTGCTATTATATTTATTTAAATCTTTTAAATTTCTAATATCCTTTTCAAATAATTTATAAAGCATATTCTCAAAAGTCTTTTGTAAAATCATTGCATCATAATCTGCTCTATGAGAAATATTTTCATCATAAAATTGACCTTCATTTTTTACTACAGTACCCAATCTATGATTCTTCAAATTTGGATTTACAAGTCAAGAAATTTTTAAAGTATCTATTACTGGATTTTTTAATTCACCAAGTCCGTTTTTTTTATAAACATAATTTAAAAAACTATAATCAAATTTAGCATTATGAGCAACTAAAATTGCATCTCCAATTCATTCTTTTATTTCATTTATTACTTCTTCTATTGGCTTTGCATTTTTTAAATGTTCATTTGTAATATGAGTTAATTCACTAATATGCTTAGGAAGAGATTTATTTGGCTTTATAAACAATTGTTTTCTTTCTATTATTTCGCCATTTATTTGTTTTACTGCTCCAAATTCGATAATTTCATTTACAAAAGGAGAAATGCCAGTTGTTTCTAAATCAAAAAAAACATATTCACATTTTAATAAATCTGCATCTCTTTCATTTAAAACAATTGGGTTATTTAAGTCGTCAAATATATCAAACTCTACACCATAAATTGCTTTAATTTCAGGATATTTTTTTGATGAAGAAAAAACTTCTGGAAAAGCTTGTACTGAATTATGGTCAACAAATGCTAAAGATTTTATGTTTACTTCATTTGCTTTTTTAAAATAATCTTCTACATCACCTATTCCATCCATTACTGACATTTTTGAATGTATATGTAATTCTGTTCTTGTTTTTTCAAAAGTTTTGCTTTTTTTATTTTGTTTACTTTGAATTTTCTCAATTCTTTCAATTTGTAAATTAAATTCATTTCTATATTTATTTAATTCTCAACTTCCATATACTCTTACATAATCATTTTTAGTAAGTTTATTTTCTAAATTATCTTTATATTCTTTTCTTGCAATAATGTAATCATCACCGTTTTTTAAAAAAAATGAAACATTGTATTTGTTGTCTCTTCTTTTGAAGGATTCTTTTTCAAAAATTAATCCTTCAAAATAAACTTTTCTTTGAGTGGATTCTTTTTCAAAATTTATTTTTTTATAATTTTTATCTATATTCGCAGATGAAGCAAATTGATTTTTTTGAATTAATTCTTTATATTTATTTCTATCATTATCAATAAATACATTTTTTTTAAATTTTGAACCATCATGAATTAATTTAAATTTTTTATTTAAAAATTTTAAATTAAAAAATAATTTATTTAAATTATCATAATTTTCTAAAATAAATTCATAAGTTACTGAATTAGAAATAAAAAGAATTAATTCTTCTTTTTCAAATTTAAAATAAAAATTTGAAGGATTTATTTTAAAAGAAATTAATTTTAAAAAAGTAATTAAATATTCATATAATTCATAATTCTTAAAATCACTTTTCTTATTTAAATTAAAATAAATATTGTAAATATCATCGTTTTTAAATTCATTGTGATTTTTAATAGCTTCCAAAAATAAAAATAATTCTTTTGCTGATAAATTATCTTCTAGGCTAAAAAATAAATCTTTTTTAAAATTATCTTGATAAAAAATTGCTTTTTCAAAATTAATTTTTTCTTTTAATTTTTGTTTTAAATTTAAACTTTTAATAAAAGTATTTTCTGATTCGCTCATATCAATTCACTAAATTATAATCCCTAAAATAAAAAGTATAAGAATTAACATTCAACCGACTCACATTGTACGAGAGGTTGCTTTTTTACTAATTTTTTTCTTCTTAACACCTTCATAGGAATATTCATATGCTCTTCAACCATCAAGAGGAGGGATTGGAAGCATATTAAATATAATCATTAAACTAGAAAATATTACTGTAATTCTAAAAAAGAATATAACAAGTGAAGAAAATACTGCAGTTTGTGCCAAATTGTTTGTTGTTGGATGATAACCCAAATTTACAGTTCCTAAAGTTATAAAACTAATTAATCAAATAATTGACAATCAAAATACTTTAAAAGTATCTATAAATGAATATTTTAATAATTGTCAACCCGATAAAGCTATTGATTGTTCATATTCTACATAATAAGGATAATCATTATTAAAGCCCGCTAAGGCATAAACCGGATTGCCAGAAACATGATCTATACCATATGGAAGAATTAAATAACCATTATTCTCATCTCCGCTTATTAATACAGTACGATTAGCAGATAAAGAAATTTCTTTTAAAAAGAAATCATCAAATGTTATAAAATATGCATCTTTATCATAGTAAAATTTATCATCATCATAGTTATAAACATCAACTTGAATATCTAAAACCGCATAACCAACTTCTGATGAATCATCATTTGGAAGACTATATACTATATTATCATTTTCTTCCGGATCTCTTAAAAAGGAAGACATATCATCATAACCAGAGATTTCTTCAAAATTAAAATTACCTACTTGAGTTATATTATCAAATAAATAAAAATTATCTGCTGAATCAGTAGATTCATTATAAAATTTCATAAATATTTGATCTGTAGAAAATCCTTTTCCGACATAAGCATATCCAACAAGTAATATTATAAAAATAGAAACAAAATTAAAAATAACTCCAGCTGTTGCAAAAAAAACTTTTTTTGAAGTCTTCAATTTATCAATTGTTTTTTGCTTTGAAAAATCTTCATTTAATTTTATACCACCAGTTTTTTTTTCTATCATTTTTTCTTCAAGAGGCGAAGGATTTTTTTCTCTAATTTTTTCTAATTCCTTTACAACATCATCCGAAAGAACAGAAACATAGCCACCAAAGGGTAATCATCTAAAAGAATATGTTGTAGTTCCTCTTTTTATTTGAAAGATTGCTGGACCAAATCCAATTGAAAATTCTGCAACTCTAACACCGTTCTTTTTAGCAACTAAAAAATGTCCGGTTTCATGAATTAATGTAATTAGCTCAACGACTATTAAAATTATTAATAAATATAAAAAAAACATATTAAGAGAATTATATAAAACTAAATCATAAATATTAGTATTAAAGATAAATTAAAAATTGAGAGAGCAAAAATATGAGAATCAATTCTATCAAATAAACCACCATGTTCTGGAATTATTTCTGAAAAGTTTTTCTTATTATAATTCCTCTTAATTTTTGAAAAAGTTAAATCTCCAAATTGACTTATGATAGGAGTTATTATAATAAGAAAAACAATTGGAAGAACATATTTTGCATCTTTAATATTAATAATCCCTTGTGAAAGTGCTGTTGTTTGTGTTGGAAAAATTACAGCAAAATATCAAATAATACCAATTAAAAAACCAGAGATAAAACCAATTACAAATCCTTCAATTGTTTTATTTGGAGAAATATTTTCTGCTAATTTTCTTTTTCCATATTTTTTTCCACCAACAAATGCAAAAGTATCAGTAGCAGCAGTTATCAAAATAACAAGTAAAATAAAAGATCAATTAAAAATTGCAAGAATTGAAATTATTGAAATTAAAAATAAAATAAATAATAAAATAACAAAAAGTAAAACAAATACATCAGTAATTTTTACATCCATAAAAGATGTAATTAAAATTAATGCAAGTAAACATATAATCATATAAAAGAAAATTTCAAAAATAACTTTTACTTCATTTGTTATGCTGGGGAAAAGTTCACTGTTTGTTTTATAAAAATTAGGATCAAAATATTTATAAAATGTAACTCCTATTGTAATAAAGAAAGAGCCAAAAACAATTATTATAAATAAAAATAATAGATAAAAATTAAAATCATTTTCATTTTTAGAAAAAATAAAATTTGTTATTTCATATGACCCATAAATAAAAAGTAATGACAAAATTGACAAAAAGAAATAATTATATGAATTTTCATAAAATGTAGGATTTAATCCCGCCGGAATAATAAATGCCAAAACTATTAATAATACTATAAGTCCAATTATATGTTTAAAATATGATGGATGCTCTTTCTTATGAGGAATATTATTAGATGATTCTTTTCCGATTGCTTGTTTAAAATATGAATTAAAATATGATGGATGCTCTTTCTTGTTTTTTTTGTTAGAACTCACATCAATAATTTTATTCATAAAATATTAAATATGCATTAGCTTATCGCATTTTTCCTTTAAAGTTTTTTCAATATTTGTATTTGTAGAACCGATTTTTAATTCTAACATATCTAAAACAAGATTTTTTTCATCTTCTGAATTAATCTTTTTATTTATTTTTTTAATTATTTCATGTCTTAAGTTTCTCACATGAATTTTTGCTTCTTCAGAAGTTTCTTTTGCTTTTTTTACAAAAAGAATTCTTTTCTCTTCTGTAAGCGGTGGTACGAAAACTCTTATTTTTTCGCCTTCAATATTAAGCGAAAGATCTATCCCAGAACTTGAAATTACATTTGAAATATCCTTTAATAAAGATTTATCATAAGGATGAACTATTAAATATTTTCCTTCTTCAGACATTATATTACTTAACTGATTAAGAGGCATATTAGTACCATAATAATTTATATGAATTCCTTCTAATAAAATCGGTGATGCACCCTCTGCTCTTATTCTATTGATATTGTTTGAAAAATTTGAAAATATTTCATTTAATTTTAATTCTAAATTTTCAATTATTTCTTCATTCATTTATCAGACTTCCTTAATAATTGTTTTTTTTACTACTTTATCTTCATATATATTAATTATATTATTTTTAGTATTCATATTGAATAGTATGATGTCTATATTTTTTCCTTTTAAAAGCAAAGTCATTTCATGATCTATTATTTTTAAATCTTTATTAATGACATCTTTATAACTTAATTTATCAAAAAAAACTATATTATCTTTTGATTTATTAGGATCTTCTGAATATGCACCATCTACACCATTTTTAGCCATTAAAATAACATCTGCTTTTGTTTCTATTGCGCGCATTGCAGCAGCAGTATCTGTAGATACGTAAGGTTTCCCTGTACCACCACCAAAAATTAATACTTTTTTTGCATCTAATATTTCTTTTATATTTTTAGCATTAGCTTTTTCAATAAGATTTTCAATTTTAAAAGCACTTAAAACTTCTGTATTTAAATTATTATTATTAAAATATGCTTTAAAAGCAAGAGCATTTATTATTGTTGCAAGCATTCCCATATAATCGGCATCTGATGTATCTTTTCCAAGTCCTATTGAATTAGAAATTTCTCCACGAAAAATATTTCCTCCTCCAACAACAATTGAAACTTTTACATTTTTTTTCTTTACTAAATAATTTACTTGATAAAAAATACTATCAAGCATTTCTTTTGAAATAATATTATTTTCATCTGAAATTGCTTCACCTGATAGTTTTAATAAAATATTCTTGTATCTCATTTCTTTTTTAAAGCTCCAAAAATTAAGAATTTGCTTGTTTTAAAACTTCTTCTTTAAAATTATCTATTCTTTTTTCAATTCCGCTTCCAACTTCAAATCTTACAAAATTTAAAATCTCTCCATTTTTTAAAAGATCTTTTATTTTAATAGACTGATCTTTTATAAAGGGTTGTTCTAAAAGTACAATTTCTGAAAGATTTTTGCTTACTTTTCCATCTATTATTTTTTTCTGAATTTCTTCTGGTTTTGAAGAAATTTTTTCCATTAACTCTTTTTTTGCGATATTATATTCACTTTCTCTTTTTTCACTAGAAATATCATTTAAAGAAAGATATTCAGGAGACATTGCTGTAATATGCATTGCAATATCTTTTAAAGTAATTTCATCTATTCCCTTTGCAACAACAATTGCACCTATTCTGTTATTTGAATGAACATAATATCCAATATTTAATGTTTTAAGATTATCAATCAAAACAAATCTTCTAAAATTTATTTTTTCTCCAATTGTAGATATTAATATTGCAACATATTCTTTAAAATCTTGATTATCTATTTTTAATTTCTCTAAATCTTCTAAATTTTTTATATTGTTATCAATTATTGTATTTAAAATTTTATCTATTGATTTATTAAAAATATTATTTTGAGCAACAAAATCAGTTTCACTATTAACTTCAATTATTACAATTTTGTTTTTTGTTTTTTTAATTTTAATTACACCTTCAGCAGCTATTCTATCAACTTTTTTAGCAGCATTTAAAACACCATTTTCACGTAATCAAATTATTGCTTTATCAGTATCATAATTTGTATTTTCTAAAGCTTTTTTTATATCAGAAAGCCCTGCTTTTGTGATTTCACGTAATTTTTTAATTTTTTCAATTGACATTTTAATACCAAAACCTTAATTATTTTTTTCTGTATTTTCTTTAGTAATTATTTTTTCTTTTTCTGTAATATCAATTTTTGCTTCTTTTTTACTTTCTAAATCTTTTATTTCATTTATTTCTTTGTCTTTAGCAATATCATTAACATTTTCAAATTTATTTTTTCTAAAAAACTTATTTGTTTTAAATGTATCATCTTGACGAATATTTAAACCTAAAATTTCAAATGATTTTTCATCAGTATTAATTACAAAAGTCTTTTCATCTTTTGAGGAAGCAATTGCATCTGCTATTAAAGTTGTAATTAAAGAAACAGATTTATTTCCATCATCATTTGCAAAAATTGGAAATTTAACATCTCTTGGATTTGAATTTGTATCTGCAATACCAAATACAGGAATACCTAATTTATTTGCTTCTTTAATAACAATTTTTTCATCAACAATTGATGTTACAAAAATTGCTGCCGGAAGCTTTCTCATATATTTGATACCACCCAATGATTTTTCTAATTTTTCTAAAACTCTACTTAATTTTAAAGCTTCTTTTTTTGTATATCCTTCAAAATTATTTTTTTCTAATCTTTCTAAATTTCTTAATTTTTTAATTGAATTTAAAATAGTCTTAAAATTCGTAAGAGTTCCACCTAATCATCTTTGATTTACAAAATATGATCCGGTTCTTTCTGCATTTGCTTGAATTGTTTTACTTGATTGTTTATTTGTACCAACAAATAAAAATGATCCACCCATTGAACTTATTTTTTCAACTGCATTATATGCAATTTGTAAAGATGTTAATGTTCGATTTAAATTTATAATATGAACCCTATCTTTTAAACCATGTATGAAGGGCTTCATAGCAGGATTTCAATCTTTATTTCTATGACCAAATTGAACACCCGCCTCTAAAAGTTTATCTTTTTCGATTATTCCTTTTTTATAGAAAGATATTTGTTCTTTTCTTTCTTCTACTTTTTCAATATTTTTTATCAATATAGAACCTCGTTTTTATTACAACACACTTCAAAAAACTATAACCCAAAGGGCACGAAATAGAGAAATCCATGTATCTACTTTCTTTATTTTTTACTTTAAGAATATTATAACAAAAATTAAGAATTCTTTAATTTTGTACTATTCTTTTATATTGTATTTTTCAAAAATTTCTTTAACTTTTTCTTTATCAGTAAGAATAAATTTACATTTAGGAAAATTTGAACAGCCAATAAAACTTTTATTATATCTTGATTTTCTTATCACTAAATTATGACCAGAAATAGGGCATTTTTCTTCTAAAATTATTTTATTATCTTTTTTATTTTCGCTATCAGATTGTTCTTTTTCTATTTTTCTAGCATATTTACATTTAGGAAAATTTGAACAACCAATAAATTTTCCATACCTTGAATTTTTATAAACAAGTTCTCCTCCATCAAGAGGGCATTTTTCATTTACTAATTCTGCAATAGGCTTTTCAATTGTTTGATCAACTTCTTCAATTCTTTTTTTGAATTCTGGTCAAAAATCTTTTAAATAATTTCTTCCATTTACTTTACCTTTAGAAATTTCATCTAATATTGTTTCCATACTCGCTGTATATTTTTCATTAACAATATCATTAAAAGATTCTAATAATAAATCATTTACTTTAAAAGCTAATTCTGTCGGAACTAAATTATTACTTTCTTTTGTTAAATAATTGTAATTTATTAATCCGGAAGTTGTTGATGAATAAGTAGAAGGTCTACCAATTCCCTCTGTTTTAAGCTTTTTAATTATTGATGCTTGATTATATCTTGGTGGGGGTGTTGTTTTATGTTCATGAACTTTAATATCTTCTTTTTTAATTTTTAAATTTTCTTTAATTTCTATTTTTTCTTCTTTTTCTGCAATATCTGTATCAAGAATTCTATAACCAAGGAATTTTTTAATAACTATTTTATTTACAAAATATTCAGTGTTATTTTGATAAAGAAGATTAATATTTTTATTTATTCCGTTGCTCATCATTGATTTCATTGTTATTGATCAAATAAAGTGATAAGCTTTCTTTTCAAAAGTATTTAATCCTTTTATATTTTCAACTTTTAAATTAATATCTGTTGGTCTTATAGCTTCATGTGCATCTTGAATATTTTTTTGTTTTTTAATTAAACTTTCTTTTATTCCACCAAAATACTCTTTACCAAATTCTTTTGTTATTTTATCTTTTGTTGAATCAATAAAGCTTTTTGAACTTATTCTTATTGAATCAGTACGCGGATAAGTAATAAGACCTTTTTCATAAAGAGATTGTGCAGTAGATGTTGCTTGAACATTGGAAATATTAAAGTTTGTAAACATTCCCATTAAATAAGTGGCCATCTCAAGAGGAACTGGTGAAGAAACTACTATTTCCTTTTCTTGTTTATCAATTAATCTAAAATCTTCACCTAATAAGGCAAAAATAGCATTTACACTTTTTAAATCTTTATATTCTATTAATTTAAAATTACGATCAGAATTAAGTAAAATGTTATCTTTATTAATTTTTGCTTCAATAGTTCATCAAAAAACTGGTTTAAATATTTTTATTTCATTTTCTCTATCAATTATTAATTTTAAGGTTGATGATTTAACTCTCCCTGCAGAAGGAGCTGAAAACTTTTTATTTGTAAGAAAAGATAATCTAAACCCTATAATTCTATCTAACATTCTTCTTGTTTCTTGTGAATTAACAAGATTCATATCAATATCTGTAACGTTTTTTAGTGATTCTAAAACAGCATCTTTTGTTATCTCATTAAAAAAAATTCTTTTTATTTTTTTATTTTTATCTTCTATTACTTGTGTAATATGTCAACCAATTGCTTCTCCTTCACGATCGGGGTCAGTTGCAATATAAATATTATTTGCTTTTTTAGCTTCTGTATTAATTGTTTTAATTGCATCTTTTTTATCACGTAAATTTACATAAATTGGTTCCATTTCTTCAACATTAATACCAAGACCTAAATAAGTTCCATATTTTTTAAGATCTCTTATATGTCCAACTGAAGAAATAACCTTAAATTCTTTATCATTTTCACCTTTAAAAAAAGATTGAATTTTTGCAATCTTATTAGGTGATTCAACTATTATTAAATTTTTAGTCATTACTTTCCTCTTTTTTTTATTTTTATTATTTAACAAATATTAAATAAAAAATAATATTTATTTCTTTAAATATAATAATATTAAAATTATTTATTTTTCAAAATTTTCTTATTTTTATTTTATTTCTAATAGTATTTAAGAATTTTTTATTATAGATATTTATTAATAAAAATAAATTTTTGTTTTTTGTTGTATTTTTTTAATACAACAAAATAATATGAAAGCAAAAAATATTTTCTATTTTTTTTCTAAATCATCTAAAATTATTTTTCCATATTTGCCAATTTGATATTCTAAAAGAATTCTTTTATAAAAATCAAATTCAGTAACTTTAGAATTATTTATTTTATTTAATAAATCTTCCTCAAGATTTAAAAAATTAAAATATTTACTTACATTCTTATTTTTTTCAAATAAAATTTCTAATAAATTAATTACAACTTTTTCAATTGGTAAATTTTCATATTTAAAAGAACCTATTGATGCAAGAATGATTTTATCTTTTTCTAATTCAAATTTTGGTTCAAGTACTCCTGGCGTGTCAAGTATTCAGTAATTTTTATCAAATTGATATCAGTTTATTCTTTTAGTAATTCCTGGCTTATTTTGAACATCAGCTTTTTTCTTATTTATTAAATTATTTAAAAAAGTTGATTTTCCAACATTTGGAACACCTAGAATCACAAACTTAGGAATTAAAGATTTAAATTTTATATTATTTAGAATATCTAAAATTCTTTTATTCATTATCTTTTTATTGTTTGCAGAAAGCGAAAATATATATTTATAATTTTTTTTATAATATTCAATTCATTTATTTAAATCATTTTTTTTTACCAAATCTGCTTTATTTAAAATAATAATTAATTCTTTATTTCCTACTATTTCATTAAATAAACTCAAAAAAGAAGAAGAGGGTGCCCTTGCATCTAATATAAGAAAAAAACAATCTATCTTTTTAGATAATTCTTTAATTTCCCTAATGGACTTATTCATATGTCCGGGATATCAATGTATTTGCTTTTCATCCATAATATTTAATTGTAAATTTATTTTTTTGATAAAACTATCATAAAATTTATTATAATAGAAATAGTTATAATTTGTTATTTAAAAATTATATAGCAGAATCTTAATGTCAGCAAAAGTTAAATTTTTATTATTAGTACAAGAATTTTCGCAGTTACCAGAAAATAGCGAACAAGAAATTCAAAAAAAAATGCAATATATTCAAGGAAGCAGTGTTTCGTTTGCAATACTTTGAACATTTTTTTGAGTAATTATTTTTCTTCCTACAATTTTTATTTGAATTTTTGTTATTTTAATAAATTGAATGAATTATTCAAAAAGAAAAAATTGAAGACAAAGTGAATATGAAAGACTTTGATATAAATTAAACACATTACAAATGAATGAAGCAAAAATTAAAAAAGAAGATCCTAATAATAATTTAAGCAAAAAAGAACCAATATCAACAGAAGGTTTAAGTAAAGTAGAAGCTCAAATTGTTAAAAATTACCAAAAGCAAGCAGAAAAAGAAGAAGAAACAAAAATTAAAAATACTGAAAAAAATCAAATAAAAAAAGAAGCTAAAAAAGAAGGAAATAAAAAAGAAGATGAAAATAATGTAGTTAAAGAAAAAGAATTTACACAAAAATTAAGTAGAATTGAAGAACAAATTATTAGTAATTATAAAAAACAAGTAGAAAAAAATAATATAGTAAAAGAAGGAAATAATAAAGAAGAAAAAAATAATATAGATAAATAAATTTATTCAAAAAAGGTAAATTTAAAACAAAAAAAATAGGAAACAAAATCCTATTTTTTTTTTATTAATTGGTGGAACCGAGTGGGCTCGAACCACCGACCTCACCGTTATCAGCGGTGTGCTCTAACCAACTGAGCTACGGTTCCAAATACAAAATTCTTAACGTTTTGAAAATTGTGGAGCACGTCTTGCGGCTTTAAGACCGTATTTTTTACGTTCTTTTATTCTTGCATCTCTTGTAACTAAACCTTTTTCCTTTAAAGGTTTTTTGTAGTCATTAGAAGCTTCTAATAACGCTTTTACAATTCCATGTTTTAAGGCACCAGCTTGACCAGAAAATCCTCCACCTTTTATGTTAGCAGTAATAAGAAAATCATTTTCTGTATTAGTAATAACTAATCCCATTCTTGATTCTTGAATAAGAGTTTTATAAGGAAAATAGTCATCAATTTCTCTCCCATTGATCACAATTTTACTATCTTTTTTATTTTTTACAGGTTTTAATATTACTCTTGCAATTGAAGATTTTCTTTTTCCTGTTCCTGTATACATACTTCTTATTACTCCGCTTCTAATTATATCAATTTATTTAATCTTTAATTCTAGCTTTTCTGGTTTTTGAGCAGAATGTTTATGATTTTCATCAGCATAAAGAAAAAGCTTTTTAATTTGTTTTCTTCCAAGCTTATTATGTGGAAGCATTCCCCAAATAGATTTATAAACTAATTCATTTGGATATTTTTCTATCATTGTTTTTGCACTTCTTTTTCTTAATCCACCAGGATAACCTGAATGATTATAATAAAATTTATCATTAAGTTTATTACCTGTTAATTTAACATCTTTTGAATTTATGATAATCACAAAATCACCATGATCTTCATGGGGAGTAAATGATGCTTTATTCTTTCCTCTTAAAATAGATGCAATCTCAGTTGACATACGGCCAAGCACTAAATCCTTAGCGTCAACTAAGTATCATTTTCTCTCTATATTATCAAAAGCCATTCTTGTTTGTCTCATAACATACCCTTAAAATCACTATGATTATTATAATATAAAACCATTCCTTATAATAATGTTTTTCAAAATCATATAAAATTACCATATGGGAACAATAAGATTAAAATCAGAATTAGAGAAAAAATTATATGACATTGTTTACATAAGTCATGAAGACCTTAAAATAAAAGTTGATAAAAATTTAAAACAAGATAGACCATGTATTATTGTAAAAATTGATAAAAAGAAAGAATTATATTATGTACTTTTATTAACAAGCAAAAAAAGATTTGATATAAGACAAATAAAAATTGAAGAACAAGGAAATTATATTAATCTTACAAATCTTTATGTTCTTTCAAAAAATATAATTAATTATGCAGATGAGACAGATTTTTCTTTAAATAATTCAGTAATAAGGGAAGTTAAAAATTATATAAACAAATTAAATTTATAATTTTAAAAATATGAATGAAAAAAGTGATGTAATAAAAAGATTAAGAACTTATACAATTTTTGATTACATAAATCCAACAGTAAAAATTATTTCATTTTTATTTTTTATTGCAATTGTTTTTGTAGCTCAAAATATTTCACAATTACTTATTGTTCTTGGTGTTTCAGTTTTATTTCTTACTTTTATAAGAGTTAATTTTAAATATTATTTAAAACCTTTAATTTGAATATTGATATTTTCTCCGTTTCTAATTTTCTTTAATATGATTGTTATAGAAGGAGACAGTGAACCAATATCAAGTGCTTTAGGAGGAATTTATACAGAAAGTTTTATTATTTCTGCACAAATAATACTTAAGATTTATTTATTGATTCTTGTTTCTTCTGTTCTCATTTTGAGTTTAAGTGAAACTGAACTTACAAATGGATTTGAAAAATTAATTAGTCCATTGAAATATATTAAAATCCCAACACAAGAAATAGCACTTATTATTTCAATTGCAATAAGATATATTCCCCTTTTTCTTTATGAGACAAAATTAATATTAGAAGCACAAAGTTCAAGAGGAATAGATTTTTATTCAGGAAATACAAAAACAAAAATAATTGCTTTAAAAAATTCTTTAAATCCTCTTATTGTAAATTCTTTTATAAAAGCAAAAGAATTATCAGTTGCTATGTCTGTAAGAGGATATAAAATAGGAATGAAAAGAACAAAATATGAAATTTATAAATTTAAATATAAGGAATTATTATTTTTAAGTTTTTTTGTTTTATTTTTAGTGGGAACAATTTTAATGAATGTATATGATGTTTCATTTTTAAATAATGGATGATAAAGAAAAAAGTAATTCTAAAAGAATTACTTTTTTATTAATACATAATTTACAACAACGCTAAAATATTTCCAATAAAATACCTTGCACTGACAATTTGTATCTTTCCACATACCTACATATGCTTCAAAAATATTATACATAAAAAAAAATTTAATATTATTCATTTATTTTCACTATAATGCTTTTATATGAAAAATATTAATGAAAATAAAGAAAAAAATAAATTATTTGAAAACTTTTATAAAAAAAATTTTAATGAATTCTTAAATAATATAAACTACTTAAAAACTTTTTATAAGGAAATAAAGAAATATAAATTAACAAAAAAACATGATATATTAAATTTTATTAATCAAAAAGAATTTAATAAAACTGAAATTAAAAATAATAATTTTAAATTGCTTATTTTAAAAAATAAAGAAGAATTTTTTGATCTTTTCTTATTTACAATTATTGTGAAATTAGGAGAAATAAATCCTATTAGACTTTTAATTTATTTTGAGCAGTTTCCAAATTACTTAAATGAAAAAAATATTTTAAATAATAAAATTAATGAAAAATTAGTATTGTTAGATTCTCAAATAGAAAATTTAAATGAAAAAACATCTTCAATAATGTATGAATATATTTTTTCATATGAAAAATATTTAACAAAATTAATTAGAAAAAAATGCATTAATGAAAATTTAAATATTTTAGAATTAAATATTAAAAAAAAATGGTTTGTAAATAAAAGATTAGAAAATATAGAAAAAAAAATTAATCCAATACTTTCTCCTGAATTAAAAAATTTAGAAATTTTAAATTTTTTGTCATTTAATGAGAAAGATGAAATTCTAAACTTTTTATGAAATGAAAAATACATAAATATAGATGATTTAGTAAAAGAAAATTTCATAAATAAAGAACAAGTTTCTTATTTAAGAAAAAAAGGAAAAAATGATCAAAATATTTTTGATCACTTCAAACAATGTTTAGTAAAAGTGAAAGACTATAGAAATAAAATATCTCATTTAGAAAATTTTATTCTTTTGAAAAAAGATATAAATGAGCTAATATCTTTTTTTAAAGATCAATATTACTTATTAAGAAATAATTTTACTATTGAAACTCTTTATAAAGTAAAAATATTATTTTTAAAAAATAATTTTATAAATAAAGAAGAAATTTTAAAAGAACACTACAAAAATTTATTAAGCTTTAAAATTGAATTTTAATTAAAAATGAAATATCTAATAAAAATCAGTTATGATGGAAAATATTTTTATGGTTGAAATAAACAACCAAATTTATATACAATTAATCAGTTTTTAGAAGACTCTTTTAAAAAGGAATTGATTAATGTAAAAATTAAAGCATCTGGAAGAACTGATAAATTTGTTCACGCAATTAATCAAGTATGTGATATTGAAGTTAATAAAAAAATAAGAAAAAAAGATATTATTAAAATTAACAAAGAATTAAATAAAAAAATAAGAATAAAAAAAGTAAAAAAAGTAAAAAATGAATTTTCTGCAAGATTTGATTTAAGAAGTAAAACATATCTTTATAAAATAAGTAATGATTTCAAAAAAAAGAAAAGAAAAGATGAAAATTATTATTTAAATATTTTTAAAGAAATAAATTTAAAAAAAATGAATGAAGATGCAAAGAAATTTATAGGCGAAAAAGATTTTTCCTCTTTTACTTCAAAAAGTAATTATTATTCTTACATTAGAAAAATAAATTACATAAAAATAAAAAAAAGAAGAAAAATAATTTATATAGAAATAAATGGAAATGGTTTTTTAAGATACATGATAAGACATATAGTAGGATCTCTTATTGCAAAAAATTTTAATAAATATAATGAGGAAAAATTCAATGATTTATTTTTAAACCCAAAAAGAGGAAAAAATATATTTAAAGTAACAGGAAAAGCTTTGTATTTAAAAAATGTAAAATATTAAAAAAATTAATTTTTTAATTTTTCTATTTCAAAATGATTTGAAAAACTGTTTTTAAATTTAAGATCATGGGTGATTATTAAAATTGTTGTCTTAAAATTTTTATTTAATTCTTTTATAAAATTTGTAAATTCTTTTTTTGTAAGTACATCAAGTCCTGCTGTTGGTTCGTCTAAAATTAAAATATCAGTAGGTGTAAGTAATAAACAACCTACTATCAATTTTTTCTTTTCTCCGCCCGAAAGTTTATAAGGTGATTTGTTTTTATATTCTTTAGGAAAATTTAGCAAATTAAAAAGATAATCAACTTTTTCATCAATAAACTCCTTTTTTTCTTCTTGGGTTTTTTTTTCTTTTTTAAAATATTGGCTAAAAGAAAAAGCTATTTCATCTCTTATTGTTGATTTAAAAATTTGTAAATTTATATCTTGAAAAACTATTTTTACTTTATTCCTTATTTCTCTTAATTTTCTTTTTTTTGTTTTTTTATCATATATTAAATTATCAAATTTTATATAACCTGAAGTCGGTTTAATAAAAGCAGAAAGCAAAAGTGCAAATGTTGATTTCCCAGAACCATTTTCTCCATATATTACAGTTATTTCATTTTCTTTTAATTTAAAATTAAAATTCTTAAAAATAATATGACTATTTTCTTTATCTATTTTAAATTCTTTTGTAACATTAAAAAATTCTACTTTCATAATTTAAATTAATTGATATTTTTTTAAAATATCATTAGTTAATTGTTCTTTATTTAAAGATTCAATTATTGTATTATCCTTCATAATAAATACTTTTTCAGCAAATCTAATTTCTTTTAAATTATGTGTAATATAAATAATTGTTTTCCCTTCTTCTTTTAATTTTTTAATAATAGAAAAAACTATTTTAAAATATTTTTCATCAAGCATTGAAGTAATTTCATCAAAAATATAAAAATCAAAATCCATTATTAATATAGAAGCCAAAGCAACCAGTTGTCTTTCCCCGCCCGAAAGATTATTAACATTTTTTTCTTTTAATTTTAAAATATTTAATTTTTCTAAAATTTTATTAATTTTGCCTTCCATTTTTTGTTGAGAAATATTTAAATTTTCTAAACCAAAAGCAATATCATTTTTTACAATTGAAGAAACAAATTGATTTTCTGGTCTTTGAAAAACAATTCCACATTTTTTCCCTAAAATATAGTTTGATTTTACTAATTCATTATTATAAAAATAATTTCCTTCATAATTAGAAATAACTCCAGCAAGTAATAATGCTAATTGTGATTTCCCAGAACCATTTAAACCGACTATACTAATATAGTCGCCTTTTTTTATTTCAATATTAATATTTTTTAATATCTTTTCGTTCTCTATTGAATAACTAACATTTTCTAATTTAATCATTTAATACCAAAAAATAATTATATAGTTTAATTAAACAAAAATTTATAAGTAAAAAACTATTAAATTTAAAATAAAAAATTTAATAATTTATATGTTAATAAATATACATCATTAAACTGGTTATATAATTTTAAAAGACAAGGTTATTTATGGAAGAACAATTTGAAAATTATAAAGAGGGATTTTTGGATAATTTAAAAACCCTTATATCATTTAAATCTTATTTAAAAAAAATAAATAATTACCCGAACAAAGAACAGTTAAATGCACTTAAATTTATGATAAATCTTGGTGAAAAAGAAGGATTTAAAACATATTTTCATCCAAAAGGATATTATGGATATATTGAATATGGAAAAGGCAAAAAAATGGTTGGCATACTTGGACATATTGATGTAGTAGATCCAGGTGATTTAAAAAAATGAAAAAGCAATCCTTTTGAAATGAAAATAGAAGGAAATTATCTTATCGGAAGAGGGACAATAGATGATAAAGGACCAATGATGCTTTCTTTCTATGTTTTAAAGGCATTAAAGGATTCTAAAATTAAATTAAACAAAAGAATAAGACTTATTTTAGGAACTGATGAAGAAACTCTTTGAAGAGGAATAAATAAATACATAGAAAATGAAGAAAAACCAGAAATGGGATTTTCTCCAGATGCTACTTTTCCAGCAATTTATGGCGAAAAGGGTTTATTACAATGAAAAGTAGAAGAAAAATTAAATAATCCTAATTTTAAAATATACGGAGGTTCAAGTGTTAATGCCGTTCCTGATAAAGCAATCTATCAAGGAGATAATATTAAAAAAATAGAAGAAAATATTAAAAAATATGATTTTGAATATAAAAAAATAGGAAAAAATGAAATTGAATTGATTGGAAAATCAGAACATGCAATGTTAGCAGATAAAGGAAAAAATGCTATTACAAGATTATGTATATGTGTAAATGAATTTGTTGATTCTAAGTTAATAAACTTTATTGCAAACGAAGTTGATTTAGAAGCAAAAGGGAAAAAACTTTTTGATAAGGAAATAAAAGACAAAGAAACAGGATCGATTACTTTAAATATTGGAAAATTGGGATTTAAAAATAATATATTAACTGCATGATTTGACAATAGACTTCCTATTACAATAACCTTAAAAGAAATTGAAAAATTAATTACTGAAAAATTAAAAAAATATAATCTTAAATATGAAAGATTTGATTGACTAAAATCAATTTATGCCGATAAAGATTCTTTTGTAATTAAAACACTAATGAATTCTTATAAAAAAATAACAAATAAAAATGATAAGCCTTATATTTCTGGAGGTGCAACATTTGCAAGATCTATGGATAATATTTTTGCATTTGGACCTTTTGATGATTCTGAAATAAATTTAGAACATCAACCCAATGAAAAAATAAATATTAAATTGTTTGAGAAAGCATTTTATATTTACGTTGATGCTTTAAAAGATTTAGCAAAATAAAAATATAATTTATAATGTTATTTTTTGTTTTATTTCTAAAATAAAACAAAAAAAAGTAATAAACTTTATACTTTTATTAAGGAAACATTTGTAAAGATTTTAAATAATTTTTGCATTTGGACCTTTTCTTGGTTTTAAAATAAATTTAAAACATAAAAACACAAAATTTTTAAAAATATTTTAATTTAAATAAATAACTCAAAATTTGTGAAAACAAATTAATTAAGGAGAAACAAATGGACAAAATCATCATAAAAGGAATTTGAGTATTAATTTGAATAGCTGGAATTGTTTGATTTAGTGGACAATTGCATTCAGTATCAAATAGTACATTAGATATTGATGGATATAAAACTGGTGCCTATGTATTTATGGAACTTGCGAGTGTGGCTGGTTTAATTTATTCATGTTATGCATTAGTTATGCTAATCAAAAATAAAAAGTAAATAATTAATAATTAATAAAAAAAAGAATTGCTAAGCAATTCTTTTTTTTATTAATTTAATTAAACAAAAGTAATTATTGAAACTGGTGAACCATCACCTTTTCTATTTCCAAATTTTAATACTCTTGTATAACCACCATTTCTTTTTTTATATTTTGGAGCAATTTTAACAAATAATTTATTTAAAACATCTGTTTTTTCATCTACTTTTACATTTCTTAATAATTTTGATGCTTGTCTTCTTGCAGCTATAGTATCTTTTTTACCTAATGTAACTAATTTGTCCATTTTCTTCTGAATTTCTTTTGCTTTAGCATGATTTATTACAATTTTTTCATGCAAAATAAGATCTGAAAGTTGATTTCTCTCAATTCTTTTTCTTCTTGCAGAATCATGTACATTCGACTGTCTTTGACTTGTTCTCTTATTAGCCATTTTTTTACACCTTAAAGCAGATTACTCTGATTTAAAAGATAATCCCATATCTTGAATAATTTGAATAATTTCAGTTTTTGATTTTTCTCCAAGATTTTTAATTTCTTGAAGTTTTGAAATTGGACGATCAATTAATTGTTCTACTGTAAATATATTTGCAGATTTTAAAGCATTTTCAGAACGAACAGAAAGATTTAATGATTCAATATTCATTGATAGCTGTGTATCTTCTTCTTCGATTTCAATTTCATCTTCAAAATGTGTATCCATATTTATTTCTTTTAAATTAAAGATTGAATTATAATAATTTACTAAAATTGAAGCAGCAAGTGAAAGAACACTTTCTGGTTTTATATTACCTTTTGTTTCAACTTCAAACTTTAAACGTTCATATACCTTTTTTTCACCAGGATTAACATCTTCTACTGAATAGTTAACTTTTACAATAGGAGAATAATTAGAATCTATTGCAATAACATTAATTTTGTTTCCCATTTTTTCTTTTACAATAAATCTATTTTCTTCAAATGTTTTATATCCTTTTGAATAAGCAACATAAATTATCATATCAAGAGCTTTTTCTTTAAGAGAATGAGCAATTAATAAATCCTTATTAACTATATTAATTCCTTCAGGAGTTTTAATTTCTCCTGCTTTTACTGCACCGATTTTTGAAACTAATTCTAATTTATAAATTTCTTCTGTATCAATAATATTTTCATCTACTTCTAATATTAATTCTTTTAAATTTAAAATTAATTCAACTGCATCTTCTTTTAAATTAGGAATTGCTTGAAACTCATGTTGTACACCTTTTATTTCTATAGCAAAGGGAGACACTCCGGGAATTGAAGAAAGAATTGTTCTTCTTAGAGAAGTCCCTAAAGTATGACCATAACCTCTTTCAAGTTTTTCTAGTACAAAATAAGCAGTATTTTCATTTTCAATTGTTTTTGAATCAACAAGTTTCATGAATTTAGGTTTTAAAAAATTTTCCATCTTTTCCTCCAATTATTTACGTCTAAATTTTTTTGGTTTTTTTACTCCGTTGTGTGGAACCGGTGTAACATTTTTAATATCAGAAATTTCTAATTCAGAAGCTTGAAATTGTCTAAGTGCTGAATCTTTTCCGGGACCAATTCCTTTTATGTGAACTGATATATTTTTTACACCATTTTCTAAAGCAGATCTTGTAACTGCTTTAGCAACAAGCTGTGCTGCATAAGGTGTAGATTTTTTTGCACCCTTAAATCCTATTGCCCCTGAAGAAGATCAACAAATTGCATTACCTTCTTGATCTGTAATAGTAATAATTGTATTATTAAATGTCGAATATATATGAGCTATAGCTGTAGGGACATTTTTTTTAGCTTTTTTTCTTTTTACGTTTCTATTAGCAACCATAATAACAAATTAACCCAAAAAAACTATTTTGTCACTTTTTTCTTATTAGCGACAGTTTTTCTAGGACCCTTTCTTGTTCTTGCATTTTGTTTTGTTGATTGTCCTCTTACAGGAAGACTAGCTCTATGTCTTAAACCACGGTAAGTTTTAATTTCCATTAGACGTTTAATGTTATATTGTATTTCTCTTTTTAAGTCGCCACCAATTTTATATTTTGCGACTTCATTTCTAATGGCAGTTATTTCTTGATCAGATAGATCTTTAACTTTTTTTGAAAGATCAACATTTGCATCATTACAAATTTTTATTGAGGTACTTCTTCCAATTCCATAGATATATGTTAAAGATATCTCTGTAGCTTTGTTATCGGGTATTTCAATGTTCGAAACTCTTGCCATTGATTACCCTTGTCTTTGTTTATGCTTAGGATTTTTGCAAATCACATGAACAGTACCTTTTCTCTTGATGATTTGGCAATCCTTGCATATTTTCTTTACTGAAGATCTAACTTTCATAATACTATTTCACCCCATATTTTTAAATAAACAAAGTGTTATAAAAAAACTAATAAATGAATATTCATTTAAAACACTACATATATTAGAATCTTTATAACCTTAAAAGTTTATCATTTTTATTAAATTTTGTGCCATTTAAGGTTTATCATTTTCTTCAACCACGATAAACTATTAAACCTTTTGTAAGATCATAAGAAGTAAGTTTTACCATAACTTTATCGCCTTCTATCATCTTAATATAATTTGTACGCATTTTACCCGAAGGTCTACATTGAATAAAATATTCTCCCGTTTGAGTTGTAATTTTTACTTTAAACTCTCCTTTTGGTAATACTCTATCTACAATTCCTTGCATTACTACTTCTTTTTCTTTCATTAATATAACCTATAATTTATCTAAAATTTCCCAACCTGTCTTAGTGACCAATATTGTATGCTCAATATGAGCAGCGTTTTCTCCATGTTTTGTACGAACAGTTCATTTGTCTAATGGATCTACAAATAAATCTTCATCTCCATCTATAAAAATTGGTTCAATACAAAAAGTCATGCCTTCTTTTAATTTAAAACCCTCGCCTTTTTTACCTTCATTTAAAACCAATGGGTCTTCATGCATATTTTTTCCAATAAAATGACCAACATATTCATTAGATACATTATAACCATATTTAGCTGCAGTAGAAGAAATTTCATAACCAATATCACCTAAAGTTGCTCCTGGTTTTACGATTTTTATTGCATTATTAAGTGCTTCTTTTGTTGCTTTTAAAAGTTTTTTTGTTTTTTCTTCAATTTTTCCTACAGTAATTATTGCTGCAGCATCTACACACATTCCATTATAAGACACTCCAACATCCAGAGTATAAAAATCTCCTTCTTTAAGTTTATAATCTCTTGGTATTCCATGAATTACTTCTGAATTTACTGAAGTACAAACATAAGCTGGATAACCTTCATAATTTAAAAAAAGTGATTTTCCTCCATATTTTTTAATATATTCCTTTGCAAGTTCATTTATTTTCAATAAACTTACACCGGGTTTTGAAATTTCTTGTGCACGTTGATGAATTTTAGCAACTATAAAGCCCGCTCTTTTCATATCTTCTAATTCTTGATTGTTTTTTATCATAACTAAATTCCTATTTTTTTTATAAGTTCTTTATACATTTCCTCGCTATTTTTTGAAGCATCAATATTTACTAAGAGATTATCATAAAAATCTAAAAGTGGTGCTGTTTTATTGTAATATTCTTGTAATCTTATTTCTACCTTATCATTTTCGTCTTCTGGTCTTCTTATAAGTTTTGTTCCATCTAAATCACAAATGCCTTCTTTTTTGGGTGGTAGTGTTTTTACATTATAAACTCTCCCACATTTTGGGCAACTTATTCTTCCGGAAATTCTTTTTTTAATAATTTCTGATGTTGTTTTAAAATTTATAAAATATATATCATCTAATGAATTTTCTTTAACAAAATATGAAAACATTTTTACTTGTTCCATTGTACGAGGGAAACCATCTAATATAATATTGTCTTTAATAATATCAAACTCATTTAATTTTGCTTTTATAACTTTAAAAACAGTATCATCATCAACAAGTTTTCCAGAATTTAAAATTTTTTGTAATTTTTTAATATCTTTCTTTTTATCTTTAGATTTCGCAATATCTCTAAATGCAACACCTGAAGAAATGTGAATAAATGATTTTCTATCTTGTAATAATGCAGAAACTGTTCCTTTTCCAGAACCAGGTGCTCCTAAAAAAACTAAAATCATATATTTCTCCTATCTTTTAATCAAACAATAATGTATCATTATCTTTTTTTTCTTTTTTAATATCTTTTACTTCACCAAATTTTTTAACATTTGCTTTTCTATTTACACCTGATCTTTGTTTTGTGCGCTCAGCTATTACTCTTGATTTTAACTGATCTCAGGTATCTATAGAAACAGAAACCATAATAATCATACCAGTTCCACCCATCGCGACTGATTGTGGAATTCCAATATGTGTAAGTAAATAAGGAAGAATTGCTATTATCATTAAAACAAAACTACCAAAGAGCGACATAGCATTAACTGTTTTTGCAATATATTTTCTTGTCTCCTCACCAGGTTTTACACCCACAATATATGTTGATGTTTTTTGAAAATTTTCTGCTGTTTCTTCTGGATTAATATTAATTTGAGAATAAAAAAAAGTAAATCCAATAATAAGAAGTGCATAAATTGTTATTCCCATCCAAGAAGTAAGAGCAAAATGATTTTCAACTCAAACTTTACCAGCAGAATCTGGAAAAAATTGTGCAATTGTTGGAGGAAGAGTAATAATTGCAGAAGCAAAAATAACAGGAATTACACCAGCAGGATTTACTTTCATAGGAAGATAAGTTTGTTTTTCTTGATTTAAATTAAGACCTTGTCCAGTTTGCTGAATTGGAAGTCTACGTTCTGAAGTTTCAAAAAAACCAAGAATAAAAATTGTAATAAGTGCAATCATAATATAAATAGCAAAATAAACAAAACCAATAAAAACATTGCTATCAATTGAACCAACAAAAACATCTCAAGCTCCAATTAATTTATAAGGAATTGATGCAAGAAGACCAAAAACAATAATTAATGATGTTCCATTTCCTATTCCTTTCATTGTGATTTGATCAGCTATTCAAATAGAAATCATTGAACCAACAACCATTATAAATACAAAATAAACAACTTCAGCAGTTCCCCCATCATAAAAAACATATCCAGTTGATGTAAGTGCTAAGGTTATTGAAAAGGCTTGAATAAATGCTAAAAATATTGCTAATATTCTTGTTATTTTTTCAACTTTCATTCTTCCTTTTTCGCCTTGTTTATTTAAACGAGAAAGTGGAGGAATTACATCTGAAGAAAGTAATTGAATAATAATTGATGCAGTAATATAAGGAGTAACACCCAATGCAAAAATGGAGAAGGTAGCAAGTCCTCCCCCACCAAGAATATTTAGAATTCCTAAAAAACTTCCCTGGTCAAAATTATAACTGTCTTCTACTGAAGCACCAGGAATTGTAAGTAATGTACCAAATCTAAATAAAAGAAGAAATCCCAGTGTATAAAGGATTTTTTTTAATATTTTTCAATTAGTAAACATTTCCTTAATCATAATTATTTTTAAAATACTCTAAGATAACAATTTTATTATATAGAGTTGGTTTTATTTTTTATCATTAGAAATAATTTTAGCAAAACCACCAGCATTTACAATTGCTTCTTTTGCAGCAGCAGAAAAAGCATTTGCTTGAACGTTAAGTTTTGTTGTTACTTCTGTATTTCCAAGAATTTTTAGCTTACCATAATTATTTTTAATTAAATTTTTTTCAATTAGAATTTCGGGAGTAATTTCAATGATATTTAATGCAACAAGTTTTTCTAAACTAATAATTGTAACTTTTTCTGTATTAAGCGAATTAAATCCCCTTTTAGGAATTCTTTTATATAATGGATTTTGCCCACCTTCAAAACCAATCTTATTTTTAAAACCTGATCTTGATTTTTGACCATTTTCTCCTCTTCCTGCTGTTTTGTCTCCTCTTCCTTTTCTTTTTTTAGGATGTCTTGACCCAGGAGTAGAATGCATATTATTTAATTCCATTATTTTTCACCTTCCTTAAGAACAACTTCATTATTAACAACATTATTTATAATAATATTTTCATTTATTTTAACTTGTTGGTTTCTATTTTCATTAAAATTTTGTCTTCTATTTACAACATAATTTCTTAAAAACATAATTTCTTTTTTAGTACGTTGATTATTTAAAGCATCAATTGTTGCTAAGATAACACTTTGCGGATTATTAGTACCTAAATTTTTAGAATAAATATTTCTAATTCCAGCAAGTTCTACAACAGCACGAATTGTATTAGAAGCAATTATCCCTCTTCCTTCTGATGCAGGTTTTAAAAGAACTTTTGCAGCACCATGATGACCAATATATTCATGAGAAATTGTAGATTGTTTTCCAACAATTTTTACTTGGAAAAGATTTTTCTTTGCAAGTCTACTTGCTTTTTTGATTGCTTCAGGAACTTCAATATGTTTAGAAACAGCAAATCCGACATTACCTTTTTTATCACCCACAACAACAAGAGCAGAAAATTTAAATCTTCTTCCTCCTTTTGTTACTTTGATAAC
Organism: Candidatus Hepatoplasma vulgare; assembly: GCA_027925225.1. Classification (GTDB taxonomy): domain Bacteria; phylum Bacillota_I; class Bacilli_A; order Mycoplasmatales; family Hepatoplasmataceae; genus Hepatoplasma; species Hepatoplasma vulgare. The sequence goes on from AP027131.1 coordinate 587,143, forward strand.
TCTTTTAATATTAATTACTCTCTCTTCAAATTCAGATTCAGCTTTATTAACATTTATTCTTGGTCTTCTTGCAATTCTTAAAAATGGATTAAAATTTCCAGGAAGAAATTCATCTCCAATTTTTTGAAAAAGTCCTTCTCCTTTTTTAATTTTATTTAAAACATTTTCATCTTTTTTAATAGGAGCAATATTTTCTTTATTTAAATTTTCATTTTCCATAATTAAAATTTAATCCCTTCTTCTCTTAATGTTTCACAAAAAGCTTTTATTTTTCCATGATAAATATATCCACTACGATCAAAAACAACATTTTCTATTTTAAGTTCTTTCATTTTTCTTACTAAATCTTTCCCAACTTTAGTAGCAGTTTCGATATTTAAATCTTTTAATTTTAATGTTTTACTTGAAGATGATGCAAGTGTTTTTCCATTTACATCGTCTATTATTTGTACATAAAAATACTTATTAGATTTAAACACTGATATTCTTGGTCTTTCAACTGTTCCACTGATTTTTTTTCTAATACGATATCTTTTTAATTGTCTTGCATCTTTACGATTTTTAACCTTCATATCTTAACTCCTTATTTTGATGATGCTTTCCCTGATTTTCTAATAATTTTTTCATCAATATATCTAATACCCTTTCCTCCATAAGGTTCGGGTTTTTTCAACAATCTAATTTTTGATGCGAATTGTCCTACTAATTGTTTATCAAATCCATCTATTTTTATATGCGTAGGTTTTTTAAGTTCAATTTTTAAAGTTTTTGGAATTTCAAGAATTATTTTATGAGAAAAACCTAAACTAAATGTTAATTTATTTTCATTCATTATGACATTATAACCAACACCACTTATTAACAATTCTTTTGAGTATCCTTTACCTACTCCGATAAGCATATTATTTATTAGTGAATTCATTGTTCCATGAATCATTTTAAGAGCTCTTTCATTACCATTTCTTTTTACTTCAATTTTTCCATCCGAAATTATAAGTTCTACCTTAGGAGAAATAACTTGAGTAAGTTCACCTAATGGACCGCTTACTTTTAAAATTTTATCTTTAAACTCTACATTAATTCCTTCAGGGATTTGTAATATTCTTTTTCCTATTCTTGACATATTAAATACTAACTTTTATCAAACAAAAGCTAGAACTTCACCCCCTAAGTTTGCTTTTTTTGCATTTTCAGCAGTCATTACACCTTTTGAAGTAGAAACAATTGCAATTCCATAACCATTTAAAACTTTAGGAAGATTTGTTGCTTCAGAATAAACTCTAAGTCCTGGTTTTGAAATTCTTTTAAGTCCTGTAATTGCTTTATTTTGTCCTTTATATTTTAGTGAAATAATAAATTCTTTTTTATTTTTTTCAAGTTCTTCTATAAGAAAATCTGAGATATATCCTTCTGTTTTTAAGATAGTTAAAATTTCATTTTTCATTCTTGAAAAATATGTTTTAACATATTTGCTTCTTCTTAAATTGGCATTTCTTATTCTTGTAAGTAAATCTGCTATTGGATCATTAATCATTTTCTTTTCCCCTTATCATGATGATTTTGTTACACCAGGAATTTCCCCTTCAGAAGCCATTTCTCTAAAACACACTCTACATACTCCATATTTTCTTATATAAGCATGCGGACGACCACAAACTTTACATCTTTCATATTCTCTTGATGAAAATTTTTGATGTTTTTTTTGTTTAGATTTTATTGATTCTTTTGCCATTATTTTTCACCTCGATCTATATTATTAAAAGGCATTCCCATTCTTAAAAGTAATTGGTAATTTGCTTCCACTGATTTTGAAGAAGTCACAATTGTAATATCGCAACCTTTCATATGTCTAACTTTATCTAATTCTATTTCAGGAAATATAATATATTCTTTAATTCCTAATGAAAAATTTCCATTTTTATCAAAAGATTTTGCTTTTATTCCTCTAAAATCTCTTATTCTCGGAAGAGAAACACTTATCAACTTATCTAAAAATTCATACATTTTTTCTTTTCTTAAAGTAACTTTAACTCCAATGGCCATTCCTTCTCTGATTTTAAAAGAAGCATTTGATTTTTTTGCAATAGTTGGAATAGCAATTTGTCCTGTAATTGCGGCCATTTCTTTTACTGCATCTGTAATTACAGATTTATCATTTGTAGCCTCTCCAAGACCCATATTTATTACAATTTTTGAAATACGAGGAACTTCCATTATAGAAGAAAATTTTAGATCTTCTTTAATTGAAGGTCTAATATCGTAAATATATTTATTGTATAATCTTGAATTAATCATTTTAACCTCTTTATAAAATCTCCTTAGTTTTTTTAGAATATCTTTTTTTTACAACTTTACCATTTTTGTTAAATTCACTTTTATATGAAATTTTAGTAGCAATTACTTCTTTTTTTGATTTTCCAATATTAATCATTACATTTGAAACATCTAATGGTCCTTCTTGTTCTAGAAGTCCGCCTTCAGGATTTTGTTGTGTTGGTTTAACATGATGCTTTCTCATATTAACTCCTTCCACAATTACCATATTTTTAGAAGAAATAACTTCTTTTACCATTCCTGTTTTCCCTTTTTCTTTTCCGGCTATAACAACTACTTTATCATTTTTTTTAATTTTCATAGCTTCCTCCTAAAGTACTTCCTGAGCAAGAGAAATTATTCTTTGATATCCTCTATCTCTTAATTCTCTTGCTATTGGACCAAAAATACGTGTTCCTCTTGGATCTTTATTATCTTTGATAATAACTGCAGCATTATCATCAAATCTTAAATATTCTCCGTTTGTTCTTTTAATTCCATGTGTTGTTCTAACAATAACTGCTTTTACAATTTTACCTTTTTTAATTTGTCCATTAGGTTGAGCTTTTTTAACAGTAACAATAACAACATCACCGATATTTGAAAAATGTCTTCTTGAACCACCTAAATTTCTAATTACTAATGCTTCTTTTACACCAGTATTATCTACAATTTTTAATCTTGATTCTGTTTGTATCATTGTTACTCACCTGCTCTCCCTTTAATTTCAACAAGTCTAAAATGTTTTCTTTTTGATAAAAGTCTTGTTTCCATAATTAAAACTTTATCACCTATCTTAGCATTATTTTTTTCATCATGTACTAAGAATTTTTTAGAATACTTAAATCTTTTCCCATAAAGCTTATCTGATTTATAAGTATCTACTTGAACAGTAATTGTTTTTTCTCCTGATTGTGATTTTACAAAACCAGTATAAGTTTTTCTAGATGTATTACGCATTATTTCCTCCATTATTTGAATTCTTTAAAAGTAAACTAATAAGTTCATCTTTTTTTAAAGAAGAAACAAAAGTTATATTTCTTTTTTTTAATTCATCTTTTATATCTTTTACTGTAAGTTTTGTATAATCTATATTTTTATTAGAATTAGAAATTTCTTTTTTTGTTGTTTCAATTTTTTTAGAAGCATCTTTTTCTATTTTTGAAGAATCTTCTTTTACTGTTTGTTTTTCTTTTTTAAAGAATTTTCTTTTTGCATCTTTTTTGTCTTTTATAAATTTATCTAAAGATATTTTTCCTTGTTTTTCTTTTAAAACAGTAAAAATTTTAGCAATATCTTTTCTTGTTACACTTATTAAGTGAGTTTCTGTAAGTTGACCTGTTGCATTTTCAAAACGAAGAGAAAGCAATTTCCCTTTTACTTCTGAAATAAGATTTAATAATTCTTTTTCAGATTTATTTCTCAAATCTTCTACTTTATACATTTTCCTCACCTTTCTTTACGATTTTACATTTAATTGGAAGTTTATGCATTCCAAGTCTTAATGCTTCTAATGCTTGTTCTTCGGTAACTTGATCTACCTCAAAAAGTATCATTCCTTTTTTAACAACAGCAGAATAATGATCTACACTACCTTTACCTTTTCCCATCCTTACTTCTAATGGTTTTTTAGTAATTGGAAGTTGAGGAAATATTCTAATTCAAACCTTACCATTTCTTTTAAGATATCTTGTAATTGCAACCCTTGTTGCTTCTATTTGTCTTGAAGTAATATATGCTCCGTCTAAAGCTTGAAGACCATAAATACCAAAACTTATTTTTGTTCCTCTTTTTGCTTTTCCTTCATAAGAAATTTTATGAGGTTTTTTATATTTTTGTTTTTTAGGTGAAAGCATTTTAATTACCTCCTTTTTTTACATAAGGTTTTCTTTCAAAAGAATTATTTCTAGATTTTATTTCTTTTTCTCTTTTAGAAGAAATATTGAATTTTTCACCACGTGAAATTCAAACTTTTACACCAAGAATTCCATAAGTAGTTTTAGCAATTGCACGAGAATAATCAATATCATTTCTTAAAGTTTGAAGTGGAACTTGACCTTCTAAATATCCTTCAGTACGAGCCATATCTACTCCATTAAGTCTTCCAGAAACTTGTGTTTTTATTCCTTTTGCTCCTGATTTCATTGTTCTTCTAATTGCTTTTTTTTGAGCAATTCTAAAAGGAACTCTTCTTTCTAAAGAAGCTGCTATTTCATTTGCAACAATAGTTGCATCTAAATCAGGATTTTTAACTTCTTTTATTTCAATTACTAATTTGATTGTTTTATCTTTTAATAATTTTAAAAGTGCTAGTTCAACCTTTTTAATATTGCTTCCTTCTTGACCAAGAACCATACCAGGTTTTGCAGTAAAAATAATTACAGTAAGAATATTGTCTGATCTTTCAATATCAATTGAAGAAAGAGATCAACTTTTTAAATAAGAATCAAAATGTTTTCTAATCTTTTTGTCTTGAACAATATATTTTGCTCAATCAGCATTTTTAGTAGGATAATATCTAGATTTTCATTCTCTAATAATTCCTACTCTCATTCCATTCGGATTAGCCTTTTGCCCCATTATTTTTTACCTCTTCCTTTTCTTTCGTCAGAAACAATGATTTCAATAATAGATGTTCTTTTATTTTTAACATCTCCACGTCCTTTTGCTCTTGGAAAATATCTTTTCATAGTAGGTCCTTCATTTGCAATGGCATTTTTTACATATAAATTTTCAGAAATCATTCCATGATTTTGAGTTGCATTTGCAACAGCAGAATTTAAAACTTTTCTTAAAAGGGGTGCAGATTTTTTGCTTGAAATTTCTAAAATAGAATATGCTTCACTTATTGGTTTATATCTAATGATTTCACAAACAAGTTTTGCTTTTTTAGAAGAAATTCTTACATATTTTGAAGATGCTTTTGCTTCCATATTCTATTTTCTCCCACCTTTTTTCTTTTTGTTTTCTCCATGCCCGCCAAATTTACGTGTAGGTGCAAACTCACCTAATTTATGACCAACCATATCTTCTAATATAAAAACATTGATAAAATCTTTTCCATTATGAACTTTAAAATTTAAACCTACAAAATTTGGAAAAATTGTTGATCTTCTTGATCAAGTTTTAATAGGCTTTTTAGATTTCTCTTTTAAAGCTACTTCAACTTTTTTTTCAAGATGGTCATCAATAAATGGACCTTTTTTTAATGATCTTGTCATAATTATTTTTTATCCTTTCTTGTTCTAACAATATATTTATTAGAATTTTTATTTTTCTTACGTGTTTTTACACCAAGAGCTTTTTTACCTCAAGGAGTCATTGGTGAAGGTCTTCCGATTGGAGATTTACCTTCTCCTCCTCCATGTGGATGATCATTTGGATTCATAACAGACCCTCTTACAGTAGGTCTTATTCCTTTATGTCTATTTCTTCCTGCTTTTCCTAAATTAACAAGATTAAATCCTGAATTAGAAACAGTACCTAATGTTGCTCTATTTGTTGCTAAAATTTTTCTTGTTTCTCCTGAAGGAAGTTTTACAATTGCATATCTTTCAGATTCATCAAAACCTAATAATTGTGCAAAGTTACCAGCTGCTCTTACAATTTGTCCACCCTTTTTAGGTTTTAATTCAATATTATGAATTAATGAACCCTCAGGAATTTTGTTTAAAGGTAAACTGTTTCCTTCTTTTATTGGAACATTTTTTAAACCTGAGATTACTATTTGTCCAACTTTAATATTTTGAGTTGCTAAAATATATCTTTTTTCTCCATCTGCATAATTTATTAAAGAAATAAATGCATTACGGTTTGGATCATATTCAATAGAAGCTACTTTTCCAGGGATATTATCTTTATCTCTTTTAAAATCAATGATACGATATTTTCTTTTTACTCTTCCACCTTGGTGTCTTACGGTAATAGAACCACTGTTATTTCTTCCTGAATTTTTCTTTAAAGTTACAGTTAATGATTTTTCAGGTTTATTAGTTGTGATAACAGATTTATAGTCTATTACATTCCCAAATCTTCTACCAGGTGAAGTCGGATTATATTTTTTAACCTTATTCATAACATAAGCTCCCTATTGTTTTTTAGTTTTCTTTTCAGCTTGTTCCATAAGCTTTTCAGTATCAATAATTTTAAGAGTTTTTTTGTTTTTTTCTTTTTCAATACCCTTAGCACCGTAAACCGGAATTGATCCTTCTTTTAGAAAAACCATTGCTTTTTTATAACCTTTTTTAAAACCATGGTATTTCCCAAGAGATTTAGTTTTTCTTTTTACTTTTATCATATTTACTTTTGAAACTTTAGCATTTGATTTTGAAAAAATATATTCAACAGCAATTTTTACATCAATTTTTGTTGCTCTAGAATCAACCATTAAAGTGTAAACATTACTAGAAAGAAGATTAGATGTTTTTTCGGTAATTACTGGTTGAATAATTACATCGTTAATATTCATTTTCATTATAAAAATCTCCCTTCTAACATTTTTGCAACTTCTTTTGTAAGAACAATATTATTAACACTCAATAAATCATTTATAAAAATATCTCTTACATCTGTAATAAAGACATTTGGTAAATTTCTTACAGAAAGATATGTGTTATAACTTTTTTCATTTGAATCAATTATTAATAATATTTTTTTATTTTTTGCATCAAAATTTGAAAGCATTATTATAAAATCTTTTGTTTTAGGAGTAACAAAATCAATATTATCTAAAACAAAAATTTTATTTTCATTTGTAAGTTGAGAAAGAACACTTCTATAAGCAAGTAATTTAACTTTTTTGTTAATTTTTAAGCTATAGTTTTTTTCTGTAGTTGGACCAAATACAATTCCCCCACCACGTCATTGAGGTGAACGAATAGAACCTTGTCTTGCTCTACCTGTTCCTTTTTGTCTTCAGGGCTTTCTACCTCCACCACGAACTTCAGCACGGTTTTTAGTAGAATGACTACCTTGTCTTCATTCTGCTCTTTCAAAAAGGATTAAATCAAACATAGATTGATTGTGAGGAACAATATTAAATACCTTATCTGATAATTCAAGTTCTGATACTGTTTTACCTAGAACATTTTTTACTTCAAATTTAGCCATTTTGTTCCTCTCTTTTTTTCATAAATTTCTCTACTTTTTCAATTTCTACTTTTAACTGAGGATTTTTCATTTTCTCAACTTTATCTTTATTAATTCCTAATTTAAGAGCTTTAGAAAGAAGTTTTTTATGTTCTTTTTCTTCAACTTCATATTTTAATTTGGCTTTTTCAATTTCAAATTGCATATCTTCTAAACTCATTGTGGAATTTAATGAAGCATTATATTTTCTTCCTTCTTCAATTAAATGATTTTTTTCATCATAAACTTTTAAATCTACAAGCGTAACAACTTTTGTTCTGTTGTTTGTTGTTCCTTTTATTGCTTCTCTTATTACAACAAAAGATTTATTTGGTCCAGGAATTGAACCTTTTATAAGTACAATATTTAAATTTGAATTTACTAAAATAACTTCAAGATTTTGCATTGTTACTTTTGCATGCCCCATATGTCCTGGCATTTTTTTAGTTCTTTTAACTGTTTCGTGAATCGAACCAAGTGATCCAGTTCCTCTATGGTATTTTGAACCATGAGTCATTGGTCCTCTTGATTGATTGTGTCTTTTAATTGAACCTTGAAAACCTTTTCCTTTTGAAGTTCCAGTTACATCAACTAAAGTTCCTTCTTTTAAAAGATCTACTGTAATTTCATTAGATTCGGAAGTAATTTCCATATTTCTTATTTCTTTTATAAAATACTTAGGTTCTGTTTTTGCTTTTTTTGCAATTCCTAATTCTGGTTTTGTTGCTTTTGTTCTCTTTTTATCTTCATAACCAAGAGTTAAGGCATTATAACCATCTTTTTCAAGAGTTTTTCTTTGAAGAATAGAGTTTGGTTTAACTTCTATTACAGTAACTGGAATTGCTTTACCTTCTTCAGTAAATACTGTTGTCATTCCAGATTTTCTTCCTAAAATACCGACCATCTTTAATACCATTCTTTCAAATATTATTAATTATGCTTAGGCATTTTTATTTCAATGGAAACGCCTGTAGGAAGTTGAACACGACTTAATCTATCCATAGTCTCAGGAGCAGACTTAATAATACCTATAAGTCTCTTGTGAGTTCTAAGTTCAAATTGTTCTCTTGAAGTTTTATTTACGTGTACAGATCTAAGTACTGTGAATACTTCTTTACGTGTAGGAAGAGGAACGGGACCATAAATTGTTGCTCCTGTTGCTTTTGCTACATTAATAATTTTTTCTGCTGATGAATCTATCAGCTTTGAATCATATGATTTTAATTTAATTTTGATTGCCTTATTAGACATAAGGTTCACCTCTCTTAATTTAATATTTATAGACTAAATATATAATTGTTAAGAAATATTTATTTAAATTTAAATAAGAATTCTTGAAAGTACAGAATTAACACTAATTACTGTGTTTATTTCGGTACTAGAATGATTATAACAAAATGGAGTAATAATATTTATACAAAAGAATTAATAAGTTTTAATAATTTCTTTTGAAAGTTCATTTATATTTGAAATATTGAATCTATTTTTTAAAAAAACTAATACTTCTTTTGAAGAATTGTTTAAAAAATTAATTATAATTTCTTTTTTAATATTATCATTAGCACTTGTGAGCGCCCTATGACAAACTGGACATAGATTAGTTAGATTATAAATATTATCATTATTTTGAGGATCTAATGAAAAAGGTAAAATGTGGTGAATTTCTAAATATCATTTATCTTCTTCATCTTTCTTTTTAAAGCTTTTAAATTTCAAATTATGTCTTCCAAAACATCCATAACAAAAATTTTCAAGTTTTTCTTGTCCTCATTTTATAATTCAAGGATTTCTTTCTTTAATAAATTTATTTTTTTCATTTTCTTTATTTTTTTTGTCATATTCATCAATTTTCTTGTCATATTCATAAATTTTTTCTAAAATATAATTATTATTTTTTGATAAATTTAATGAAAAATAATTACTTTTTGTTTTTATATTATTAATTGTTCCTTTTTCTTTTTTTGATGAATTTATTAAAAGAAATTTACTTTCATTAAATTCATTTGTGTTTTTTATTATATCTTTAAGTTTTGATGTTAATTGAAAATAGTTTTGTTCCCTTTTGCTTAATTTAATATCTTTAATTGAAATAATATCTAATTCAGGAAATATTTCTTTTAATTTTTGATATTTATTTTTTGCATATTGAAAAAAAGAGGTATCAGTAAATATTTTTTCATTTTTAAAAATGTCGACTTGTATAGTTTTTTCATATGTTCCTCTTGGGATAAAAATGGATATAATAAAATCTTCAATGATATGCTTTTTATTTAATTTATAGTTAAATATTAAATTTTCAAATATTGAATCAAATATATTTAAATATTTATTTTTTGCTTCTAATTTTTCTTTTGTTTTTAAATCATAATTAAAAAGTTCTTTATTATCAAAATTTAAAAATTTAATTTTTGAAAAATAATTTTCAAAATCTTCAATAAATTTCTTTTTATTTAGAATTTTTGATCGCGGTTTATTATTCCATTGTATAGAAACATAAAAATTTTTATCTTTTTTTATAACCTTTGAATTAAATAAAAACAAAAGAGAAAATATTTTGTCTTTTTTTAATATATCTATTAATTCTTTTGTATTCACAAAATAATTATAAATACATTTAAATCTATTCTTTATAATATCTTCTTCTAACAGATCTATTTAATATGTTTAAAAGAAATAAAATAATAATTGATAAGATAAAAGATTTTGAAATTAAATTAAATTTGTGTAATGTTTCATCGCCATCTGCTAACCCTAAAATTTCTAAAATATAAAGAAAAAATATAGCTTGAATAACAACAATTGTTAATATAAAAATATAATAAAAACTATTATATTTTTCTATGTTTTTTGTGTTTTCAGCAATTATACTTATTATAAATAAAGAAACTAAATTAAATCCCATCATCATAATTAATAAATACATAATTATTTTATAGTCATATGTAACAAGACCATTATCAGGGTAATATTTATATGGCTCCATTTGAACAAGCATAAATATAATAAAAATAAATCAAATTAAAATAAAAAGAAAAATTGTAATCATGACATTACTTATTGTGTTTCTAAAACTATTAATTTGTTTAAAATTATTCTTTTTTAAGAATAAATATGAGTAATTTACTATAAAAGTAGAATAAATTCCATAAACAAGTATTCTCATTCTCCATTTATCAATAATCAATGTATGCGCGTCTGGATCTTGTGCATATTCATATTTTGAAATTGAGATTATACTTGAATAAAGTGTTCAAAATAAAAAGAAACATAATATAAAAAATATTATGTTTTTATAACTAAATAATTTTTTAAAATAAACAAATGATACTTCTCTAACATTATTCATATTGTGAATAAAAAATATATTTCTAATTTAATATTACTAATTTTTAAAGTTAATTATTATTATCTTTTTTATCATTTAAATCTTTTTTATTTTTTTTAATTGATTGTCCAATAATTAATTGATATAAACTGTAAATAAATATTACAATTCCTCCAAGTATTACTGCTAAAAATCATCCAATTATTAAAAAAGTAAATCCGGTTACTGAAAATAGCACAAAGAATAATGATATTAAAAAAAATAATGCTCCTGCAACAATAGTAATTAATCAAAAAATTGCAGAAATAATGATAGCAATGGGAATTGCTAAAAGAATTATAAATGGTCTTAAAAATGGGTTAGTTTTTTGATAATAATCTTTCATTGTATTTTTCATTTTTGAAAAATTATTTTTAAAACCCAAATTTTTAAATTGTCTTCTATAATTAGTTCAATTTTTTGTATTGTTTTCTTCTATTTTTATATTTTCATCATTTGTATTGTTATTGTTATTAAATTCTTCGTTCATAGTTTTTCCTTATTATATTTTAATTAAAAAATACATAAATAAGAGATAATCCCATTCTTTAAATTAAATCATATTATGTTAAAAGATATTATAAGTTATTTAGAATATTTTTTTTCAATAAAAAAGAATATTTTTTTAAAATTTGATACCATATTCTTATTAAAGAAATTGATAAACTCATAAAAAATTGAAAGGGGAGTGCTATCTTTATGTACTAGTTTAATGAAATGAGAGAAAAAGTAAATTATGTCTTTAAAGATGCAAAAAGCAGCTTTAAAAGTATTGATTGAGGATTTTTCTGAGTTTTATTAATTTCATTGATATCACCTTTTATTTATAAATTTTTAAAAATTTATTTTGTCGGAACAATTGATAGTGGTGTTAATGACCCAATAGACAATCTGCTTACCACATATCAAACTGAATCGGGATTTGCTAATCTTTTATATGAAACATTTAGTATTTTTGTAATAATTCCCATTTATGCTTTTGTAAACAAAAATACTAAAAATAATGTTGAAAAAAAACAAAAATTTCTAATTTCTTTTTTAATTGGAATTGGAATGTCTGTTATTTTATTTTCAGTAATAACTATTTCAGCAGTTCCATTTTCTTTCTTTTTAATAGACGGAGATAATGATACTGAAATAATTTTATTTGTTGTGATTGCATTTGGATATATGCTCCTTATGATAAATGCAATTTTACTAACATTTTTAACACTTAAAAAAAGCAAAGGTATATTATTACTTGCAACTTTAATGACTCTTGTTTTACATGTTTCATTAGATGTATTATTACTTTCTTCCTTTGTTCTTGGAGAGCCTACATTTGCTAGACTTTTAATTTCAATTGTTTTAGCTCCTACTATTAATTTATTGATATTAATTTTCTTAATCTTTTTATTAAATAAAAAAGAAAGAAAAGAGTGAAAAGAATGTACTTCAACCTTTTCATTTAAAAAATGAAAAGGAGATTTAGGAATTTATAAAAAAGCTAGTTTATTTTCTGGCGGAGAAACATTATATTGAAATTTAATGTGATTTATAGGAATTATGATTCCTTTTGTAATAATGGGAAAAAGTGATGCTGCAATAACTACAGGAGGATTGCTTGCTGATTCATTGTTTTGAATTGTTTTAATTATTCCTCTTTCTGCTGCAACTTATCTTCAAGCAGAATCACATTCTCACGATTCAAATAGAATTGAGCATAATAAAAAAATGAAAGAAGGTTTTCTAATTTCCTTTTTTATTGCAATTATTTGATTAATAATTGGCCCGCTTGTTATTATTTATCTTTATCCTGTTATGTTATCAGGAACAATTAATAATCCAAATTATGATCCTGCTTTTTATAACAGTGCAGTACATTATGCAACACAACTTAGCTGAATTATGTTTTTCTTTTATTTCTTTATGCTTTTTGTAAGAATAATTTATACATATTGAGTAACCACAAATCAAGCATTTAAAAATTTTATTGCTACTTTTATAGCAACAACAACACTTTGGTTACCTATTTTTATTATTTTTGTTATAAATCCTAATCTAATTACCCAGCCTTGAATAATTGCTCTAATTTATGGATTAGGTTTATTTCTTATATTTTTAATTACAGTAACTCAATTATGATTAGAAAACGTAGAAGCTACAACAACTAAAATAAAACTTCCAAATTGGTATAAAAAATTAGGATATTTTTATGAGCCAGTTGAGATATTTTTAAATCTTGAGACAGAACCAAATTATGATGATGAATTAACTTCTGATACATCTTTTCTCGAGATTAAAAGCGAAAATAAATTTTATGAATCAAGTGATGATAGGCGTTGATAAATATAAAATAGAAATCTTTAATATTGATTTCTATTTTTTTTCTTCTTTCTTAGCATTCTTTTTTGCTTCTTTTTCTTTTTTCTTTGCTTTTTTTGCTGCTTTTGCTTGTTCTTTTTTTGCTTTTATTCCTGTTTCTTCTTTTATTGTTTCAATATTTCTGTGAATTAAAATAGTTTTTCTAACAGAATAATAAATAAAGAAAACAAATAAAAAACATTCTAATAAATATAGTAATGCAACTAAAACTGTTACAAAAGTATCTCATCCATCTTCTGAATCTGATACATCAATCATTTTTTGAATAGAATTTACTATTGCATCAACACCAAAAGCAACCGATAAAATTCCTATAAAAAATCATCCTATAAATCTAGGTCATAATTTTGATATTTCTTTACTGCTCATTTTTCTCCTCTTAAATTATATTTTAAGAAAATAAGTTACAATTTTAAAAAAAATCTTTGCAAAGTTATTTTTAAAAATTATTTTCTTTTAAAGTAATATGCGTTTATAAAAGTATTTATTTTTTTTGTTTTTATTAATAAAAAATCATTATTATCTCATTTGGGAAAATATACATCACCTTTAAATTCTTTTTCTATAATTGATATAATCATTAAATCAACAAAAGGAAGAAATTGTAAATAAACATTTCTTCCACCCAAAACAATAATATCTTCATTTTTAGATCTGTTTACTATTTTTTCTATATCAGTTTCAATTTCCAAATTTTTATATTTATTTAATAAACTTTTATTATTGCTTAATAAAATTATTTTTTCATTAGGTATTTTCTTAAAAGAATAAAAAGTATTTTCCCCCACTACTAGAATTTGATTTTTTATTTCTGATTTAAAATGTTTTAATTCATCAATAAAATATCATGGCATTTTATTACCACTTCCAATAAGCATATTTTTATCATATGCAACAATTAATTTAAGCATTATTTTTATAACTATTTCTTTAAAGTTTTTTTTCTGTTTTTTTGCTTATTTTTTTTGAATTTGACTTAACTTCTACTGAATTTTTATTATTTTTAATTTCTAATAATTTTTTATATTCTTTTTTTTCTTTATTTATTTCATTTTTTCTAACATTTTTCAATTTATCAGATAAAAAAGATTCATCTTTTCTAAATTGCTTTTCCATTATAAAAATTTTTTCTTCTTGAATTTTTATTAATTTCTTTAAATTTTCCTTTGAAAATTTAATAATTGTATCACTTTCTTTTTTTAAATTAGTTTTTTTACTTTTTGCATTTTCTGATTGACTTTTAATTTCAATATTAGAATTATTTGTTTTTTTTGGTGATGATAAAACCTCAAGATTTTTCTTATCTTTCTTCTTTTTAAGAGAATCACCCTCAATTATATTTTTATCATTTTTAATTTGTTTTCTATAAAACTCATTAAAAAAATTAGAAATGCTTTTATCACTACGAACTTTTTTAGAAAAAATAGACATAAATTTCCTCAACATAAACAACCTTTTTTTATATAGGATAATTATACTAAACAATAAAGCAATAAATTAAAAAAGATTAAATATTTATAAAAATTGTTTTTTTGTTTTTAATTTTTTATTTTTTAATAAAAAATTAAATAAACTAAAAAATATAACAAAATCTATTAAACCAATATAAATAATAAATTGAAAATTTGTATAAAAATTATTAATCACTTGTGGAAAGATTCCAAAAAATAATAAATCTAAAATTGTTCCCATAGATATAATGACTGAAGTATTTAATAAATCTAAAATCATAAAATTTAATCCCACAAAAAAACAATAAAATAAGTAAATTGGCAAAAATTCAATAAATAAAAATTCAATAGGTTCACTAATACCCGTAAAAATTACAAATAATGCAAATCAAAGAAACTTTTTATTTTTTGTGTTTTTAAAATAAGCAATTGAAATAGCGGGCAATATAAATATCGTCACATCAAGTAATCCTTGTTCATATTGTCCTGGATTAATACCATAAGTAAAATAATATGTCTCACCATTAACTTCATCCAGTAAAAGTGCACCAGTATTTGAATATTCTCTTACTTGATCCATTGTAATACTATTTGTATAACAAAAAAATCAAATCCCAATTTCTCCTTGTGAAACAACTTCTCCATCTGTAACAGAGATAATTTGTCCACCTAATGAAGAATAATTAAACAAAGCATTTGTAATTATTTGCGTTCCAAAAATAACAAATAATCTATTTAAAAATCCATAAAAAAAGGCATCAAATCCATATGGTAATCTTATTGTTAATAACAATGAATTAAAAATAAGATAATAAAATATTGGAAATAATAATATATATAAAAAAATAAAAAACAAATTAAATAAAAAATAATAAAAATAAAATTCTTTCTTTTTTTCAATAAAATATTTATTAAAAATAAATCCATTTAAAAAAGCTAATAAAAAAAGAGAAAAAAATGTAAAAGAAAAATATGATATGCCATAAAAACTTTTTATAATATATTCTTTATTTTCATTTAAAAGAAATAAGTCATTTTTTATAAAAATATTTTGAAATAAAAAGAAAAATAAAAAAACAATTATGAAAAAAATAAAAGACAATTCTTTTTTTTCTTTTGTATAAAAATATAAAAAGAAAAATGAAATAAAAATAAATAAAGTATTTAAAAAAAAATTTAAAACATCTTGAAAAACAAATGAATTAAAAACTAAAAAAATTCCATTAATAAAAACAAGAAAACCCACAAAAATTAATGGAAAAATTATTGCTCTTGAAAGATTTTGAAAAAAATTACTTTTACCGATTTTCTTATTAGTTTTCATTTAAATTATTATTTTACAATAAAACCTAAATCTAAATATCTATGTAATAAATTTCTCTTTTCTCTGAAATAAATATAAATATTAGCAATAAATAAAGTAAAAATTGAAAGAAAAACAAATCCTATTTCCCTTCTTATAATTAAAAGAAAAAATGGAAAAAATAACATTATAAATTCTTTTCGTTTATTAAATCTAAATTCTACTAAAAAAAGATCTTTGCTCATTTTATCTACTTTAAATAAAAATCCATTTTTCTTTAAATTGAATGATTCATTTTGAAATTTTTTTAAAATTTTATCTTCACTTAATTCTAAAAATAAGGACAAAGATTTTAAATTAAATTTTTTTTCTAAAATTAGATTGTTTTCTTTATTCATAATTAAATATTTCAAGAAGAATTATAGTTTATTTTAAATTAAAAATTAATTTTTAAATATTTCTTTATAAATTAATTCGGATTTTAAGCCAAAAATAATTTGAACATAGTTTTCATTTTTTATTATTCCCTTTGCACCATTTTTTCTTAATAAATTTTCATCAATTTCTTCAATTTTTTTTAAACTTAATCTTATTTTAGTTAAACAAAATGAAGAATTTATAATATTATCTTTTCCTCCTATTGCTTTTAAAATTTCAAAATGTTTTATTTCATTTTTTTCATTTTTAAATTTTAAATGAGAAAAATTTAATTTTAAAAAATAAAATAAAATTAATAAAAAATTAATAAGTAAAAAAATAAAAATAATATTAATTTGGAAATAAGATACTAATAAAAAAAGTAAATTTACTAATAAAAATGGAAAAATAAAAGTAGGAATAAGTAAAAATGGAATTGAAATTAGATATGAATATTTTGTTAAAAAAATTAATAAAAAGGAAAGAAAAAATATAAATAATAAGAAAATATAATTTTTTTTATTTAATAAAAAAAAATTTAAAAAAAGGAATAAAGAAAATATTAAAAAAGAAATAAAAAATAAAGATGATAAATTATATATTTTATCTTCATAAATAAAATTTGAAAAAATACTTAATAAATAATAAAAAAAGGAAAGAAAAATTGAAAAAATAAAAAAAAATATTGGAAAAAACTTAGAATCTGAAATCAATGAAAATTTTCCATTTTTATAATTTGATGTAAAAGATAAAAAGTAAAATATTATTAAAAATGAAAAAATAATTTGAAAAAAATTTATTGGAATTAATAAAAAATTATTTATTTCTCAAAAATTAAAATTAGTATTAATAAGATTTGTATTTATGAAAATATTTTCAAAAAGCAATAATGAAAAAAAAAATATTCAAACTGAAAAGTAAATAAAAATATTTTTTTCAAAAATAGAATAAAAATATCCAGAAATTCAAAAAATAATTGAAATAAAAATTAATGAATAAGATATATTTTTAGAATAAAAGGATATTGTAAAAAATAAAAAAATATTTAATAAAAATAAGGAAAATAAAAATAAATTTTTATTGCTAATACTTACAAAAACAATTTTTCTTTTGCTAAATGCTTTTAACATTTTTTACATTCCTTTTAAGATTAGAATTATTTAATCATTTCTCAATTTCTAACAAAGTTCCATTTACAAAATGATTATTCTGCACTTCAAAAGTAATAACATTTTTATATCTATTATAAATTTGAATTTTATCATCTCTCATACTGTAATCAATTTGTTTTTGTTCGCTTTTATTTACTGAAGTTTTATTTAAAAAGAATTTTGTATAAGGGTGAATTGGATAATTAAAGATGTAGTTTGCTGTTCCATATTCAACAATGGAACCATATTGAAAAACATAAACTCTATCTGAAATATATTTTGTTGTTCCAAAATCATTTGTAATAAAAAGAATAGAAATTTTATATTTTTCTTTTATCAATTTTAAAATTTCTATTATTTCAAATTTTGTAATACTATCCAAAGAAGTAACTGATTCATCAGCAATTATTAACTTAGGATTAGAAACAAGAGCTTTTGCTATTAAAATTTTATGTTTTATTGAATTTGGAAATTGAAAGGGATAATAATCTAAAATATTTATAGGTAAATTTAAAATTTCAAAAATATCTAAAATTTTTTCTTTAAAAATATTTTCTTTATTTTTTTTAGAATAAAGATTTTCTATTATTTTTATATCTTCCAGTATTTTTATTCTTTGACTTTCTAAGTCTCTAATTTTTTTTGTTATTTCAAATGAAAATGTTTCCTCCTTTTCAAAATTTGAAATTCCTCGTTTTTTTATATTATTTACAAGATTTTCTTTTAAAGTATCTAACTTTTCATTAATATTTTTTTCTATTCATTTGTTTTTAACTAAAACTTTTACTAATTCTTTTTTTTCTTTTTTTAAATTTATAATTCTTGCTTTATCTGCTTTTTTTTGCAATGTATATTCTTTTTTAAAAAATTTTCTTTGATTTTTAAATTTTCAACTCATAAGAGAAAGATAAACAGTACAAATTTTATTATTATAAAAATAAATGGTTTTATAGAAACTCTTTAAATTATTTAAATTGTGATTATAAATTTCTTCTTTAGAATCTTCTAAAAATTTTAAAAACATTTTTTTAATTTCTCTAAAAAGAACTAACTCATAGTTTAAACTTAAAATTTCATCTTTTTTTAGCAAAATAAGTTCTTTGTTTGTAATTCTTTTATTTTTAATTTTTAAAAAATCAATATATTTTTCTAAGTTTTCAATTATTTCACTTTGCTCTTCTAGACGTTTATTAATTTGATCTGTAAAATGATTCATAAATTTTTTAAAAGGAATTGAATTAATTGGAGATTTTTCAAAAAGTAAATTTTTAATATAATTTATTCTAACACTATATTTTTCAATAATAGGAAACTTCTCTTTTTCTGATAAAAGATAATTTAAATAAATAATTATTTCTTTTTTATTTTTTTTTACATCTTCTATTGATTTTATTTTTTCAAGTTCAAAATCAGGTTTTTCAAGAAAAATTTTAAAATCTATATCTTTTTTAAAAAGTTTTTGAAAAGTTTTTAATAAAAATGTTAATTCAGAAAAAATAAGAGAAAAATTTAATTTTTTTAAAAAATATTCGCTATCTAAATATAATATTGCATATTTTTCATCTTTAAAAGATAAAGATGCTATTTTTTTATCTTGTTCATAATTCTTTTTAATTTTTCTAATCTCAGTAAATTTTTCTTCTCTTAAAAATTTAATTTTTTCACGATATGTTAATCTATATTTCTTTTTTGATAATTTTGAATTTTTTATATTATTATTTATTTCTTTTAATTTTATTTTTTTTTCATAATAAAGCTGTTTTTGTTCTGTTTCTTTATAAAGCATATCTTTTTCACTTTTTAAAATACTATCTACTTTATTTATCATTTTATTTGCATTATATTTCTCAGGATATTTATATTTAAATAATTTATTTTCAATTTCCTTTTTATTTTGATAAAGAATTTCTAATTCTTTTTCTTCTTCTTTTTCAAGAATTCCAAAGTCTTTAAATGATTTTTTTAAAATTGTTTTTATCTTATCATTAGGATTTAAAGATGAAGCTGCATTTTCAAAAATCATTTGTACAGTTTCATAAATTCATCTATTTTTATTATTTATGTTTTTTATACCATGCGTTGGAATTAATTTTTCATTAATAATAATTTTTCCTTCGTAGAATTTATTGTAGCCTAAAATTGTTTTTGCTAGGGTTGTTTTTCCGGCACCAGATTCACCAACTATTCCAACAATTTCATTTTTTTTAATTGTAAAATTTATATTATTTAAAACACTATCAATTTTTTTATATGATTTCATATTTATTGATAAATTTTTTATTTCTAAAATTGTTTCGACTTTTTCTTTATTTTCCATAGTATTTATTTATTCCATATATCTTGGATTAATTTTGAAACCTCTAAATTTTTAGGAGAATTTTTATCATAGATTCAAGAATATACATAATGGCTATTAGTATGAAAAAATTGTGGGGGTTTTAAAAATTGATCTATTTTTAAAGAATATTCATTTTTAAAAGAAAAATAATTATCATTATTTTTAAAATTTTTATGTTTTTTATCATCTGAAAATATATCAAAATATTTTGCATTTTTTTCATTAATTATAGTCATTATTAGACTTCAAGTATAGGGATGAAGAGGATATTTCATTATCTCTTCTTTTTTGCCTTCTTCTACTAAAGAACCTTTGTATATTATTCCCATAATACTTGCCAATTCAGAAATTAAATTAATATCATGAGAAATTATTATCATCCCAATATTATTTTTTTCTTGAATTAATTTTAAAATTTTTATCATTTCATTTCTTTCCATTAAATTTAAATTCATAAAAATTTCATCTAAAATTATTAATTTTGGTTTACTAAAAATAATAATTAATAATGCAATTTTTCTTAATTCAAAATTTGAAAGTTCATGAGGATAAGAATTTAAAACAACATAAGAATTTTTAAAATTAAAACTTTCTAATAAATCTGAAGCTTTTATAAGCAATTTATTTTTATAATTTTTATCTTTTTTATTTTTTAATAATTCTTCTTCAATAATTTGAAATCAAATCTTAAGATTTGGGTCCAGCATTAAAAAATTAGATTGCATAAAATAACCAATGGTTTTCCCTCTTAATTTTGATTTTATTCAATCTGATCTTTTAAAATTTGTAACATCAATTCCATCTAAAATTATTTCTCCTTTTTCAATAAAAAAATCATTTTCAACTCCTAGAATTAAATTAGCAAGTATGCTTTTACCAGAACCCGTTTCACCAACAATTCCATAAATTTCATTTTCATACAATTTTAGGGAAATATTATTTAAAATAATATTGTTATTTTTATCATATACTCTTAAGTTTTTTATTAATAAAAGAGGATTATCATGTAATTTTGCTTTTACTTTTTTTGGTAGAATTGTTGTTAAAACTGGTAATTTCATTATTTTAATTCTCCCTTTTCAAGATAAAATTCTTCTTTATTTATTCCAAAAATAAATAATTCTAAAAAAACAAGAAAAATTACAAGCATTGATGTTGTAACTCAAATTGCATCTTTATTTATAGGATTTGATCAAAGTGCTTCACTTAGAGTTCCGCCTATTGTTAAAACATTTTCATTATTAAGACCCATAACTCCTATGGTAGCTTCAAAAATAATTATTAGTGGAATACTTTTAAAAAACTCATATATTAAAAAAGGGAACATTACACCAAATAAAGATATTAATCCACTAACATTTTTTCCTCTTAATGTTTGTGTTTTTCAAAGATATTCTTGTTCATCTAATTTTTTAATTTCCTGATCAATTCTAACTGACATAATTGACCAACCAGTAAGAATAAAAGAGATAAAAATAATTAAATAAGATTCCTCAAATAGAAGTGTAAAAATTGTAAGAATCAGTAATGATGGTAATGCTTGTAACATTTTTATTAAAAAAACAAAGAAGTTTGAAAATTTTTTTCAATAATTTATTGAAAAACTAACAAGACTTGCAATAACCATATTAACAAAGGAGATTACAATTGCAAGACAAAAAGTAATTAAAAATGAATATCAAAGTCTTGACCATATATCTCTACCAAATTGATCAGTTCCTAAAATATATTGATTAGATGAAAGCTGATTTATATCATCGCTTTTTAAAAGTGGATCAATTGTGAAAAAAATTACTATTATAATGGTAACTAAAAGAAAAAATAAAGATAATATTAATCCAATTTTTGCAGTAAGACTTGATACAAAAACTCTTTGAAAAGTTTTAGAAAAATTCTCTTTTGATTTAAGAGTTTCAACCTTTGTTTCTGATGTATATTTTTCAAATAAATTTATTTCTTCTTTCATTTTATTTCAAGTGCCTTATTTTTGGATCTGCAATTTTTGTAAGAATTTCTCTTACACCAAAAATTACAACAAATAAAATTGAATAAATCATTATTGAATCTAAAAATAAAACTCCATCTCCACCAGGTTCTTTTATAGATATAACTAATAATGAACTTATTCCAGGAATATTAAATAAAATTTCAAGTGCAATTGAATTAAAAATTAATAAAACCATCACAACCGGTAAATAATAAATATAATAATAAAAAATTTGAAAACTTAAATGATTCTTAAGAATATTTTTTTCATTTAAGCCTTTAGTATAAAGAAAATTAAAATAAGTTTTTTCTTTCTCTTTTTTTAAAGATTTTGAAATTAAATGTGTATAAAAAAATGAAATTGAAATAAAAAGTGAAAAAATAACAAGAAAAATAGGAAGAAAATTATTCTGGTTTTCTAAAAATGTTTTATTTGAAGCAAACATAAAAAACATTATTCCGAAAACAAAAGGTGAAAAAGCATAAGAAAAAATTGCTATAAATTTCGATAAAAATTTTTCTCCTTTAAATTTTTTAATTGAAAGAAAATAAGAAGAAAAAACTGCTACAATAGAAGAAAAAAATAAAACAATAAAAATTATTAAAAAAGAATATTCAATATTTGTAGAAGCAAAAGAAGAAAAATCTGCGCCTTTAGCTACAGAATATCCTCAATCAAAACTTAAAAAGTTTCCAAGATAATCAAAATATTTTGAAGCACCATATTCACTTGTTGAATCAAAATTTGGGGAAACTTGTATAAAAATAAAAACTATTGTAAATATAAATCAAATAAAAAATATTGTTTCTAAAACTAATTTTAGAAGTATAAAAAACCATTGTTTAAATTGCAATGACATCTTATCAGATAAAATATTTACTTTTTTATCTTCTATTAAAGTTTGAATGGCGATATATTGGTCTTTGTTATTATTTTTCACTTTGACTTGTTAATTATATCATTAAGTTAAAATCACTATTTTACAATATCTATAGCATAAAGTGCAGATTTTATAAAATAGAAATAAACAAAAATTCTTATATAAATCAAATAAGATGAAGAAGCTATTCTTAAATTTATTTCACCCAGTCAATTGTAATTAAAATAGAAATATTGTGAATAAGGTCTTATTACATATCCCGTTATAACTCGCGCAATAATTATTGCAAGGGAAATAAAAAATATTAAACTCAAATCCCTATATTTTTTATTTTTTAATAAAAGAAACATTCAAATCATAAAAATTATTATAAAAAATAAATTTATTCCTAAATAAATAAAAGAAACTTCTAGTCTCAAATCTTCTACAAAAAATAATAATCATGTAAAAGTTAATGCTAAAAAAGAAATATAAAGTAAATTAGTTTTCATAATAAATGACTCAGCACTTCCTTTATCATTAATACTTTTATTTTTATACATTCTTCCAAAATATCCAGAAATTAAACCTGTAATTGGCAATATGAAAAATGCAATAATTTGAAATCCTCAACCATTTATTAGTGTTCTTGTCGTGTCTGCTATTGCACCAAAAAATATTGCTTCTATTGGTCCATATAAAAAACCGATTGAAACAATTGTAAGATCATCCATAGAAAAAGGAATTATTTCATTTGTATGAGGAATAACTCTTGTGATATAAGCTTGAAAAATAAAAATTGCTAAAAACATTCCAAAAATTGGAAGTTTTTCAATTGTAAGAATTTTTGTTCCTTCTTTTCTATATTTAAAAAAATAAAAAAGTATTGATGATAACAATAAAAAAGAACAAGAAACAACAATAATACCTCAAATTGCTCAATCTAATGAACTATAGTCACTTGTCATTATTCATTAATATTTAAAAATAAAATAATTTTTTTCATTCAAGAATCTATTGTAGATCTTGAAATATTTGCTTTATATATTAAATTGTATTTGTAATTTAAATCAGAAAGTGAATCTCCTGGATTTTCAAGTCTTAAATTTGCTAAATTTTTTAAATTCATTGGCAATCTAGAAAACTTATTTTCTTTTTTTAATTTCTTAATTGCTTTTATTTGTTTTTCACTTGCAGTATGTGTTTTAATTTTATTATATTTTTCAACTGATTCTGTTTTTTTAGTAATGGAAATAAAATCTCTTGCAATTCTTTGATCTTCAAAATAAAGTAAAGAACTAGATGCATTCATAACTTTTAAAAGGTCAGAAATATAGGTAGCTTTTTTAACATAAAAGTGATATTTATCTTCTTTTTTATAAAGCAAAAAATTTATATTTAAAATTTTAAAAATTTTTTTAAGTAATTTAAATATTATTTCACCTTCAAATTCATCCTTAAAAGATAATTCAAAATGATAAAACTTTGATGTGGGAGAAGTTATTGTTCCTTTTGCAAGAAAAATTGCGGACAATATTGGTTTTATATCATTTATATTTTTTAATTTTATTTTATTTACAAAATTTGTTAATTTGCTTTTTATATTTTTTAATTCAATATCTAAAATAAAAAAATTTTTTGTATTTATAATATTTAATTTATCGGGATTTATTATTTCTTTTATTAATTTTTCTAAATTATCTTTGCTATTTTTTGAAAGATATATTTTTGCTAATAATTTATCATCTGTAAGATTCTTTTTTGAAAAATAAAGAAAAGAAATTATCAAATTTTTTTTATCATCTTCTTTTCATGAAAAATTTAATATTTCATATTTTACAAAATCTGTAAAGGATGTTTTTATATTCATTATTTGTTTTCTTCTAAATATTTTTTTGCCTCAAGAGCAGCAATCGCCCCATCAGAAGTTGCAATTACTAATTGTCTATATTTTTTTTCTATTACATCTCCTGCTGCAAAAACTCCTTTAATTTTTGTTTTATTATTTTTATCTACAATAATATATTTATTTTTATTTAAAATTTCAAAAGGGAGAAAAGACGTATTTGGAATTCACCCTATATAAGTAAATATTCCAGAAACTTTTATTTCTCTTTCTTTTTTTGTTTTTGAATCTTCTATAATAATAGATTTAATATTTCCATTTAAATGATTTATTTTTTTAATTACTGAATTATTATAAATTTCAACATTTTTGTTTTCTTTTAATTCTTTTGTTATATATTCAAAAGCTGTTGGTTCATTTGTAATATTTACAATATTTAATTTATCAACAAAATTAATAGCAAAAATGCTTTCTTCTAAAGCCGAATTTCCTCCACCTATTACTGCAATTTTTTCACCTTTATAAAATGGCGCATCACAAATTAAACAAGTATGAATTCCTTTTCCAAAAAGTAAATTATAATCATTTATTTCTAGTTTTTTTGCAGTTAATCCAGTTGCAATTATTACTATTCTTGTTTTAATAATTTTTTTATCTTTTAGATAAATAATTTTAATTTCTTTATCTAAATCATCTATCTTTTCTATTTCTTCTATTAAAATTTTTGCTCCTAATTTTTTAGCATGATTTAAAAAATCAATTGCTATTTCAGAACCAGTTTTCCCAATAATTCCTGTGTAATTTTCAACCCTAAAAGTATTAAGTAATTTCCCTCCAGGAACACTATTTTCAATAATTAAATTATCTATCGATAATCTTGATAGATAAATAGAAGCTGTAAGACCTGCTGGTCCCGCTCCTAAAATCACTACATCATAATCAACTTTCATAATTAATATTCAGTTATAATAGTTTTTTTAAATTTTTCTACTTTTAAAAAATTTAAATTTCCAACATATATATTATATTTCTTTTTGTTCTTCTTAATATTTAATAAAAAATTATTAAAGCTTAATTTAAAAATAATAAGATTTCAAAAATTTGTTAAATTACTAAAAATTTGTTTCTTTTTTTGCTTGTAATTAAATTTTATTCACACTTCTTTTTTAACAAAAAGAAATTGATAATAATACATAATAAATAAACCGATAAACATAAAAATTAATGCTAAAACAAAAGAAGTGGGAACGTTGCCAATATGCATTATAAAAGTATTATCTCTAAATAATTCTAAACTGGCCCTTATCATTCCATATCAAAATAAATAAAAACCAGCATGAACTCCAGGTTTTATTTTTTTAGAATTTTTTAAAATTGAAATTATTATTATTCATCCTAAAAAATCTAAAATAGATTCATATAAAAATAAAGGTTGTCTATAGGCATCATCAATATACATATGTTCCCTTATAAATTCTGGAAGCATAGCTAAATCATTTGCTGCCACATTACCATAAACATCTTGTTGAAAAAAATTTCCTCATCTCCCTATTGCTTGCCCTAAAAGAATATTAGGAAGAAATATAGAAAGCGCAAATCTTGTTTCGATATAAGATGCATGAAATTTTGTATAATAAAAAATTCATAGATAAACAAAAAAGATGGAACCTAAAATTGATCTCCCTGAGGAAATTGAAAACAAGGAAACAAATCCTTGAAAATCTGATGGGTTAAATATTAGATACCAAATTCTTGCACCTAATAAAGCAATAATTACACCAAATCCAATAAGAATAAAGAAATCAAATTTATCATATTTCTTTTTTCTTCATTCATAATATGAGAATATTAAAAAGGCAAAAAAACCTAAAGTAAATAAAATACCATATCACGAAACAGAAATTGGACCTATGGTAAAAGCTGTTGCAAAGTCATTTTCCAGTAAAAGTCCACCAATCTTTTATGATTATTTACATATTCTCTATTATATCTATTCCAAGCAATTTATATATTCTTTGATATAAATTATTAAAAAGAATAATTAAGGAAACTCGCTCTTTAGTTAGAGCATCATCCTTACTTATTATCTTATAAGAACTATAATACGAATGAAAAACTGAGGCCATTTCTTTTAAATAATTTAATAAAATATTGGGCTCTCTGTTTTTATAAACAGAATCTATAATATAATCAAATTCAAGCATTTTTTTAATTAATAAAAACTCTTTATTTTCTTTTAAAGAGAATATTAGTTTGAATGATTTTTTAAGAGGTTTTGTTGTATTTTCTAATTTATATTTTTTAAATAAATTAAAAATTCTTGCATTAACATATTGTGTATATCAATAAGGATTATTTAAATTTTTGTTATTTATCTCATCAATTTCAATTACTAAATTTTGTTCTTTTAATTTAGAAATCATATTAAATCTTAAAATATTTTTTCCTATCATTTCTAATGTTTCATTTATTGTTAATGCATTACCCTTTCTTTTTGACATTTTTACTTCTTCACCATTTTTAGCTATTTTAACCATTGAAATATAATCAACAATTAATTTTTTACTATCATATCCCAAAATATCCAAAGCGGCTTTTACTCTTTTCTCATATCCGTGGTGATCCATACCTCAAAGATTTATCATTAAATCAAATCCTCTATTATATTTTTCAATATGATTAGCAACATCTGCAACCATATATGTAAGTGCATTATTACTTTTTCTTAAAACTCTATCTTTATCATCTCCAAATAATGAAGTTTGAAGTCAACTTGCTCCATCTTTCTCAAAATAATGTGGTGTTTTTTTAATAATTTCAAAAAATTTATCAACTTTTTTATCATCAAAAAGTTTTTGCTCTGAAGTAAAAACTTCAAATTTTTTTAATCCTAAATTTTCAAGGGTTTTTTCTATTTCTTTTAAAAAATGTTCTTTTGCATTTCCTAAAATATAATCATATTTATATTCTTTTGATTCATTAAATAAAATATTTGCATATTCTATAATTTCAGATCCATGATATGCAATAGAATTTAAATTTTCTTTTAAAGAAGGATCTACTAATCTTTCATAATAATAAAAAACTGAATTTGCTAAATTTATAATTTGATTTCCAGCATCATTTATATAATATTCTCTCACAATTTTTTGTTTTAAATATTCAACAGTATTTATATAAATATCTCCAACAACTGCATTTCTTGCATGACCAATATGAAGATTACCAGTAGGATTTGCTGAAACAAATTCATAATTAATATATTTATCTTTTAAATTTAAATTCGGAACATATTCTTTATTTGCAAATTCAACTAATTTTTTTGTAATAAAACTTTGATTTAATTTGAAATTTAAAAATCCTGGATTTGTAATAGAAATTTCTTCAAAATAGTTTTTATAATTTTCTTCTAAAAAAATTTTAATATTTTTTGCTAATTTAATCGGAGGAATTAATAAATCGGAACTTAATTTTAAAGCTAAATTTGTAGAATAATTTACATCATTTTTGTCATTTATTTTAAAAATTTCAATTTTTGGATAATATTTTTCTTTTTCATCAAAATAATTTACTAAAATATCAATAATTTCTTTTTTCATTTTATATACTTACTCCTACTTTTTTGCTAAAATTTTTGTCATTTGATTTGTTTTTTATAATTGAAGAAACTTCTCTTAATGAATAAATAGAATTATCAATTAAAATTTTTGCTTCATTTTTTTTAGTAGTATAAAGAAAATTGATGCTCTTATTTAATGTAATTATGTTTCATGTTTGATTTTTTTGTTCTGGAATAATTTCATTTTTCAAATTATTTATTTCTTCTTCTGTTTCATATACTTTTGGCAATCTTTTTTCTAAAATATTTGTTGATAATTGTTTAATAATATTATCATTTTCTTCTTCTTGAATTTTTCGCAATGCATTTAAAAATAAAATATCATCTAATTTTAAAAATTCTTTTACACTTAATTCTTTTTTATATAAAGGAAGCAATAATTCATCATATTTATTATTTAATAAATTATTATCATTTAAAAATCTTAGTCTATTAAATAATCAAATAAACTGTTCCTGTAAACTAAAACTTTTTAGATTTTTATAAACACTTTTATTCATATGCAATCTTGCTAAAACAATACTTTCTACAAGTGAAAGAGCTTTATATTGAAAAACTAACTCATTTTTAAAAATTAAAATATTTTTAAGTAAATAATTTAAATCAATTTTTCCAAAAAGAGCGCCCGTAAAATATGAATCTCTAAGTAAATAATCAATCCTATCTGCATCTATTTCTGAAGAAATCAATTGATTTATTCATCTTAATGGATGCTTACCTTTTAAAATTAAAATTGTTTCTTTTAAAACATCAGGATGATATTTTAAAAAAATTTTATTAATCTCTGTTTCATCTGAAGTAATTATTTTTAGTGAATATTTTTCATGCTTAATTTGTGAAATATTTTCAAAAGAATGAGAAAATATACCATGACCTAAATCATGTAAAAGAGCCGCAGAAAGAATAGCTCTTTCAGTATTTTCATTTATTTCTGCTTTTAAAACATTCAGCATTCTTCTTGCAATTTCATAAACTCCTAATGAATGAAGATATCTTGTAAAAGTTGCAGCAGGAAAAAGAAAATCTGTAAAACCCAAATGGCTAATTCAATGTAATCTTCTAAATTCTTTTGTTTCCATTAAATTAAAGATTAATTCATCTTCTATTAAAATTTCTCCAAGTACAGGATCAACAATGTATTTTTTTTTCACTTATAAACACCTATTTATTAAAATTTTATTTTTTCTAAAATATTCATTGTTTTTTCTTTTCCAAAAATATAAAGAATTTTAACTAATGGAGGTCCACTATCTTCATTCGTAAAAACATACCTTAATGGATATAATAAGTTTCTTCCTTTTAAATTAAGTTTATATCCTATTTTATCAATAATTTCTTTAATTTTATTTTCTTCTCAATTATTTAATTTATTTAATTCATTAAATAAATCTACAAATAATTGTTTATTATTTTTTATTATTTCTTTTACTGAGTTATCAATTAATATTTTTTTTGTAAAAAGATTAATTAATTCTTTTATTTCAATACCTTCTTTTAATTGGGATTTAAAAAGATTAAAAATCTGTTTTTTTTGTTCTTCAGGAATTTTTATATCTTTTACAAAAGGGGATAAAAAATTATATAAAGAATCTTCTTCTAATTTTTGTATATATAAATTATTAATTCACTTTAATTTTTGTATATCAAATTGTGATGGGGCTTTTGAAAGACCATCTAAATTAAAAATTTTTATTAGCTCTTCTTTACTATATATTTCCTTTTCATTTTTTGAAGATCATCCTAAAAATGCAAGAAAATTAAAGACTGCCTCAGGAAGATATCCTCTTTCTTTATAATTACTTACAAATTGCATAACACTTTCATCTCTTTTAGAAAGTTTTTTCTTTTCTGAATTCACTATAATTGTAAGATGAATAAATTCAGGAATATCTCAATTAAATAATTTATAAAGATGAACTTGTTTTGCTGTATTTGTTAAATGTTCTTCGCCTCTCATAACATGTGTAATTCCCATAAAATGATCATCAATTACATTTGCAAAATTATAAGTAGGTTGTTTATCGCTCTTTAAGATAACTCAATCTCCTATAGATGAAGATGGTATTGAAATTTTTCCTCTAAGTCTATCCTCTCATTCAAAATTTAAATCATTAGGAACATGTAATCTTATTGAATATGATTTTCCATCAACATTTTTAGGAGGATTATTATAGCATTTTAAATTATATTGAGGGGAAGTAATGCCTTTTTTTAATTGCTCTTCTCTTGATTTTTTTAATTCTTCTTCAGTACAATAACATTTATAAGCCAATTTTTTTTCTAACAAAAAATTGGCATATTTATGATAAAAATCTAGTCTCTCTGATTGTTTAAAAGGAGCTCTGCGATCAATAGAGCCGGGAAGTAAATCAGGAACAACATTTAATCAAAACATATAATCAATTTGATCATTTTCTTTTCCTTCTTGATTTCTTTTTATATCTGTATCTTCAATTCTTAAAATAAAAATACCATTATTTGCTTTTGCAAATAAATAATTAAATAAAGCTGTTCTTGCTCCTCCAATATGAAATTTGCCTGTAGGAGAAGGGGCATATCTTGTAATAACTTCTTTTTTCATAATATAAATTAATATTAAACTATTTTTTTATTAATATTTTTAAAAAAGAAAAATACTAACATTAAAAATGTTAAATTAATTATTAAAATTTTTTAGATTTATATTAATTTAATATAAATCTTCATCTTCTAAAAGATAAATATGACTTGATTCTAAATTATTATCAACTTGCTGTGTAATATTTACTTGACTTTCAGTATTGTCTTCAATTTTAGGTAAATAAATAATTAACATAATAAAAATTCCAAGTAACAATATAGAAATAATAATTAATAAAATTAATTTCATCTAAATTTCTCCTATTTTCAAAAGTATTATATAATAAGAAATTAATTTTTATTAAATTAATTAATTTTAAATATTTAGGTTTTTTTTATCAATTAATTCAAAAAAACTATTTAAATTAGTTTTGTATTTATTTACTTTTTTAAATTTAGATTTATATTTTTCAATATCAGATATTACAAAAAGATGATAAAGATCAATTGCAAATATTTCT
The DNA here is from genome assembly GCA_027925225.1 of Candidatus Hepatoplasma vulgare. Classification (GTDB taxonomy): domain Bacteria; phylum Bacillota_I; class Bacilli_A; order Mycoplasmatales; family Hepatoplasmataceae; genus Hepatoplasma; species Hepatoplasma vulgare. The sequence goes on from AP027131.1 coordinate 618,362, forward strand.
AATTTATTATTCCTTATTGTACATATAACTCTGAGTTCTTTAGAAGTTTTATTATGTTCATTATTTTCAATATGATGTAATTTTAAATGATAAATTTCCTCAGATATTAAAAATCCTAAATTTAGAGAAAATAAAATTCTTTTTATTCGCCCATCTTTTTTAATTTTAAAAGGATCCTTTTCTTTTCTATCGTTTGAAAGAGCTAGATTCATAAGATTATTAATATAATCTTTTTTATTTTGAAAATATTCACAAATATTTTTATAAATAAAATCTAAATATTCATTTTCATCTGGTTTGTGAATTTTGACCATATTTGTAAAAGTGTAATTTTTTAATATATAAGATTTTTTAGCTAAAAGATTAATAAAAATTTCATTAGGATATTCTTCATTTTTTTTGTCAAATTTACTTAAAGATATTTTTCTATTAAGAGATAAATTTTTCTTAAAATTAACAGAATGAATTGTATTTTGATTTATTTTTTCTAAATCAATTTTATCCATATTTAAATATTAATATTCTTCTCTTTTAAAATATTCTTCAATTATATTTTCAGATAAAATTTCTTTAGAATTTTTATCTTCTAAATTTCATGCTTCAATTCAAGAATTATCTTTATGGCTTCAATTAACTAATGAAAAATCACTAATATCAAAAATATTGTTTAATAAAAAATCATCAATAAAATTTTTTGATTCATTATTTTCATTCATCTTTTTTGAATACAAAGAAAACTCATCTTTTATATTTTCATTTAATTTATTTTTAGATACTTTCATATATTCTTTATATTCTTCAAATATTTCTTTTTCAACAGGCCCAAATTGTCTTGCTTGAAATTTTGGATTAGAAAAAAGATAAATATTATCTTTTTTAATAATTTCACCTTCTTCATTTTCATTTTTTATTTCTTGATTTAATTTTTTATTAAAACCACCTCAATAAGCAAATAAAAAATAAATTGATTTTTGAAATTTAATTGAAGAAATTTTCTTATTATATTTCTTTTCATAAAGAAGTGTAATATATTTTGCTAAATCTTTTTTATTATAAATACCTTTTTGCATATCAAATATGTAACTCCTTTTTAAAAATATAATTAATTAATCTAATTGTCTCAAATATTTTTTAATATTTATTAAATAAAATTATATAAAATTAAACATTAAACTTAAAATTACAAATATCACCATCTTTTACAATATAATCTTTTCCTTGAAGGGAAATTAATCCTTTTTCTTTAAGAATTTTTTCATCGGGTGTTTTTTTAAAATCATTATATGAAATTACTTCGGCTTTAATAAAACCTCTCTCTATATCTGAATGAATTTCTCCAGCAGCAGCAGGAGCAAAAGTGCCTTTTTTTATTGCTCAAGCTCTAACTTCTTTTGGCCCAGCTGTAAAAAAAGTTTCCATATTTGCAATTTTAAAAATCTTTTCTGTAATTAAATTTAAACCATTTTCTTTTAAGGAAAATTCATTTAAAAATTCCTTTTTAGAATCTTCATCTAGCTTTGAAATTTCAAATTCAAATTTTGCTGAAATAATTTCATAATTTAAATTATTTTTTATTAAATAATTACTAATAAAGTCTTTTGTTTCATTATTTAACCCGTTTATTAATTCTTCTTCAGAAATATTGATTACATAAAAAAATGGTTTTAAAGTAAGAAAATTAAAACCTTTTAATATTTTTTCTTCTTGTTCGGTAAAAAAATGTTCAAAAAGAAAAACTTCTCTTTCTAAAAGAGATTTAACTTTTCTCATTAAAGCCACCAATTCTTGATCTTCTTTATTATTAGGAGAAGAAGAAGATTTTTTTTTATTTCTATTTAATCAATTTTCAGTTTGTTCTAAATCAGAAAAAATTAATTCTAAATTTATTATTTTTAAATCTCTTAAGGGATTTAGATTTTTTTCAACATGAATTATTTTTTCATCAGAAAAACCCCTTATTAAATGAATAATTGCATCCACTTCTTTTATATTATTTAAAAATTTATTTCCTAGTCCTTCGCCTTTATGTGCATTTTTTACAAGTCCTGCAATATCAAAAAATTGAATTTTATTATATTTTTTTATTTTACTTTTATAAGTATCGGCGAGAAAATCAACCCTCTTATCTTTTATTTCTATAATAGAAATATTAGGATCTATTGTTGCAAAAGGATAATTTTCAGCTTCTACACTTGAATTTGTAATTGCATTAAAAAGAGTGGATTTTCCAACATTTGGTAAACCGATTATCCCAATTTTTATCATAATAATTCTCCTTCTAATCTAATTCTAAAATTTCCTTTAATTTCTCTAAAACAAAACTATTATCCAATTTTACTATTAGTTTATCTTTATTTAATTCTATATTTTGTTTTAACAAATTACTATAAAATGTTTTTCTTATTAATTTTTTATTATCTTTTTTTACTAAATTTTCAACATCTCTTGTATTTAAATTTTTGCTTAAAATTTCTTTAAAAATATTTAATTGTTTTTCTTTTTCAAAATTAATAAGCATTTTAACTTTTCCAAAAGAAATCTTATTTATAACTAAAGCTTCTAATATTTTTTCATCTAATTTACTTACTCTTAAAATATTACTAACATATGAACGAGATTTATTTATTTTTTTTGCAAGTTCCTCATGTGTTCAATTGTTTTTTTCTAATATATTTTTATATGCTAGACTTTCTTCTATTTTATTCAAACCTTCTCTTGAAGTATTTTCAATTAGAGCAAATTCAGCAGATTTAGAATCTGTTACATTTTTTATAATAGAAGGTATTGATTTTATATTTAATAATTTAAAGGCGCGGAGTCTTCTTTCTCCTGCTATTAAAAAATATTGATTACTATTATTTTCATCTTCCTTTAAAAGTATTGGAAAAAGTAATCCATTTTCTTTTATAGAAAAAGCTAATTCTTTTAATTTTTTTTCATTAAATTGTTTTCTGGGCTGATTAGGATTTTCTTTGATTTTTACTAAATCAACTGAAACCACTTCACCTAAAATATTATTTTGTTCTACATCATTTATTAAATTCTCTAAATTTTTATTAAAAATATTATTTAACCCTTTTTTATAATTATTTTTATTAAAATTACTCACTGTAACCTCTTTTTAATTGTAAAAATTCCTCTATAAAACTTTCATAAGCTTTTGCACCTTTGCAATTTTTATCATAATCAAAAATACTTTGACCAGAAGAAGGAGATTCAGCTAATTTTATATTTATTGGGATTCTTGTTTTTAGAATTTTATCTTTAAAAAATATATTTAATTCTTTTTCTATTTCTTTAGAAAAATTAATTCTTTTATTAAATTTTGTAAGCAATATTCCATCAATATAAAGTTTTCTATTATATCTTTTTTTTACAATAGAAATTGTTTCTAAAAGTTGACTTAACCCTTCAAGCGAAAAATAATCTGCTTGCATTGGAATAATAAGTGAATTTGAAATTGAAAGTGCATTTTTACTCATAAGTCCAAGTGCAGGAGGACAATCAAAAATAATATAATCATATTCTTTTTTTATTTTTTCTATAAAAGGAAAAAAAATTAGTTCTTCTGTACGATTATCTCTTACAAGTTGTACTTCAACACCTGCAAGACCCATAGAAGAAGGGACCACATCAACATTTTTTGTTGTTGTTTTTAAAATTAGTTTTTTTGGATCAAGATTTTTACTAATAATTAAGTCATAAACATCATAATTTGGATAATCATTATCTATACCAATTCCTCTTGTCAAATTTGCTTGAGAATCTATATCTATTAATAAAACCTTTTTATTTTTAATTCCAAGACCAGCAGCCATATTTAAAGCTGTTGTAGTTTTACCAATTCCTCCTTTTTGATTTATTATGCTTACAATTTTCATATTAATAAAATTATACAAAGTTAATAATCTTTAAATTAAAAAATAAAACCAAAATAAAAATTTTGGTTTTATTATATGTAATATATTTATTAAAATCATTAATTTTTTATAAAATACAATATTTTTTTTAAAAATTTACATATTGATTTATATAAATTTCAAATTGAAGCTATATAAAAACCTAAATCAAAAAAAATTCATGTTAAAAATAAAATTTTTAAAAGTTTTATTTCAAAATCAGTATGTTCTCAATGATCAATTTGATTTTTTGTTAAAATTGTAAGATATATAAAAAATGTACCTAATCCTAAAAAAATAAAAAATAAAATAAAGTTTTTCATATTATTAAAATCCTTTCTATTTAATTTTAAAAATTCAAATAATAAAAAATACTTAAAATTGTTAATTTTAAGTATTTATAAAATTTAAAATATATTTATTTATTTTCTTCTTTTTTAAAAATTAATTTTATAAATTTATATAAATTTCAAAATGAAGCCATAACAAATCCAAGATCTAAAATGCAAATTGATGTGAATAATACTTTTAAGATTTTAAAATCAAAATTTGGATCATTGTGCTCATTCGAAGAAAAAGAGTTAATTTCATTTTTTATATTTGCTGCAAAATATCCAAAAAGCATTCCTAATCCTAAAAAAATTAAAAATCATATAAATGTTTTCATATTATTAAAATCCTTTCTATTTAATTTTAAAAATTAAAATAATAAAAAATACTTAAAATTAATAATTTTAAGTATTTATAAAATTTAAAATATATTTATTTATTTTCTTCTTTTTTAAAAATTAATTTTATACATATATATAAATTTCAAAATGAAGCTGTTAAAAATCCAAAATCAAAAAAAATTGATGCAGAAAATAATATTTTATAAAGTTTAAGATCAAAATAAGAATCATCATGATTATAGTGATTATAATCCTCTATTTTTTCCTTAAAATCAACTGTAAAATATATAAAAATCATTCCTAAACCTAAAAAAATAAGAAATCAAATTAAATTTTTTATATTAAATTTTTTCATATTTATTTATTCTCCTTATTTTAATTTTTAAAATTAAAATAATAAAAAATACTTAAAATTATTAATTTTAAATATTTATAAAATTTAAAATATATTTACTTATTTTCTTCTTTTTTAAAAATTAATTTTATACATATATATAAATTTCAAAATGAAGCTGTTAAAAATCCAAAATCAAAAAAAATTGATGCAGAAAATAATATTTTATAAAGTTTAAGATCAATATAAGAATCATTATGATTGTGATAATTATAATGATCAATTTCATATTTTGTATTTACTGTAAAATATATAAAAATCATTCCTAAACCTAAAAAAATAAAAAATCAAATAAAATTTTTTATACTAAACTTTTTCATATTTATTATTACCTTTCGTTTTAATTTTAAAAATTAAAATAATAAAAAATACTTAAAATTGTTAATTTTAAGTATTTATAAAATTTAAAATATATTTACTTATTTTCTTCTTTTTTAAGAATTGATTTTATACAGATGTATAAATTTCAAAATGAAGCAATAAAAAAACCAAAATCTAAGAAAAGAAAAGAAGAAAATAAAACTCTTAACAATACATAGTCTTTATGTTCAAAATCAGGATAATTAGTATTAATTTCTTCCATTGTTTTTCCTAAAAAATATGCAAAAAGAATTCCCAATCCAAAAAAAATAAAAAATCAAATTAAGTTTTTTATATTAAAATTTTTCATATTTATTTATTCTCCTTATTTTAATTTTAAAATTAAGAAAATAAAAAATACTTAAAATTGTTAATCTTAAGTATTTATAAAAATTAAAATATATTTATTTATTTTCTTCTTTTTTAAGAATTGATTTTATACAGATGTATAAATTTCAAAATGAAGCAATAAAAAAACCAAAATCAAAAAATATTATTGATGTAAATAATATTTTTAAAAAAACTATTTCTAAATTAGTTAATTCAAATCCAATAGGACGGTTAATTTTATACATAATATTACTTGCAATATAAATAAAAAGGAATGATAATCCTAAAAAAATTAAAAATCAAATAAAATTTTTTATATTAAATTTTTTCATATTTACTTATTCTCCTTATTTTAATTTTAAAAATTAAAATAATAAAAAATACTTAAAATTGATAATTTTAAGTATTTATAAAAATTAAAATATATTTATTTATTTTCTTCTCTTTTAAAAATTAATTTTACAAATTTATATAAATTTCAAAATGAAGCTGTAAAAAAGCCAAGATCTAAAAGAATCCATGCTGAAAATAAAATTTTATAAAGCTTAATTTCAAAATCAGAATGAGTACCATGATTAATTTCGTTTTTTGTATTTACTGTAAAATATATAAAAATCATTCCTAAACCTAAAAAAATTAAAAATCAAATAAATTTTTTTATATTAAAGTTTTTCATATTTATCACTACCTTTCTATTTAATTTTAGAAATTAAAATAAAATTTTTAAAAAAAATAAATAAGTTTTGATAATAAGATTTATATTTAGGTTAATTAAACAAAACTAAAAGAAAAAAGAAAAAATAATTAACATATAAAATAAATAATTTTTGTTTAATTAAAAATGATTTTAAAACTAAAATAAAAGGAGAAAAATGAAAATTTTTTTATTCAAAAATACAAAAATTAATAAAAATAGAACTATTCTTAATTTTATGGGAAACGAAAACTTAAATTCTTATTTAAAAAAAAATAATAAAAACTTTAATTCAAATAATGATAAAAATTTCTTAGAAATTTCTGGCGAGGAAATAAAAAATGATTTTTTTAAAGAAAAATTTCAAATTTTAGATTTAGACAAAGATTTCTTAAACTATGATTTTGCAATTGTAAAGTCTTTTCCATATTCAAATGGAAAAGACTTTTATTTTTTTATAAAAAATATAAAAATAGTAAGTTCTAGTCAAATTGAATTGTCTTTTGAATTTGACTTTATTTCAACTTGAAATATTTGAGAAATAATATTAATTAATGAAAAAATAGCTATTAAACAAGGACATTTAAAACAAGGAATTAATTTTGAATTAAATAAAAAAAAATTAGCAAAAAATGCTTTCTTTAGAAAAAAACAATTATTAAGTAAAAACCATAATTTAAAAACAATTTATATTCCAGAATCATTAATAAATAACAATGAAAAAAAAATGAAGGAAATTTTTAAATTTGATAAATGATTAATTTGTTTTATGGATTCTAATTTTGGAATGGGTGTAGATTTTAAAAATGTAATAAAAATAAGTGATCCAAATTCAAATGGAACTTTTGAATATAAATATAATATAATTGCTTTACCTTTCTCTGAAAATAATGAAATTATGTTTAGAGGAAAATATACATCAAAAGAAAACATTATTACAGTTTCAAAAGATACAAAAATAAATGCATTTGAAATTTATAAAAATTTACAAGAAAATAAAACTTTTATTTATGGTTATTTAATAGATAGACTGCCCTTAAATAATATAAACTTTATTTCCGATGAAACAGGAAATTATATTACTGGAATTGATATTTATGAAGTAAAAACTGATCCAAATAAGGATAATGGTGATGATAGTGATCAATATAATATTATTGTTCCAATAATTAAAGAAATTAGCTCAAATGTAAAAATAAATTATAAATCTTCACAAAAATTATTTAATTGAGAAGAAGCAGATAATAATTTTAAAAATGATAATGATTGAAAAAATATTATCTGAAAAAAAGAACAAGAAGCAATTTTAAATTTTGCTCCTTTTAAAAAATATGAAATAGGTATTTATACAGAAAATACAAACTCAGGATTTAAATTTGATTTAAACGATTTAATAAATTTAAATGTTCATGAAAATGATTATCTTAATATATTTGTAACTTTTGAACCGTATATTTTTGATACTGCTTTTGAATTAAAAGAAAGAGAAAATACAGAAAATAATACTGATTATTATTATGGAGAAAGAATTTTTAAATTAAAACGTTCTATTGTAATTCCATATGAAAATTCAAAATGAATTGAAAATATGAAAAATAAAGAATTATCGGGATCTCAAAATTTTTTAACACCTGGGAAAAAAGCAGTTGGTTCTGTATTGTCTTCTCTAATTCCTGAAACTAAATTTTTAGATTGAATGATACCTGGAGCAAAAATAGGAGCAAAATTATTTAAATCTATATTTGGGAAAGAAGACGAAAAAAGCGAAGAACCTGATTCAACCGCAAATACAGGAACAGATTTAAATGTTGAAATATTAAGCAGTTATGATTTTAAAACTTTAAAAATAACAAAATATTTAGAAAGTGATGAAAATAAATTAGCATTTCATATTCATAAATATGGATATAACTTATTTGATGAACATTATTATCTGTCAGAAATACTTTTAGCAAGAACTAGATTTAATTTTATACAACTATCTGATTTTGAAACTGAAGAAATATTTAGTAATATACCTAATATTTATAAAAGTGAATATTTAGAAAGATTAAAATCTGGAATAACATTTTGAAATTTTATACAAGATGAATTTGCTGATGTTTATGGAATAAATAAATTTATATTTAAATACTAATAATTAAAAAACATTAAAAGAGGTGAAAAATATGGCAATAAAAAATCCAGATGCAAAACAATTATCTTTAATTCAAATTTTAACTGATTATTTAATTACAATAGATGCAACTTTAGAAGGTGGAATAAATCAAGAAATAATAAATGAAAATAATTTTACATCATTAAATCAAATAAAAACACTTGTTGAAACAGATACATATAATATATCAGCAAATGAAGCAAGTATTGGTACACTATCTAATCTTAATACTACTGCAAATGCTGATTTAGTTCAATCTATAAACGAATTAAAAGATGCAATTAATATGATAAATGGTAAAGGAACTAGTTCTTATCCAGTTGGAACAATAGTAATAGCTCCAACTGCTCCTCAAATAGGAGGCTGAGAAAATTTAGGAGAAGTTTTAGAAGGACAAGCAATAATAGGCGGAACTTCAACCTATGGTTCAGTAATGTCTCATACACACAATGTTGAATATAATGGTTCAGCAGATGATTATGAACATAAATATTGAGATATATGTGATAATATGAGTTCAGGAAATTATAGTAGAGGAAGCTCAAACAATAGTGGTAATTTATATGTTGATATAGCAAATAGATTACAAATTATTTCAACAGGAGGAAAAGAAAATATTCCATATGGAATAGGAATGGGATTAGGGCTTTATGTTTGAAAAAAAAATTCAAAATAATTTTATTTAAAATTAAAAAATAAAGGAGGAAATATGAATACAAAAAAAGGTAATTTAGATCAAGTAATTTTTGCTTCAATTTTAACAAATCAAGTTATACCAACAGATGCAGCTAGAGAAGGTGGAGAAAATCAAGAAATAATAAATGATAATAACTTTACATTGATAAACCAAGCAAATGAAAATATTAATAAAAACATATCAAATATTTCTATAAATACAAATAACATAGGTAATTTATCTAGTCTTAAAACTAATATGAAATCAAATTTAGTAGATGCAATTAACGAGCTAAAAGATGAAATTGATTTAATAACAGGAGGAAATGGAACTACTCCTTATCCAATAGGAACAATAGTAATAGCTCCAACTGCTCCCGAAATAGGAAATTGAGAAGATTTAGGAGAAATCTTAGAAGGCCAAGCAATAATAGGTGGATCTTCATCTGATGGTTCAATAATAGCACATACACATAATATTGAATATAATGGTTCAGCAGAGGGAATTAGTAACAAATTTTGAGATGAATCTGCAGATGATATGAGTGGAAATTATAGCAGAGGAGCTTCAGATAATGGTGATGGTAATTTTTATGCAGATATAGCAAGCAAATTAAAAATTACAACTACAGGAAATGATAAAAATAGAGCTTATGGAATTGGACTAGGATTAGGGCTTCATCTTTGAAAAAGAATTAGTTAATTAAAAGTAAAAATGACAATAAGAAATTAATATTTTTTATGTTTCAAGAAACAACAAAAAAATGAATTTTATATTTTAATAAATTTATTAATTGTATTTACTTTAATTACGTTAGGATTATTGTTTTTTATAACCATAATAGAACTACTAATATTTTTTGGATAATTAAAAAATAAATAAAATAAAGGAATTTAACAATAAAAAAATAAAAATGAAAAAAGAAAAAAAGATACTTTATTTTTTAATAGCTTTATCAATTATATTCACCTTAGTAATATTGGGATTGTTGGGAGGAACTCTTGCAAACAATAATTCTTATGCTTATGATGAATTTAATAAATGAATGATGTGTAGAAATGCAATGTTTGCATTTACAGCACTAGCTTCTTTATCAATAATAGCATTAATAATATTTATTATATTTAAAAATACAAATCAAGAAAATAAATTGAAAATTGAAAAAAAAGAAATAAATAAGAATGATAATTTAAATGAAATAAATGATAAAAATATAACAAAAAATGTAAATAACTTTAAAAAAGAAATTAAAAATGGAAAGAAAACTTATAAAAAAGGATTATTGTGTCTTTTATTTTTTGGCTTATTTCTTATATTAATACCAATAATGATTAATACTAAAAATACTATTAATGATTTAAAAGATGATTTAAGATATTTATCTGATGTTGAATTATTAGTTCTAAAAAATCAAAGAATTTTACTTGTTTCATTAATTTTTATTGATGCTTTTTTTGCATTAATGTCTTTTAAATATTTTTATAATTCTTTAATTAATTTAAATATTTTAGGAAAAAATCTAGAAATAGAAGAAAAGAAAAAGAGAGAAAGAAACTTAGAAGAAGAAGAAATAAATTTTATCAATTAGATATATATAAAAAAAAGGAAGTTAAATTCTTCCTTTTTTTTATATATCTAATTTACTATTTTAAAATTCCTTTTACATCTTTAAAATAAAATCTTAAAATGGTGGTTCAGGACGGAATCGAACCGCCGACACAGGGTGCTTCAAACCCTTGCTCTACCGACTGAGCTACTGAACCTTAATTGGCGGTTCTGACGGGAATCGAACCCGCGATCTCCTCTGTGACAGAGAGGCGTGATAACCACTTCACTACAGAACCATTGGTTGCGGAGATAGGATTTGAACCTATGACCTTTGGGTTATGAGCCCAACGAGCTACCGGACTGCTCTACTCCGCGATATTATTTTAAAATGGCGGAGATGGAGGGATTCGAACCCCCGCGCAGCTTTCACCACCTGGTAGTTTTCAAGACTACTCCCTTCAGCCAGACTTGGGTACATCTCCAAAGCCATTTTAAAATGTTTGATTGGTGGTCCGTGCTGGACTCGAACCAGCGACCAACCGGTTATGAGCCGGTGGCTCTAACCAACTGAGCTAACGGACCATACAATACAAATTAATTAATTGTTGGTAGCGAGAGAGGGATTTGAACCCACGACCTATCGGATATGAACCGAGCGCTCTAACCAACTGAGCTACCTCGCCATGGTGGAGCGGATGAGATTCGAACTCACGACCTCCTATGTGCAAGACAGGTGCTCTACCAACTAAGCTACCGCCCCATGGTCGGGAAGACAAGACTTGAACTTGCGACCCTTGCGTCCCAAACGCAATGCTCTGCCAAACTGAGCTACTTCCCGAAGAGAGATTTTTTTAAATTTATCCTATAAAATTTGGCGCGTTCGATAGGAGTTGAACCCACAACCTTCTGATCCGTAGTCAGACGCTCTATCCAGTTGAGCTACGAACGCATGGTGCGGGTGGAGGGACTCGAACCCTCACGTCTCTCGACACTAGATCCTAAGTCTAGCGTGTCTGCCAATTCCACCACACCCGCACATGGTGCCGTTGATAGGAATCGAACCTACGACCTACTGATTACAAGTCAGTTGCTCTGGCCTGCTGAGCTACAACGGCTTGGGTTGTAAGATTGGTGGGGCATATAGGACTTGAACCTATGACCTCCTGCTTGTAAGGCAGATGCTCTCCCAACTGAGCTAATACCCCTTTATTGGTGACCCATACGGGACTCGAACCCGTGAATGCTAGGATGAAAACCTAGTGTGTTAACCTCTTCACCAATGGGCCAAAAAATGGCGCTCCGGAGAGGATTCGAACCTCCGACCAACTGGTTAACAGCCAGCTGCTCTACCGCTGAGCTACCAGAGCAATGTGTCTTTTAAAATTCTATACCCTTATATTATAGCAAAAAAGAACCCTATTATTATACTTCAAGCATAATCAAAGATGTACAATGAATATTAAAATGTATTAATTATCTTATTACTTCCTATGAATAATGATAGTTTATTATAATAAAAAAAATCTAAAAAATTAAAAAAAATATATTTTTGTTATTATCTTTATAATAAGAGTTTAATAATGAAATTCATAGGTAAAAAAGAAATGAAAAAGAAAAATATAGCAATCTTTGGTGCCGGTAGATTTAGTAGTTTTCTTATACAACAACTTTCTAGATTTCCACGTTATAAAATTACATTGATAGAAAAAGATGAAATAAAAGCTAGAGCATTATCTGATCATGTAGAAGAAACATATATAGGCGATGCAACAGATGAAGCTTTTTTAACAAAATTACATTTAAAAAACATTGATATATTTGTAGTTGGAATTGGAGACAATATTCAAAACTCTATTTTGATTTGTTCAATTTTACAAGAAAAATATACTGGTTTAATAATTGCAAAAGCAGTAGATCTTAGACATGAAGAAGTATTAAGAAAGATAGGAATAAAAGAAGTAATAAATTTACAAACAAACGCTGCTAGAGTAGCTCTTTTAAAAATAATTAATCCTATTTTAGGAAGTATTGATAGAAAAAATTTAATTGAATTAGATGAAGAAATTTCATTTTTACGTACAGGAATAAGTGAGAAATGAAAAAATAGAACAGTTCAAGAAATTAATCTTCCTCAAACCATTTCTATTGTTCTAGTACAAAGAGATAAAAAAAATCTAATTGTATCCGGACATACAATTATAAAAGAAGAAGATAATCTAATCATTTTAGGAAGAAATGAAGAATTAAATAAATTAATAAAAGATTACTTCTAATAATTAAATAGTTTTATAATAAACTTAATTTTAATTTTCAAAATGACAAAAATGAAAAATAATAATAATTTAACAGAAGAAAAATTTGTCAATGAATCAACAAAAATAAAAGAAGTTGATCCTAATAAAAAAAGGAAAAAGACAGGTTTTGATTTAGATAAATCTTCAACATGAAGTAATTTTTGAAGAATATGAATTCCAACAATAGTAACTCAATTAATTGCTGGAACTTTTATTGTGTTTGACACAATGTTTATTGCTCATGGTTATCATAGTGGAAACATAGGGGATATATGAACATGAAATTCAGATGTTGCTTATGCTGCGATTGGTCCTAGTGGTACCGCTTTTGCAATGCCTTATACATTATTGATGGTTTCTATGGGGCTTTTAATAGGTGGGGGAATTTCTATTAAAGTAATCAAACAAAAAGCAGTTGGTGATGATGAAGGTGCAAAAAAAACAATGAATAACCTTACTCCAATTGTTTTAATGTATGGTCTTGTAATGACAGGAGTTTTCTTTATAGGAGCAAAGTTTTTTATATGGCTAGGTTCTGGTTTTCAAACTGTATTTCTTGATAATTGATTTAATAATCCTCTACTTAATTCAGATTGAAATGGTTCAATTACTGATAATACAATGAATGTAGACGCTGCTGGACAATTGTTTCAACAAGCAGGTTGATATCTAAGAATTCAAGCATTAGGGTCAATACCTTATATTTATATGATTGCTTCACAAATTACTTTAAGAGTAGAAGGTAAATCAAATAGAGGAATTAGATATACTGGTGCTTCTCTTGCAATGAATATAGTACTTGACTTTTTATTTATTGTTGTCTTTGGTTTAAATTTAGTTGGTGCTGCATTAGCTACAGTAATAGCACAAACATTAGCTGCAAGTCTTTATTATAGATACTATAGAAGAGAATTTCCAATAAAAATGGATAGTTTTAGCTGATCAGAAGGAAGAAAAGATGTAAAAGAAGTTTCAAAACTTGGAACTTCTACAATGTTTTTACAGCTTATTTCAATGTTAATTCTTTTAACATTTACAATTTCAATCGGTGTTGTTTATTATGATGATTTTAATGCTTCATTAAATTTCACATCCGCCTTTCAGGGATATTTCTCACTCTTTGTTTTATTTATCCTTCCAGTAAACGGAACGGCACAAGCTACCTCTGCTGTTGCATCCTACAATTATCAAAAAAAGCGTCCTGAAAAAATTTACGAAGTTAGAAAAATAGGATTTTCAATTACATTATTCTACTCTTTTTTAATTACTTTATTAGTTTTATTTTATCCAAATATAACCCAAGCTTTTGGTCAACCATCGATTGGTAATTTTTATCCACAAAGAATGGCTCAAATAATGTTTTTTACCTTCACATTAACTAGTTTAACTTTATTAAATTCTATTTATTTACAATCTACAGGAAAAGAAAAAGGAGCAATGACTATTCTATTTATAAAATCTTTATTGATTTTACCAATTGCTCTTATAATAGGTTTTGCAACAAAAGATGCAGTTGCAAATGGAACAAATTGATCTTGAGGAAGTAATGAAATAAATGCTCCATATTCAGTCTTCCTATTTTACACAATACCAATAATAGATATAATTACATTCCCATTTGTGATAAAACAATTTAGTGATGCAAATAAAAGAATTAGTAAAATGGAGAATACTCAAAAATAAAAGAAAAGAATAAAAATAAATTAAAAATTATTTAACTAAAAAGAATATCTAATTTATCTCTTATATTACTCATTAAATTTATATATATTTTTAAAATTGGTTCTGTTCCTGAATTTCTTATTAAAATATTAGATCCATCAGAAAAAATAAATTCAGTTACATCGCTTTTAGGAATATCTTTATATCCATTTTTATAATCTCTTATTTCTATTAAATCAATATTTATAAAGTCTTTGTTTTTTAATTTATTTATTAATTTATTTATTAAATTAGAATAATTTTCATTACTTTTTTCTAAATTTATAATTCTTAATTCTGTATGAAAATATCCATATTCTTTTTTAATATCATCTAAATAATCTATTAAAGTTTTATTATATTTACCCTTCATTTCATATGCTATTTCTATTACAGAAATAAGGCTTTGAAAGAAGTCTTTATCTCTTGTAATGTCATAATTAAAAATAGAACCATTTGATTCTTCTCATGCAAAAAGAAGTTTTGAGTGTTTATTTTCTTCCAATATCTCTTTTACTTTTTCTGAAATATTTGCAAAACCAGTAATTGTAGAGTAATGTTTTACATTATATTTTTCTAACATTTTGTCTAAATATTTTGAAGTTACAATAGAGTTTACTGTAAAAGTATTTTTTAAATTTATTTTTTTTCTTTTAATGTTTTTAAGTAAATAATGTAGTTGAATAATTGGTAATTCATTTCCATTTAATAATCTTCAATTACCACCGTTTCTTACCATTACCCCTATTCGATCTGCATCTGGGTCAGAGCCAATTAAAATATCTGCATTAAATTTATTTCCATATATTTTTGAAAAATAAAATGAATCTTCAAATTGCGGATTAGGATTTTTTGAATTGCTAAATTCTTCATCAAAATTACTCTGTTCATTTACAATAGCAAAATCTACTTTTAATTTTTCTAAAATTGGTTTTGTTATTGTTATTCCAGCCCCGTGATTTGAATTATAAATAATTTTAAAATTATGTTTTTTTTCTAAAGGGGGTTTTAAAAAATTAAATAAATCATCTATATATTTATAAATAAAAAAATCATCTAAATAATAAATATTATCTTCATTCATTTTAAAATTAAAATAATCATCTATATTATTTAAATGTTTTTTAAATAAATTTATAAAATCTTTTCCTATTTGTTTTCCAAAAGAATCATAAAATTTCATTCCACTATATTCTTTTGTATTATGAGAAGCTGTTACATTTATTCCTCCCAATAATTTTTTTTCAATTATTAAATAGGATAAAAAAGGAGTAACCAAAGGTTCGTTATTTTTATAAAGAAAAACAGGAATCCCAAAAGCAGAGAGAATTTTTGCAGCAGTAAAAGAAAATAATCTTCCATATTTTCTATTATCATGAAAAATTACCAATCCATCTTTTAAATTTGATTTACTTTCTTTTAAAGTTAAACCAAAACAATATGCAAATTTTGAAATAGTATATTTATTAATATATTTGGTTCCTGACTTTATTTCACCTCTTATACCAGCAGTACCAAAATCAATTTCTTTACTAAATCTATCTATCTTTTCTTTTTCTGAAAGAGACATTAAAATTGATAATGTTTCTTTATCTTCAACGTTTTCAATTCATTTTTTATAAATAATATTAAAATTTTCTTGGCTCATAAATTATTAAAAATATGGTTTGCTTAAAATTTGGTTATGTCTTCTTGGAAGTGAGGAATTTTTTCAACCTAATTTTTTAAAAATAACAAAATATCTTTTTAAATTTTCTTCTAAATCTCAATCAAATATTTCATCTAATTTAACATCAAATTTAAAAATTATTTCTTCCTCGTTATAACCTTTTAATTCTTCTTTATAATTTTTACCTTTATAAAGAATCATACTTCCTTCTGGCTTTAACAAAAAAGAACCAATTTCAGTATTAATTCCTGTTTGTGAAAATGCTCTAAAAATAACATAATCAAATTTAGCCAATAATTGTTTTTGAGTTTCAATTCTACCTCAAATTATTTCCACATTTTTAAGAAAAAACTTATTCTTAATTATATTTACTCAATTTATTTTTTTTCTATTTGAATCTATTAATGTGAAATTTACTTCAGGAAAAATAATAGCCAACACAAGTCCGGGAAATCCTCCTCCAGTACCAACATCAATAATATTTTCACCTTTTTTAAATTCAATAAATTTTGTAATACCAAGTGAATCTTTTATATTCTTTATAAAAAAATCTTCTTCTGAAACATTTGAAGAAAGATTAACAACTTTATTACCTTTTCTAAATTCAATATAAAATGAATCTAAATCTTCATATTGCTTTTTACTTAAGCAAAAATCTTTTAAATATTTTTCTGAATACATACATTACTATTATAATAGAAAATTACCTTAAATCTTTTTTATAAGGCTTACCAGCAAAAGCAGGAGAAGAAGAGTTTTTTATAAATGGAAGAATAATTAACGGAAGAATAAATGGAATAATATTAAATAATTCATAAGGAAGTGCATCATTTAAATTTTGGAAAGTGACTCACATTGTTGAAACAGCAGTAAGTCCAGCAAAGGCAAGCGAAACTAAAAAAATAAAAATTACATTTCATTGTCCAATAATTAATATTGCAAGTGAAATAAATCCAGATCCATTTACTGTACCCGAAAATGTTCCAGACATTGCAATGGGAAACATTGCTCCGCCTATACCTGTAAAAAATCCAGCTAAAGTAAGAGCAATAACTCTTGTTTTATAAACAGAAACTCCTGCTGTTTCAAGAGCATAAGGATTTTCACCTGATGTTCTTAAATGTAATCCATAATGTGTTTTATTTATAATTATTCAACCAATTACAATTACTAAAATTGAAATAGGAAGCATTATTATTGCTGTTGTATTTATCCCGCCTGCTCAAGATGCAGAGGTAGCTGTAATATCAATTGAAATAGAATTACTATGAAGTACTGTTGTAATCATTAATACTGAAAAAGCAACAGAAAATAAATTTATTGCTGTTCCGGTTATTACTTGATCACTCATAAAATAAACAGATGGTATCGTAAATACAATTGAAAAAACTGCTGTAACAAGTCCGGCAATTAAAATTGCAACATATGGCGTCGCCTTACCAAAGGTTTCTATAAAACCTTGATTTGAAAGAAGTAAAGCAAAAACCAGTGCTCCTATTATCATTTTTCCATCAAGTGCAATATTTACAATTCCAGATTTTTCTGATAATAAACCTGCAAATGACCCCATTGTATATACAGCAATAAAGGCAAAAAAAGTTGAAATTCCTAAGGCTGCTGTTGATGAAATCCCAGTATCCATTAATTATCACCCCCATTCATTATTTCATTTTTTGTATTTACATTTTTTGTAAAATTATCTTCTGAAAAATTAGAAATATTGATGTCTAAATTTAAAGAAGTATTGGTGCTTTTGGTTACGGATTTAATACTTGCTTTTTGTGGTTTTTTTATTTTTTTACTATTTTTATCTTTTTTTACTTTTTTAGATTTTTCATTATTTTTGTCATTTTCATTTTTATCTTTTTCTTTATTTTCTTTATTTATTCAATCTAAAATAAATTGATGCGGTTTAACAATCATCACATAATTTGATATAGCCATAAATCATAAAATTATAGACATAATTACTGATCCAACATTTTGGTTTGCATAAATATTTAAAAAGGATTTTGAATTCTCAAATAGAGACATAAATATAGCGGCGCCAAATGCCCCCAATGGATTATTAAATCCAATTAATGCAATTGTAATTCCATTAAATGCCTCAGCCGGAAGATCACTTGTTAAAGTTGGTAAATTTTGATTTGTTCCTAAATAAAAACAAGATCCGGCAAGACCAGCAAGGCCACCAGAAAGCATAAAGGCACTTCTTGTTTCTTTATTGTAATTTATTCCTGAGTATATTGAAGCACCCTTACTTTGTCCCAATATAGTTTGTTTTACACCTCAAGTTGTATATTTATAAAGAAATCAAATTGTTGGTAAAATGATAATTAAAATAATTAGACCTATATTAATTGGGGAATCAGGAGCAAAAGAAAACCTTAATGAATTGCTATCTGGTATTGAAACAGATGCTCCTTCTCCACTTGGATAAAGTTGGGGAAAATTATTTGGATTAGAGAAAAATCTATAAAATCAATATACTACTCAATTAAGCATAATTGAGCTAACAACTTCATGTACACCAAATCTAGTTTTTAAAGTTGAAATTAATAATGCAATAGCTACCCCAACTAATATTGGTAAAAAAATCGAAACTAAGACTCCTATTCTTCCAGCATTCGGAATCACAAGAGTAGCAAATAAAAATCCTGCAAGTCCTCCTCCTACCATTTGAGCAGAAATACCAATATTAAAAAATCCGGCCCTAAAGGAAACAACCATGGATAAACCAATTATTGTCATTCATGTAATTGTGCTTATTAAATTTTCAAAATCTTCTATTGATGAAAAATTTCCTTGAAAAAGAGCAATAAAAAGTGAGAAAGGAGAATAGCCAAAAAGAGCAAGTAAAAACATTCCTAAAAGTAGGCCTATTATAATCGAAAATAAAGAATAATAAAGGCCAAACTTATCGTGTTTTCTTTTTGCTTTTTTCTTTTTTTCTTCTGATTTTTTGTTTTCTGTTTTTACTTTTATTTTTGTTTCTTTATTCATCAATTTCACCCACCAACATTCTAGAAATAGTTCCAAAATCATATTTTTTAGGTTTAATTATTTTTATAATTTGACCTTTATATAAAATTGCAATTCTTGTACATACTTCTATAAGTTCTGAGAGCTCTAGTGAATAAAGTATTGTTGCTTTTCCTTTTGAGTTTTCTATCATATCTTTATAAATATCATTTATAGCTTTTATATCTAATCCTCTTGTAGGATAGCCAACAAGAAAAAGCGTATGTCTATTTAATGCTTCTCTTCCATAAACAAATTTTTGTTGATTTCCTCCAGAAAGATTTCTAATAAATTGATTAACATTTTTTACGCCTTCAACATTATATTTATCAACAATTTCTTTTGATCATTCATATATTTTTTTTTCATCCATCACTATACTTTTGTTAAATTTTCAACTATATTTTTTAGAAAATTGCGCACTCCCAAAATCAGAAATTATTGAATTATATTTAATACTTTTATTTAAAAGAACACCATATTTAAATCTATCAATTGGAACATGAGACATAAATTTTTGTTTATATTTTATTGGAAGATTAGTAATATCAAAAAAACCATTTTCTTCTTTTTTAAATTTCTTTTTATGAGAACTTTTTAAATAATCATCTTTATCATTAAAAAGTATTTTTGAATTTTTATCTGGTACTTTTAACCCTGCTATGGAATTTAAAATTTCTTCTTGTCCATTTCCTTCAATTCCAGCAAGACCAAATATTTCATTTTCATGAACTTCAAAATTAACATCTCTTACTGCATGAAAACCTCTTGATGTAAAATAATTTAAATTTTCTACTTTTAAAATTACATTTCTTTTTGCAATAGGAGCTTCAAATTTAATTTTTACTTCTTTTCCTATCATTAATTTTGAAATTACTGAAGGTGTAAATTTTGATTCATTTTTATAAGTACCTACTAATTTACCTCTTTTTAAAATTGAAATTCTATCAGAGATTTTTTTTACTTCTTGTAATTTATGAGAAACAAAAATAACTAAAATTCCTTGTGCTTTTAATTGTTCTACAATTTTTAAAAATAATTTAATTTCTCTTACCGAAAGAGTTGCTGTCGGTTCATCAAAAATTAAAACTTCTTTCTTCTCTCAAAGTGTTTTTAATATTTCTACTTTTTGTCTATCTCCAATGTTTAATTTTTTTACAAGAGAATCTGGTTTTAAATTAATATTATAATTTTTAGTAATTTCATTAAAATGTTCTAATATTTTCTTTTTATTTAAAAATGGGCCTTTTCTATATTCTTTTTCTTGTCCAATTATTATGTTTTCAATTACAGTAAAATTTTCTACTAAATGAAAATGTTGATGAACCATTCCTATTTTATGTTTTGTTGCAGCTCCTTGATCATACATATTTACTTTTTTATTATTAATACGAATTTCTCCAGAATCTAAATTATATAAACCAAAAAGAATAGACATTAAAGTAGATTTTCCAGAACCATTTTCTCCTACAAGAGAATGAATTTCACCTTTTTTAAAAGAAATGCTGATATTATCATTTGCTATTATTTGACCATTTAAAAATGATTTTGTAATATTTATTAAATCTATTTTATTTTCGTTTTGTTTTTTTGATAAATCATTCATTTCTTTCTCCCTATTTATTTATGATAAACATCTCAATCTGGAATTCATGGATATTCGCTATGCATACCAGAAGTTTTAATAACTGTTCCTGGGGCAGAAAATGTATTTGATGCATTTTCTATTACTGGATTTTGAGTAAAAGCATAATCAAGAAAATCAAAGAAGTCTCCTGTAAAGGGAGCATCAGAATGCAATTCATTATATTCTTCAATTAAAATTTGAAATGATTCTTCTAGTATTGTTGAAGAGATAAAATTACAACCACCATTGTTATAAGTTCCAACTAATTCTGAACTATATCCATCAGGATACTGTTCACCATAATCTTCATAAGATAAATCATTTGAATATGCTATATTGTTATCTCTATTTTCTTCGTCTGTATAATAAGATTCAACTTCTTCATCACTCATCTGAGCAAAATCTCTTTCTGTATAATCTGTTTTATATTCTTTTCATCCATAAATTTCTTTTGTTTCTCCATTATAAGTTACTTCTGTAGATTCTTCTGAAGTATGAGTAATTGCTCAATTTAAAATATATTCTATCGGAAGAGCATCGGAAGGAAATTCTCAATCATATTTTAAAATTAATCTATCAACATATCAAAGTCCAATTTGAATAGCTAATGGTATATTTTTTATAGCTGAACCTAAAACATAATCATTATAAGAAGGATATTGTTCACTAGCATCTGCATCAACACCAATTACCATAGTATTAACATAATCACTGTTTGAATTTTGATTAACAATTGAAATTTGGTTAAGTGCATCTACCACTTGTCCTCCAGCAACAGGGAAAATTACTTTTGAACCTGCATCTAATTGTTTTGTAGAAATTGTTGTTGCATCACCAATATTAAAAGAACCAGTATATCAAAGATTTGCGTTAGATTGGCTTGTAGGATTATTATAATCTATAAATAATTCATTGCCTGTGGAACTACTATCTGAAAGTTTATAACCATTTATTAGGTGAATTGGGTCTAAATGATCTTCATATAAAAGTGCATCTTCATTTACTCATTCATAACTAAGGTCGTAACCCAAAACAGCTCAATTAAATCAATTTATTCCTTGCTCATATCCAGACATTCAATCAAATACCGAATTAAATGCTTGTCCGCCAAATGCAGATACTTTATTTTCTTCATTTGCTGTAGCATAAATTGAAGCAGCAAGACCGGCAGCAAAACCAACATATTCAGTCTCAAATCTTACAGAAATAACTTGTCTTGCAATTGATGAACTATGAACAGAATCATCAACAATAACCATTCATTTATCTTTATATTCATCATCAAAAATTGTTCCATTATTATTTCTATAAAAACTACCATCTGAGTTATAAACAGTTTCTCCAATAATAGAATCAATAAGATTAAATCCTGTAGCCCCAATAAATTCTGTTCCATTATTAAAAGCCATTTTTTGTAATTTTTGATATTCTTTAAAATCATTAATTGTAGTAGGTGTAAGATATCCTATTTTTGTGTAATCGCTATAATTTTCTTTACTAAATTTGGCATAAGAATTAGCGCCATTAAGTGTGCTCTCGTTAAATGATTTATCAGATTCAATCGAATTAGACAACTCAACCATTCCGGGTTGAATTCCTTTATCTAAATATTCTCATTTTTTAGAAACAACAGAACCTATTAAAAGAGAAAGTCCGTAAGAAAGTCCAATCAGAATAACCAAAAAGATAATTAATAGGAGATAAAAAATTGATTTTCTCTTTTCCATTTTTTTTATTAATATTATTCTACATAAAATATTTTTTATATGTATAAAATTATCCTTTTTTATTAAATGATGATAAAAAAATGTAAAAAAGATAAATAAATTGAAATTTTTAATTAAAAAAATGTAAAATGAGATAAATAAATTAATAAAATATTTAATTTAAATTATTAAAAAAATATAATTTTTTTATGTTAAATAATAAAAATAATATTAATCTTTTTGATGAAATTTGTGTTTCTGAATATGTTATTTCTAAATTGATAAATAATTATATTTTTCCAGAAATACATTATAAAAATCAATTAGAAAAACTAAATATTAAATAATCATTTTTAAAAGAAGAACAAACTAAATTAATTCAAAAAAATTGAGATAAAATTGAATTTAGAACAAAAAATATTATTTTTTTAGGTTATTCAAAAAAAGAAAAAGATGTTTTTTACTTTTTTTTAACTACAAGCAATTTTAAAGAAAAAGCAAAACAAAGTTTACTTTATATAAAAAAAGATGGAAAGAAAATTTATATAAATTTAGATAAAATTTACTATTTAAATTTTAATGATTATTATTTTTGATATTCCTATGAAAATAAAAATAAAAAAAATATTATTCAAGAAAAAAAATGAAAAAATGAATTTTTAAATAAAATAAATATAAAAAATTTAAGAACTTTAACAAAATTTACTTCTATAAGAATTTATAAGGATATTTTAAATAAAAAAAGAAAATAAGATAAAATAATTTTTTTTATAAAAAAAATGGCGGGAACCTCCCGCACAATTACTGACTAGATATAAAATCCAGCTCACAAATATTATATATAAAAATAAAAAAAACTCTTAAAAATTTATTTTCTATTATTTAAATAATGAACTATAAATAACAAATCAGAAAAATTTATTCCTTGAATTTTAGAAGCTTGATAAATTGTTCTTGGTCTTATTTTTGATAATTTTTCTTTTGCTTCCATTGCAAGATTTTGAATTTTTTTATAATCAAAATCATCTGGTAATTTTAATTGATAATATTTTTCATATTTTCTAATTTCTTGTTCTTGTTTTTTAATATAACCTTCATATTTTATTTCTATTTCAATAGTTCTTAAATCCTCTTTTTCAAGTTCATATTTTTCTATTAATTTTTTTAAAAAATTTTCTAAATGAAAAATACTAATGTTAGGTCTTTTTATCAAATCTAAAACATGTATTTTATTTTTAATATTGTTATCTTCTAAAATTTTATTTAATGATTCATCTTGATTTAATAAAATTAATAATTTTGAAATTTCATTTTTAAATTTTTCATGATTAGAAAATTTATTTTTTAAATATAAATATCTTTCTTTATCAATTAAATTATATTTATATGCTTTTTCATAAAGTCTTTTAACTGCATTGTCACTTCTTAGTAATAATCTATATTCAGCACGCGACGTTAATAAACGATAAGGGTCATCTATTCCCTTAGTTGTTATATCATCTATCATTACACCAATATATGCTTCACTTCTTTCAAGATAAAATGGCTCTTTATTATCAATTGCATTTGATGCATTTATTCCAGCGATAAGACCTTGTGCAGCTGCTTCTTCATATCCTGAAGTTCCATTTATTTGTCCTGCTGAATAAAGATTTTTAAATTTTTTAAATTCTAAGGTTTGACTTAATTCAATTGGATTTAATGAATCATATTCAATAGCATAAGCATATCTTTTAAAAATTGCATTTTCAAGTCCTTTTATAGATCTAATAAATTGCTCTTGCACTTCTTTTGGAAGAGAAGAAGAAAGACCTGCAAGATATATTTCATCAGAATCTTTTGTTTCTAATTCAAAGAAAATTTGATGTCTTTCTTTCTCAAAAAATCTTTTTACTTTATCTTCAATTGAAGGACAATATCTTGGACCTTGTCCAATATCTGGGGCAGAAAATAAATATGATTTATCAAAATTTTTTTTAATAATATTATGTGTATTTAAATTTGTATATCCAAGTCAAGCAGGAAAGTTTTCATATTTTTTTTTCACTAATTCTTTTTCAGTAAAATAAATTGCTTCCTCTGATCCTGGTTCTATTTCTAATTTATTAAAATCAATTGATTCTTTTGCAATTCGAGGAGGAGTGCCTGTTTTTAATCTAATAAGTTCAACATTTTTTCTTCTAAACTGTTCTGAAATAGTTAAGTTTGTAGCCTTTCCGTCAGGACCCTCTACTATTATTTCAGTTCCTTTTATTACTCTAGAATTTAAAAATGTTCCTGTACAAAGAATAAATTTTTTGCCTTTTAAATATTTATTTTTTTTTAAAAAAATGCCTTTAACCTCATTATTTTTAATATCAAAAGTTAAAACTTCATCTTCTATAAAATCAATATTTTTTATAGAAAAAATAGTATTTAAAACAAATTCTGGATATTTTATTTTATCAATTTGAGCTCTAAGCGATTGAACAGATGGACCCTTTGATTTATTTAATATTTTTGTTTGAAGTTGTGTTTCATCAGCTGCAATAGGCATAAGTCCGCCTAATGCAAATAACTCTCTGACAACAATTCCTTTTGCAGAACCACCAATTGAAACATTGCAAGGAAGAAAAGAAACATCTTTTTTTGAATAAGTAACTAATGCAACTTTTTTATTTAATTTCGAAGCAATATATGCTGCCTCAACACCAGCATGTCCTGCACCGACTACAATAATATCGTATTCCTTATCTTTCATAAGTAAAATTATACTCTCAATATAAAGATAATTTTCTTAATAAAAATCACACTTTATATATTTTAATAAAATATTTTAATAAAAAAAAAGAAGATCTTATCTTCTTTTTTTCCATTTTTTAAAATTCTTCTTAAAAAATGGAGCGAGTGAAGGGGATCGAACCCTCATCCTCTGGTTGGAAGCCAGACATAATAGCCATTATACTACACTCGCACATGTATAAAAGTTATTACCTAATTATTATAACATTTTAAGTCGTAATAAAATGTTATAAATAACTATCAATTTTTTTTGGTTTTACAAATTTAACATATTTTAAATATTTATAATCTAATTTATATACATGATATTCAAATAAGTTATAGTCTAAAATCTGAGTAATGTCATAGTAATCATTAAAATAAATTAAAGGGTCAAAGTGAATTTTAAACATAGTAATTTTTTTTGAATTTTTATCTAGAACTTCATTTTTAAGATGTTCATAATTTTTTTTAGTAATTAAAAAAAATCTTGAATCTTTTTCAATATCATAAAAAAAACTTCTTTTTTTGAAAAAACCTTTGATAGCAACTTCCCCAAGATCATTATTAAATCTTGCTTTTAATGTTCTTGGTTTTACTTTAATTAAATAAAAATGTTCATCTTCTTTTTTTGGAATATTTTTAACTTTAAAAAATTTATTTTTCTTTCTTTTTTTGAAAAAAAATCTTTTTTTCTTTTTTTCAAAATTTTTAATTCCAGCATCTTTATATGTTTTTTTTAATCTTTTTAATTCTTTTCCTTTAAATCTTGAAAAATCAAAAGTAAATGAAAGTGTGTCTTCTGTTTTAATTATTTTGAAATTTTCTCCTAGGTTTTTAAAAATAAATTCATATTTATTTTCAATAGAACTATTCCCAAAATCTACATTTGTATCTTTAATTAATCCTTTTTTAGAAAGGATTAAAAGACTAAAAAAGAATTTTGAAAATGCAAATCTAATTGCTTCTAATTTATACTGAGAAAATGGAAGTATGTTTTTTAATTCTGAAATTTTAAATTCAACTTCATTTAAAACTTGTTGGTTTTTTGAATTTTTATATTCCTTTATAAAATTATTTAAAATTAAATGTAAACTTATTTTTTTAGAATTAGATTTTATTTTCATATAAAGAGTATTTTTTAAAATAAAAAATACAGTAAAAGGATTTTCATGAATTATTACTTCTTTATCATGGTCATCTAAAATATTTTTAGTTTTAAAAAATTCCATTTTTATAAAAAATTTTACCTATTTTACCTTTTGTGTAATCAATTAAATATTTCTAAATAAATAATATCATTTTTTTGTATATATTTAAAATAAGCTCATTTTGATCAAAAATATGATGTAAATTTTCTTATTATTAAAAAATCATCTTTAGGAAATTCAATATTTTTTAATTTAAAATATTCATTTAAAAAAATATCTTCTTGTTCTTTATTTATTTGTCTTTTAACAATAAAACTAGCTAAATCAAATAAATAATTATTAATTCCGCCATATTCATAATCAATTATTGTTACATTTCCGGACTTATCAACTAAAATATTACCATCTGTAATATCGTTATTACAAATTACTACATTTTTATTTACTAATTTCATTGCTTCTTTAAAATAAAAATTTTCATTTTTTAAGATTGGTATTCTTTTATCTTTTTTTAAAAAATTTCAAACAGATTCATAGTTTGGTTTAAAAACATCCTTTATATTTTTTACGTCAATGTTGTGTATTTCTTTTATTTTTTTAGCAATGTTTTTTAGTAAATCATCAGTTAAATTTTTAGAATTAATTGATTTTGCATCTATGTAATTCATTTCTATATAATCTGAAGAAACAAAAAAAAGTTTAAAATCTTTAATATATTTTAAGATAAATCTTTCTTGATTGCCAAAATGATTTATAAAGTCATTTTTATCATAGTTTTTTCTTACAATATTTTCTTTTTTATTAATTCAAACTTCATTAGAAATTCCAACTTTATCTCTAACTCAAAATTCATTGTTATTCATTCTTATCTTTTATTATTATAAAGATTTTTAAATATCAAATACTAACCAGACCAAATTGTTCCACCATTAGCCAATAATAATAAACCTCCTACAAAAATCCCAGGAATTATATTAATTATTTGCATGTATCACCAAGAAGTTCTATTTAATGCCAATAAAGGAAAACTAGCATCGCCATCTTGATTAATGGAATTTGCAGCCATAGCCGCATCAGAAACCGGACCAAGACCAGGTGCTCAACCCGATGATGAAGAACCACCAACACCTAAATAAAACGATGCAAAAGCAATTTGAGGACCACATCCTGGAATCGAGCCAACAAAAACAGCAACAAGAACCCCAACAAATCCTCCTGCTAAACCAAAGAATTTATCTCATAAATCTGGAAATGGATAAAAGAATAAACCAAAAATAGCAAGTCCAAAAAATACTCAAGTCATTATAAAAATAGAACTTAAAAATACATATTTTCTTGTTCCTTTTCATGTACTTAAATTATTATGAACTTCATTATATTCATTTTCATAATCTTTGACGGTTGTCCCGGCATCTTTTCCATTTTTATTTGAATCAATAACCATATCAAAATGATTTCTATCATCAAATCCTTTTACTAAATATTTTCGCAAAAAGAAATAAGTAACGTAGACAACAATAATTACAACAGAAAGAACATCGGCAAAGTATGTATAGTATAGGGCAAAACCTGTACTATCTAATGGTTTTATACCTTGCGTCTCTAAGACGACATCTAGAATAGTGGCAGGAAATATAAAAAGGAACAATATAAAAAATATTGTTCCCATAACTTTTTCATCATAAAACATAAATTTTTGCGTTGGTTTTTTATATTCTATAAATTTATTTTTCTTTCTTTCTTTTTCTTCTTTTTTATTTGCTTTTTTGTCTTCTCCTTTTACTATTCTTTTATCAATAAATTTATGAATTGGAGTTAAATCGATTAAATAACCAACAAATATTCCAACAATAAGAGAAATAACTAAAAGTCATAAAAATGCAATTGGATCTACAGCCAATATAATAAAAGCCGCATCACCGAACGTGGCAATAAAAGATGCAGATAAAGAACCAAAAGTCATTGTACCTTGTACGTATAGACTTGTAAGTAAGATTGGTCCTCCACATCCTGGAATTGAACCCATAAGTGCAGCTCAGATAGGTTGTGTATATTTAGATTTTTCTATTTTTCTATAAAATCTATCTCCACTTATTAAATTTATTGTTTCGAATAATAAGAGAGAAAATACAACTCAACCCATTATATCAATAACTGCATTTGTAAAGGTATCGTAAAAAAATTGACCTGCAGCACTATCCATAATAGACAAATAAAAATTAGGAATAAAATAAAATTTTTAATTAAATGATTTTTGTTGAATATAATCAACTGCGTCATTATTATATAATAATTTTTAATATGAATAAATTTTTTCTAAAATTTAAAAACTTTTTTGA
The DNA here is from genome assembly GCA_027925225.1 of Candidatus Hepatoplasma vulgare. Classification (GTDB taxonomy): domain Bacteria; phylum Bacillota_I; class Bacilli_A; order Mycoplasmatales; family Hepatoplasmataceae; genus Hepatoplasma; species Hepatoplasma vulgare. The sequence continues at coordinate 647,360 of AP027131.1, forward strand.
AAATAAAAAAAAGATATACTGAATAATATTTGCAATATCTGCATTTGGTGTAATTTTTTCAATATTAGGTTGTATTCATAATGCTTGAGGTACTAATGTTGAATATTTTTATTATTTTTTTACATACCAAACAAATACTTTAGTAGCAATTTTTTATTTATTAATTGCAATAAATGTAAATTATAAATATAAAAAATTGAATTTTGTTCATAATGAAAAATTGAAAGTTGCAATAGCAACATATATGGGACTTTTAATACTTACTGTATTTTTATTAATGATTCCTCTTGAAATCTTTCAGTCATTTGGACTTGGAAAAGGAGCAACTACAACTTTTAATAATAATTATGATATGTCTGGAAATTGATATTATTATTTTGGAAATATAATAAAAAATTTAATAATTCATCTAATAGTTCCTCTTCTTGTAATAGGAGAAATATTTTTTTCTAATAATAGTGAAACAAAATTTAGTGCTCCACTTTTTTGAACGATTGCAGTTTATCCAGTAATTTATTTAATTAATGCATTTTTAATAGGTTATTTTACTGGAATTTATCCTTATGCAATTTTTAACACAAATCTTTATGATGTATGACTTGTAATAATTTTTATTTTTATTGAAGTCTTATTTTATAGTATGGGTTATTTTATTTCATTAAGGCGAACAAAAAATTACAAAAATCAAAATATTAAAAATAAAGTTAATTTATAATTATTCTGAAAATGGAAATAATTAAATTATGTTTGAATTAAATAAAGAATTAATAAAAGAATTAGATGATAATACAAGTAAATTAATTTATGAAATAAAAAAAAGCTTTGAAGTTAAAAATTATTTATTAGGAATTCTTGGTTTTAGAATTTTTGTTTTACATATTGCAGGACATCTAGGTATGAAAGATCCTGAGAGTTTTAAAAAATCTTTAAATTATATTGAAAAAAGTGGTTTTTCTTGGCCCTCAGAAAACAATGAAAATGGAAATGAAATTCTTAAGATATTAATAAAAGAAATTAATTCAATTAATCATGATTGAAATTTTGATTATAACGAAATTTCTAATTTTGAAAATGCAAAAATTTATTGGAGTTGAGTTAATCCTTTATTATCATTTTTATTTGTTAAATATAATAGATAACTAGTAATTTATAATTAAAACAATATGAAAAAAAAAATAAAGCAATTTTATGTAACTACACCTATTTATTATCCGAATAATAATTTGCATATCGGGCATGCTTATACAACAGTGTTAGCAGATATTATAAATAGATATAAAAAAAATGATAATTATGAAACTTATTTTTTAACTGGTTCAGATGAACATGGTGAAAAAATTTATCTTTCAGCAAAAAAAGAAAATAAAAGTCCAAAAGAATTTGTAGATAAAATAATTATAAATTTTAAAAATTTATGAAGTTTATTAGGTATTGAATATGATCACTTTATTAGAACTACAGATGAAACTCATATAAATTTTGTGCAAGAATCCTTTAATAAGTTATTAGAAGAAAAAAAAATATATAAAGGTAAATATAGTGGTTTGTATTGTGTTTATGATGAAGAATTTTTTACAAAAACACAAGCAAAAAATAACAAGTGTCCAAATTGTAATAGAGAATTAATATATTTAGAAGAAGATACTTATTTTTTAAAAATTAGTGAGTATAAAGACTGAATAAAAAATAAATTAGAAACAAATGATTTTTTAAAACCAAAATCAAGAAGAAATGAATTATTAAAAAACTTTATTCCGGAATTAAAAGATCTTTCAATCACAAGAGAAAATATTCATTGAGGAATTAATTTAAAAAATGATGAAAAACAAACAATTTATGTTTGATTTGATGCTCTCAATAATTATTTATCTACTTTTAAATATAAAAATTCAAAATGAAAAATTGATGATATTTGAAATAAAAAATCAAATGTAGAAATTTTACAAATTATAGGAAAAGAAATTACAAGATTTCATGCAATTTATTGACCAATAATTTTAAAAATGTATGGATATAAATTACCACAAATTCTTTCTCATGGTTGAATTGTTGATTTAGATGGAAAAAAAATGTCTAAATCAATGAATAATTTTATTCAACCTGAAAAATTAATAAAAAAATATGGAAGAGATGCAATAAGATTTTTCTTAATTAATAATATATCAATAGGAGAAGATGGTAAATTTTCAGAAGAATTATTAAAAAAAAATATTAATGGTATTCTTGTGAACAAATATTCAAACTTAATAAATAGAATGCTTTCAATTTTATTTAAAAAAACAAATGGAATTATTTTTAAAAGTGAAAAATTTAAAAAAGAAGAAAATGAATTTGATAATTTAAAAGATGAATTTAAAGAAAAATTAAATTCTTACTCTTTTTTTGAATCTTCAAAACTGATTATAAATTTTACTGATAAGTTAAATATTTTTATTGACAAAAATGAAATATGAAATTTAAAAAACAAAGATTTAGAAGAACATTTATATTTCATATTTAAAGAAATATGAAATTTATCTATTTTATTTAGTCCTATACTTATTGATTCAAGTAAAAAAATATTAGAAATGTTTCAAGAAGAAAATCATAATTTTGATAATTGAAATAAAAACTTAGATAATAAAAAGATTATTAAAATAGATTTTTTATTTAAAAAAATTGATTAACCTAAATTAAGATCTTCTTCTAAATAAAATGACATATTTATTTTTCTATGTTTTAATTTATTTTCATCATATCTTGATGATGCTTTAATTAAATTTGCTACTCCTATTTGTCCTATAATCATTGTTAAAATTCCAAAAATTTCTGTAGAAATTCCAATTGTTGAAATTCCATTTACGGTTGATGTCCCAATTGAAAGTCCAGTTGTCCCAAAAGCAGATGTAGCAATAAATAAAGCGCTTAAATAAGAATCGATATTATCATTAACCCAAACATCCTCTATTGAAATAATAATAGAAACACTAAATACAATTACTAAAGAAGAAAGGAATATTTTTTTACTTAAATCAATTGTTTCATTTGAAATTTTTTTATTAAAAATAACATTTTTTCTTTCTTGTTTTTTAAATAGTGAAAAGAAATATATTAAAAGAATAGCTGTTGTTGTTGTTCTTATTCCACCAGCTGTAGATCCTGGCCCTGAACCAATAAACATCATCAAGATATATATTCCTTTACTTGTGTCAGAAAGCTCATTTAAATCAAATGTTGAAAATCCACAATTACGTGTTGAAAAAGTATTAAATGTTAGTGCTCAATATTTTTCTCCCATATTTCCATAATTGGAATTACCTAGAAATGAGCTCCCTTCATCAATTGCATATTTTATTGCTTCTGTAATATAAACAAGAATTAATCCAATAAAAGCAACCGAAAAATATATTAATGCAGAAATTTTTGTGAATAAAGAAAATTTAAATCCTTGTCCTTTTGATTTATTTACAATATTTTTCTTAATATCATAAATTACAGCAAATCCAATACCTCCAAAAATAAATAATATTAATGTTAATACTTGAAAACCATAATTACTATAATATTCAGCAAGAGATGTATTTCCATTTAATATATCAAAACCTGCATTATTTATAGAAGCATTTGCATGAAAAAAGCCTGTTCAAAAAGATTGGCCTCAATCGCCTTTAAGTTCTGTTCCTGTATAACCTGCATTTATATAATCTTCGGAAGGTCTTGGATCTACTGTAGCAAAAATAATTCCAAAAATAATTCCAAAAATAATAATTCCTAAAATCATAGAAAATACAGCAACTTTTATTATTTCTTTTGTTTCTGAATTATGTGTTTCTCCAAGCTCTCGCTTAGCTTCACTTTCTATTTTTCTATTTTTACTATTATAAAAAATAAAGGTAATTATAAAATATTTAAAAGTAAATCAACCAATACCTCCGAGCATAATAAGAAAGAAAATAATTAATTGACCAAAAAGATTATAAACATCGCTTATTGAAAATACATTAAGACCAGTGTCTGAAAAAGCAGAAGAAGAAATAAATAGAACATCTAAAAAATTTATATCGTATTCTTTTCCATCTGAAGTTTTTGTAAAAGGGAAAAATAAAAGTAATGCTCCAATAAAAATTATTAATAAATATCAAAGTATTAATTGTTTATATCCTTTATTTTTATAAAGTAATTTTTTATAAAGTTTATAAAAAAAAGATCTATTTTCTTCTACTTTATATTCATTATCCATATTTTTGTTTTAATTGATTTATATCTATTATCTCTATTATCTTATCTTTACTAATTTTATTTAATTTATTATTTGATGGATTTTCTCCTACAATTAAATAATCTAAATCTTTAGTTACTGTGTTTACGGGTATTGCGCCATAAGAAATAAAAAGATTTTTAATTTCAATTCTTGTAGCTCCTTGGATAGTCCCAGTAATTAAAATTTTTTTATTATAAAAAAAATTATTTCTATTTAATATACTTTCTTTATATATAAAATTTATTCCTTTTTCTTTTAATTCTTTAATTATTTCTATATTTTCTTTATTTTCAAAAAATTTAATAATTGATCCTGATTTTACTTCTCCAAAATCATCATCTTTTAATAATTCATCATATTTTAGATTTCTTATTATTTCTAAATCTTTATATTTTCTAGCTAAATCAAATGAAGTTTTCTCACCTATATGTCTTATACCCAAAGAAAAAAGAACATTATTTAAATTTTGATTTTTTGAATTTTCAATTGAAGAAAGTAAATTATTAACAGATTTTTCTTTATAACCATCCATATTTAATAATTCTTCTTTATGATTTTCTAAATTATAAATATCTGTGATTTTTTTAATTCAACCTAAATCTCTAAACTTCTCAATTTGTTTTATTGAAAGTCCTTCTATATTCATTGCTTTTTTTGAAACAAAATGAATAAATATTTCTAAAATTCTATCAGGACAATTAATATTAATACAATATTGATCTACTTCACCCTCAAAAATTTTAAGTTCTGAATTACAACTTGGACAATTTTTTGCTTCTTTTCATTCTTCTTTATTAACTTTAAATTTTTCTAAAGATAAACCAATAACCTTTGGAATGATATCTCCTGCTTTTTTTACAAGTACATAATCTCCTTCATTTATATTTAATCCTTTTATATAATTTGCATTATGTAATGTTGCTTTTTGAACATTTGAACCTAATAATGTAATTTTTTCTAATTGTGCATTATAAGTAACTCTTCCTGTTCTGCCAATAGTAGGAAAAATTTTTAATAATTTTGTTTCTTTTATTTCTGTTGGAAATTTATATGCTATAGCTCATTTAGGAAATTTTGAAGTAACTCCTAATTTTTCATAATTAAATATTTCATTTAATTTAATTACAATTCCATCTATTTCATAATTTAAATCATCTCTTAAATTTGAAATTTCTTTTATGCTTTTCATTACTTCATTAACATTATTTGCTATTCTAAAATGAGAATTAATTGTAAAACCTAATTTTTTCAATAAATTCATATTTTTTTCTTGTGTTTCTTTGCCCTTTGTTTTATCTTTAAAAAGCAAAAAGAAAAAAAATGCATCTAGCTTCCTTTCTCTTACAATATAAGAATTTAATTGTCTTAAAGTTCCAGCTGCTGCATTTCTTGGATTTGCAAATAATTCTAATGGCTTTCTTCCTTTTTTTTCATATTCTTTATTTTTTAAAATTCTTTTTTTATTAATTTCTTCAAATGATTCTAGTGAAATATAGACTTCCCCTCTTACTTCTATTTCGTCTTTTAAAAAAATTTCTTTTGGAATGGATTTAATTTCATAAATATTTTGAGTTACATTTTCTCCTATTTTCCCGTCTCCTCTTGTAAGTGCTCTTACAAGTTTTCCATTTTTATAAGAAATAGAGATTGATAGTCCATCTATTTTAGGTTCAATATAATAAGAAAAATCTTTTATATTTTCTTTTTTAATTTGTTCATCAAAATGAAATATATCTCCTTCATTAAATGCATTTTTAAGAGAAAGCATAGGTTCAATATTGTGTTCTTCTTTTTTAAAGGAAGTTTTTTTTAAAAAAATCCCTACTTTTTGTGTTGGAGAATTTATAGTAATTAAATTAGGATATTTTTTTTCTAAATCAATAAGCTCATTCATTGCTTTATCATAAATAGCATCATCTATACTTGGATTATCGTCTAGATAATATTCTTCATTTCATTTATCTATTTTTTTTCTTAATTTTTCTATTTTTTCTTCTATATTTTTTGTCATATTAATAAAATTATACCCTTGATTTTTTATTTAAATTTTTAACAAAATTTAAAGTAAAGAAAATAATAAATAAGAAAAATAATAAATAATAAATATCATAATTTAAAGATAAATCAAAAATTATTGAAAAAGTAACAATTGTAAAAGGATTAAAAAATAAAATAAATATTATTGAAAAAAAGTAACTAAATGAATTTTCTTTATCTTTAAATTTTTTATAAAAAATTAAATAAAAGAAAAAATAAAATGTTGTAAGAACTATAAAAGTAAAAAATAAAATTGAAATTGTTAAATTAAGTGAATAGCTTGCATTTGAAAATGTATCAAAATATAATAAATTTCCCATTTTATCAAAATAACCATTTGCATCTGAAAAAATAAAAAATAAATTTAAAGCAAAAATAAAAATTAAAAAAGCAAAAATAAAATTCTTTTGATTTTTTTTAAGATTTTCTTCAAAATTTAAAAGCTCTGTGCTTCTTTCTCATTTAAAGAGGGAGGCAACTGGATAATAAAATATTAATAATCCAATTATAAAAAATAACAATCCATAAAATATTGAAATATTATAAATATAAAGAAAAAACTGAATAAATATTAAAACTAAAGAAAGAGAAAAAACTGAATAAATATTTTCTTCTTTATAGAGTAAATAAAAAATTAATGAAAAAGAAAAAGATATAAAATAAAAGATTCCTCAATTTGTTGATGAAAAACTTAAAAATATTGAAAATAATATTATTTGATTGAAAATATTGTTTTTTGATTTATAGTTTTCCTTTTCATATAAAAGGAAAATAGCAAAAATAAATAAATAAATTACAAAATAATATTCACTCAAGGTTGAAAATACATTTATTAAAAATGTAAAAAGTAATGAAATAGATAAAATTAAAATCTCAGAAAAAAGGTAATTTTTGTTATTTTGCCCTATAACTCCTTTAGTTAAAAAGTAAATTAAATAAGAAAATAAAAAAACTAAAAAATAATTTAAAAAAATTGAATTTGATACTTCATAAATTTGTATTTGTAAAGAAATATCATTGTAATAATATTGATAAAAAGGATATGAAACATCTAGCGATTGTGATGGATTAAAAAATTCTAAATTTTTTTCTGAAAAATAAAAAGTAACAAAAATTATTATTATTGATAAAAATGTAATTATTGTTTTCTTGAAAAAGAAAAAATTATATTTTTGATTAAAATTTATTCAATTCTTAAATGAAAAAATTAAGAAAAATAATATAAAAAAGTCCTTTATTTTTTCAAAAATAATCATTACATCTTGAGATATATTAAAAAGCATGAAAAAAGAATAAAAGAAAAAATTAAGACCAAATAATAATAAAAATCCTATATTTATCTTTAGAAAAAAATTATACTTTTCAAAATGGTAATAATTACCTATTAAAGTACCAATTGCATAACTTAATATAAACAAATACAATAAATATAATGACAATATTGCTATATCATTTGGAATAAATAATGTTGTTAAAAACATAGTTGTATAAATTATATTATTTTGTTTGTAATAAATTTTTTAAATAATCTTTATAATTAAATAACAAAAATTATTAATTTATTATTTATAATTTTTGTGGAGGTTTTTGTGGGATACAAAAAAATTAACTTGCCTTACAATTACAATTTTTTAGAACCTTATATCGATGAACAAACAATGAAGTTTCATTATGATGTACATCATAGAGGTTATGAAGAAAAATTAAATAATGCATTAAAAACACACAATCAAGAGAATTTAGAGAAAAAATATCCAACAATAAATGATCTTATGAAGAATTATCAATCAATTGAAAATAAAGAACTTAAGATTGCAATAAGAGAATTTGGCGGAGGATTAATTAATCATAATTTTCTTTGAACAGAATTAACAAAAAATCCAAAACAACTTACTGAAGATGGAAATTTAAAAAAAGCTATTATAAGTAAATGAGGAAGTTTTGAAAATTTTAAAAGCGAATTTGAAAAAGAATCACTTTCTCTTTTTGGTTCAGGTTGAGTTTGATTAGTAAAAAGAGGAGGAAAGGGAATTAAAATTATCAAAACTTTTAATCAAGATAATCCATGATTCCTGAATTTTACTCCGATTATTGGAGTGGATCTTTGAGAGCATTCCTATTACTTAAAGCATAATGCAAATCGAAAAGAATATTTAAGTGATTTTTGAAGTGTTATAGATTGAGAAAAGGCAGAAGAAAGATTTAATTCATAAATTAGAAAATATAGAAATCTAAAAAGAGTCGGTTGACTCTTTTTTTAAATTAAATAATATTAAAAATCTTTTCCAAATTTTTAATATCTCTACTTTTAACTATTTTTGATTCAAGAAATTCATTTTCTTTATCTTTTTGTTCATAAAAAAAGATATCGCTTACTCTATTTAAAGGATCTAATCTAGAAAAATCTACTTCTAATATTTTTTGAGATTTTTTAATTTTTTTTCCTTTTTTAACAAATAATTTAAAAGCTTTATCGCTTTTTTCTAAAGTATTTAATTTAATATAAAGATGGTATTTTTTATTATCTTTTGTATTAATAATAAAAAAATTTTTATTCTTTGAAATAAATTTTATTTTACCTTCTATAGGGGAAGTAATCGTTTGTTTAGGGTCTTTATTAGGAATAACTGTAAGACCTTCACTTATTGATTTAACGATGTTAAAACCATTAAAAAATTTATTTTTTCTTATTTCTGTGTCAAAATGTTCTGAATAAAGTTTTATTGTTTTTTTACTAGACATAAATTTTTAAATACCTATCTTTCTTTGATAAGTCCTTAAAAAAATCAACTTTTTTAAAGTTATAATTCTTTAATAAGTTTCCTAATTTTTCTTTTTGATTGTAACCTATTTCTAAAAAAATATAAATTTCATCTTTTTTAATTTTTTTTGCTAGTTCAAAAATTTCTTTAAAAATTAATAATTCTTCTTTAGGCGAATAAAGCGCTTTTTTAGGTTGATTTCTTTTAACTCAACTTGAAATCTCTTTATCGTTTTTAACAAGATAAGGAGGATTTGAGATAATAATATCATATTCTTTGGAAAAAAAATATTTATTAAAATCAGCATAAATAAAATTAATTTTACCTTTTAATTTGGGTAATTTAATATAATAATTTTCCTTTGATAATTTAATTGCTTTCTTATTAATATCTAAAGAATCAATTTCAAAATTTTTATATTTTGCAAGAATAATCGGAATAACACCACTCCCAGAACCTATTTCTAGTACATTACATTTTTTATCAAATTGTTTTAATACTAAATCAATTAGTCCTTCAGTATCTGGTTGTGGCACAAAAACTTTTTTTTTACAATAAATTTCTCATCATAAAATCATTTAAATCCATAAAGAAAGGTTGCATCTTTGTTGTTGGTTTCATAATTTATTATTTTGTTTATTATTTTTAATTCTTTTTTTGTTAATTCAAAATAAACAAAATTTTTATAATATTCATTATTTGAAATAGAAAAATATTTTATAAAAACTTTTTCAAACATTTTTTTATAAAATTCATCTTTGTTTTTTAAATAAGATAATAATTCTACTTTTTTATTAAATTTCATCATTATAGTTTTTGCTTAATGCATCTATAAATTCATCTAAATTTCCATTTAAAACTTGATCTAGTTTTTTTAGTTTTAAATTTATTCTATGGTCAGTAACTCTATTTTCAGGATAATTATAGGTTCTTATTTTTTCTGATCTTTCACTTGAACTTAAAATTTTTCTTTTAGTTTCAGTCTCTTTTTCTCTTTCTTCTTCTAATTGGAGATTATTTATTTTTGAAATTAATGTTTTCATTGCTTTATCTTTATTATCGTGTTGACTTCTTCCATCTTGAGAAGAAACACTAAGTCCAGTAGGAATATGAGTTATTCTAACAGCTGAATCTGTTTTATTTACATGTTGACCACCAGCGCCAGAAGAACGATAAGTATCTATTCTTAAATCATTAGGATTTATTTCAATATTTAATTCGTCATTTTCTGGAATAACATAAACGCTAACAGTTGAGGTTTGAAGCTTATCTTGTGATTCTGTTTTTGGAACACGTTGAACTCTGTGAGTGCCTGATTCATATTTAAACTTACCATATGCATCTCTTCCTATTGCAAAAAAAGTAATTGAAGAATAACCACCTTGTTCTGAAACGTTACTATCAATTACTTCTAATTCATAATTTTGTTTTAATGCATATTTTTTATACATTTCAAAAATATTTGCAGCAAATAAATTTGCTTCTTCTCCGCCTACTCTTCCTTTGATTTCAATAATTGCATTTTTTTCATCATTTGGATCTTTTTCTACAAGAAGATCTAAAATGTTTTGATAAATTTCTTCTTCTTTTTCAAAATTTTCTTTCAATAGATTTCTATAGGAATCTATTGAATCTTTATTTGTTTCACTTTTTATTATTGAATGTAAATCGTTGATATCTTTTGTAAGTGATTTATATTTGTTATATTCTTCATAAATTGGTTTATATTTTTTAAAAAGACTATTTAATAATTTAAGTTTTTCTATATTAGAAAAAATATTTGGATCATTTATTTTTCTTTCAATTTCCAAATATTCATTCTCAATTTGAATTAATTTATCAAGTATTTGTTTTTCCATTAAGTATTATTACTTTCTTGATTTTTCAATTCTTTTATTAAATCTATCTATTCTACCAGTTTTTGAAGTATTTGACATTTTACCATTGTAAAAAGGATGACAATTATAACAAACATCAACTTTAATTTCTTTTGAAAGTGAGTGAGTTGTAAAAGAGTTACCACAACTTATACATGTAACTTTTGATTCTATATATTTTGGATGTTTTTCTTTTTGCATAAATCCTCCCACAGTAAAATAAGTAAAAAACTTATCCTTATAATATATTATATATTTTTTAAATGAATTTAAATACAGAAAAAATGAAATTAATCCATTAGATTTTCTATTTTATCTAATTCTTCATCTAAAATTTCGGTGCTTATCTTTCTAACTTGATCTAATGAATATTTTTTTCTTAAATCTCATTTTTTTTGCTTATTTTTACTTATTAAAATTATATTTTCATCTTTACTCATAGAAAGAAGCAAATCTGCTTTTAAAACATTTTTATCCATTTCTTCAGAAAAATCACTTAAATAATTTTTTTCAAAAACTTTTCAAACTTCTTTAAAAGTCATTTGTCCTTTTTCATTTAATAACTCAATTACTTTTTCAACATTTATCATCTTAATTACCTTAGACAAAGATTATTATACCTTACCTTGTGCTATTTTCTTTGCCTTTCTTTCTTTTAGCCAATGTCTTGTAAGTTCATTTGTAATTGTAAATAATGCTGAAAATATCCAATAAATCGCAAGTAAAACAGAAACAGTAAGTCCAATAAATACAAATACTCCAACTAAAATGTTTTGTGTTCTTCTTTGTTTTTTAAGAGCTTTTTTTGTTGCTTCATCAACTTGTTTTACTCCTCTTCTTTTATTTGCAAGCCAACCTGGAAGTTTTGAAGAAATACCTTGAGCAAAACCAACGGTAATCCCTACTAAAAGATAAACAATAAATAAAGAACTTATATTAAACATTCCATAAAAAGAAGACACAGAAAAAGAGAATGCACCAACTGAAGCAATTTTATAAATAGGAATTGCAGAAATAATAATAAATAAGGAAAGAAAAATTGGAAGTGTAATAAAAACCGTGCCAAGGGAGGCAAAAGGATTTATTTCATATTTCTTATAAATACCCATTTTTTCTTGTTGCTTTTTAGCTTTCATTTGTTTATTTTTTTTATCATAAACAGCATATTTAGCATCAACTTCAGCTAAAATAGGCTGAATTTCTTGCATTTTTTGTTGATTTTTACTAGAACCAACAGAAAGCAATAGTCCTATACCTCTTAGCATAAAAGTAATAATAAATATTCCTAATATTACTCCTCAAGCTCCAAAAGTACTATAAGGAAATCATGTACTAACTCATATTGATAATTGAGAAAGAGGAAAAACAAATAATCCATACATTGGACCATAATCTGGATCCCAAGCATCTCCTCAATCATTTCAAGAAGAGAATATATCTCTATCACTGTTGTTTCCGTCTTGCCCAGACTTATCTATTGCATCATATACAGTTGAATCATAAGTTAAATATTGATAGGTTCCTCCATCAATAGAAGTCTCACCAATAGAAGAAATTCCAATAAAATTTTCTTGTGTGTCAACTCCAATAGAATTACCATTTTCTATTCCCGCAGAAGCATTTACTGTTCCATTTACATAATAACCTGAATTAGTTCCTGTTTCATCTATTGAAGTTCTATATTTTTGCATATTTGCATTAAAATCTTCTTGTGTATCTCCATAAAGATAATTAGTGTTGCTATTTGAATAATTATTAATTTCTATAAAATCTCCATCTTCTTCAAGCATTGCTCAACCAGCATTATTTGTTCTCTCTTGAGTTCCTGCTTCAGTATTTTCATATCAATTAGGATCACGCATTCCAGTTGAACTTTCTTCACCTGATACACTATAATTATCAAAAGTATTTATCGCACTATCAGAAGGATAAAGTGGATGAGCTCTATTTTGAGAAACAATAGAATAACCAAGACCAGAATAAAGTTCATATGTTAAGCTAGAATCTGATTTATATAAATCAATATCTTGAATTATAGGAAATGAAGCTGTATAAACTTCATTAATTACAGTTCCTTGAAAAAGAACTGTAGTTATCAAATCATGAATTGAAATATTTTCTTGAGTTCCATTTATATCCATTGAAATAATGTCGCTTGAGCTAAATTCTTTTCCTGAGATAAAAGAAGCAGCATTAGTATAAAAAACCATTTGTTCATAAGCAACTTCATTTTTTCTATTTGTATCATAAATATCAGGATTATCTCAATCTTCTTGTTCTATAAAAGTATCAGTTTCTCCATCAATTATTTCTCAATTAGCTGGATCTTCTCATCAATCGGTTCCTAAATTTTCTAAATTAACTAATGAATCATTAGGAACAATAAATTTTTCATAAAAAGGAACTGAAGTTATATTTCCATCTTCATCTTCTTTTATAAGTCCATTATTAAGGGCTTCATCTTGACCATATATTTTTATATAAAAATCTACAAAATTTTTTGATCCATCTCCATTTATATCGGCATTATCAAGATCATAAAAATATTGTGGTAAAGTGTAATAAGGAAGAACTCATGGAACACCATCTGTAGTTTCTGTCTGTAATGATTTACCATCATTATAAAAAGATCAATCATAAAGATATAAATAAGCTTGAGCAGTTGACTCATCCACTGTATAAGAAAGCGGTTGTGTTGAATGCTCTCCTGTAGATGTTGTTACATCAGAAGATCTTATAAAAAGGTCATCATAATTTACATTTTCAACTTTATCTTCAGAAGTTATTTCTGGATTAAAATTAGGATTTATTGTATAAAATTCAAAAGGTATTTTTTCTTTTACTTCTTCTTGCGTTTCAGAATCTACACCTGTTGAATACATTTCATAAACATGTGAAGATTCTTCACCCATATAAATATTAGGAATTACTGAATCATAACTTGAATAAAATTCAATACCTTGAGATACCGCTCCTGAAGTGGTGTGTCTAAATTCATTAACACAGCCTCAAAGTGAAGTCATTATTAAGAATGTATAAAGTGCTCATTTTAGATATTTTAAAAATTTCTTAAAAACACTTTTCCAAGAAAATGATTCTCCATCTAAAAATGATTTTTTTGCTTCTCTATAAAATGTATGATCTTGTTTTGCCATTTCAAAATCTAAACTTTAGATATTTTTTTTAAGACTGTTTTAATTATTTTGCTCTTTTCTTCAAATGTTTTATCTATAAAATTTTTATTTACTATAATTACAAATTGTTTTTTTATTTTTTCAAATTTATAAGTATCTATTATGTTTTTTATTTGTCTTTTATTTTTATTTCTTAAAACTGCATTTCCTAATTTCTTCGGAACTGAAATACCAACTTGAAATGACTCTGATGATAATCAATAAACTGATAGTTCTTTAAAATATATTTTCTTTCCTGTTTTAATTACTAATTCAAATAATTCTTCTTTTTTAAGAAGAAAATCTTTTTTCATTTATTTTGATGAAGAAGATACCCTTCCTCTTTTTTTGGATCTTCTTGAGTTTACAACAGAACGACCATTTTTACTAGACATTCTAATTCTAAAACCATGCGTCTTTTTTCTTTTTAACTTATTAGGTTGATATGTTCTTTTCACCTTACTCACCTTCACTTTTTAATATATATATTGTAGATAACACAAAAAAGAGTAAAACACTCCTAATAAAAATTATATAGAAAAGAAATTTAAAAAAACTTATTAAAAAGTTGTTAAATTTTTTTTAACATTTTTTAATTGTTAATAAAATGTTAATAAATAAAAGAAATAATCTTTTTTTCTTTTAAAATAAAGTGTATAT